>NZ_AGUF01000056.1 GCF_000236785.1 Achromobacter arsenitoxydans SY8 | reverse complement strand
CGAGGATGACGACGGGGCAGTCCGGAGCGAACGCTCCGGACCGCAATCGTGGGCGCGAGCAGCCACGGCGCCCGCGACGTCGGGCGGCCTACGGAGATCTGACATACGCATCTACGAAGATCTAATGCACGCAACAGCGAAAACCAGCAACCACCCAGCAAGCCCCTTCAATTCACCTTCGCGCCCGAGACCTCCACGGCCTGCTTCCAAGCCGCCAATTCCCGCTCGATGTGCGCGCCGAACTCCGCCGGCGTGGAGCCTGTCACCTCATAGCCGTATCCGGCCAACTGCTGCTTCAGCGCCGGCGTCGATACCGCCTCTGCAATCCCCTTGCTCAGCGTATCCACCACCGCCCCTGGCGTGCCCGCCGGCGCCAGCACTCCGTACCAGCCGTTCACCACGAAGCCGGGCACGCTTTCCGCGACGGTGGGGACGTCGGGCAGCAGCGGCGAACGGCGTTCGCCGGTGACTGCGATGGCTTTCAGCTTTCCCGCCTGCACTTGCGGCAGCGACGTGGAAATGCTGTCGAACATCAGCGACACCTCGCCGCCCAGCAAGGCGACGACTGCCGGGCCGCTGCCTTTGTAGGGGACGTGCATCATGTCGGCGCCGGTCTGGTTCTTGAACATCTCGGCGGCCAGATGGCTGGTGTTGCCGTTGCCGGCCGAGGCGAAGCTGAGTTTGCCGGGATGGCTTTTGCCGTAGGCGATCAGTTCTGGAATGGTGTTGGCGGGCGTGGACAACGGCGCGGCCACGAGCATGGGCAAGGTGGCGACCAGCGATACCGGCGCGAAATCCTTGCGCGTGTCGTACGGCAGCGATGGGTACAGGCTGGGGTTGATGGTGTGCGCGGCCAGCACCATCAGCAGCGTGTAGCCGTCGGGCTTGGCGCGCGCCAATTGAGCAGAGGCGATGGCGCCGCCCGCGCCCGGCTTGTATTCCAGCACCACCGGCTGGCCCCACTTTTTCTGCAGCTCCGCGCCCAGCGGGCGCGCCAGCATGTCGGCGCTGCCGCCCGGTGGATAGGGGATCAGCAGCGTGATGGGCTTGTCGGGATAGGTCTGCGCGGCGTGCGCCGCGCCCAGGCTGAGCAGGCCTGCCGACAGGGCGGCCAGGATCGGGCGGATCATCGGGAACTCCTTTGCCCGGCATCGGGCGCAAGACTTCATTCGTAGCGGGGTACGCCGGCGCCATCCAGCACGATGGTGCGCGGCGTCTGCGGGAAATGCAGCGGCGCATCGGTGACCGAGCGCAGGAAGGTTGCGCTGACGCCCTGCTTCATGGCGTGCACGCACAGGCCCTCCGGCGCGACGTCGATGACGGCCAGGTCGGTGTAGATGCGCGACACCACGCCCTTGCCGGTCAGCGGATAGGTGCATTGCCTGAGCAACTTGGGCGTTCCGTCGCGGCCGCGGTGCTCCATGGTGACCAGCACCTGTTTGGCGCCGACGGCCAGGTCCATTGCGCCGCCCACCGCCGGGATCGCGTCGGCCGCGTCGGTTTTCCAGTTGGCCAGGTCGCCCTGCTCGGAGACCTGGAACGCGCCCAGCACGGCATAGTCCAGGTGGCCGCCGCGCATCATGGCGAACGATATGGTGTGTTCCGTGATGGACGCGCCCTGCAACAGCGTGATGGGCTGGCGGCTGGCGTTGATGAGGTCCGGGTCGATCTGTTCTCCCGCCGCGGCGGGGCCCATGCCAAGGATGCCGTTTTCGCTGTGCAGCAGAATTTCGCGGCCGGGCGGCAGGTAGTCGCCAACCAGCGTCGGCATGCCAATGCCCAGATTGACGATGGAGCCGTCGGGAATATCGCTGGCCAGCAGTTGTGCGATCTGCTGCCGGGTCAAGCCGATGATGTCTTGCATGTCAGGCCTCCACCCGCACCACGGACTTCACGAAGATGCCCTGCGTCATGATCTGTTCCGGCGCCAGCGCGCCCAGCGGCACGATCTCGTCGACCTGCGCGATTGCGTGGCCCGCCGCCATGCACATCACCGGGTTGAAGTTGCGCGCGGCGTGCCGGTACATCAGGTTGCCCCAGCGGTCGCCCAGGTGTGCGCGTATCAGCGCGTAGTCGGCCCGCAAGGGCTGCTCAAGCACATAGCCGATACCGTCGATGACTTCCTGGCGCCGGCCCTGCGCCAGTTCGGTGCCGTAGCCGGTAGGCGTGTAGAACGGCCCCAGGCCCGCGCCGGCGGCGCGCAGCCGTTCCGCCAGGGTGCCCTGAGGCACGCATTCCAGTTCGACCTCGCCGGCGCGATAGGCCCGGGCAAAGGCTTCAGAATTGGGCGGGCGGGGATGCGAGCAGATGATCTTCCTAACCTGCTTGCGTATCAGGAGGGCGGCGATGCCGCGATCGAACGTGCCGGCGTTGTTGGAGATGATGGTGAGGTTGCGCTGCCCCGATTCCGCCAGGCATTGCAGCAGTTCATAGGGCACGCCCGCTTCGCCGAAACCGCCCACCAGCACCGATGCGCCGTCCGGTATCACCGCTACGGCCTGCTTCAGGGATGCCTGTATCTTGTCGATCAATTATTGCTCCTGCACAAGGCCCGCCGCGTCCACGATGGCTTTCCAGCGGGCACGTTCCTGGTCGATGAAGGCAGCGAATTCGGCGGGCGTGTTGCCGCCGGCCTGCCCGCCCATGGCCCGGAAGCGTTCGCTGATCTCCGGGCTGCGCACGACGTCGCGCGTGGCGGCGTACAGCTTGTCGATCGCTTCCGGCGGCGTGCCCGCGGGCGCGACCAGGCCGAACCACGCGGTGACCACCATGTCCTTCACGCCGGCCTCGGCCATCGTGGGCACGTCGGGCAATTCGGCCAGGCGCTTGTCGCTGGTGACGGCCAGCGCGCGCAGCTTTCCGGACTGGATATACGGCATGGAGCTGGGCAGGTTGTCGATCATGAAGGTGAACTGCTGGCCCAGCAGCGCGGCCACGGCGGGGCCCGCGCCCTTGTAGGCGACATGGGTGCCGGCGATGTCCGCGCGCTGCTTGAACAGTTCGGCGGACAGGTGCGGGGACTGGCCCGCGCCCGAGCTGCCGAAGGACACCTTGGCCGGATCCCGCCTGGCCTGCGCCAGCAGGTCGTTCACCGAGCGCGCCGGCGAGGCTTCGTTCACGACCAGCACGTTGGGCACCGAGATCACCAGCGTCACCGGCGCGAAGTCGGACGGCTTGTAGGGCAGCGTCTTGTAGAGCGCGTAGTTGATGGCGTTGGGGCCGATGTTGCCCATCAGCAGCGTGTAGCCGTCGGGCTTGGCGCGCGCCAGCGCCTGCGCGCCGATGATGCCTGCCGCGCCGGCGCGGTTTTCCACGACGACCTGCTGTCCGAGCCTGGCGGACAGCTTGTCCGCGATCAGGCGCGCCGAGATGTCGGTGGTGCCGCCGGGCGCGGCGGGAATGATGAGAGTGATGGGCCGTTCAGGCCAGGCCGCCTGCGCCGGGTTCGCGATGGCGATGGCCATCGCGCCGGCCGCCAGCCAGCGATGCGCGCAACTCATGCTTGTCTCCGTGCGTGACCATGGATTGGTCAACTTGTGAACATGAGTGTGGGCGCGGCACGGTCAAATGCCTATTCTGGAATCCGGAGGTGAGACTTCGCCTGGGCTTAAGAGCGCGGGCTGGCGCGCGCGTCCGGTCAGCGCGTTGAAAAGCCGCTCGCTTCCTGCTGAAGCAGCCCCCACAGCCGGGCCAGCACGGGTCCGTGGGGCCGGTCGGTTCGGCGCGCCGCCACCAGTTCTTCGGTGCTGCCCGGCAGGCGGCGGCCGGCGATGGAGCGCAGACGGCCGTCGCGCAATTCTTCTTCGACCAGAAAGCGCGGCAGGTGTCCCCAGCCCATCCCCTGCAGGATGATCTCTTTCTTCATGAGCTGGTCGGGCACCGTGCACTGCGGCGCACCGTCGATCATGAAATAGTCGGGCGACGGAGTATGCCGGGCGGTGTCGCGCATGACGCACTGCGTGTAGCCGCGCAGCGCGCGCGGGTCGATGCCTTTTGCGCCGGCGTCGGGCAGGTAGCCGGGCGCCGCGACCGGAATGAACGGCACCCTGGCCAGGTCCAGCCATTCAATGCGCGGATCGCGCTTGTCCACGCGGTGCAGGATCAGGTCGGCGTCGCCGTCCAGCAAACGCTCTTGCGGACCGCCGACAGCCTCGAAATGCAGGTGCAGCCGCGTGGCCGGACAATCCGCGAAAAAGCGGCTGAGCAGCCCCAGCGTCTGCGGCCTCGGGCAGAAGTCGCCGACCACCACGTGCAGTTCGCTTTCTTCGCCCATCGCCAGTTGCTCTGCATGGGCGCGCAGGCCATCGAATTCTTGCAGCAGCGCTTGCGCGCGGCGGTGAAACGACGTCCCCGCGGGCGTGGGCCGCACGCGGTAGCCGCTGCGGTCCAGCAGCGCCAGGCCCAGTTGCCGCTCGAGCTTGGCGACGGCGGCGAACACGGCCGGATGCGAGCGGTGCAGCGACGCGGCCGCCGCCTGGAAGCCGCCGGCGCGCACCACGGCGTCAAAGCACTGCAGATCGTGCAGCGTGAATTCGCTCATTTCAGCTTTTCCTACAAAGACTGTGCGAACTTTGTAATTTTTTCCTGGGCGCCGCGCAACTACGCTGCAAGTCATCCCAACCCGGAGACTTGCCATGGAAACCCTTTCTTCCTTCACCACCGGCGACGGCGTTCGCATCGCCTACCGCTACGACGGCGACGCCGCGCTGCCCACGCTGATCCTGTCGAACTCCATCGGCACCACGCTACACATGTGGGACGCCCAGATCCCCGCCCTGTCGCGCACGTACCGCGTGCTGCGCTACGACACGCGCGGACACGGCGCATCCGGCGCGCCCCAAGGCGCATATTCGCTTGACCGGCTGGGGCGCGACGTCGTCGAGCTCATGGACGCGCTGAGCATCGGCCGCGCACATTTCCTGGGCCTGTCGCTGGGCGGCATCATCGGGCAGTGGCTGGGCGTGCATGCGCCCGACCGGATCGACCGCCTGGTGCTGGCCAATACGTCGGGCTACCTGGGCCCGGCCCCGCAATGGGACGAACGCATTGCCGCCACGCTGCAGGCGCCCGATATGACGGATACCGCGGCGACATTCCTGGGCAACTGGTTCCCCGCCGCCATGCTGCAGGCGGGCGGTCCCGTCATCGACACCTTTCGCGCAATGCTGCTGACCACCGACCGCCATGGTCTGGCCGGCGCGTTCGCGGCGGTGCGCGACATGGACCTGCGGCGCACGGCCGCGCTGATCGACCGGCCGACGCTGGTGATCGCCGGCCGCGACGACACGGTGACGGCGGCCAGCCACGGCGAGCGCATCGCGGCCACCGTGCCGGGCGCAAAGCTTGTGGTCCTGCCGGCGGTGCACTTGTCCAACGTCGAACGGCCGGCGGAGTTCCTGGACGCGGTGCTGACGTTCCTGGCGCAACGGGACCGGTAGCGGCCCTGCAGGGGCTATTCCCCCGCCCGCTCCCAGCGCCGCTGGATGGCCTTGGCCGCCACCACGCCGTCCGCCATCGACGTCACCACGCAGGGATGCATGCGGTGTGCGACCTCGCCGATCGCGTAGATGTCGGGCACGCTGGTTTCGGCGGTAGCGAAATCGGTGCGGATGTAGCCGCGTTCGTCGCGGGCCAGCCTGAGGTCGTCGGCGAACGCGGCCTGGGGTTCCCAGCCGTAGAACACCAGGATCAGGTCGTATTGCCTGCCGTCCACGCTGCGGGACGCCGGATCCACCTTGTAGGGTCCGATGCGCACGCCCTCGCGGCCCGCGCGCGTGACCCACTGCTGCTGGGCCCGGACGCTGCGGGCGTACAGGTGAACGGCGCGCGCGCCGCGGTTGCGCACGTAGACGTAGTTTTCGAAGGCGTTGTCGCCCCCGCCCAGCACCGCCACGGACAGGCCGGAATAGTCCTGCGCGACGATGGGCGAACCCGGGCCGATCAGCACGCCGGGCCAGGATGAGCCCGGCGGATGTTCGGGCAGGCCCTTGGCGCGCACGCCGGACGCGATGACCAGTGTGCGGGCGCGGACCAGGGATTCGTCCCCCGCCGGGCCGGCCAGCGTGGCCTCGATGCCGCCTTTGCAGGGCCTGACGCCCGTCACGCGGGTTTCCAGGCGCAGCGGCACGTTCGCGGCGCGCACGCTGGTGTCGATGTTGGCCGCCACCTGCTGCCCGGTCACCCCTGGCAGGACGGCGATCCAGTCGTCGGCGAACGGATTGTCATTGCCCAGGCCGCCCAGGCGGGGGCCGGTCTCGACCAGGAGCGGGGACAGACCCAGGCGCGCCAGCCAGAGGGCGCAGGAAGCGCCGGCCGGGCCGCCGCCTACAATGACCGAATCGTGCATCTGTTGCATTTCACCCCTTAATGACAGCGCCGGCGCCTCGCGGGCGCCCGGACATGGCCGGATTGTAGCCAGCGCGCCCCCCTGTTCCGCCGCCGCCTTACAATTCCGGCTATTCCACCCAGGTTTTCATCATGCCCACTCGCCGCATCATTCTTTCCGGGCTTGCGCTCGACGCCCGCATCGGCATCCTCGAACACGAGCGCCGCGCCACCCAGCCCCTGCATGTCGACGCCGACTTCGACGTGGACATCCAGCGCTCGGTCGACGACCACGACATCCACAGCGTGCTGGACTATCGCCGCCTGCGCGAGGCCATCGTCGAAGAATGCACCCAGGCGCACGTGAACCTGATCGAAACCCTGTCCGAACAGGTTGCGGCGCGCCTCCTGGCGGATTTCCAGGAAATCCGCGCGCTGCGCCTGCGCATCAGCAAGCCCATGGCCTTCTCCGACTGTGCGGCGGTGGGCGTGGAAATCCAGATCACCCGTTGACCATGAACGATATCGCTCTCCCCGGCGTGCAATTCCGCACGCCCGCCGACGAAAAGGCGCGCCACGAAGGCAACAAGCTGACCAAGCGCCTGGCGCGCGAGACCACCCGCGCCCTTTCCGACTACAACATGATCGAAGAAGGCGACCGCGTCATGGTCTGCCTGTCGGGCGGCAAGGATTCGTACGCCATGCTGGACATCCTGCTCCAGCTGCAAAAGCGTGCCCCGTTCAAGTTCGAGCTGATCGCGGTCAACCTGGACCAGAAGCAGCCGGGCTTTCCCGACCACATCCTGCCGCAGTACCTGAAAGAACTGGGCGTGCCCTTCCACATCGAGACGCAGGATACGTATTCCATCGTCACGCGCGTGCTGGAAGAAGGCAAGACGATGTGCTCGCTCTGTTCGCGGCTGCGCCGCGGCATCCTGTACCGCGTCGCATCCGAACTCGGCGCCACCAAGATCGCGCTGGGCCACCACCGCGACGACATCCTGGCCACGTTCTTCCTGAACCTGTTCTACGGCGGCAAGGCCAAGGGCATGCCGCCCAAGCTGGTGTCCGACGACGGCCGCCACACGGTGATCCGCCCGCTGGCCTACATCGCCGAAACCGACCTGATCGCCTACGCGGAACTCAAGCAGTTCCCCATCATTCCCTGCAATCTCTGCGGTTCGCAAGAGAACCTGAAGCGCAAGGAAGTGGGCCGCATGATCAAGGAATGGGACAAGCAGCATCCCGGCCGTTCCTGGAACGTCTTCAACGCGCTGTCGCGCGTGGTGCCGTCGCACCTGATGGACCGCGACCTGTTCGACTTCGTGGGCCTCAAACCCACGGGCGTGCCGGACGCCAACGGCGACACGGCGTTCGACACGGTCGATCCCGACGAGGATGCGGACGAGGCCTGCGGCGATACGCCGCAAGCGCTGGAGCCGGGCGGCATCGTTGAGAAGAAGGTGCTGTTTTCGCGCGGGTGATGGCGCCGGAAGGCGAAAAAATGGGGCTGCGCATGCAGCCCCTTTTTCTTGCCTGTGTCTGACACCCAAGTGAGACGGGCTTCATGCAGTCAAGGCCGCATTCCATAGTATTCAAAGGGCTGGCACCCGGCGGGTATTTGGCGGGTTCTCAAGTAGTCGCTCAGACATGCGATGTTTGCTTCGACCTGCATTTTTTCCCGTTCGGACAAGGTGTCGAGGACACTGTCTGCGGCCATCACAGAGCGATACTGCAACAGCGCATAGTCCATATCCCGATCCACCCCAAGCGTCGTATCCCCGCGCCTGGCTCGGATTTCACCGAGCATGCGCAGACTTGCGGTCACATACTCCGTCAACACTTGCGGACTTGGATAGCGAATAGCGCTCTCGCCGAATGATTTTGCGGCCGCTGACCAGTCCTTATTGCTTTTGTACTTCAGCCCCTCGCCGTAAGAGAACGCGGCTTCCTTTTTTTCCAGGCCGCCGGGATGTTTCCGAAGCCATTCAGAGACTGTGTCTGGCTCGGACAAATTCTCCTGCGTCAAGACTTCGGCGGTCGGCACGGGCCCGGCATTGGCACAGCCCATCAACGCCACGAACGCGCCGTTAATCAACCACAGCGACCGTACCGACTGTTTTCCCATCATTGCCTCTGCTCAGGATTAGATGAAGATAAAGTTGTGTCCAGCGATTTGCATCGACGGTAATACACCCCGCACTGGCCGCTCCTGGATGCAAATAGCGGTCATTGTTAAGCGCTACCGCATTTCCTCTTCCCAAGTAAAACCAGCTCTTGGCGAACTCGGAGCGACTCACATAGTTAGCGCCACCAGAGTGCGGAAAATCTGGAATTTGGATCGGATGCGTGCCCACCGGTATGACGTTTATTCTTGACGTGATAGCCGCAACTTCCTGGCCTGCCCAGGTGAGCAATTTGCGACTTAAGCTAAATTTCAGCCGAGCCGCAGGCTTGTATCCAGGATTGCCAGTCCTGAGATATCCAGCCACCACGGAACATTTTCTTCCTGCGTGAACACCCTCTCGCACGGTAAAAAAGTCTCGCCCACCCGCCGAGCTTTCGTAATTGACTCTCAGATATTCCGGTAGCGAAATTTGTGTGCCCGATGGCTCCAACTTGACCCTCAGCCATCCAGACGTTCCGTTGGCGACATACCGTTCCCGAGACATCAAGAGCCCCCTACTTGTCCAGTTGATCGACCATGCAACATGGTTCGTTAATTACGGCGAAGGAAGCTAATAAACTTCCGGCGCCGTCACACTAGAGGACTGTATAGGGACGCTCAAATAAAGCTATAGGCGTTGTCTGATAGCGGATCAACTATCGACCCAATCTGTTCGTTCCGGCATTCCTTTCAATGACTCCAGGGTGTTCGCCCTGCATGTCATCTCGAAAAGGCCGAAACGCACAAGCGCATCACGTCCGGCCACCGGATGTCGGCGGTACACAGCTGCCATTTACCCCGCGTTCAACACACGGATCGGCGTGCCCGCCGCCCACGCCTTCACCGCCTCCAGGCAGTTCTGGTAGAACGCCTCGAAGTTCTCGCGGCTGACGTAGCCCAGGTGCGGCGTGAGGATCACGTTGTCCAGGTCGCGCATGTTGTCGGTGGGGGACAGCGGTTCCTCGGCGTAGACGTCCAGGCCGGCGCCCGCGATGCGGAACTTCACCAGCGCGTCCGTCAGCGCGTCCTGGTCGACCAGGCCGGCCCGCGACGTGTTGACCAGGTAGGCGGTGGGCTTCATCGCGGCCAGCGCTGCGGCGTCCACCACGTTGCGGGTGCGTTCGGACAGGATCAGGTGCAGGCTGACGACGTCGGAGGTGGAGAAGAGTTCGTGCTTGTCCACGCGCTTGACGCCGGCGGCCTGGGCGCGCTCGTCGGTCAGGTTGGGGCTCCAGGCCACGACGTCCATGCCGAAGGCCAGGCCGACCTTGGCCACCGCCGCGCCCAGCTTGCCCAGGCCCACCACGCCCAGGCGCTTGCCGGCCAGCGGTTCGGGCATGCCCGTCTGCCACATGCCGCGGCGCATGGCGGCGTCTTCGGCGGGCAGGTGCTTGAACAGCCCAAGGATGTGGGCCCAGGCCAGTTCGGCCGTGGCGGTGTTGGCGTCGGCGCTGCCGGGCGCGCCGGACACGGTGACGCCCTGCTCGGCGCAGGCCTGCATGTCGATGGCGTTGTTGCGCATGCCCGTAGTGACCAGCAGGCGCAGCTTGGGCAGGGCGCGGACGCGGGCGGCCGGGAACGGGGTGCGCTCGCGCATGGCG
This sequence comes from Achromobacter arsenitoxydans SY8, assembly GCF_000236785.1. Classification (GTDB taxonomy): domain Bacteria; phylum Pseudomonadota; class Gammaproteobacteria; order Burkholderiales; family Burkholderiaceae_B; genus Achromobacter; species Achromobacter arsenitoxydans. Next base: position 81,301 of record NZ_AGUF01000056.1, on the reverse strand, counting down.
ACGATCACGTCGAAGGATTCGAGTGCGGCCTCGACCTGGTCGTCGGGAATGAAGCTGTTGAAGATCTGCACCTCGGCGTCGCCGCCCAGCGAGGTCCAATCCGCATAGCGCCGGGCTACGTCGTGGTAATCGTCGAGAATTGCGATTTTCAAGTCTTGTCTCCGGGTGGTGTGGCGCAATCCGCGCCACCCACCCGGGCCGGCGCGACGTGCGCCGGTCAGTTCAAACGGGCCTTGAGCTGGTCCAGCGGCAGCGCGCCGCTGATGCGCGAGCCGTCGGCAAAGAACAGGGTCGGCGTGCCGCGGACCATCAACTGCTGGCCCAGGGCCAGCAGCTTGTCCTCGGGCACGTCGCAATTGGCGGAGGGCGGCGTCTTGCCGCGCAGCATCCAGTCGTCCCAGGCCTTGCCCTGGTCCTTGGCGCACCAGACATTGCGCACCTTGACCTTGGAATCGGGCGAGAGGATGGGATACAGGAAGGTGTAGACGGTCAGGTTGTCCACGTCTTCGAGCGTCTTGCGCAACTGCTTGCAGTAGCCGCAGTTGGGGTCTTCGAAGATCGCGACCTTGCGCGAGCCGTCGCCCTTGACCTGCTTGATGGCCAGATCCAGGGGCAACTGGTCGAACGTGACGGCGCTGAGCTTTTCCTGGGATTCGCGGGTGACGTCGCGGCGGGTCATGGCGTCGATCAGCGGTCCTTCCATGACCCAGGTGACGCCTTCGTCGGTGTAGATCAGGTCCATGCCCAGCTGCACTTCGAACAGGCCATAAGGCGTGCGGCGGACGGTCGTGACGTTCATGCCGGAGAACCGCTGCTGAAAGCGATCTTTGACGGCGGCCGACTGCGGATCCAGTTCGGTGGTGGAGACGCTTTTCTGGCCCTTGTCCGCTTGCCCCACGGACGTCGTGGACACGGACTTGCCGTCCTGGGCGGAGGCCGTCCCGGACAGACCCAGGCCGGCGGCCAGAAAACCTGCCGCCAGCGTGGCGGAAATGCGGAATTTCATCAGTGCTCCTGAACTTGTCTTTCGTGTTCTCTGGCGGAAAGCGTAACCGATCCGGCCTTGCGTCCCCGGTGTGCAGCCGGGACGGCGATGCCTATCAGACGGCCAGCCGCCCCCCAAGGTTCCGCCAGGCGCCCCAAGGGCGTTCCTAGTTGGTGGACGCCCCGGAGATCAGGCGGCGTTTGATCAGCGGCGCCCGCTCGACCCAATGCATGCCGGCGTTGCGCAGCCAGACCAGCGGCGTGGCCTTGGACCCGAACAGCTTGTGCAGGCCATCGGTGGCCAAGCGCATGGCCAGTACCGGCTCGGCCCGCGCCCGCTGGTAGCGGTGCAGAACGCGCAGGTCGCCGGCCTCGCGGAAGGGCTCGCGCCCCGCCACGATGCGGGCCAGCGCTTCGACGTCGCCCAGCCCCAGGTTGAGTCCCTGCCCCGCCAGCGGATGCAGGCGGTGCGCCGCGTCGCCGGCCAGCGCAATGCCGGGGGCCACCATCTGGGCGCGCTCAAGCGTCAGCGGAAAGCCATGCAGCTTGCTGCGGACCTTCAGGCTGCCCAGCCGGCCTTCGGCGGCCTCGGCCAGCAAGGTTTCCAGCCGGGCGGCCTGCGCCTCCTGGGGCAGCGCCAGCAACTCCTGGGCGCGTTCGCTGCGCATGGACCAGACCATCGACACCTGCGGACCGTCGACGGTATCGGGCAGCGGCAGCAGGGCCAGCACGCCGTCGTCGCGGAACCACTGGAACGCGGTGCCGTGGTGCGCAAGTTCGGCGTTCAGGTGCACCACCAGACCGGTGTCGTCGTAAGACGAGGATTCGTGCTTGAGGCCGGCGGCGGCGCGCAGCGGCGACGCCGCGCCGTCGGCGCCCACGAAGAGTTCAGCCTGGATGCGGGCGCCGCTTTCGGTTTCGATGGCGCCGGCGTGATACCCCGTGCAGCGGTCTTCCAGCCAGGCGATGCCGAACATGCGCACGGCCTGGATCAGCACGCGCTCGATTTCGCCGGATTCCACGATCCAGGCCAGTTGCGGCAATGCGGCCTGCCAGGCGTTCAGATTGACCTGACCGTCGGCGTCGCCGTGGATTTCCATGGCCTGGACCGGCATCAGGCGCGACGCGGGCATCGCGTCCCACACGCCCAGCTCGGCCAGGAAACGCTGGCTGGCGGGCGAGATGGCGTAGACGCGCGGGTGATAGCGGTTGGGATCGGCGGGGGGGACGGACGCGCGCGGCGCCAGCACGGCGACGCGCTGGCCGCGCCGGGCCAACGCCAGGGCGGTGGACAGGCCGACGATGCCGGCCCCGCAGACTACGATCTGATGGCTCATCTTGCGGAAGGCTCCCCGGCCTGTTTGGGCCACAACAGCCACATCTGGCCGCGCTGCTTCATGCGGCCGGCCTGCTGGCCGGCTTCTTCGCCGTAACCCCAATAGAAGTCGGCGCGCGCCGCGCCCCGGATGGCCGTGCCCGTGTCCTGGGCGAACACCAGGCGCTGCAGGGGCCGGTCGGAGGCCGGGAAGGTCGTGGCCAGGTATACCGGCGTGCCCAGGGGCACGAAAGTCGCGTCCACGGCCACCGAGCGCCTGGGCGACAGCGGAATGGCGTAAGCGCCCTTGGGCCCCTGTTCGGGATCAATCACCGGCTCTTCGCGGAAAAACACCACGGCCGGATTGGCGTTGAGCATTTCGGGGACGCGCTTGGGATTGCGCTGCGCCCAGGCCCGGATGTTCTGCATCGACGCCTGGTCGGCGGTGAGCTCGCCGCGGTCAATCAGCCAGCGGCCGATGGACGCGTAGGGCTGGCCGTTGTGGTCGGCGTACGCGACGCGGATGGTCTTGCCGGCGTCGGGACCGTCGGTCAGCTGCACGCGGCCCGATCCCTGCACCTGCAGGAAGAAGTTGTCGACGGGGTCGTCCACCCACACCACCACGGGCGGGCGGCGGCCGGACGACGATTCGATGGCGGCGCGGGTGTCGTAGGGCACCACGCGCTTGCCGTCCAGCTTGCCGCGCACGCGCTTGCCGGCCAGGTCGGGGTAGACCGACCCCAGGTCGATCGTCAGCAGGTCGGCCGGCACCGCGTACAGCGGCCATTGGTAGGGACCGCCCTGGCGGCGCGAGCCGCGCACCAGGGGTTCGTAGTAGCCCGTCACCGTATTGGCGGCCGGCTTGCCGTCGGCGGCGTTCAGGCGCCAGGGCTGCAGGTAGGTCTGCAGGAATCGGCGCACGGCCTCGCCGTCGGCCGCGTTGGGCGCGCGGGCCGGATCCACGGCCGCGGCGCACACCGGCTGCCAGGCGCGCGGCGTGGCGCGCGCGGGCGCGGCCAGGTTGCCGCTGGTGGGCCGCATCAGCCCCTTGCAGTTGCGCAGGAAAAGGGGCCAGAACTGGGACAAGTCATCAGTGGCCCAGCCGGGCATCTCGGCCCAGGTCCCTGGCTTGAACTTGCCAGCCAGGCTACGCGGCGCGGTGTCGGGCAAGGCCGACAGCGACGGCACCACGAGCGGACCATCGGCCGCCGGCGTGCGGGCGCCGGGAGTGGCGGGAAGGCCGGATTCAGGGGGAATATCCGAAGGGGTGGAACATGCCGCCAGCAGGACCGACAGCACGGACAGGCTAAGAATGCGCTTCATGAGCAGATGGAAAGACGTGCAACGGGTGGCCGGGCCATGCTCAGTGCAGGGTGCGCGGCATGGCCAGGACGAATTCGGAGATCGGCACTTCGAACGGAATGCCGTTCTCGCCGACGCAGTGATAGATGCCGCGCATCGTGCCCACCGGCGTGGGCAGGGGACAGCCGCTGGTGTATTCGAAGGTTTCGCCCGGCGCGAGCAGCGGCTGCTGCCCGACAATGCCCAGGCCGCGCACTTCCTGCACGCGCTGGTTGCCGTCGGTGATGATCCAGTGGCGGCTGATCACCTGGGCGGGATGTTCGCCGGTATTGGTAATGCGGACGGTGTAGGCGAACACGAACTGCTGCTCGCCGGGATCGGACTGTTCGGGCACGAAGCGCGGAGAGACGGTGACGCTCAGGTCGTAAGGTTTCACAGTCCTTCCCTGTGTGGCTGCAGGCGGGCGGCCGGATTCCGGCGCCGACGCTTGAAATGACGCAGATTTCGGACCCGCGGGAGCGGACCATTCCCGATACCGCGGCTCAAACTGCAATAATGGCACATTATGCCCTTCCCGACCCCGAACATCATGTCCAAGCAAACGGCCTCCACCCGCATCACCCCCAGCATCCTGTCGGCTGACTTCGCCCGGCTGGGCGAGGAAGTCCGCAACGTCGTCGCCGCGGGCGCAGACTGGATCCACGTGGACGTGATGGACAACCACTATGTCCCCAACCTGACCATCGGCCCGATGGTGTGCGCGGCGATCCGCCCGCACGTCCAGGTGCCGATCGACGTGCACCTGATGGTCGAGCCGGTGGACGCGCTGGTGCCCCAGTTCGCCAAGGCCGGCGCCGACTACATCAGCTTCCACCCGGACGCCAGCCGCCACGTGGACCGCACGCTGTCGCTGATCCGCGAAAGCGGCTGTAAGGCCGGGCTGGTCTTCAATCCGGCCACCCCGCTGTCCTACATGGACTACGTGATGGACAAGATCGACCTGGTCCTGATCATGTCGGTGAACCCGGGCTTCGGCGGCCAGAGCTTCATCCCCGGCGCGCTGACCAAGCTGCGCGAAGCCCGCGCCCGCATCGACGCCTGGATGCAGGCCGGCGGCCAGGAGATCGTCCTGCAAGTGGACGGCGGGGTCAAAATCGACAACATCGCGGAAATCCGCGCCGCCGGCGCGGATACGTTCGTGGCGGGCTCGGCCATCTTCGGCAAGCCCGACTACGCCGGTATCATCAAGGCCATGCGCGAGCAGATCGCCATCGGCGAAACCACCGCCATCTAAGACACAGGAAACCGACATGACCGCTTTTCGCGCCGCGCTGCTGGACCTGGACGGAACCCTGCTCGACTCCATTCCCGACCTGGCCTTCGCGGCCAACGCCATGCGCGTCGAACTTGGCATGATCGCGCTGCGCGAAGACGTCGTGGCGACTTTCGTGGGCAAGGGCGTGGACAACCTGGTGCGCCGCAGCCTGGCCGGCTCGCTCGATGCCGCCGACCCGACGCCCGAAGCGTTTGCCCGCGCCCGCGAGGCCTTCTACCGCCATTACCACCTGGTCAACGGCGAGCGCGCGCAGGTCTATCCCGGCGTCCTGGAAGGCCTGAAGCTCATGCGCGACCAGGGGCTCAAGCTTGCGGTGGTCACCAACAAGCCCACGGAATTCACCCTGCCGCTGCTGCAACGCACTGGCCTGGCGGGCTTTTTCGACGCCGTGGTCTGCGGCGACACCTGCGAACGCCGCAAGCCCGACCCCGACCAGGTGCACCACGCCTGCGACCTGCTGGGCGTAACCCCCGCCGAGGCCGTGACCATCGGCGATTCCATCAATGACGCGCAGGCGGGCCGCAGCGCCGGCACGCAGGTGCTGGTGGTGCCTTATGGCTACAACGAAGGACGGGACGTGCGCGAGCTGGATGTCGATGGTATAGTTGACACGCTTGTCAACGCCGCCCAGTGGGTTGCGCTCTGGAATCAGAACCAGAACGCCGCAAAAATCCCGGCCTGAGCGGCAGGCTTGCACCGATACCGCATCCAAACCGCGAATTCACTGAATACCCGTCAATGAACGTTTCCATCCAGAACCAAATGCTCGGCGCCTCGTGGCGCTGGTGGCGTTTGTCTTCCGGGTGGCGATGATCCCTTCCCGGCCCTAGACGCGACTTTGCCGCCTAGCGCCGACACTGTGTAAACAGAGCCAAACCCGGAACCAGTTACCTGGACCGGGTTTTTTGTTGCGCGCCCGGTCCGAAAGCAAACACCGCTTACGAGACCCGACATGACCGAAATCGAATTCAAGGCCCTTGCGGCGCAAGGCTACAACCGCATCCCGCTGGTCGCCGAGACCTACGCCGACCTGGACACGCCGCTGGGCATCTACCTGAAGCTGGCCCATTCGGGCCCCCTGGCCGGCCGCATGACCTGCCTGATGGAATCGGTGGTGGGCGGCGAGCGCTTCGGCCGTTATTCGTTCATCGGCCTGCCGGCGCGCACGGTGATCCGCGCCAGCGGCACCCTCACCGAAGTGCTGCACGACGGCAAGGTCGTGGAAACCCACGATGGCGATCCGCTGGCCTTCATCGAGCAATACCAGAGCCGCTTCAAGGTGGCGCTGCGTCCGGGCATGCCGCGCTTCTGCGGCGGCCTGGCCGGCTACTTCGGCTACGACACCGTGCGCCACATCGAGCCCTGCCTGGGCCCGGCGGTCAAACCCTTTCCAGCCGGCATGGAAGGCGGCACGCCTGACCTGATGCTGATGCACGTGGACGAATTGGTCATCGTCGACAACCTGGCCGGCCGCATCTACCTGATGGTCTACGCCGATCCGAGCCAGCCCGAAGCCTACAGCCGAGCCCAGCAGCGCCTGACCGACCTGCGCGCGCGCCTGCGACGCCCCGTGGAAATCCCCTACAGCCACGCCAGCATGCAGACCGAAGAGCGGCGCGACTTCAAGAAAGAGGACTACCTGGCGGCGGTCCTGCGCGCCAAGGAACACATCGCCGCCGGCGACCTGATGCAAGTGCAGATCGGCCAGGTCATCGCCAAGCCCTTCCGCGACTCCCCCCTCTCCCTCTACCGCGCCCTGCGGTCGCTCAATCCCTCCCCCTACATGTACTTCTGGAACTTCGGCGACTTCCAGGTAGTGGGCGCATCGCCCGAAATCCTGGTGCGCCAGGAGCGCACCGTTGAAAACGGCGAGCCCAAGTCCCAGATCACCATCCGCCCGCTGGCCGGCACCCGCAAGCGCGGCGGCACGCCCGAGGAAGACGCCGCGCTGGCCGCCGAGCTGAAGGCCGACCCCAAAGAGATCGCCGAGCACGTCATGCTGATCGACCTGGCGCGCAATGACGTGGGCCGCGTCGCCCAGGTGGGCAGCGTGAAGGTCAGCGACACCATGGTCATCGAACGCTACTCGCACGTAATGCACCTGGTGTCCAACGTCACGGGCACCCTGAATCCGGGCATGAGCAGCATGGACGTGCTGCGGGCGTCGTTCCCGGCGGGCACGCTGACCGGCGCGCCCAAGGTCGAGGCCATGAAGATCATCGACGAACTGGAACCCGTGCGCCGCGGCATCTACGGCGGCGCGGCCGGCTACCTGAGCTACGGCGGCGAAATGGACGTGGCCATCGCCATCCGCACCGGCGTGATCAAGGACGGCACGCTCTACGTGCAGGCGGCCGCCGGCATCGTGGCGGATTCGAATCCCGAAGCCGAATGGGCCGAAACCGAAGCCAAGGCCCGCGCGGTGCTGCGCGCGGCCGAGCAGGTGCAGCACGGCCTGGACGAACCCATCTGAGACCGGCGGCAACCGCCCCCCGCTTACCGCCCGGGCCGCAGGACGGCCCCGAGGAGAAAAAAATGCTGTTGATGATCGACAACTACGATTCCTTTACCTACAACCTGGTGCAGTACTTCGGCGAACTTGGCGTCGACGTGCGCGTGGCCCGCAACGACCAGATCACCCTGGAAGAAGTCGCCGCGCTGAACCCCGACCAGATCTGCGTGTCGCCCGGCCCCTGCTCGCCGGCCGAGGCGGGCATCTCGGTGCCGCTGATCCAGGCATATGCCGGCAAGAAGCCCATCCTGGGCGTCTGCCTGGGCCACCAGGCAATCGGCGCGGCCTTCGGCGGCGACATCGTGCGCGCGCAGCAGATCATGCATGGCAAGACCATCCAGCTCTCGCACACCGGCACCGACATCTTCCAGGGCCTGCCCACGCCTTACACTGTCATCCGCTACAACTCGCTGACCATCGACCCGGCCACCCTGCCGGACTGCCTGGCGGTCACCGCCACGGCCCCGGATGGCGACATCATGGGGGTGCGACACAAGACCCTGCCGCTTTACGGGGTACAGTTCCACCCCGAATCCGTGCTGAGCGAGCATGGCCACGCCCTGCTGCGCAATTTCCTGAACCTCGCCTAAGAAGGACGCATCGTGACTATTTCCCCCACCGAAGCGCTGACGCGCTGCATTGAACACCGCGAAATTTTCCACGACGAAATGCTGCACCTGATGCGCATGCTGATGCGCGGCGAAATGTCGCCGCAGATCGCCAGCGCGCTGCTGATGGGCCTGCGCGTCAAGAAAGAAACCATCGGCGAGATCACCGCCGCAGCCCAGGTCATGCGCGAGTTCGCCACGCCCGTGGTCACGCCCAACCCCAACGACCTGCTAGACATGTGCGGCACGGGCGGCGACGGCAGCCACACGTTCAACATCTCGACCACCGCCATGTTCGTGGCGGCCGCCGCAGGCGTGCCCATCGCCAAGCATGGCAACCGCAGCGCCTCGTCGTCCAGCGGCAGCGCCGACGTGCTGGAGGCCCTGGGCGCCAACCTGACGCTGAGCCCCGAGCAGGTGGCCGAGTGCATCCAGGAGACCGGCATCGGCTTCATGTTCGCGCCTGCCCACCACGGCGCCATGAAGAACGTTGCGGCCGTCCGCAAGGAGCTGGCCGTGCGCACCATCTTCAACATCCTGGGTCCGCTGACGAATCCGGCCGGCGCCGCCAACCAGCTGATGGGCGTGTTCCACCCCGACCTCGTCGGCATCCAGGTGCGCGTGCTGGAGCGCCTGGGCTCGCGCCATGTGCTGGTGGTGCATGGCAAGGACGGCATGGACGAGGCCTCGCTGGGCGGCGCCACCATGGTCGGCGAACTCAAGGACGGCAAAGTCCGCGAGTATGAAATTCATCCCGAGGACTACGGGCTATCCATGATGTCCAACCGCAGCATCAAGGTGTCCAATCGCGAGCAGTCGCGCGAGCTTGTCATAGAGGCGCTGGAAAATGTCGAGGGCGCGGCCCGCGACATCGTCGCCCTCAACGCCGGGCTTGCCATCTATGCCGGCAACAAAGCCGATTCCATTCCCGAAGCCTTAGCGCTAGCATTTGAACTAATTTCCACCGGCGCGGCGCGAGCCAAGCTGGAAGAATTCTGCGCATATACCCGGACTTTCCAGAAATGAACGATATTCTCGCGAAGATCCTCGCCGTCAAGGTCGAGGAAGTCGCCGCCGCCCGCCAGATGCGCAGCGAAGCCGAAGTCCTGCGCGAAGCGCAGGCGCGCCAGGACGTGCGCGGCTTCGCCCAGGCCATCGAAGACAAGATCTCGCAGGGCAAGGCCGGCGTCATCGCTGAAATCAAGAAGGCATCGCCGTCCAAGGGCGTCATCCGCGACGCCTTCGCGCCCGCCGAGATTGCGGCCACCTATGCCGTGCACGGCGCGGCCTGCCTGTCGGTGCTGACCGACGTGCAGTTCTTCCAGGGCTCGCACGACCACCTGCGTCAGGCCCGCGCGGCGTGCTCGCTGCCCGTGCTGCGCAAGGACTTCGTGATTGATCCCTACCAGATCATCGCCGCGCGCGCGATGGGCGCGGACTGCGTGCTGCTGATCGTGGCCGCGCTCACGCCCGCTCAGTTGCGCGAATACGAAACCCTGGCCATCGAACTGGGCATGGACGTGCTGGTGGAAGTGCACGACGCGCAGGAGCTCGAGGTTGCGCTGACGCTCAAGACGCCGCTGCTCGGCATCAACAACCGCAACCTGCGCACGTTCGAAACCACCTTGCAGACCACGCTGGATCTCTTGCCGCGCATTCCCGCGGGCAAGCGTGTCGTGACCGAAAGCGGCATCCTCAAGCCGGAAGACGTCAAGCTGATGCGCGACCACAAGGTCGACGCCTTCCTGGTCGGCGAAGCGTTTATGCGCGCCAAGGATCCGGGCGCCGAGCTGGCCCGCCTGATCGGTTGATGCATTGATCGGCTGAACCGCGCGCGCCGCCCGCAGGGGCGGCTGCCGCCGGCCCAAAAAAAGCCCGCAGCCGTCAGCGCGGCCGGCCCAGGCCCAGCGCCGCGGCGCGGCGGTAGACCGTGCTGCGGTGCACGCCCAGTGCGCGCGCCGCGCGGCTGACGCTGCCGCCGTGCGCGTCCAGGGCATTGCGTATCGCGGCGTCCGTCATGGCCTGCAGGCCGGCCTCGCCGCCTGCCGCCGGCGCGGCGGCTGCCACGCTGCGCAATTCCGCGGGAAGCATCTCGGCGTCCACTCTGCCGGCGGGCCCCGCCAGCACATGCAAGGTGCGCAGCACCGACACCAGCTGACGATAATTTCCCGGCCACGAATAGGCGGCCAGGACGGCCTCGATGGCCGGCGGCAACGCCGGTCCCGCGCCCTGCGCGGTCCAGAGGCCGCGCAGCAGTTCCAGCCGGTCGGCGCGTGCGCGCAGGGGCTCCAGCGTGACGGTGTATTCGGCAATGCGGAAATACAGGTCCGGGCGCACGGGCGCATCCGGGCCTTCATGGGCAAGCGGCCGGTGCGTAGCGCACACCAGCGTGAAGTCCACCGGCACGGGCCGGGCCGCGCCCAGCGGCGAGACCTCGCGCGTCTGCAGTACGCGCAACAGCCGCGACTGCAGCAACAGCGGCATGTCGCCGATCTCGTCCAGGAACAGCACGCCGCCATGCGCCTGGCGCAGCAGGCCCTTGCTGCCCTGCCGGCGCGCGCCGGTGAACGCGCCGTCTTCGTAGCCGAACAGTTCGGATTCGATCAGGCTTTCCGGCAAGGCGGCGCAGTTCACCGCCACGAAGGGGCCTGACGCCCGCTTGCCGCGCGCATGCATCTGCCGCGCGAACACTTCCTTGCCCACGCCGGTTTCGCCCTGCAGCAAGATCGACACGCCCGCATCCGACAGGTGCACCGCGCGCGCCAATGCGCCCAGGGTGCCGGCGTCGAAACTGAAAGCGGCCGCAGGCGTTGCGCCGGCAGCCGGCGGCGGCGTGGACACGGCCGGCGATTTGGGCGCCCGCGTGCGCGGCCAGCGCAGCCGCGCGTGATATGCCGCGCCCTGCCGCGTGTGCACCCGGCCGGCCGCGTCGGGGCAGCGTTCGATGTCGCCGTCGAAGACGTCCCCGTAGCGGTACACGCCCAGCGCCGTGGCGGCCAGCCCCAGCGCTTGCAGCGCGCGACGGTTCGCGCCCACCAGCAGGTCTCCCTGGAACGCCAGCAGCGCCTCGCCCGGTTCGCCCAGGCCGGCGTGGGTTGCGTGCAGGCGCAGCACGGCGCACTGCTCGTAGGCCTGCTCGAACAGCTGGTGTTCGATGCGGTCCACGGCCTCGCGCACCAGCGCCAGCACATCGGGGCGGATGTCGCGCGCCTGGCTGGACAGATCCAGCACGCCCAGCGTGCGGCCCTCGCTGTCGGTGATGGGAACGGCTGCGCAGGTCAGGATGCGATTGGGTTCGAAATAGTGTTCCGCGCCGTGCACGGCAATGGGCCGGCCTTCGACCAGCGCGGTGCCGATGGCGTTCGTGCCGGCGGCGGCTTCGTCCCAGGGTGCGCCCGGCATCAGCGCCACGCGGGAGGCGCGGTGGGCGAAGCCGGCGTCGCCGTCCGAGTCCAGCACCAGGCCCTGCGCGTCGGACAGGATCACAAGATTGCCGCTGCCGCCGGCCTGGCGGCGCAGAAAGGAAATGGCGGGTTCGGACATCCGGCGCAGCGCCTCGTTGCGCTGCTGGGCCTCGCGCAGTTCGCCCTGCGTCATGAGTTCCGCGCGGCGCACGCCGCGCATGTCGAAACCCAGGTCGGCGCAGCGGCGCCACGACCGCAGGATGGGTTCGGCGACGATGCCGCCGGGCACCGCGCCCTGCTGGTTGAATAGCAGGCGCGCCTGCGACAGCGCGTGCCGACGGGATTGAGTGGCCATGCATGTCTCCTAGGACGGGCGTTCTGCGACACCTGTTCCGCGACGCTGTCGCAATAAGCGACAACAGGGGGGGGAGGGGAAGCCCCCACGCCGCGCCCGCTGTGCGGGCTAGCTGCCCCCCAAGGGGGCTGCTTTGCCTTGGGGCGGCCCGGCGGCAAAGCTCTCCTGCGCGCGGAAATCTACTTTCGCACGCGTGCGGCGGGCTGTCCAGCCGGGATGCCCCGACTGGCATGCGGTTTGCTTGATGCTGGGCAGGCACCCACTGCCGCCACCACAACGATACGGAGACAAAGATGGATATCGCGACCCGCGTTACCCCGGAAACCTATGGCACCCGCCTGGACCTCAAGACGCAGTACGACAATTTCATCGACGGAAAATGGCAGAAGCCCGCGGATGGCGAGTACTTTGACAACGTCACTCCCGTCACCGGCCAAACCCTGACCCGCAACGCCCGCTCCAAAGAGCGCGACATCGAACTGGCGCTGGACGCCGCGCACCGCGCCGCGCCGAAATGGGGTTCGACCCCGGCAGCGGAGCGCGCCCGCATGCTGATGCAGATCGCGGACGTCATGGAAGCCAACCTGGAACGCCTGGCCACGGCGGAAACCTGGGACAACGGCAAGCCCATCCGCGAAGCCCGCGCCGCCGACATCCCGCTGGCCATCGACCACTTCCGCTACTTCGCCTCGTGCATCCGCAGCCAGGAAGGCTCGCTATCCGAGGTCGACCACGATACGGTGGCGTATCACTTCAACGAGCCGCTGGGCGTGGTGGGCCAGATCATCCCGTGGAACTTCCCCATTCTGATGGCGGCGTGGAAGCTGGCGCCCGCCCTGGCCGCCGGCAATTGCGTGGTGCTCAAGCCCGCCGAACAGACGCCGCTGGGCATTCTGCTGCTGATGGAACTGATCGGCGACATCCTGCCCCCGGGCGTGGTGAACGTCGTGACCGGCTTCGGCCTGGAAGCCGGCAAGCCGCTCGCTTCCAGCAAGCGCATCGCCAAGATCGCCTTCACCGGTGAAACCACCACCGGGCGCCTGATCATGCAGTACGCCTCGCAGAACATCATCCCGGTGACGCTGGAGCTGGGCGGCAAGTCGCCCAACATCTTCTTTGCGGACGTGGCAGCTCAAGACGACGACTTCCTCGACAAGGCCGTCGAAGGGTTCGTCATGTTCGCGCTGAACCAGGGTGAAGTGTGCACGTGCCCCAGCCGCGCGCTGATCCAGGAGTCGCTCTACGACAAGTTCATGGAACGCGCCCTGAAGCGCGTGGCGGAGATCAAGCAGGGCAACCCGCTGGACGCCGACACCATGCTGGGCGCGCAGGCGTCCACCGAGCAGCTTGAAAAAATCCTGTCCTACCTGGACATCGGCAAGCAGGAAGGCGCCGACGTGCTGGCCGGCGGCGCGCGCGCGCAGATGCAGGGCGCGCTCGAAGGCGGCTATTACGTGCAGCCCACGGTGTTCAAGGGCCACAACAAGATGCGCGTCTTCCAGGAGGAAATCTTCGGGCCGGTGGTGGCGGTCACCACGTTCAAGGACGCCGACGACGCGCTGGCGCTGGCCAACGACACGCTCTACGGGCTGGGCGCGGGCGTGTGGTCGCGCGACGCGAACACCTGCTACCGGATGGGACGCGCCATCAAGGCCGGCCGCGTGTGGACCAACTGCTATCACGCCTACCCCGCGCATGCGGCGTTCGGCGGCTACAAGCAATCCGGCATCGGACGCGAAAACCACAAGATGATGCTCAACCACTACCAGCAGACGAAGAACCTGCTGGTGAGCTATTCGCCGAAGAAGCTCGGGTTCTTCTGATCCGCCTGTTGCGGCAATCCGCGCGCCGGGTCCGCCCGGCGCGCCTGCGAGGAATCCGTACATGCCAGAGCACACGCCACGCGTGGTCGCGACCGACGAGGCGCGCCACCTGATCAATACCTTGCGGGCCAAGCACGGCCCGCTGATGTTCCACCAGTCGGGAGGCTGCTGCGACGGCAGTTCGCCTATGTGCTATCCGCAGGGCGAGTTCATGGTGGGCGGCTCGGACGTGCTGCTGGGCGAACTGGAGGGCTGCCCGTTCTACATGGGCGAAGACCAGTTCGCGTATTGGGAGCACACCCAGCTAGTCATTGACGCCGTGCCGGGACGCGGCGGCGCCTTTTCACTGGACAGCGCCGAAGGCAGGCGCTTCCTGTTGCGATCCCGGCTGTATTCGGACGAAGAGTGGGCGAACATCGCGCCCGTCACCAAGGGATGAATGTCCGCGGCGGGCGGCTGGCGCCCGCCGCTTCCCCTTATCCGCGCTTGCCGTGGCTCCCGTACTTGGGCGGGCCGTCCGTGTCCCCGGAGCGGTCGGCCTGCTTCCACTGAAACGACACCCGCCGGATGCGGGCGGCGCGGAATTGCGTGAACGAGCGGCCGCCCGGCATGGGCGCGCCGCGATAGGCGCTGCTTGCGTTTTTCATTGCTGAACTTGCGTTGACGAAAAAACCTGCGTTGCGGGAAAGCTCATGCGCGGGCGCGCGGCGCCCAGGCGCTGGAGGGCGCGGCACGGCGCGTCCAGTCCAGCGCGTCTTCCAGCCGGTCATTGCCCCAGAACATTTCACCGTCCACGAAAAAGGTGGGTGCGCCGAACAGGCCCAGATTGCGCGCGCGGTCCACCTGGCGGCGCAGCGCTTCCTTGGCGGCCTCGGACTTGCCGCGCGCAATCAGCGCATCGGCATCCAGCGACAGGCCCGTCAGCAATTCATGGACGACGTCTTCGGCCTGGATGTCCAGGTCATGCTGGAAATTGGCGCGGAACACCGCCAGGCAGAAGTCCCGGCCCCAGGGTTCGTCCTGGCCCAGCAGCGCGATGCGCGCGGGCAGCACGCTCATGCGCGGAAAGAGGCGCGGCCGGTTGTAGACCACGCCGTACTTTTCAGCCAGGCGGGCGATATCGCGCATCATGTAGGCGCCCTTGCCGGGGAACAGCCGGAACGGCGTGTCGTTCCAGCCCTGGGCCTGGAAGATCGGGCCCAGCAGGAAGGGCCGCAGATCGACCCGCACGCCGGCCGCCTGCGCAAGGCTGTCGATGCGCTCGATCGCCAGGTAGCTGTAGGGGCTGGCGAAATCGAACCACATTTCGATGCTGGACGTATCGGGCAAGGACGCGGTCATGGCTGGAACTCCGGATGGCCTGCGGGATCAGGGCGTAACGGCATCAACAACGAGCCGCGCCGCCCTGGGAAAGTAGCGCGACCTGCGCATCCGGCAGGCCGCTGAGGACGACGTCGCGATTGCTGCCTACGGTCAGGGATTCGCCCGCGTGCAGCACGCTGTCGTCCAAGCGGCGGTATTCGGATATCCACAAGGCGCCGGCGTGACACACGATGCGGACGCCCGAAGCGCGCTTGAGCAGCATAGTCGAACCGCCGGCCAGACGGAATGACATTCCCGCAGTGCAACATAACTGGATCATGGCGTACCTCCCGGCCGCGGCAGCGGCTATCGCAGAGGATGACGGGGATTAACGCCCCCTTCACCCAACGTCTGAGTCATATTGGACGCCTCGGCGTACTATTGCTCAAGCGACTTTTCCGCCCTACTCGCATGAGTTTTACGAATGCCATATCCGCTCGCGAAACTTCCGCCGCTTGATCTCGTCCGAGGCTTCGTCGCCGTCGGCCGCCGCATGAGCATCACCCTGGCCGCGCAGGACCTGCACGTCACGCAATCCGCCGTCAGCCGCCAGATCCGGGCGCTGGAGGCGCACCTGGGCGTGCCGCTGCTGGTGCGGGGCTTTCGCAGCGTGACCTTCACGTCGGAAGGCGCGCAGCTTTTCCGCATGGCCGACGTCTGGCTAAGCCAGCTGGGCGACCTGACCGAACAGTTGCGCGCCCCGGAGCGGCGCACGCCCGTCACCGTCACCACCACCATTGGCGTGGCTTCGTTGTGGCTGCTGCCGCGGCTGGGGGATTTCCAGGCCGCCCATCCAGACATCGACGTGCGCGTGGCCGCCGACAACCGACTCATTGATATCGACCGCGAAGCCGTCGACATCGCCATCCGCTACAGCGAGCGCGACACCGTGCCGGACGGGGCGGTGTGGCTGTTCGGGGAATCGGTGGTGCCGGTCGCGCATCCGTCGCTCAAAGTACGCGCGTTGGACGCGCGCGAATTGCAGCGCCACGTGCTGCTGGAATTCGACGACCCCACGCGGCCGTGGCTGCAATGGTCGGAATGGCTGAACGCGCGGGGACTGGGCCGCGTGCGCGCCAAAGGCATGCTGCGCTTTAATCAGTACGACCAGATCGTGCACGCCGCGCTGGCGGGCCACGGCATCGCGCTGGGCAGGCTGGCGCTGATCGCACCCATGCTGGCGGACAAGCGGCTGGCCATCGCCGGCAGCCAGGAGGCCAGCGCCACCGAACACGCCTACTGGCTGGTGCGCAACGCGCGCCGCAGCACGCCCGACGCGGACGTGGTCACGCAATGGCTGGTGGAGCAGGCGGCCGGCACGGCGCGCGACCTGACCGCCTGACGCGCAATCCGCGAGGCGGTTCAGTCCACCCGCACCTGCGCCTCGCCCGTAGTCATCTCGCCGATCACCACGGCCTGGCCGAAGCCTTGGCCGTGGAAGATTTTCAGCACCGCGTCGGCCGCCTCCGGCGCGCACGACACCAGCAGGCCGCCGGAAGTCTGCGGATCGGTCAGCAATGCGCGCTGCGTATCGGACACGTCCGCCCCCAGGCGCACGGACTCGCCATACGAGGCCCAGTTGCGGCCCGATGCGCCCGTGATCACGCCATCCGCGGCGAAGGCCTGCACGCCCGGCAGCCAGGGCAGCGCGTCCAGCCGCAGGCGGGCCGTCAACTTCGCGCCGCGCGCCATCTCCAGCGCATGGCCCAGCAGGCCGAAGCCCGTCACGTCGGTGATGGCGTGCACGCCGTCCAGTGCGGCCAGCGCGGGCCCCGGCCGGTTCAGGCGCGTTGTCGTGTCGATCATCACGCGGTAGCCGTCCGCGTCCAGCCGGTTCTTCTTCAGCGCCGCCGACAGAATGCCCACGCCCAGGCCCTTGCCCAGGATCAGGACGTCGCCCGCGCGCGCGTCCGCATTGCGCTTGACCTTGGCCGGATGGACCAGCCCCATCGCCGCCAGCCCGTAAATGGGCTCGACGGAGTCGATGCTGTGTCCGCCGGCCACCGGAATGCCCGCATCCGCGCAGACCGATTCGCCGCCCCGCAGGATCTCGGCGATGACGCTGTGCGGCAGCACATTGATGGGCATGCCGACGATGGCCAGCGCCATGATGGGCGTTCCGCCCATCGCGTACACGTCCGACAGCGCGTTGGTCGCCGCGATGCGGCCGAAGTCGAATGGGTCGTCCACGATCGGCATGAAGAAGTCCGTGGTGGCGATGAGCGCCTGCTCGTCGTTCAGCCGGTACACCGCCGCATCGTCGGCCGTTTCCGTGCCCACCATCAGGTTCGGATAACTGGCCGCCGGCCCGAATCGGGCCAGCAGCGCCGACAGCACGCCGGGCGCTATCTTGCAGCCACAGCCGCCGCCATGGGAAAGCGAGGTCAAGCGCGGCACGGCCGCGGACGCGACATCCTGGGTCATCTCAGTCTCCGTGAGTCAGTGGAAAAAGGATAGCACCGCCCCCGCGATTGGCCCTATGATGAACCGCAGCATGCAGCAACGGACGGCCGCCCGGCCACGGGCGCACCGACAGCCAAACTTCACCGTGCGTGGGGGCTATATGGATCGCCGACACTTTCTCCGTTTCTCAGGCGCCCTGTGCGCCGCCACTGCCGCGCTGCCTCAAGTTGCGCGCGCCCAGCAGACCCCCGTCACCACCGCGTGGCGCGGCTTCGAACTGACCACCACCGTCAACGTCAAGGACCCCGGCGCCCACACCCGCCTCTGGCTGCCCGTGCCCTACGCCACCGACACGACCTACCAGCGCGGCGTCCAGAACACCTGGCAGGTCAGCGGCGGCGGCACTGCGCAACTGACGCAGGCGCCTGGCTACGACGTGCAGATGCTGGCGGTGCAATGGCCCGACGCGCAGGCGCCGCGCAGCGTCACGATCACCAGCCGCTTCCAGACCCGCAACCGCCGCGTGGACCTGACGCAGCCGCCGCCCGCCGACGCCGGACGCGAAAGCCCCGCCGCGCTGCGCGAGTTCATCAAGCCCACCGCGCTGCTGCCCACCGACGGCATCGTCAAGACCACCGCTGACCAGATCACGCGCGGCCATCAGGGCGACCTGGCGCGCGCCCGGGCCATCTACGACTGGGTCGTGGAAAAAACCTGTCGAACCGCGTCTACCCGCGGCTGCGGCGTCGGCGATGTGCGCTACATGCTCACCGCCAACGACCTGAACGGCAAGTGCGCCGACATCAATGCGCTGTTCGTGGCGCTGGCGCGCGCGGCCGGCATTCCGGCGCGCGACGCCTACGGCCTGCGCGTCGCCAACTCCGAACTGGGCTACAAGAGCCTGGGCAAGGCTGGCGACGTCACCCGCGCCCAGCACTGCCGCGCCGAGTTCTACGCGGCGGGCTACGGCTGGGTTCCGGTGGACCCTGCCGACGTGCGCAAGGTCATGCTGGAAGAGCCGCCCGGCGAATTGCCCCTGACCGACGCCAAGGTGCGCGCCGCGCGCGTCATGCTGTTCGGCGCGTGGGAAATGAACTGGGTCGCCTACAACCACGGCCACGACGTCGCCCTGCCCGGGTCCGCGCACGATCCCGTGCCCTTCCTGATGTACCCCAACGGCGAAACCGCGGACGGCCGCCTGGACAGCCTGGACCCCGACGGCTTCAGCTACACCATCGCAGCCAAACCCATCGCCATCTGAACCCATCCGCGCAGGGACACGCCTTGATCAGCCGCCGCCGCCTTCTGCAATCCGGCCTGTCGCTGGCGGCCCTGCCCCTTTGGGCCCGGGCTGCCAGCGACTCCGCCCTCAAGACCGCCACCGGCCCCGACTGGGCTCCCTGGACCGGCCCCACGCCGCCCCTGGTGCTGCCCGATTTGTCCGGCCGCGAACTGAAGCTCTCGGCCTGGCGCGGCAACGTCGTCATCGTCAGCTTCTGGGCCACCTGGTGCGACCCTTGCCGCGACGAGATCCCCATCATGTCCACCATGGCCAAGCGCCACCGCGAAGAAGGCCTGCGCCTGGTCGCGGTGAACGTCGGCGAATCGCAGGCCAAGATCTCGGCCTTTCTGAAGAAATGGCCCGTGGCCGGCACGGTTCTGCACGACCGCAACAGCGCCGTGTCGAAAAAATGGGAAGCGGTGGGGCTGCCCGCCAATTACCTGGTGGATCGAGGCGGGACGATCAGGTACTGGCACCTGGGCGAACTGGACTGGAAGTCGAATGCCGTGGGCGGGGTCGTGACGCGCATGTTGCGCAGTTGATGCGGGCGGGGGCAGTGGCTGGCGAGCCGGTGACTGACCGGGCTTCAAGCAAGGCCCATCGCATTCCAAAAGAACTTGGCGGAAGGCAGCAGGAGTCGAACCTACCTGGGAACGTCTGACGCCCCCAACCGGGTTTGAAGCCCGGCCGTGCCGCCGGGCACGAATGCCTTCCGTGACGGCCCGCCTATGATACTGGCTCGGCGGGCCGCTGCATCGCCGCATAGGCGCTTTCGGCACGCAGCACATGCGCATCGCGCACCCGCCGCGTATAGCCCACCCGGTCGAAGAACTCCAGGATCTGGATCGCCCGCTTGCGCCCCAGCCCCGTCGCATCCCGGAACACGGCCGCATTCAGGCCCTCGGGACGCGCCGCCAGGTCCGCGGCCAACGCCGCCAGCGCGCGCACCTGATCCCGGTGATAGAACAGGTCTTTCACAACCTGGGCCACGTCTCCGCGCCGCAACAGCTTGCGCAGCAACTGGCGCACCGCGTCCTCGGGTTCGCCCTGCGCCCGCGCCAGATCCCGCACCCACGGCGGATCGAATGCCCCCTGCTCCAGCAGCGGCAGCAGCCGAGCCGCCAGCTTCGACTCCGCATCCGCCAGCGTCGATGTGTGCGACGGCAGATGCAGCCAGGGACCATTGCGCGCAATCCGGCCATCCTGCTGCAGCTGATGCAGTACCGACGTCCAGAGCGCATCCGGTACGGCAGGCAGCGCCATCCGGCGCAGCCGCGCGCTGTCCGGCCCGGGTTCGTCCGGCGCGCCCTGGTGAAAGGCGGCCAGGGCCTGCTCCACGCGTGCGCGCAGCGCATCCCATTGCGCGGCCAGGATCAGCGTGCGCGGCGCCTGGACGTTGCGCGCTTCGATCCACAACGCCCCGTCGGGCGCGGCGATCTCGCTCACCGGCCTGCCCGTCAGGCGCTGCAGGGCCGCCTCGTCCAGGCCCAGCGCGGCGTGCTCCAGCACGGGACGCAGTCCGCCGCCGTCCAGCATGTCGGACAGCGCCTGCAAGCCCTGCAGGCGCGACGCCGCGCGCCGCTTGCGGTCGGGCGCGTTCGGGTCCAGCACCCGCCCGCCGCCCACCGTGCGCGTCGCCTGCGCATTGCGCACGATGTAGCGGTCGCCCGGCATTGCGCAGATGGGTTCGTCGAACACCAGCTGCGCCCAGCCCGACTGCCCGGGCGCCAGGGATTCGGCGCTGATCGGCACCACGTGCGCCACATGGCGCGCCGCGCCGATGTGCACATGCAGCGGCGCCCACGCGCGCACCGGAGCGTCGGCGGAGGGCAGCAGGGTCAGCGCCACATCCACGTGCCGCGACGGCAGAAAGCAGCGCGCATCCGCGATCCAGTCGCCGCGCGCGATTGCGTCCTTGTCGATGCCCGCCAGGTTCAGCGCGCAGCGCTGCCCGGCCGCGCCCGTCTCGCTGGGCTGGTTCTGCGCATGGATGCCGCGCACCCGCACCCGCGTGCCGGCGGGCATCAGCCGCAGATCGGCGGCGTCGTCCCCGGCGCGGACCCGCCCGGCGTGCGCCGTGCCGGTCACCACCGTTCCGTGGCCTGTCAGCGTGAACACGCGGTCCACCGCCAGCCTGAACAGACCCGTCGCGTCGCGCCGCGCCAGCGCCTGGGCCTGCTCGTGCAGCCAGGTTTTCAGTTCCGCGACGCCCGCGTCGCCAGCCTGCGATGCGCTTGTGGCGAACACCGGCGCGTCTTCCAGGAACGTGCCCGCCGCCAGCGCCGCGATCTCGCCGCGCACGGCCGCCAGCTGCGCGGCCTCCGCGCGGTCGGCCTTGGTCAGCGCCACCGCGCCCCGCGCCACGCCCAGCATGGCCAGGATCGCCAGGTGCTCGCGGGTCTGCGGCATGACGCCGTCGTCCGCCGCCACCACCAGCAGCCCGAAGTCAATGCCGCTGGCGCCGGCCGCCATCGTGTGCACCAGCTTTTCATGGCCGGGGACGTCGATGAAGCCCAGCACGTCGCCATTGGCAAGCGGCGTATAGGCGTAGCCCAGTTCAATGGAAATGCCGCGCGCCTTCTCTTCCTTGAGCCGGTCGGTGTCCACGCCCGTCAGGGCGCGCACCAACGTGGTCTTGCCGTGGTCGATATGGCCGGCCGTGCCGATGATCATGCCAGGGGCTCCGCCAGTTGCCCGGCGAAGGCCGCCTCGTCGCGCGCCTCCAGGCAGCGCAGGTCCAGCCACAGCGCATCGTCCGCGATGCGGCCGATCACCGGCACCGGCAGCCGCCGCAGCAGCGTCTCGAGTTTGTCCAGATGACGCCCGGGACGTCCGCTGCCCGCATAGCGCACCGCCAGTCCATAGCTGGGCAGTTGGTCGACGGGCAAGGCGCCGCTGCCGATCTGGCTGAACATAGGCACCGCCTCCACCGCATAGCCCGGGCCAGCCGCATGCGCCAGCGCGCCGCGCAGCCGTTCGGCCTGCGGCTGGATGTCGCGCAGCGGACGGGTCAGCAGCCGCAGCGTCGTCAGCCGCTCGGCCAGGAACTCGGGCGCGCGGTACAGGCTCAGCACGGGCTCCAGCGCAGCCAGCGTCAACTTGCCCACGCGCAATGCGCGCTTGAGCGGATTCTTCTTGATCTTGCGGATCAGGTCGGCCCGACCCACCAGCAGGCCGGCCTGGGGCCCGCCCAGCAGCTTGTCCCCGCTGAACGTGACCAGGTCGGCGCCCGCGGCGATGGTCTCGCGCACGGTGTCTTCCTTGGGCAGGCCGAACTGCGTCAGGTCCACCAGCGTGCCGCTGCCCAGGTCCACCGTGGCCGGCAGGCCCCGCGCATGCGCCAGCGCCGCCACATCGGCAATGCCCACGCTCTTGGTGAAGCCCGTCACCGCGTAGTTGCTGCAATGCACCTTCATCAGCATCGCCGTGCGCGGCCCGATGGCGGTTTCATAGTCGGCCGCGTGCGTGCGGTTGGTGGTGCCGATTTCGACGAGCTTGGCGCCCGCGCGCTTCATGATGTCCGGGATACGGAACGCGCCGCCGATCTCGACCAACTCGCCGCGCGACACCACCACCTCGCGGCGGTCCGCCAGCGCATTGAGCATCAGCAGCACGGCGGCGGCGTTGTTGTTTACCACCGTGGCGGCCTCGGCGCCGGTCAGCTCGCACAGCAAGTCGTCGATCAGGTCGTCGCGATCGCCGCGGCCGCCGGTATCCAGGTCGAACTCCAGGTTGGCGGGCGACGTCAGCGCGCGCAGCACCGACGCGACGGCTTCGTCCGGCAGCAGGGCCCGGCCCAGGTTGGTATGAAGCACCGTGCCCGTCAGGTTGTAGACGGCGCGCAGGCGCGGCTGGGCGGCCTGGTCGAGCGCCGCCGACGTGCGCGCCGCCACCGCGGCGGCGTCCAGTTCGCTGCGCGCCAGTCCGCCATCCAGCGCTCGCCGCCGCAGCGCGTCGAGATCGCGGCGCAGGGCTGCGACCACCTGGGTGCGCCCATGGGCATCGAGCGCCGGCCGCAGCGCTTCGGCGTTCAGCAGACGGTCCAGCGAAGGAATGTCGGATGCGGCGGCCGCGCCGGTGCCGGACGGGTGATCAGCCATGCAAACTCCGTAATCAACGTAGGGGCCAACAGCCTGGGGCTGGCCGGCCCTAGTCCTGGTCGCCGTGCCACAGCAGCGGATTGCCGCTGGAGCGCGAATAGCCCGCCTCGCCCACCAGCACGTCGAGCATCAGGCTGGCCAGGTCATCCGCCACCGGCTCCACGTACAAGTCCTTGTCCTGGTAGAAGATCTTGCGGTAGGTGTGGCAGCGGTCGCAGGTTTCCGCCTTGATGGCGGGCGAGCGCCCCTCGATGGCCTGGTAGGCGACCTGCTCCACGTCCTCGCAATGCGAACACTTCACGCGCACCATGTGCCATTGGGTCGAACAGAGGCTGCAGCAGAGGTAGCGGTAGCCTTCGAACTGGCCGCCCACGCGCACGACGCTGGCGACCGGCAGGCTGCCGCAGACGGGGCACACGCCGAACGGACTGGCGACGGGAAGCTGCCTGGGATCGAAGCGGCTGGCCAGGTCCGTCCAGTAAACCTGCAGGGCCGCCATGACGAAGGGCGCGGCGGCGCTGTCCACGCCCTGGTCCTGTTCGGACAGCACGGCTTCGGCCAGGTCTTCCAGGGATTCGGGGTTCTGGTCCAGCGCGCGGCGCAGCGCGGCGCAGACCTCGACGGCCTCGGCGGGCACCCCCTGGGCGCGCGACACGTCGTCCACAAGCTGGCCCAGGATGCGGCGCCACAGCGCGTCGCGCGGCCAGCCCACGGCCTGCAGCGGCGGCATGCCATGCGCCTGGGCCAGGGCAATGCGGTCTTCGGACGCTTGCGGCGCCTCGCAATCCGCCAGGGCGCGCTGCTGGGCGTCGACCAGATTGGCCATCAGGAGCAGGTAGTCGGCAACGGGATTGCCATCCGCCAGCGTGCGCAGGCGCGCGGCCCGCGCGGCAAAGACCGCCTGGCGGTCCGGCAAGGCGACGCGGGGAATGGCGTTGTGGTCTAGCGCTTCGATTTCGCCGCGCGGAAGAATTCGCTGCAATTTCGTCTCCAGAGAAACAAACACGGCTGCCAGCCTCGGAAAGAGGATAGCAGCCGTGCGATCACTACAGGGCGGGCAGGATTTGCGGACTACTTTTTCACCTGTTCCCGGAACCAGGCGCGGTGGTGCTTCCACGCCCAGCCGGCGGTGACATGGCCCCGCAGCATCGCCGTCAGCGAGCCCTTTACCCAGATCGCCGCGTAAATATGCACAATGATCGCGCAAATCAGGACCAGCGCACAAACCGCGTGCAGCACCGAAGCGGCCCGGACCACCCAGATGGGGAAATAGAACGCGAAATATTCGCGCCATATCACGATGCCGCTGACCGTCAGCCCCAGCATGCACAGGATCAGCACATAGAACAGCAGCTTCTGGCCGGCGTTGTATTTGCCGACTTCCGGGAGCTTTTCTTCGCGGTTCTCGACCACGTCGTTGAGTTGCCGCAGCCACTGGCGGTCGGCTTTGGTCAGAAGGTTGTGGCGCCACATGTGGCCGGCGAACACGGCGAAGCAAACGAACATCACCATCCCGATGAACGGATGCAGGATCCGCGTCCAGGGCCCGCCCCCGAGCAGGTTGGACAGCCAATACATGGACGGGTGGAACATCGCCAGTCCGGAGAGCGCAAGCAGGATGAACGTCAGGGCGATGATCCAGTGGTTGGTTCGTTCACCCGGGGTATAGCGCCGGATGCGGCGATAGTGACGGTCTTCACTCATGGCGCACCTCCTCTTCGGCCCTGCGTTCGTCTTCCTCGGTGACTTCGTTGCGGCCGACCCGGGCATAGTGGAAGAAGCCCGCCAGCGCGGTCAGCGCCATCGCGGCCAGGCCCAGCGGCTTGGCCAGCCCCTTCCACAGCGACACCATGGGGCTGATCTTCGGGTCGGCGGGCAACCCGTGGTAGAGCCCCGGCTGGTCCGCATGATGCAGCACGTACATGACGTGGGTGCCGCCCACGCCCGGCGGGTCGTACAAGCCGGCCTGCTCAAAGCCGCGCGACTTCAGGTCGTCGATGCGTTCGGCGGCATGCTGGTGCATGTCGTCCTTGGTGCCGAAGACGATGGCGCCCGTGGGACAGGCCTTGACGCATGCGGGCTCCATCCCGACGGCCACGCGGTCGGAGCACAGCGTGCACTTGTACGCCTTGTGGTCCTTCTTGGAAATGCGAGGCACGTCGAACGGACAGCCGGTGATGCAGTAGCCGCAGCCGATGCAGTTTTCCTCGTGGAAATCCACGATGCCGTTGGTGTACTGGACGATAGCGCCGGGCGACGGACAGGCCTTGAGGCAGCCCGGGTCCTCGCAGTGCATGCAGCCGTCCTTGCGGATCAGCCATTCCAGGTCGCCGGCGGGATTCTCGAATTCCGAGAAGCGCATGACGGTCCAGGAGTGCTCGGTCAGGTCGGCCGGGTTGTCGTAGACGCCCACGTTGACGCCGATTTCGTCGCGCAGGTCGTTCCACTCCATACAGGCGCTCTGGCACGCCTTGCAGCCGATGCACTTGGAGACGTCGATCAGCTTGGCCACCGAGCCCGTGACCGGCTCGCGGATGCCCGGCGGCGGCGTGGTCGTGGCGGAGCGCCGCTTGATGTCTAGGGATTGCATGGACATGTCGGTTCTCCTAGGCCTTTTCGACCTTCACCAGGAACGACTTGAATTCCGGCGTCTGGGAATTGCCGTCGCCCACGAATGGCGTCAGGGTGTTGGTGAGGAAGCCAGGCCTGGCGACGCCCACGAAGCCCCAATGAATGGGGATCCCCACCTGATGCACCGTCTTGCCTTCGACGGTGAGGGGACGCAGGCGCTTGGTGACCAGGGCCACCGCCTTGATGTAGCCGCGGTTGGACGACACCTTGACCCGCGATCCGTTGGGTATGCCCAGCTCCTTGGCCAGCGCCTCGCCGATCTCGACGAACTGCTCGGGCTGCAGGATGGCATTGATGCGGACGTTCTTGGTCCAATAGTGGAAGTGCTCGGTCAGGCGGTAGGTCGTGGCGACGTACGGGAAGTTCTCCACGGTGCCCATCGCGGCCAGGTCATCCTTGAAGATGCGCGCGGCCGGATTGCTGGTGACGCCCTTGGCCTTCGGGTGCAGCGGGTTGTATCCCAGCGGGTTCTCGAAGGGTTCGTAGTGTTCCGGGAACGGCCCTTCGGCCATGCCCGCCCGCGCAAAGAAGCGCGCCACGCCCTCCGGGTTCATGATGAACGGCCCCATGCCGCCCGCAGGGTTTTCATCGCCCTTGAAGTCGGGGATGTCCGCGCCGACCCAGATCTTGCCGTTCCAAGAAACGAGCTTTCGACGCGGATCGAAGGGCTTGCCCTCCAGGTCGCACGAGGCGCGGTTGTAGAGAATGCGCCGGTTGGCCGGCCACGCCCAGGCCCAGTTCAAGGTCTGGCCGATTCCGGTGGGGTCGCTGTTGTCACGGCGCGCCATGAGGTTGCCGTTGGGGCCCCAGGCCCCGGCGAAGATCCAGCAGCCGCTTGCCGTGGAACCGTCGTCGCGCAGTTCCGCAAACCCTGCAAGCTGTTCGCCGCCCCTGCGCGTGATCTTCGCGGGATCCTTCGGATCGGCCAGATCGACCAGCGCCCTGCCCGCGTATTCCTTGGCCAATTCTTCGGCCGAGGGATTCTGCGGGTTTGAATAGGGCCACGACAGGTTGACGATGGGATCGGGATATTTGCCGCCCTCGTCCTGGTACAGCTTGCGCAGGCGCGTGAAGATGAGCGCCATGATTTCGATGTCGCTCTTGGCCTCGCCCGGGGGTTCGGCGCCCTTCCAGTGCCATTGCAGCCAGCGTCCGGAATTGACCAGCGCGCCGTCTTCCTCGGCGAAACAGGTGGTGGGCAGGCGGAAGACCTCGGTCTGGATCTTGGACGGATCCACGTCGTTGGCTTCGCCGGCGTTGCGCCAGAATTCCGAGGTTTCCGTGACCAGCGGGTCCATGATGACCAGGAACTTCAGCTTGGCGAAACCGTCGTTCAGCTTGGCCTTGTTGGGCGCGGCGGCCAGCGGATTGAAGCCCTGCGCAAGATAGCCGTTCATCTTGCCCTGGACCATGAGCTCGTAGACTTGCAGCATGTCGTAGAGCTTGTCCAGCTTGGGCAGGTAATCGAACGCCCAGTTGTTCTCGGCCGTGGCGGCATTGCCCCACCAGGCCTTCATCAGGCTGACGTGGAACTTGTTGTAGTTCTGCCAGTAACTGAGCTGGTTGGGCCGCAAGGGCTTGAGCGTGCGCGTCTCGATGTACTTGCCGTAGTCCTGTTCCGGCTCGTTGGGCAGCGTCATGTAGCCAGGCAGCAGGTTCGACATGAGGCCCAGGTCGGTCAGGCCCTGGATGTTCGAGTGTCCCCGCAGCGCGTTCATGCCGCCGCCGGCGATGCCGATGTTGCCCAGCAGCAGCTGCACCATGGCGCCGGTGCGGATGATCTGCGATCCGATCGAATGCTGCGTCCAGCCCAGCGCGTACAGGATGGTGGCCGCGCGGTTGGTGGTGGCCGTGGACGCGAGCATGTCGCACACCGTCAGGAACTTGTCCTTGGGCGTGCCGCAGACGCGTTCCACCATTTCGGAGGTGTAGCGCGAGTAATGCTTCTTGAGCAGTTGGTAGACCGACCGCGGATGCTGCAGCGTGGGGTCCGTCTTGACGTAGCCGTCATCGCCGCGCTCGTAGTCCCAGCTTGCCTTGTCGTAGGTGCGCTTTTCGGCGTTGTAGCCCGAATAGAGGCCCGCGTCGAAGGCGAAGTCCTCGCGCACGATGAAGGAAAAGTCGGTGTAGTTGCGCACGTACTCGTGCTGGATCTTGTCGTTATCCAGCAGGTACTTGATGACGCCGCCCAGGAAGATGATGTCGGTGCCGGTGCGTATGGGCGCGTAGAAGTCCGCCACGGATGCCGAGCGCGTGAAGCGAGGATCCACGACGATCAGCTTCGCCTTGTTATGGGCCTTTGCTTCCGTGACCCATTTGAACCCGCACGGGTGGGCCTCGGCGGCATTGCCGCCCATGATCAATACTATGTCCGCGTTCTTGATGTCGACCCAATGGTTCGTCATCGCTCCACGGCCAAACGTCGGGGCAAGACCTGCCACCGTCGGGCCATGTCAGACACGGGCTTGGTTGTCGAACGCCAGCATCCCCATGCTGCGCACGGTCTTGTGCGTGATGTAGCCGACCTCGTTGCTGCTTGCCGAGGCCGCCAGCATGCCGGTGGTCAGCCACCGGTTGACGGTCTTGCCGTCCGCGGTCTTCTCGACGAAGTTGGCGTCGCGGTCGGCCTTCATGAGTTTGGTGATGCGGGTCAGGGCGTCGTCCCACGACATCCGCACCCACTTGTCCGACCCGGGCGCCCGGTATTCCGGGTACTTGAGGCGGTTGGGGCTGTGGATGAAGTCGATCAGGGCCGCGCCCTTCGGACAGAGGGTGCCGCGGTTCACGGGATGGTCCGGATCGCCCTCGATGTGCATGATGCTGGCGCGGGCGTTCTTCGAGCCGTCGCCCAGGCCGTACATCAGCAAACCACAGGCGACCGAACAGTAGGGACAGGTGTTGCGCGTTTCTGTCATGCGCGCAAGCTTGAACTGGCGCACTTCGGCCATGGCCGTGCCCGGGGCTGCCCCCAGCAATGCCAGGCTGGAGCCTGCCAGCGTCGCACCGGTCACCTTGAAGAACTGGCGGCGATTCATGTTGACCATGAAGCACTCCTCTCCTGGTGAATGAAGAAAGCCAGACCTGAAAACGGGAAAGGCCCTGCGGCTTCCACGGATATGGGTGCCAGTATATGCCCACGTTCCGGCGCGCGCCATGCGGCGTCGGGTTGATGCGCCGTTGCGGGCAGTCCGAAATCTGGCGGCAATATCCGCTTTTCTCGGGCATTTTGCGTGAATGCTGCACTGTTACCATTGCGGACGGCGCTGCCTATGCGGCAGCGCCGCAATGCCCGGGCCGCCACTGCCGCCGCCCCTTTTCTACGCACGACCGTTGGAGCGCCGATGCGCCGCCTTGCCCCCCTGGCTCTGTTCCTGGCCTGCGCCCTGCAGGCGTTGACGCCCCCTGCCGCGCATGCGGCGCCCGCCGCGCTGACGCCAGCCGCCGCCGCGACCGAAGCGGCCCGGCAGGCGGCCATGGAGGGCTATCTCTATTTTTATCCGCTGGTCGTCATGGACCTGACCCGGCGCCAGTTCATCCATCCGGCGCAAGGGGCCAAGGGAGCGCCCGCCAATACCTTCCTGCACGGACGCGCCCTGCCCCAGGCCGGCGCCGCCGCGCCCTGGGCCAATCCGGACATGCTGCGCGGCACGGCCTGGGTGGACCTGACGGCCGGGCCGGTCGTGCTGTCCGTGCCGGACACGCAGGGACGGCTCTACACGCTGACGCTGCTGGATATGTGGACGGACGTGTTCGCCACGCTGGGCAAGCGCAGCACCGGCACCGGCAAGGGCAATACCGTGATCGTGCCGCCGGGCTGGACGGGCACCCTGCCGTCCGGCATGGCGCGCATCGACGCACCCACTGCCCACGTCTGGGCCAAGATTCTGATCCAGGCCGACGGCGCCCCCGACTATCCGGCAGTCAACGCGCTGCAGGACGGCTTCGTCCTGACGCCGCTGGCGCAGTGGAACTTGCCCGCGCAGGCTGCCCGCACGAAGCCGGACGCCTCCCTGGACCTGAAGATCCCGGTGCGCGAGCAGGTGGATTCCATGCCCACCGAGGCGTTCTTCACCTATGCCGCGGAGCTGCTGCGCAGGCATCCGCCGCACGCCACGGACCAGCCCGTGCTGGCCCAGCTTCGCCGCGTGGGCCTGGTTCCGGGCCGCAACTTCGAATTCGACAAGCTCGACCACGCCGCCAAGCAGGGCATGCGGCGCGGCGTGCGCGCCGCGCGCGAACGCATGGACGCCGCCGCAGGCCAGACGCTGCGCGGCGCGAACGGATGGCAGCAGGAGACCGCCAGCATCGGGGTTTACGGCAACGCCTATCTGCGTCGCGCGCTGACGGCCCAGGCGCAGCCGGGCGCCGGCTTGCCCGAAGACCTGAGCGTGCTCCTGCTGGCCGCCGACAGCCAGGGCGCCCTGCTCGATGGCGCGCACCGCTACACGCTGCATTTCGAATCCGGACAGCTTCCGCCCGCGGACGCGCTGTGGTCGCTGGCGGCCTATGACCCGCAAGGCATGCCCGTGCCCAATCCGGTCAACCGGCACGCGCTGGGCAGCCGCGACCCGCTGCGCTACAACCCGGACGGCTCGCTCGACCTGGTGTTCAGCAACGCCGCGCCTGAGCCCGAAGCGCAGTCGAACTGGCTTCCCATCCCGGCGGCGGGGCCCGTGGGCGTATTGCTGCGCATCTATTCGCCGGGCCCAGCCGTGGTGGACGGATTGTGGGCGCCGCCCGCCGTGCGCCGGGACGAGCCGGAAGCGGCGATGGAAACGCCCGCGGACACGGCGCCCGCGCCGGCCGTCCAGGCTGATACCCCCGCCGCCGCGCCCGCCGCATCCACGAATGCGGCCCCGGCGCCCCCCGCCCGCTCCGCCCCCGCGGCGGCCGCCAAGAAACCCTGAAGACCGCCCTGGCGTTGGCGTCATGTCAGGCGCCAGCCGCTAACATTGGCGTTTTAATCAAGAATGAGCCGCCCGCCATGGACGACGCCTTTAGCCACCAATTGTCGATGACCATCCTGATGACGCCAGACATGGCGAATTTCTCGGGAAATGTGCACGGCGGAACCATCCTCAAGTATCTGGACCAGGTGGCCTACGCCTGTGCCAGCCGGTACGCCGGCCAATATGTCGTGACCCTGTCGGTCGACCAGGTCGTCTTCCGCGAACCGATCCACGTGGGCGAACTGGTGACGTTCCTGGCGGCCGTGAACTATACGGGCCGCACGTCGATGGAAATCGGCATCAAGGTCGTTACCGAAGACATCCGCAAGAAGCTGGTGCGCCACACCAACAGCTGTTACTTCACGATGGTGGCGGTGGACGACCAGGGCGCCCCCACCGCGGTGCCGCCGCTCGAACCCCGCACGCTGGAAGAGAAGCAGCGCTTCAAGGCAGCCGGTCTGCGGCGCGAACTGCGCCAGGAAATGGAACGCCGGCACGGCGAGATCAAGCGCGAGACCACGCACGACACGCCACAGCCCTGAGCCCGCGGCCGGGCCGGAATACCGGTTCATCGCCAAGAAATGAAGAAGGCTGGACGTTGGTCCAGCCTTCTTTTATTCAGGCCCGCTCCACCCCGGCAGGCGGCGCCGGCGGCACCGCAGCGGGTTCGCGGTCGCGGCCCAGCATGCGTTTGATGCCCAGCCACTGCTGCGACCAGAAGCCGCGGCCGTAATCGCGTCCGCCCAGTTCCGCCTGCTGGTCGTGGATGCCGGTGGGGCCGTAGCCCACGCCGAACCGGGCGGTGCGGAACAGCACATCCCAGATGGGAAACAGCGCCGCGAAGTTGTAGCCCCCCGCCGGCCCCGGCGACGAGGCGTCGTAGGCGATGGAATGATGGTGGCGGTGAAAGCGCGGGCTGACCAGCAGGCGCTCGCCCAGCGCGCCAAAGTGCATCCGCAGGTTGGCGTGGGAAAAGCTCTGCGCCAGCTGGGTGATGGCCACCACCATGACGAACTGCGCGGGCGGCACGCCCACCAGCTGCGACACGAACACCACCAGCACGTCGCGCAGCATGTCGTCCAGCAGATGGTTGCGGTCGTCGCTCCAGATGGTCATCTGGCGCTGGCTGTGGTGCACGGCGTGCAGCGCCCAGAGCCAGCCGAATCGGTGCTGCGCCCGGTGGTAGAAATAGTCCACCGCATCGAACAGCAGCAGGTAGATGATGAGGCTGACCCAGGCCTTGTCCGTCACGCCGGGCCAGTACTGGTCCAGCTGGAACGGCGCGAAGCCCCAGACGTGCAACTGGCCGAAGATGCTGTCCCAGAACGGGTCGATGGTGAAGAACAGCGCCAGCCGGAACGCGCCCAGGCGGTGGATCAGGGTGTACAGGACGTCGATGCCGATCTGGCGGCGATCCGTGACGGGCTCGACAGGCCGCA
Source organism: Achromobacter arsenitoxydans SY8 (assembly GCF_000236785.1). Taxonomy (GTDB): domain Bacteria; phylum Pseudomonadota; class Gammaproteobacteria; order Burkholderiales; family Burkholderiaceae_B; genus Achromobacter; species Achromobacter arsenitoxydans. The sequence continues at coordinate 49,496 of NZ_AGUF01000056.1, read as the reverse complement.
GACGCTGCAACGGGCCGAACACCAGCACCAGCACGGCAACCTGCAGCAGGCCGACCAGCAGCCACATGGTGGCGTCATAGCCGTCTTCGATTAGGTTGCTCAGGCCCAGGTGGAACAGCGCGGGCTGAATCGCCGTCTCGAAGAGCCATTGCTGGCAGTCCCCGAAGAGTTGGCTAAGCGTATCCATGATCAATGATGCGTGGCGATCCAGTCGCGATAGGCTGGATGGGTGTTCAAGGTAGCGAAACAATAGCCCTTGCGCTGCAAACCGACAATCAGCGGTTCGAGCACGCCGGGCGCCCAGGGATCCTTGCGCGACCAGATGCCCAGGTGGGCGAGCAGGATGTCGCCAGGCTTGATGTTGCGCAGGGCCTGGTCAAGCAGCTTGGCGTTGGGGTATTTGTCGCTGGGCAGCTCGTCGCCCAGAAAGCCGGCCGGCGCCCAGCCCACGTGCTCGAAACCGCAGGCCTTGGCGGCCTGGAGCAGCGCCGGCGACGTTTTGCCGCCCGGCGCGCGGTACAGCGGCAGCATGTCCTTGCCCGTCATCTGATGGAAACGGCTGACGGACCGCTTGATCTCGGCGCAGTACTGGTCGGCCGTCCATTCGGCGCGCTTGCCGGCGTCGGGACCGGCGCTTGGCTTCACGCGGAACTTGCCGCCCGGCAGGTCGCCCTGCCAATACACATGGTCATAGGTGTGCGACGCGAAGACATGGCCTTCCGCGGCGCGCGCCTTCCACCAGGGCGCCCACACGTCGTCCAGGCTGGAACCGTCGGTCAGCGTGCGTTCGTTGGCCAGGAAAAACGTGGCCTTGACGTGATGGCGGGCCAGCACGTCGGCGATCAGCGGCGCCACGCCCATGTGGCCGGTGTCGAAGGTCAGGTAGACGGGCTTATCGCAGACGGCAGGCGGCGCCGCGCCGGCGGCCGCCGTAACGGAAGCCAGCGCCAGGCATAACGCGGCGCGAGGGATCCTACCGCGTAGGCGCATGGTTCAGCGTCCAGACGCCGTGCGGCGACTTGCCCACGGTGACCTGATTGACGACCTTTTTCTGTTCCAGGTCCACCACGGTGAGCTTGCGCGCCCAGCGCGAAGTGACCAGCAGCGTCTTGCCGTCGGCCAGCACGTCCATGCAGTCGGGGCCGCCGGGCACCGGGAAGGTGTCGACGACGGCGAGCGTTTGCAGGTCGATGCGGCTGATGGAGTTGGCGGTGCGGTTGCTGACGAACAGGTGGCGGTGATCGCCCTGCGCGCGGAAGGCGTGCGCGCCGGCTGCGGTCTGGATGCGCTTGACCAGCTTGGCCGGGCCGTTGCTGACGTCGTAGGCCTCGACGTAGGAGTCGCCGGTCAGCGCCACCAGCAGCGTCTTCTGATCGGGCGTCAGGAACACGTCGGCGGGCGTCTTGCCCACGGACACGGTCCATTTGGGCGTCTGCGTGGCCAGGTCGATGGCGATGAGCTGGTCGCTATCCTGCAGCGTCACGTAGGCCGTCGTGCTGTGCTTGTCGATCATGATGTGGCTGGGCGTCTTGCCCGCCTGGATGCGCTTGACCAGCTTCAGGTCGAAGCCCTTTTCCAGCGGCTTCCAGGCATAGATGTCGATGTGGTCCAGGCGGTTGGCCGCCGTGACGAACCACTTCATGTCCGGCGAGAACTGCAACTGGTAGGGATCGACGATGCCGGTGAGCGTGCGCTGCACTTCGCCCGTCTTGGGATCCATCAGGGTGATCGAATCGCCGGTGGCGTTGGCCACCATGAGCGACTTTTCATCGGGCGTCAGATACAGGTGATGCGGCTCTTTGCCGGTGGGCACGCGCCGCAATTCCTTGTAGGTGGCCGGATCAATGATGCTGACGTTGGCGTCCAGGGAATTCAGGACGAAAATCGGGGCAGAGGCCGCCGCTGCGCTAAGCGCCATCCCTACGCCGAAAAGGGCGTAGCGGACAAAATGCATGGGGTTCAATTTGAAGATCCGGCAAGGGGAAATCGGGCAGGGTCCCGATGCTCGCCATTTTATGCACAGCTGCCTGACAAATGGGCCACAACAGCCCGCCGGCACAGGCTTTGGCGACAAACGCTCACGCCTGTTGCGACCCCGCAACAGGCGCGCCATATGGCCCTGATCAGGGCCCAAATCCGGCCCCGATTTCGCCCCGGAGAATTCACTTCGCGGCGGCGGGTTGCGCGTTCGCGTCGACCCAGTTTCCGTCGCGGATATCGCGTTCGCGCAACGCCGCAGCGCGCGCCGCGGACGACGGCCCCAGGTCGCTCTCCATCACGCCGCCGTCGGGTCCGACGACGAACGTTCCGATGCCCGTCTGGCCGTACCGGGCCGGCCAGGCCACGATGCGGTACGAATTGTCCTGTCCGCCCGGGATCACCTTGTAGCGGTAGCCGAAATAGGCATCGTCCAGCGGCACGTCCGGCCCCATGGCCAGGGCGTCCGGACCAAAGGCCTGCTCCGGCGCATCGGGCAGTTCGGGCCAGTAAAGCCCGTCCCGGTAGCCGGCGCGGCTGACCAGGCGGCCCGCATACCGGCCCTGGCCCACGCCCTGCTTGTAGCGGGTCTGAGCAGCCTGAAGCTTCTCCAGGGTTTCAATAGCGGTGAGTTCGTTGCGGTCGATGGCGCGGCGGCGGATCTCCGCCTTGCCCGCCACCGGATCGAAGCGCCATCCCTGGCCCGCGCGCACGATCGGCACCGGCAGCGTCCATCCGGAATCGCCGACCGCCACCCAGGAGCGGCCGCCGTCGGCCACGATGTCGTGCTTGCGCACCCATGCCGCGAGATACCGGTAGATATCCTCCTGGTCCACGCCGCCCGGCACGAGCTGCCTGTGGTTCGGGCCCAGCACTTTGGCCAGGGCGTCAATATCGTTCGTGGCCAGCGCGTCGGTGAACGCCTGCGCGGCCGCCTGGGCGCTGGGATACACGCTTTGCGCCATGGCGGGGGCCGCGAAGCCGAGCGCAAGCACCGACGCGGCGCAAAGCGCGCGCAAACGAGCAATCGTCATAAGACCTCCGTTGTTCATGGTGCTTATCTCCGGCCGCCGCCGCCCCGGCCGCCGCCACCGCCGCGATGGGGAGCGCCCCCGCCGCCGCCACGATGCGGCGCGCTTGCGCCGGTGCTGCGATGGGAGCCCCCGCCGCGGCTCATTTCGCCGCGCTGGTTCTGCTGCCGCATGCGGTCGCCGTCCCCCGCGCCGCTCAGCGCGTTGTGACTGTTGGACGCGCGCGCGCGGTCGCGCGCCGCGGATTCGTCGGCGCGCTGGCGCTGGGCCGCGGCCTGCCGGTCTTGCGTAGAGACGCCGGATGCGCGGTCGCCAGCCCGGTCATGCGTAGACGTGCCCGTCGACCGGCCTTGCGCCCTGTCCTGCGTGGATACGCCGGACGAGCGGTCCCGGGCGCCTTGGCCCCCTTGCGGTCCCTGGCCCTGTCCGCGGCCTGCGGCGCCTTCGCCCCGGCCGGCACCCTGTCCGCGCCCGCCATCGTGGCCGGCAATGGGTTGGCCGGTGCGGCCTTCAAAGGACTGGGCCGCGCGCTCACGGGCAGCATCGCGAGAACCGGCCGCGGGCGCCGCGGCAGCGGCCCGGGTGCCCTGGCCGCCGGCCTGCGCACGATTCTGCAGGCCCGCCTGCCGCTGGCTGTCGAAGCGCTGGCGGCTGGCCTGGTCGGCATAGGGCGCATTGCCGCGATTGGCGGCATTGTGCTGCCAGGTGGACCGGTTGTTGTTGACGTTGTTGCGGTCGATGCGATTGTTGACGTTGATGTTGTTGTAGCGGTCGACGTCGATGTCGATGTCGCCATGCCCCCAGTCGGCATCGCCCCACATGGAGTTGATCGCCGCGACCCCCAGCCCGAAACCGATGCCGGCGACCAGCGACGTCGCGAACATCGACCCAGGCGGCGGGGGATAGTAGTAAGGCGGATAGGAGGGATACGCCCACGTCCCGTACACCACGGTCGGGTTGTAGCTGGGCACGTACACCACCTGCGGGTCCGCCGGTTCGATCACCACGACGGTCTTCTCGTTTTGCGTGGTGGTCTTCACGGTCTGCTGCGGCGTGCTCTTCAGGTTGCCCGCCTTCTGGGCCTGGGTGCGCAGTCGCTGGACGGAATCCATGACGCCATCGGGTTGCGCCAAGAAGGCGTCGCCGACGGATTTCACCCAGTTCGGCTCGCGGCCCATCATGTCCATGACGGAAGGAAAGGCGACCAGCGACTTGACGCTGGGGTCCCAGGATTCGCCGTCGACCGCCTTGACGGCATCGTCGCCGGATTGCTGGGCGTGCGCGGCCGACCATTTGGCGGCGGCGGCGACGTCGTCGGGGTAGGTGGACCCCATGAGGATCTGCGACAGCAGCGCATCCGGGTACAGGGCCACGGGCGCCATCAGCTGGTCCAATTGGGCGTTGGTCAGTTTGGTCTGCGCCGCGGCGGGGAGGCAGACCGCCAGCCCCAGGCACACCAAACCGATGAACCACTCTTGCAGTCGCCGCATTTCCGTTCTCCGTTCGCAAAGCATGAAACCACAAGCAAGGAGGGAACCGCCGGATATCGCGAAGACAATATATGCCGATCAAAGGCGCATTGGAAGCGTTGCGCGCTCTTGGCCCCCTGGCGGCGATCAGCGCCCCTCCTCCTCCGTATGCCGGACTGGATTGCGCCTGGCGGCGGGCCTATACTGGATTCGCCGCAGCCCGGCATTCCTTCTCCTCAAGGAGAGGCAACATGTACAGGCACTTGCTCATCGCCGTAGACGGCTCCCTGCTGTCCGAATCGGCATTCAAGCGCGCGCTCGTCTTCGCCAAGGAAATGGGCGCCACCATCACCCTCATCCGAGCCATCCCGGAGGACCACTTGCTGGTCTACCAGGCCGAAATGCTGGGCACCACGCAGACGCACCACACCGACCAGGCGCGCAAAAACGCGCAGGCGTATCTCGATGGGCTTGAAACCGAGGCGCGGCACGCGCTGGTGCCTTGCGAGGCCATCGTGATGGTCAACGACCATCCGCACGAAGCCATCGTAGACACGGCGCAGAAACAGGGGTGCGACCTGATCGTGATGGGCTCGCACGGGCGGCACGGGATGACCGGCTTCCTGCTGGGCAGCGAGACCCAGCGCGTGCTGGCGCGCACCAAGCTGCCGGTGCTGGTGTACCGCTAGTAGCGCGACAGTGCGCGGCCGGCCAGGCGCGGCCGGCTACGCCGACGCCAGTTCGTGCTGGAAGGTGAAGCTGTCGGCGTACATATGGTCCAGGCTGGCACCGCGCCCCGCCAGCAGACTCTTGGCCTGGCGGATCATCTCGGGCGCGCCGCACAGGTAGATGGCGTGTTCCGACAGGTCCTCGTGGTCTTCCAAGACGGCCTGCTGCACATGGCCCCGGCGCCCCTGCCATCCTTCACCCGCGCGCGACAGCACGGGCACGAAGTTGAATTCGTACAAACGCCCCACCCAGCTCTCGATGACATCCCGCAGGTACAGGTCGGCTTCGGTGCGCATGCCCCAGTAGAGGGTGACGGGCGGGCAGTCCTCGTTATCCAGCAGGGATTCCAGAATGGCCTTGATCGGCGCGATGCCCGTCCCGGTGGCCATCATGATGAGCGGCCGCCAGTCTTCCTCGTGATAACTGAACACGCCAAGGGGCGCTTCGATTTCGACATCCGCGCCCGCCCGCGCCTGGCCCAGCCACTGGTCCGTGTAGCGCCCGCCGGGAATACGGCGCACGTGGAAGTCCACCAGGTTGCCGGCTGGCGGCGAAGCCATGGAGAAACTGCGCGTTTCGCCGTCCGGCAGCACCACGTTCATGTACTGGCCCGGCACGTAGTCCATCCCCTGCCCGGGCAGCGCCAGCGTCAGGTGGATGACATCGTCGCCATAGGGCTCGATGCGGTGGATCGTGGCGGGAATGCGGGCCGGCTCGGGAAACGTCTGCCGGCTGCTGGCCACGCTGATGCACAGGTCGGCCGTCGGGCGCGCCTGGCACGCCAGCGCATAGCCCTCTTCGGCCTCCTCGGGCGTCAGCGCCATCGGGAATTCTTCGTACCGCACCGTCCCGGAGGCGAGCTTGATGCGGCAGGTGCCGCATCCGCCGAAGGTGCATTCGTGCGGCAGCTTCACTTCTGAACGCTCCGCGGCTTCCAGCACGGATTCGCCCTCTTCGACGTCGAAGGCTTCTTCGGTTTCCAGGATATGCACGCGGTAGGCCATGGCTTCCTCGCCTATTTCTTGATGTCGGCTTCGACCAGCACTTTCATGCCGCGCGGCTCCAGCAGTTCCGCCAGCGCCGCCAGCGCGGCCAGGCCGGCCTTGGTGTCCTGTTCGCCGTTGCCGCCGCTCAGGCCGACGCCGCCGATCACTTCGCCGTTGACCACGATGGGGAAGCCGCCCACGAACACCGCGAACTTGCCGTCGAAGCTCCACTGGATGCCGAAGGCTTCGTTGCCCGGCAGCGCGGGGCCGTTGGGCGGCGTGTTGAACAGGTGCGTCGAACGCTTGTGGCCCGCTGCGGTGAACGCCTTGTTCCACGCGATCTGCGGGCCGGTGATGCGGGCGCCGTCCATGCGCTCCAGCGCGATGGGATAGCCGCCGTCGTCCACAATGCAGATTGATTCCAGCACGCCGATCTCTTGCGACTTGGCGATGGCGGCGCGCACCATGACGCGCGCTTCTTCAAGTTCCAGGCGATAGATCTGTTTCATGTGCAAAGCCTCTGTGAAATAGGGTTGGACGCCGTCAGCCGGCGCGGTAGACGGTCTTTATCTGGGTGTAGAACTCCAGGCCCACGCGGCCCGATTCGCGGAACGTGGACGTGCTGGAGTGTTTCAGGCCGCCGAACGGCGCATTGATCAGGTTGCCGGTGGTGGTGCGGTTGATCTTCACCGTGCCTGCCTGGATGTCGCGGGCGAAGCGGTGCGCGTAGCGCGCGTCGGTGGTGGCGATGGCCGCCGACAGGCCGTATTCCGTATCGTTGGCCTTGGCGATGGCGTCTTCGTAGCCGTCGACCTCGATCAGCGCGATCACCGGTCCGAAGATTTCTTCGCGGGCAATGCGCATCTGCTGGGTCACGCCGGCGAAGAGCGCAGGCGTCACGTAGTAGCCGCGGTCGAAGCCCGCGCCCTGCAGCCGGTCGCCGCCGTACAGGTGCGTGGCCTCCTGCTTGCCGATCTCGACATAGCCCAGCACGTTGTCCAGCTGTCGCGCGGTCGCCAGCGGACCCAGATCAAAGTTGCCGTCCAGGCCGTTGCCGATGGTCAGCGTCTTGATCTTGGCCAGCAGCTTTTCCGTAAAGGCCTTGCTTACCTTGGCGTCCACCAGCACGCGGCTGGTGCCGGTGCAGGCCTGGCCGCTCAGCGAGAACCCGCCCTTCACGGCCAGGTCCACCGCGCGGTCCAGGTCGGCGTCGGCCAGCACGATCAGCGGATTCTTGCCGCCCAGCTCCATTTGCGTGCGCGTGGTCAGGCCTGCGCTGCGGTGGATCTGTTCGCCCGCGGCGGTAGACCCGGTAAAGGAAATGGCCCGCACTTGCGCGGCGCCGGTGATGGCTTCGCCCACCGCCCCGGCGGGTCCGGTCAGGAAGTTCAGCACGCCGGCGGGCAGGCCGGCCTGCACGAAGGCTTCGGTCAGGCGATAGCCGGACAGCGGCGCGTCGGACGACGGCTTGAACACCACGGTATTGCCGGTGATGAGCGCGGGCGCGATCTTGCGCGCGGGGATGGAAATGGGGAAGTTCCAGGGCGAGATCACCGTCACCGCACCCAGCGGTTCGCGCTGGCTGTAGACGATCATGTCCGGATCGTCGTTGACGTAGGTTTCGCCGGTGAAGGACTGCCCCTCGACGGCATAGAAGCGGATCGTCTGCGCCGAACGCAGCACTTCGTCCTTGGCCAGGTTCAGGCCCTTGCCCTCTTCCCGGGTCAATTCGCGTGCGAACGCGTCGGCATGGTCTTCCAGGTATTGCGCCGCGCGGAACAGGATGGCCGCGCGCTTGGAAATCGGGGTGTCGCGCCAGGCGGCGAACGCCGCATCGGCCGCTTCCACCGCCAGCCGGGCGTCATTGGCGTCGGAAACCTGGAATCGGCCCACGATATCGGCAGTGTCGGCCGGGTTGATGTTCGGCGCGGTCTTGCCCGTGCCGCTGGGCGTCCAGTTGCCGCCGATGTAGTTCAAAAAGGTCTGCTGCGAGAGATCGTCCACGGGAGCGCTTCCTATTCTTTGGCCCCGCCGGGCAGGCGGGGTATGGGCGGCTGGGTTATATGCTGAACATTGTATACTTTAATCACTTCGAGACGATGCGTGGAAACCCGACCTTCCGGACAGGAAAAAGGCTCCCGCAGGAGCCCTTTTCCGTGGCGTAGGAGCCCGGGTTCAACTCCAGATCAGCACGGCGCAGGTGGTGGAGACAAACAGCGCCAGCAGCACGGGCAGCAACAGCGCCCGCACCAGCGACAGCACGTTCACCCGCGCAAAACCCGCCACGGCGATCAGCGACGACCAGGCGATCAGGGTGCCGCCGCCCGTCCACACCGCGCCCATCTGGCCCACGGCCGCCAGCGTCGCCGGATCCACGCCGACGACCGGACCCAGGGCGCCGGACAGGGTGCCGGTGAGCGGCAGGCCGGCGAAGCCGGAGCCGTCGATGCCGGTGATCATGCCGACGATGAGCACGCCGAAGGCGACCAGGAAATGGTTTTCCGGAATCAGGTGCTGCGCGGCGGAAATCACCTCGAACAGCAGTCCCGGCGCCTGCGCCTGCGGCACGCCCAAGATCTGCGCGGCCGTTTCATTGGCGCCCACGAAGAAGAAGCCGGCGATCGGCAACACCGATCCCATGGCCTTGAACGCGAAAACAAAGCCGTCCGTCACGTGTTCCGGGCAGACGTCCAGCATCTTGCGGGGCCCCTCGGCCGCCAGCGTCACCAGCATCATCACCACGAACGCCACGCCGCCCACCAGCGCCGCGGCATCGCCGCCGCGCAGCGCGGGCAGGGACGGAAACAGGCGCGGCAGCACCATCACCGCGATCACCGCCAGGAAGGCCAGCGGCGTCACCACGGCGAAGGTCTTGGACCAGCGCACGCGGCGGCGTTCCTCGTCGCTCAGCACGGGGCCGCTGGGCAGCGCCGGATCGGCGCCCATCGTGCCGCGCGCCAGCTCGGCTTTGTCGAAAGAGCCCGACTGCTCAATGCGCGCCAGGCTGCCGTCCTGCGCGCGGGCCTGCCAGGCCGACAGCAGGGCCGGATCGGCCGCGACAATGTGCTTGCGCACCAGCAGATACGCCGAGATCAGGGCGACCCCGCCGGTAATGAGCGACAGCACCAGGGCGCGGTCCGCGACGACGGCCGCGCTGACCGCGGCGCCGGCCGCCTTGGCGCTGATGCTGGGGGCCACGCCGATGACGTAATCGGAGGACAGCGCCATGCCCTGGCCGGCGATCGCGATGGCCATGGCGCCTGCCAGGGGCGGCAGGCCGGCCGCGATGGCCGCGGGCAGCAGGATCGCCGACACCAGCGGCACGGCGGGCGTGGGCCAGAAGAACAGCGAGATCACATAGGTACAGAGCGCGATGATCAGGAAGGAAGAATGGCCGCCCCGCATGACCTTGCGGAACGGCTGCACCATGCGCACGTCCGCCTGCAGGGTCTTGAGCGCATTGAGCAGGGCGGTCATGAAGGTGATGACCAGGAAGATGTTGAAAAGCTCTTTCGCCGCCACGAAGCTGGCCGAAAAGATGCCGATCAGCGCGCTGATCGGGTTGCCGGTGATGGCCAGCACCACCAGGAAGGTGCCGATGACGGACGGCACCACCACGTTGGCCCGCAGGATCATCGTCAGGATGATCGCGGCCACGCTGATCAGGTATATCCAATGAGCGGCATTGAGCACGACGTCGGATTGCATGCGCTATTCCCCTTGTTTACGTGGCTGTTGGGTCGCCACACTCGGTATACTATATTTCGTTGAATGCCATACCAACTGAAATATGCACCGCCTAGGGAAAGCGATAATTCTGAAAAATTGATGAATATCGGCCAAAAATCAGGGGTTTACCCTTAGTTTTCTGGATTGTCCACGCCACGGCCGAAAATCATGGATAGACTATCGTATACATAATTTACAAAGTGCGAGGCATGCTGTCTTCCCTGCCGTTTTCCGATCTGCCGCACTACGCCGCCATGGCGGCCGTGGTGTTCGGCGCCGCGGTGGCGCAGGGCGTGGGCGGCGTCGGCTTCGCCATGTTCGCCGCGCCCGTGGCGGCCATGTTCTTTCCCCAGCTTGCGCCCGGTCCCCTGCTGACGCTGGGCGGATTTATCTCCCTGCTGACCGCGCTGCGCGAGCGCGCCGCGATCGACTGGCCCGCCGTGACCTATGCGCTGGCGGGCCGGGCGGTCGGCACGCTGATCGCCATCTACGCCATGGCGCGTTTCGCGCCGCAGGCGCTGGGCGTGCTGTTCGCCTGCATGATCCTGATCGCCGTGGCGCTCAGCGTGGCGGGGCTACGCTTTACGGCCACCCCGGGCCGGGTGTCTGGCGCGGGCGTGGCTTCCGGCATCATGGGCACGATGACCTCGGTAGGCGCGCCGCCCATCGCCATCGTGCTGCAGCACGCCGCGCCCGACCGCCTGCGCGCCACGCTGGGCATGGTGCTGTTCCTGGGATCCATCTTTTCGCTCGCCATGCTGGCGCTGGCCAAGCGCTACACGGGCTACCACGTCGGGCTGGCCCTCAGCCTGGCCCCTTTCCTGCTGGCCGGTTTTGCGGTCTCCAACCGGCTGCGCACCCTGCTGCCCCCGCGCGCCGTGCGCGCCGTCCTGCTTGCGGCCTGCGCCGTGGGCGCGGTGGGGGTGCTGGTGAAGGCATTCTGGGTGCATTGATGCGGCACGCTTCCTGCGACGCCCGGCTACACCCGGTAATACAATGGAGACTGTATCCATTACGCCAACCCTGCTCGCCATGACAACTTCCCCCGTCAGCCCGCAAGCCGTAGAGACGCAGCACTCCACCTCGCTGAAGATCGGCGAGCAGCATCCGCAGCTCTTTGCCGTCATCCGCGACAAGCTGCGCGAGCGCATCCTGAGCGGCGAGTTCACCCCGGGCGACCGGCTGGTGGAAGGGCGTCTGTCCGAAGAAATGGGCGTGTCGCGCATCCCCGTGCGCGAGGCGCTGCGCGCACTGGCGGCCGAAGGCCTGGTCACGATCGAGCCCCGGCGCGGCGCGTCCGTCTCGGTGCTGTCCGACGCGGTGGCCTACGACATGGTGGAAGTGCGCGCCACGCTCGAAGGCCTGAACGCCAAGCTGGCTGCGCAGCGCCGCGACGAAAAGACCGTCGAACGCCTGCAGGCCTTTCTGCGCGAAGGCACGGAAGCCGCCCGCGACGAAAAACTGGACAAGTTCCTGGCCCTGAATTCGCAGTTCCACGAAATGCTGGCCACCATAGGCGGCAACGTGGTGCTGACCGATCTGATGCGCTCGCTGCGCGACCGCACGGCCCTGCTGTTCGCGCCCAGCAACATGCGGCGCGCCAAGCAGAACTGGGACGAGCATTCCCAGATCCTGAACGCGGTCATCGCCGGCAATGGCGATCTGGCTGCGCTGCTGGCCAGCCAGCACGTGCACAACGCCGCCAAGGCCTACACCGAGGCCCAGCAGCCGCCGCAAGCGTCGGTGGCCTGAATCCGCGGGCGGCGGGCGGCCGCCCTGCCGCCGCTAGGTCGTGGCGGCCTCCACGGGGCCGGGCGCCGCGCCAACGACAATACCCTTGCCGTTCTGCACTACCCACGACACCTTGACGTCCCCGTTCACGAAGGTCTGGCAGGCCATGCGGTAGCCGGCCTCGAAGTCCTCGGGCCGCAGGTGTTTGCGTTCCTTGGGCTTGATGGCGTCGGTGTTCTCCAGCCCCTCTTCGATCCGGCATTTGCAGGTGCCGCACAGGCCGCCCCCGCACTTGAACGGGATGCCGCCCTTTTCTTTTAGCGACACCCGCAGCAGATTGCTGTTCTCCGGCGCGGTCGCGACCATGCCGCCGTTCGAGATGAAAGTAATCTGGACCATGTGTTCAGTGCTCCGCGGCGATGGCGCCGGACCTCAGCGTCAACGCCGACTCCATGCTGCCAAAACGCGTCAAGTGCGCCAGCTCCTTGCGGGCGGCGTCGACCGACGCGAACTTTTCCAGGAACTTGGACGGCACGTGGTTGACCACGTACGGCGGCGTTTCCTCGGTGACGACCAGCTTGATCTCGCGGCGCAGCAAGGCAATGCTGAAGACCGCCAGCGCGCGGCCGTAGAACACGTAGTCGTAGGTTTCGATGATGTCGGCCCCGTCGCCCGCCTCAGTGCGGAAGACGCCGGGCTTGGAGGTCAGGATCACGTAGGTGGATTCCATGGCCGCTATGCCTCCACATCCTGCGTCAGCTCGATATCGCTATTGAGCCAGAGCTGGCACGCCAGCCGGTAGCCCTGGTCGACGCGGTCGCCCAGCTGCTTTTTTTCCTTCCAGTTCACCGGGGGCAGGTGCTCGGCCCCAGACAGGACTCGGCAGGCGCATTTGGCGCACTTTCCCATGCCGCATTCGTAGCGCAGATGCGGAAACGGAAACTGCTTGATGCCGGCCCGCACCACCAGGTTGGTGTTGTCCTTCACCACATCGGTGTAGGTCTGGCCGCCTTTATGAAACACAACGGTAGGCATGAGTCTTCGTCCAGGAGCTGCGGTCCGGCGGCCGCCGGCGTAAGCCGGGCGGCCGCGCGCGGGGTGTCAGGCGGCAAGGCCCAGTTCGGGCAGCTTGATTTCATGCTGCACGTAGTCGGTGTAGAGGGCCGTGGTGTAGAGCAGCCGCATCTGTGCGCCGATCTCGCAGATCTTCAGGCAGCGCTGCTGCAGTTCGACCGTGTTGGCGTGCTCCAGCACGATCTGGTAGCCGCGTTCGCCGTGGATTTCATCGGACACGATGTGCAAATCGAAGAACTCCACTTCTTCGTCGGTGAAGCCATACTTTTCGCGCAGCGTCGGCGTCTGCTTGCGGTAGATGGACGGCACCTGGGATTCCAGGCCCACCACCAGGCCGGCCACCGCGACAATCGGGTCTTCTCGCATGGCCACGGCGTAACACCAGCTCTGCAGGGCGCGCGTGGTGGGCGACATGTTGTCCGGATTGGTCACCCTTTCGCGGGTGGTGCCGCAGGCTTCGGCGAAGCGGATCAGCAGGTCGGTGTGGCGGTCGCCCCCGATTTCCTCTTCGTACATGTTGGCCAGCAGGAAATCCTTGGCCTCGGTATAGGTGTCGGGGGTGCGGGCGTACAGATAGCCCAGGTAGTCGGCGAACGGTCCCACGTAGTGGTAGTGGTTCTCGGCCCAGCGGGACAGGTGTTCGCGGCTGAGCTTGCCCTCGGCCCAGGCTATGGAGAAGGGAGAGGCGTTGGCGCTCTTGCCCTTGATCGCGTTTTCCAGCGCGGTACGGAATTCATCTCGGTTCATCAGTTCTGCCATGACTCGCTCCAGGTCCAGTGGGAGAAATTCCAGGCCTGTCGAAGCCCGGCATGGTGAACATTGTATACCGTCTACTGTTTTGAACTGCTAGGGCAATCCCGGAGAAACACACTTAAAACAGGGACAGTTTCTTTCAGATCAAGCACTTGCCATGCAATGACCTGGGCTGGACGCAACGGGGGCAAACCCGTACAATGAATACACTTTTAATGCAATACGGAAATACCATGAACACCCGCCATCCCCTTGGAGACACCCCGATCGGCCAGCAATTGCTTGCCCACTACGCCCGCCGCGATGCCGTCCGCCATGCGACCCCGCTGTTTCCCTCGTCCTGGGCTGAATGCCTGGCGCCTTTCCGCAACGCCCGCCTGCAGCCGCTGCGCGCAGCCGCAAGCGCCGTGCGGGCGCAAAAGCGCGACGACACGGTCTGCCAGGCCGGTTGAAACCAGGTTTGAGCCCGGGCGCCGACGCCCCGGGCAGAAATGCGGCGGCTAGCGCCTTGCTCGCAGGCTGACCTGCATGCGGGCATCGCGCAGCGCAGCGCTCCGCTGGCGGCGCGCCTGGCCGCCGGCCAGCATCAGCACCAGCGCGAAGCCCACGGTGTAGGCCAGCACGTCCCACCAGTCCGGCACGCTGCCGAAGACGACCCGCAGCACCGGTTGCTCGAAGCGCCAGCCGTATTGCCGGGCCAGGTACTGGCCCAGTTCCACGGCGTATCCCGTGAACAGCGCCGCCAGCGCCAGGGGCAGCACGCCTGCCCGGATGAAGCTGCGGTACAGCAGGTACGCCCAGCCCACGGCCACCACGTCGCCCACGAAACCCCGCAGGAAGGGATAGGGCGCGCCCAGGGTGGCGATGGCCGCCAGCACGGCCGTCACGGCAAGCAGGGCGGCGAACGCGCGCCCGTTGAAAGTCAGGGTCATTGAATCAGCAAACGTAAATAGTGAAACTGCGGCGCGCGTCCAATAGGGCGCGGCCAGGCCAATGCGCGCGGCCGTCAGGGCCACGCCACGGGCAGGGTACCAGGGAAGGCCCATAGAAAAGCGCGAGGAGCCCCCAAACCGGCCTGCCTTGGGCGTACCATTGACCGACCCAGACCACGCGCGGAAAAAGCGCCTCGTCCGCGCCCCGCACAAGGCACTCATGCTGCAGCCTGTTTCGGCCTCCACCGACCTGCCGGCCGACCCGCCGGCCGCCCCCGCCCCTGTCCTGCAGGTCAGCACGCTTTCCCCCTTTGCCTTTCCCGCCTTCCGCATCATCTGGATCGCGAACCTCTTCGCCAACCTGGGCACCTGGGCGCAATCCGTCGCCGCCGCCTGGATCATCACCACCGAGCAGAGCAGCCCCCTGATGGTCGCCATGATCCAGGTGGCCGCCGCCTTCCCTCTGGTGGCGCTGTCCATCCTGACCGGCGTGCTGGCGGACAACTACGACCGCCGCAAGGTCATGCTGGCCGGCATGCTGCTGGAGCTGGCCGGCGGCATCTTCATCACCGTGCTGGCCTTTGCCGGTCTGCTGCACCCCATCACGCTGATCGCGTCGGTGTTCTGCATCGCCATCGGCAGCGCCATCGTCACCCCCGCGTGGCAGGCGGCCGTGGGCGAGCAGGTGCCGCGCGCCCACGTCGGCAGCGCGGTGCTGCTGAACAGCGTGAACTTCAACGTGGCGCGGGCGGTGGGCCCCGCCATCGGCGGCCTGCTGCTGGGCGCCATGGGCGCGTCCTGGGTCTTCCTGTTGAACTGCTTCTGCTACGGCAGCCTGATCTGGGCGATCTGGCGCTGGAAGCGCGACCTGCCCGAACGCCGCCTGCCACCCGAACGCCTGTTCGAGGGCGTCGTGGCCGCGGTGCGCTATACCCAGCACTCCACCGTGACGCGCGTGGTGATGCTGCGATCGTTCGCTTTCGGACTGTCGGCCAGCGCGCTGTGGGCGCTGTTGCCGCTGCTGGCGCACGAACACGAAGAAGGCAGCGCGCTGCTGTATGGCTACATGCTGGGCGCGCTGGGCGTGGGCGCCATCCTGGGCAGCGCGTTGGTGCGCCGCGCCCGGGCCGCCTGGGGCGCCAGCGGGCTGATCAGCGTGGCCGCCGCCGCACTGGCCGCCTGCCTGCTGGCCCTGGGCCTGACCAACACCCTGTGGGTGGCTTTCCCGGCGCTGCTGCTGTCGGGCAGTTGCTGGATCGGCGTGCTGGCCACCTACAACACCACCGTCCAGCTGCTGGTTCCCGACTGGGTGAAGGCGCGCGCCCTGGCCCTGTACCAGACCGCGATCTTCGGCGGTCTGGCGGCCGGCTCTTTCATGTGGGGCCACTTCGCCGGGACGATGGGCGTGTCCGGCGCGCTGTCGGCGGCCGGCATCATGCTGGGCGTCACCGTGGCGCTGCTGTTTCGGTCGCGCATGCCCGAACACGTGGATACGCAGTCGCTGGCGCGCGCCGAAGACGCGGAACCGGCCCTGGCCGCGGCGGGCTTCAATACCCAGCACGGCACGGTGCTGGTCGCCGTGGAATACCTGATCAACCAGGACAAGCTTCCGGCGCTGATCCACGCGGCGCGGCCGCTGCGGCAGCTGCGCCTGCGCAACGGCGCGCAGCAGTGGCAGTTGTTCCGCGACCTGGAGCGCGAGGGCGTCTGGCGCGAAATGTTCCTGGTGGAAAGCTGGATGCAATACCTGCGCATGATCGACCGCATGACGCTGGCCGACAAGATGGTGCTGGACGAGCTGCGGGCCCTGCATGCAGGCGACCAGCCGCCGGTGGTGTCGCGCAACGTCAGCTATCTGGCCATGAACGAAGCGCAGGGCTTTTCCTTGCGCCGCCATCCCGAATCCCTATGACCCGCGAGGTCCGTCCATGCTTACCTCCCTCTGGCGCAAATGGCGGGCTTCGCGGCATGGCGGGCCGCAGCTGGACGTCATCCTGTCCAATGCCGATCCGCAGGCCCCGCTGGGCGATCGAAACCTGTGGATGGTGGACCTGTGCCGCTGGCTGAACCGGCCCGGCAATGAGCCGGCGCAGGACGGCAGGCACCCGCAGCATGCCCGCCTGCGCTATCTGCTGCAGGTGCTCGAGAACAATCCCGTGCTGGCCGCCCCGGTAGCCGCCACGCTGCGCTCGCTGCTGGCCGACAACGATCCCACGTCGCTGCTGTGCGACACGGGCGTTGCCTCGCACCCGGGCTTCTGGGGCGAATTCTGGGACCGCGCGCAGGCGCGCCTGCTGCCTCCGCCTCCCAACCGCGGAGACATGTTCAGCCTGTTCTCGCTGATCTTCCGCCGGGCCGGCGATGCGCAATGGGTCGAATCGCTGGACGACGCGACGCTGGCGCGCCTGCGCGCGCTGCTGCGCGTGGAAGACGGCCGCGAGCACGCGGATCCCACCGCGCCGGAAGCGTTGTCCCCCAGACTGGAGCAGGCACTGACCAGCAGCATCCAGGTGCTGGTCAGCCAGGTGCGCGCCACGGGGCTCAGCCAGGACATCCGCTCCCGTCTGCCAGGGCGTGTGCAGGACACGCCCTTCTTTGCGCTGGCCGGCGCCGCGACCGAACTCTGCGACAGTCCGCCCGGCACGCCGCGCGATGTGTTCGGGCGGCGGCTGAACGTGTTCCGGGCCCTGCTGGACGGCTGCCGCGCGGCCGCCCAGGGCGTGTACGACGAGCTCGAACAGAACGGCGTATCGGTCGAGGTGGTCTTCCAGATCGAACGCATGAAACTGCGCCTGGCGCGCATCGAGCTGCTGCTCAGCGTATGGGTCGACCCGACACAACGCCACAAGTACGTGCACCTGATCGCGGAACTGATCCGGTCCACGCAGGCGCGCAGCAGCATCCGCCACCTGGCCTCGTCGTCGTTCGCGCAACTGGCGCGACGCGTGATGGAGCGCACCGCCGAAACCGGCGAACACTACATCGCCCGCGACACGGTCGAATACCTGGACATGCTGAAGGCGTCGCTGGGCGGGGGCTTCGTCATGGTGTTCACGGTCTACCTGAAGTTCTTCATCGTATCGCTGCACCTGGACAAGTTCATCGAGGGCCTGCTGGCGTCGCTGAACTATGCCGGCGGCTTTCTGGTGATCCAGTTCGCGCACTTCACGCTGGCCACCAAGCAGCCCGCCATGACGGGGCCGGCGCTGGCCCACCGCCTGGACGCGGCCTACACGCCCGAAGGGCGCGAAGCCTTCCTGGACGACACGCTGTCCATGATCCGGTCGAACGCGGCGGCCATCCTGGGCAACCTGGCCGTCGTGTTCCCCATGGCCTGGGCCGTGCAATGGGTGGCCGCGCACATGCTGAACCACCCCCTGATCAGCGCGGACAAGGCAAGCGAGACCCTGGATTCGTTCTCTATCTGGGGCCCCACGCCGATCTACGCGGCCGCGACCGGCGTGCTGCTCTGGCTGTCCAGCCTGATCGCCGGCTGGGCCGACAACTGGTTCGCGCTGCACCGGGTGCACGACGTGATGGCGTACGACCGGCGCACGCGGCAGCTCTTTGGCGAGCGCGGCGCGGTGCGCTGGGCAGGATTCTGGCAGCGCCATATCTCCGGCATCGCGGGCAACGTATCGCTGGGCCTGATGCTGGGCATCGGACCGGCCATCGTGAGCTTCTTCGGCCCGCACGTCGAAGTGCGCCACGTGACGCTCAGCGCGGGGCAGATCGGCGCCGCGCTGGGCACGCTGGGCTGGGAGATCGTGCATACCCAGGCCTTCTGGCTGGCGGTGGCCGGCACCGCGGCGACCGGCGTGCTCAATGTGGTCGTGAGCTTTGCGCTGGCCTTCAACGTGGCCTTGCGTTCCCGCGACCTGCGCCGCGGCGATCGCGATTCGCTGTCGGCCGGCGTGCGGCAGCGTATCTGGCAACGGCCCGCCACGCTGTTCTGGCCGGTCAAGCCCCGGCCGGCGCCCGGCCAGGCATAAGGCCTGTCCGGCCGGCGTTCAGAAGGTGATGGTCGCCGTGATGACGTCCTTGTAGGCGCCCGGCCGCGGCGTCGGCTGCGCCGGCACGCGGCCGTACACCGTAAACGTCTGGTTGGCGCCGGTGCCCACGCCCGCCCGCGGCGCGCCGCCCGAGGCATCGCCCCAGACGGTCGCATAGGCGGCGTCCTGATAGAGCTGATAGCCTACCGTATCGGCGGCGGTCGCGTGCTTCATCCTGCGCGCCGACACATTGCCGGCCACCGAGCCGCCGTTCAAGGCCACGGAAAACGCGTTGGCGTTGGTGCATCGGACGCTGATCTGGCTGGACGCCGTGACGGCGCTGGTCAGCGTGCCCCTTGCGGGAAACGCCATATCGGTCGCGCTGATGGTGCAGTTCTTCTGTACCGTCGCCCGAACCACCAGAGGGATCGTGATCCGCTGGGTGGGCGCCGCCAGCGGGCAGTTCGACAGGCCCGAAAGCAATCCGAACAGCACGTCCAGCCTGCCGGTGGTGGCATAGGTTTCGCTATAGGGCGTATTGGCGTTGGCCACGGTGGGCACCGAAGACTGGCCGCCGGGGATCTTGCCGTAAAACCTGAAGGTGGTGGATACGTTGCCGCCCCCCAGCAGCGGCCCGGTCAGCGTGACGGACGTGGGCTGCCCGGCCGTCGCCGCGCCCCAGACCTGGCTGCGGGCGGGATCCGTGTACAGGTTGTAGTTCATCCGGTTCGTTCCCGCCCCCATGGCGCGGGCCGCCACGGACGGGCTGGTGTTGCCCACCCCCAGGCTGAAGCACAGCCGCGCGCCGATGGCCAGGACCGTGAAATTGCAGGTCACGGCGATCTGCCCGCCGTCGTTCACCGTATCGCCGGGCAACAGCGGATTGACCGTGCCGAAGTCCATCGTGCCCGTCGTGCCGGCGCCCAGCGTGCAGCTGCTCGCCCGCGCCGATCCCGCATAGCCGGCCAACAGCGCGGCAGCCACCAGCAGCGCGGATTTCATAGCGGTCCTCATGGCTGCCTCCGCGGCAGCGGCTCGCAGACGACAGGCCCCAGCGTGGGCATCGGATCGCTGTCGGAGGGCGTGTAATCGAACTCGGCCACGCACGACACGCCAGCGCCTCGGACACGCAGCCGGTTTCGCGCCGCCAGGTCTTCCACGAACGTCAAGCCCTCATAGCCCACGACCGAATGGTTGCCGCTCTCGACATGCGCGACCTCCGCGCCCACCGGCAGGAAGGCCCCGTCCGGCGTGGTAAGGATGACGGAGGCGGCCGCGTACTTCTCGACCTGGAACGTGGCCAGCACGCCTGCGCCGGCCTGCGGTACGACCACGGCCTTGGTGGAGTCCAGCCGCACATCCACCGGCAGGTCTTCCGGGTCGATGGCGATGCGGTTGGTCTGGTACGAGTTCAGGTCCGGCACCAACAGATAGCCGCTGCCATTGGTCCGGCCCAGCTTGCGGTTTTCGTGCAACACCGCCACATCCGGCGTGCCGTCCGTGGACACCAGCGCGAAGCTGTCGTTGATGCGGCGCGACGGAATGACGGTGCCGTCCATCAGCACCACGGATCCCGTCGCCTGCGCCGAAGCCTGGGTCCTGCCGCCATAGTCCTGCACCATGCCCGCGACCAGCCCATAGCGGCCCAGGTACTGCACCTGGCCCTGGTTGACCTGCATGCCGCCGGTGCGGCCGTTCTGCACGGCCCAGCCCCAGCCGCCCTCGTACGGCACGCTGCTTTGCGCGCTGACGCTGTACGTATCCTCGCCCGCCTGCCTGCCCACCGACGCGCCGACCTGCGTGCGGTCGCCCAGCATCAGCGACAGGCCCAGAAACACGCCTTCCGAGTTGGACTGGGAAAAGTCCTTGTACGCGCTGAGGGTCAGGACGACCCTGCTGTGCAGATTGGCCGTGTAGGTGGCGGACCCCAGCTTGGCCATCGGCACGTCCGGCATGCGGTAGCCGATGTAGCTCACCGCCACGCTTTGCGACCGCCCCAGCGGCAGCGCCACCGTCACCCGCTCGGTCTGGCGCGGCACCGGCGCGTCCTCGCGCGAGCCCAGGTCGCCGTAGTCGCCGATCAGCCGCGTGGCCTGCGTGTCGATGCTGAATTCTGGCCGCACATACTGGTAGCCCAGGCTGACCTGGGCGCCGCCGTGGCTGCCCGCGCTGCCCGACAGCGACCCGCTCACCACGCCCGCCTGCCCCAGCTTCACAAACGCCCCCGCGCCCGCGTTGTACAGGCCCGCGGCGGCCTCGGTATGCGCCTCCAGGGTCAGGTCGTCGCTGTAGCCGTAGCGACCCGAGGCGGTCAGCACGGGCTTGTTGTCGTAGTCGAAGGAACGCAAGCTGAACTGGCGCCGCACGAACCCGGCCTCGACGGACCAGCTCGACAGCCCGGCCGCCAGCATCCGGGTATCGACGTACAGCGGCACCGATGTGCTGACGGTGCGGCCCAGGGCATCGCGCGTGATCAGCGTGGCCTGTCCCGCGCCGGTAATGCCGGGTATCTGGTTGACCACGAACGGGCCCGGCGGCACATTGCCCGAGAACTGCTGCACACCGTTGATGTACAGCGACACGGCGGACGGCACAACGGACGAGGCGCTCAGCGACGACACCGGAAACGTCACCAGATCCGGCCGCAGCGCGAAGTTGCGCCCCCACTGAATGCCGGCCACCCGCAGCGAGCGGGACCAGTTCAGCGACGAGGTGATCGTGTCGCCCAGGCGCAGCGTCTGCAGGGTCTCCTGGTCGGACCGCGACCAGTACGTGTCGTAGCGCACGTAACGCTCGGCGCTGCCGCCCATGTAGGCCGTGCCCGAATTGCTGAACACGCCGTTCGAATCAAAGTAGCGTTGCTCGGAGTAGAGCGCCACCCGATAGTCGTAGTCGGTCTGCGCGTAGGCGTCGTAGTTCAGCACCAGGCCGCGGCCGGCCGTGGCCATGGGCGTCGCGGGCAGGCCGCGCGTATTCACCTCATACGGCACGCGCAGGTTGTCGGGCAGCACGATATCCACGGACTGCGCCGCGGGGTCGTACGCGTAGCGCAGGCCCGCCACGGCGTCCAGATTGACCTCGCGCGTATCCGGCACGCCCAGTTTCGACAGGTCCACGCCGATGGAACGCAGCGCCGCGCCGCTGACGGACAGGCGGCCGTGCGCATCCCGAAAGCGCAGCAGTTGGGAAGTGTTGGCGCCGTTGATGCTGACCTCCAGGAACACGTCGCGCTCGGCGATGCTGCCGAACGAGACCAGTTGATCGGGCGTATCCGCCGCCAGGGCCGGCGCACCCAGCAAGAAGAGTGCGAGACACCAGGCGCGTTGCCCGCGGGAACGGGTAGCGCGCACCGCCATAGGCTGCCTTTCTCTGGTTGCCGGCTGGCCGAGGGGCGCGCCGGAACGCGGTCATGCGGTCAATCCGGGGTCACGGTGACCATGTCGCCGTTGATCAGCGCGCGGATCCGCACCGGCCCGGCGGCGTTCTGCCTGGCGGGGATGCTCCACTCCCGCGTGCGGTTGGCCAGGGCATAGCCGAGCAGCCCCTCCAATGCCGCAACCGGCTTGCCTGCCGAATTCAGGATCTGCATGGCGGCGACCTGCGCGTAGCGGCTGCCGGTGTTCGACACCCGCACTTTCCATGACCCGCCGGCGCGCTCCACGCGCCAGGCGAGTTCCGGCTCGGGCGAAGGCGCGGCGCCCGCCACGAACACCGGCACCGAATAGCGCAGCCGAAGCACCACGCCGTTGATGGCAGGCGTGGACGGATCGGGGATCTCGTCAATGATCAGGCGGAAGCCCTGCTGCCGCGGCTGCGTCTCCTTGGAGGCGCGCACCAGCCGCACCAGCTGCTCTCCGCCCGGGGGCACCTGGATGATGGGCGGACTGGCCTGGATTTCTTCCGTGGGGGTCAGCACGTCGTCGCCTTCCGCCTGTTCCCAGCCGTAGATGCGCACCTGCCCGTAGATCGGCGTGCCGCCGGGGTTGCGCAGCATGATCCCGCTGGCCCCCTGCGTGGGCGCCAGTTCCACCAATACCGGAGAAATCTGCAGTGCGGCCGCCAACGCCGCAGCGGTACAGCCCGCCAGTCCGAAAAAGAGCAGGGTCCGCCAGAACATCCGCATGGGGCCACTCCTAGAAGTAGACCGTCGCGGTGACCGTGGAAGAGTAATTGCCGGGAGCGGGCGTGGTCTGCGTGGGCACGACGCCGTTTACCTGGAGCGCCGTCGCAGAGCCGGTGCCGGTGCCGCCGACGCGGGCCGAGACATCCGTATCGCCCCACACCACGGTCTGGCCGCCCGGCTTGTACAGCTGGTAGGCCACCGTGGCGGTATTGGCGCCCGTTCCGCTCAGAAAGCGCTGGGCCTCCGTGGACCCCGTGCCGGTGCCGGCATTCAGGCCGACGGTATAGGGCGTGGTATTGCTGCAGGTCACGGACAGATTGGTATTGCCGGTGACTGCGGAATTAAGCACGCCGTGGCTGCCGAAATTGAGATCGGTGGCGGCAATCACGCAGTTTGCCGCAATGGTGAGCGTGACATTGAAATTGGCGGTGGCGGTCTGGGCTGCCGCGAGGCCGGGCGCCGCGCCGGCAAACAAAATGGACAACGCCGCTGCGGGCGAATTCAAGCGGTTCATGATTGATGCCTCCACGGAATACGGTTGCACATTCAATCCTGCTGCGAATTAATCGTACGTCCAAATATTCGAATGCGGCACCAAATAGTTTCCGATAACCGGCTGGTTTATTACCATTACTAACGTTTTTGCACGGCAGCACTGCGCGAATTTTTACGCCGTGCTCTATGAAGCCATGCACGAATTTCGATACACAAACGGTTGTAATTTAATCGCCGGATCAGTTTCATGACGTGACATTTGCGGGAGTATTTTCCGATCGGATAATTTGCCGCTGCGGCCACCGCCAGGGGCCGATTATTTCTGGCGCGGACCGCGGATTATCACGGCGGTATATTCTTCGACGCGCCCGCGGATGCGCCCGCGCCGGCCGGCTGACGAAGCGTTGAATCCCGGCGCCGCATTAGAATCAGTGCTCCCCCATTTCAGGCGCCCGTCCGGACGCCCTCGCATCGCCGCCAACCCATGCTCTCGTTCTCCCGCAGCACCGTCTATCCGGCCGGCGTCGGCCTGCCCGCCGCCGAGCGCCTGGGCGCGCTCGTGGCCGTCATGCTGGCCGTCTGCATGGCCAGCCTGGACACGGCAATCGCCAACACCGCGCTGCCCACCATCGCCCGGGATCTGCAGGCCAGCGAGGCAGGCTCCATCTGGGTGATCAGCGGCTATCAGCTGGCCATGGTGGCGGGCCTGCTGCCGGCGGCGGCGCTGGGCGAAATCCTGGGACACCGGCGCATCTACATCGTGGGCCTGGTGGTGTTCACGCTGTCGTCGCTGGCCAGCGGCCTGGCGCCCACGCTGCCCACGCTGGTGGCGGCGCGCATCCTGCAGGGGCTGGGCGCGGCGGGCGTGATGAGCGTGAACGGCGCGCTGCTGCGCTTCATCTATCCGTCGCACATGCTGGGCCGCGGCCTGGGCCTGAACGCCATGGTGGTGGGCCTATCCTTCGCCGGCGGCCCCACCGTGGCCTCGGCGATCCTCCTGCTGGGTTCCTGGCACTGGCTATTCCTGATCAACTTTCCCATCGGCATCCTGGCGGCGATGCTGGCCCTGCGCGGCCTGCCCGACACCACCCGGGCGCGCCATGGGTTCGACGGCATGGCCGCGCTGCTGTGCGCCCTGGCGCTGGGCCTGCTGGTGCTGGCGACCAACGAACTCGCGCACGGCGCCCCCTGGCCGCGCGTTGCGCTGGAAGGCGGCATCGCGGCCGCCAGCCTGTGGCTGCTGATGCGCCGGCAGGCCGGCCATCCGGCGCCCATCCTGGCGGTGGACCTGCTGCGCCGGCCCCTGTTCGCCCTGTCGGCGGCCACCGCGGTGTGCGCGTTCGCCGCCCAGGCGCTGGCCTTCGTATCGCTGCCTTTCCTGTTCCAGGCGGTGCTGGGATACAGCCAGGTGGAAACGGGGTTCCTGATTACCCCCTGGCCGGTGGTGGTGGCCGTGATGGCGCCCATCGCCGGACGCCTGTCCGACAGCTACCCGGCCGGCATGCTGGGCGGGGTCGGCCTGGCCATGCTGGCGCTGGGCATGATCCTGCTGGCGCTGATGCCCGCCGACCCGTCGGTGTGGGACATTTCCTGGCGCATGGCGATCTGCGGCGCCGGATTCGGTTTCTTCCAGTCGCCCAACCTGCGCGCCATCATGACCTCGGCGCCCGCATCGCGGGCCGGCGGCGCAAGCGGCATGATCGGCACGGTGCGTTTGCTTGGCCAGGCCAGCGGCGCGGCCCTGGTCGCCGCGTGCTTCAACCTGTCCAGCGCCCACGGCGCCATCGCCGCGCTCTGGCTGGGCGGGGTGTGCGCCGCACTGGCCTGCATCGCCAGCTTCGCGCGCCTGAAGTTCGACGCAAGCGAGCCGGCGCAGGCGCCGGCGCCGCGCTGAGCCCGCAGGCGGGCCGGCCGCGCCGGTGGTAGCGCAAACACGCAACACTGTTGCCGTTCCTGACGATATATTCGTCCCTCGCACCGACATATTCGTAAGATGTGCAACACCGGCTAAATATTGAATCCGGCCGGGCCGTTGTCCGTTTGCAGGCTTGCTGCATATTGGGACGACGCGTATGACACAGTTTCTGAAAGACATCACCATCCGCCGCATGATCTTGTGCACTTTGCTCTTGATCAGCGCCTTCATTGCCGGCCTGTCGGCCATCAGCTTCAATGGATTGCGCAGCGCCGGCCAGGCGCTGGAAGCCAGCAGTGAACTCCTCCACGAAGTGTCCACCCTGTCGCGGGTGAATGACCAGGTCATGCGCGCGCGCCTGAGGCTGTCGCGCCAGCTGGAATACGCTGCCGAGGGCCAAAAGGACAAGGCGGCCGAAGAAGGCCGCAGCATCGACACCGCACTCAAGGAAGCAAAGGCGCAGCAAACACTGTTTATCGAACTGGCCCGCCAGGATGCGCCGCCCGCCCTGCTGGACGCCATGCGTTCCGGCTTCGAGGCGCTGGCCGAGGGCATCGCCGTGCAGCGCCAGCACCTGGAGGCGGGCGCCATCGACAAGGCGCGCGCCCATGCGGCGGGACCCGTCGTAGCGGCCAGCCGCAGCTTCGGCAAGAGCATGGAAAACTATGAAGCCTATGCCAAGGACCGCGAAACCCAGCTGTGGGCGGACGCGCAAGCAAAGCGCCGCCAGGCCTACGTCGGGATGGGCGTGGCGCTGGCCCTGTGCCTGCTGCTTCTGGTGCTGGGCGACCGCTATGTGGTGCATTTTGTGAAGCGTCCCCTGGACTCGCTCAAAGGCCAGTTCCAGCGCATCGCCGGCGGCGATCTGACCTCGCCGATCGAGCCCTTCGGCAAGAACTGCGTGGGCCAGATCATTCCCTACCTGCAGGAGATGCAGTCCAGCCTGGTGCGCACCGTGCACGCGGTCCGCGATGGCGTGGCCGAAATCAACACGGGTTCCAGCGAAATCGCCGCGGGCAACCAGGACCTGTCCAGCCGCACCGAGCAGCAGGCGGCCTCGCTGGAGGAAACCGCCGCCAGCATGGAACAGCTGCTGTCCACTGTGACCAGCAACGCCGAAAACGCCAGGCTGGCCAACGAAATGGCGGCCACCGCATCCGACGTGGTCCAGCGCGGCGGCGAGGCGGTGCAGGCCGCGGTCAGCACCATGCGCGAGATCGCCCGGGATTCCAGCCGCATTGAGGACATCGTCGGCGTGATCGACGGCATCGCTTTCCAGACCAACATCCTGGCCCTGAATGCGGCGGTGGAAGCCGCCCGGGCAGGCGAAGAGGGCAAGGGCTTCGCGGTTGTGGCCGCCGAGGTCCGGTCGCTGGCGCAGCGCAGCGCGGGCGCCGCCAAGGAAATCAAGCAGCTCCTGGAGGCCTCCGGCGCCACGGTGCAGTCCGGCTCCGCGCAGGTCGAGAGCGCCGGCCGCACGATGGAGGAAATACTGGCCACCATCGAACGCCTGACGCTGCTGGTGAACGATATCGCCACGGCGTCCCATGAACAGGTGACCGGGATAGATCAGGTCAACACCGCCATCAATCAGATGGATCAGGTGACCCAGCAGAATGCCGCGCTGGTCGAGGAAGCGGCCGCGGCGGCGTCCTCGCTGGAAACGCAGGCGCAGCGGCTGCAGGGCGCGGTCAGCACCTTCCGCCTGCCTGCGCAGGCGCAGGCGCGCAATGGCGGACTGCCGTCAGGGCTCGACGACCGCCCGCTCGCCATGCCGTATCACCAGCTTGGGTAGGTCGCCACCGATCCAGTAGGCAAGTTCGGCGGGGTGTTCGACCTTCCAGGCCACGAAATCCGCCATCTTGCCGGCTTCCAGCGAACCGTGCGTCGCCTGCAGGCCCAGCGCCCTGGCGGCGTGTGTCGTGACTCCCGCCAAAGCTTCCTCCGGCGTCATGTGGAACATGACACAGGCCAGGTTCAACATCAGGCGCAGGGACAGGACGGGCGAGGTGCCCGGATTCAGGTCCGTGGAAATGGCGATGGGCACGCCGTGGCGCCGCAGCAGCTCCATCGGGGGCTTCCGCGTTTCACGCAGGGCGTGGAAGGCGCCCGGCAGCAGCACCGCCACAGTGCCGGCTCGCGCCATGGCTTCGACGCCAGCTTCGTCCAGGTATTCCAGATGATCCGCCGACAGCGCGCCATGGCGCGCGGCCAACGCGGCGCCATGCTGCAACGACAGCTGCTCCGCATGCAGCTTGCAAGGCAGGCCAAGCCCGGACGCCGCCTGGAACACGCGCTCGACCTGTGCCGGCGAAAACGCCAGGTGCTCGCAGAACGCATCTACGGCATCGACCAGGCCCTCGGCCGCCAAGGCCGGCAGCATGCGCCGCGCGATCTCGTCGATATAGTCGTCGGCGCGCCCGTGGAATTCAGGCGGCAGGGCGTGGGCCGCCAGGCAGGTCGCGCGCACCGTCACGGGCAGGGTGTCGGCCAGCCGCCGCGCCACCCTGAGCATCTTGCGTTCGTTGGGCAGATCCAGCCCATATCCTGACTTAATCTCCAGGGTGGTGACCCCGTCGCGCAGCAGATGCAGCGCCCGCCGCCTGGCGCTGCCGTAGAGCTCGTCTTCGGACGCGGCGCGGGTCGCGCGCACCGTGCTCGCAATGCCGCCGCCCTGCGCCGCGATCAACGCGTAGTCCGCGCCCTGCATCCGTAGCTCGAACTCCTTGCTGCGATTGCCGCCAAAGACCAGGTGCGTATGGCAATCGACCAGCCCCGGCGTGACCCAGGCGCCATCCAGGTCGTGCTCTTCGTCGGCGCCGCCCGCCTCCAGCGCCGACGCCGGCCCTACCCAGGCGATACGCGCCCCATGGGTCACCAAGGCGGCGTTCTCGATGGCCGTATACCTGCCACCCGCCATGGTGACAACATGGCAATTTCGCCAGATCCGATGCATGCGCGTTCTCCGGTGATCGTCAGCCTGCGGCTCAATCCGAGCCTTGGGCCTGAGCTTCGGGCATTTCCCTGTCCGGGCCGCCCGGACGCACCCATAGACGATAGGCGATACACAGCACCGCAATCCACACCAAACCGACAATCAGCGCGGGCTGGGTCTTGGGAAACCACCCGAGCACGCCGATGACGAACAGCAGGAACACGATGGCGGCGATGGGGCCCCACGGCCAGAAGGGGACGGGGAACTTGAGTTCGGAAACCGCCACGCGGCTCATGGTGCGCCGCATGGCGACTTGCGACAACAGGATCATCAGCCACACCCATACGGTCGCGAAGGTCGCGATTGACGCAATCAGCAGAAAGACATCCTCGGGAATCAGGTAATTCAGCAGCACGCCGGCCAGCAGGGCGGCCGACATGACCACCACCGTCATCCAGGGCACACCGCCCTGGGAGACCCGGGCGAAGCCGCGCGGCGCATGACCGTGCTGCGCCATGCCGTACAGCATGCGCCCGGCGCCGAAAATGTCGCTATTGATAGCCGAGATCGCTGCCGAAATCACGACCAGGTTCAGGATGCTGGCGGCCGACGATATGCCCAGGCTGTCGAAAATCTGCACGAACGGACTACCCTGGCTGCCGATCTGCGTCCACGGGAAAAGCGACATCAGCACGAACATGGTCAGCACATAGAACAGCAGGATGCGCACGGGCACCGCATTGATGGCGCGCGGCAGCGCCCGCGCCGGGTCCTTGGCCTCGCCCGCGGTGATCCCGATGATCTCGATGCCGCCAAACGCGAACACCACCACCGACAGAGACACGATCAGCCCGCCCACGCCGTTGGGCATGAA
The DNA here is from genome assembly GCF_000236785.1 of Achromobacter arsenitoxydans SY8. Classification (GTDB taxonomy): domain Bacteria; phylum Pseudomonadota; class Gammaproteobacteria; order Burkholderiales; family Burkholderiaceae_B; genus Achromobacter; species Achromobacter arsenitoxydans. The sequence continues at coordinate 20,751 of NZ_AGUF01000056.1, read as the reverse complement.
GCCGCCGTGCTCCCACAGATTGCGCACGCTGGCGGCTTCGGCCTGGGCGCCCAGCCCGAAGCCGAAAAGCAGGATGCCAAGTCCGCCCGCGATCATGGCCACAATGGCGCCCACCTTGATCAGCGACAGCCAGAATTCCAGTTCCCCGAACACCTTGACCGTACACAGGTTCAGGGCGCCGATGAACAACACAATGGACAACACCCAGATCCACCGTGGCACATCGGGAAACCAGAACCCCATGTACAAGCCAAATGCCGTAACGTCCGCCAGGCAGACGATGATCATCTCGAAGGCGTAGGTCCATCCCGTGAGGAATCCGGCCAGCGGCCCCAGGTAGGTCCAGGCGTATTCGCCGAACGAGCCGGGCACCGGATTGCGCACGGCCATTTCTCCCAGTGCGCGCATCACCATGTATACCGCCGCGCCGGCGATCAAATACGCAATGATGACCGATGGTCCCGCTTCCTGGATGGCTTTGGCCGAACCATAGAACAGCCCGGTTCCGATGGCGGATCCCAAGGCCATGAAGCGGATATGCCGCGCCGTCAGCCCCCGTTTGAGCGCATTTCCCTGTGTATGCATTGTCGTCTCCGTGTTTTTTTCATGCAGCGTGAAGCACCGGGCGCGCGCCGCAGGCAGGCGCGTGCGCTTGGTATGCGTGGGGCCCGGTCCGGGCCAGGAATCGGATGCGGAACGTCAGTAACTGGGGAGCAAACCCGCAGGCGCCAGCACGCTCAGGCTGCGGCTTGCGATGAGTTCGCTGGCCGCCGCGATGTCGGGCGCGAAGAAGCGGTCCTTCTCGTAGTGGGGAACACGCTCGCGCAGCAGCCCGCGCGCTTGCTCCAGCGCCGGCGAAGTCTTGAGGCCCGTGCGGAAATCCAGCCCCTGGCAGGCGCCCAGCCATTCGATCGCCAGGATGTCGCGGACGTTTTCCGCCATGGGCCACAGGCGCTTGCCCGCATTTGGCGCCATGGAAACGTGGTCTTCCTGGTTTGCGGACGTCGGCAGGCTGTCCACGCTGGCGGGATGCGCCAGCGCCTTGTTGTCGCTGGCCAGCGCCGCCGCCGTCACCTGGGCGATCATGAAGCCGGAGTTCACGCCGCCGTTGTTCACCAGGAAAGGCGGCAGTTGCGACATGTGATGGTCCATCTGCAGCGCAATACGCCGCTCCGACAGCGCGCCGATCTCGGCCAGCGCCAAGGCCAGGTTGTCCGCCGCAAGCGCCACCGGCTCGGCATGGAAATTGCCGCCGGAGATCACGTCGCCGCCATCCGCGAACACCAGGGGGTTGTCCGACACCGCGTTCGATTCCACCTCCAGCACGCCGGCCACATGGCGTATCTGCGTCAGGCACGCGCCCATGACCTGGGGCTGGCAGCGCAGCGAGTACGGATCCTGGACCTTGCCGCAATTGCTGTGCGACTGCCCCACCTCGGTCTCGGGGGTCAGCAAGGCGCGGAACACGGCCGCGACGTCTATCTGCCCGCGTTGCCCGCGGGCCGCGTGGATGCGCGCGTCGAAGGGCGCGCGCGAGCCCAGCAGGGCTTCCACGCTGAGGCTGCCGCATACCAACGCGCTGGCCAGCAGATCCTCGGCCTCGAACAGGCCGCGCAACGCGTAGGCTGTAGACACCTGGGTGCCATTGAGCAGCGCCAGGCCCTCTTTGGCGGCCAGCGTCAGCGGCGCCAGTCCCGCCTTTTCCAGGGCTTCCCCGGCGGACAGCCATTGTCCACGATGCCGCGCCTTGCTCTCGCCGAGCAGCAACAGGGACATGTGCGCGAGCGGGGCAAGATCCCCGGACGCGCCCACCGAACCCTTGAGGGGGATGTGCGGATAGACCTCGGCGTTGACCAGCGCGATCAGGCTGTTGATCACCTTGCGGCGGATGCCCGAATAGCCCCGGGCCAGGCTGTTGATCTTCAAGACCATGATCAGGCGGACCATGGCGTCGTCCAGGGCCTCGCCCACGCCCGCCGCATGCGACAGCACCAGCGAACGCTGCAAAGCCTGCTGGTCTTCGCGCGCGATGCGCGTCGAGGCGAGCAAACCGAATCCGGTATTGATGCCGTACGCGGTGCGCCCTTCGTCGACGATGAGTTCGACAATCGCCACGCTGGCGTTGATGGGGTCATCCGCCTTGGCATCGAGGCGCAGGCGCACGGGTTCCTGGTACACACGGCGCAATACCGAAAGCGTCAGGTGTCCAGGGTTCAGGTTCAGATCCATTGTTTATCTCCTTTGATGCGAACTTCGGTTTGGCGCCGCCGCACCCGCCCGCGATTTGATTCTTGAAGTCTTATTGCCGTCCGGCAATCATCGGCAGGTTCAAACCCTGTTCGCGCGCGCAGTCGATGGCGGTTTGATAGCCCGCGTCCGCGTGCCGCATGACGCCCGTTGCAGGGTCGTTGGTGAGGACGCGGGCGATGCGTTCGGCCGCCGCGTCGGTGCCGTCGCACACGATCACCATGCCCGAATGCTGCGAAAAGCCCATGCCCACGCCGCCGCCGTGGTGCAACGACACCCAAGTGGCGCCGCTGGCGGTGTTGAGCAGCGCGTTGAGCAGCGGCCAGTCGGATACGGCGTCCGAACCGTCGCGCATGGCCTCGGTTTCACGGTTGGGGCTGGCGACCGATCCCGAATCCAGGTGATCGCGGCCAATGACCACCGGCGCGCTCAATTCGCCGGAACGGACCATTTCATTGAAAGCCAGGCCCAGCTTTGCCCGAGCGCCCAGGCCGACCCAGCAGATGCGCGCCGGCAGGCCCTGGAAGCTGATCCGTTCGCGCGCCATGTCCAGCCAGCGGTGCAGGTGCGCGTCATCCGGTATCAACGCCTTGACCTTGGCGTCGGTCTTGTAGATGTCCTGGGGATCGCCGGACAGCGCCGCCCAGCGGAAGGGGCCTATCCCGCGGCAGAACAAGGGGCGGATGTAGGCCGGCACAAAGCCCGGGAAATCGAATGCGTTCGAAACGCCTTCGTCCAGCGCCATCTGGCGAATGTTGTTGCCGTAGTCGAAGGTGGGCACGCCCATGCGCTTGAAGTCGAGCATGGCCCGCACGTGCGTGGCCATGGATTTCTTGGCGGCCTTGATGACCAGCGCGGGCTCGTGGCGCGCGCGCTCGCGGTATTCGGCCCACGTCCAGCCAATGGGGAGGTAGCCATTCAAAGGATCGTGCGCGCTGGTCTGGTCCGTGACCATGTCCGGGCGCACGCCTCGCCGCACGAGCGCAGGCAGGATTTCCGCCGCGTTCCCGCACAGCGCGATGGAAATGGCGCGGCGCTCCTTGGTATAGCGCGCGATGCGCGCAAGCGCGTCGTCCAGGTCCGTGGCCTGCTCATCGACATAGCGCGTGCGCAAGCGGAAATCTATGCTGCTTTGCTGGCATTCAATGTTGAGCGAACATGCCCCGGCCAGCGTGGCGGCCAGCGGCTGCGCGCCGCCCATTCCGCCCAGGCCGGCGGTCAGCACCCAACGGCCCGCCAGATCGCCGCCGTAATGCTGGCGGCCGGCTTCGACAAAGGTTTCGTAAGTGCCTTGCACGATGCCCTGGCTGCCGATGTAGATCCAGCTTCCCGCCGTCATCTGGCCATACATCGCCAGCCCGCGCGCGTCCAGTTCGTTGAAGTGTTCCCAGTTGGCCCAATGCGGCACCAGATTGGAATTGGCAATGAGCACCCGCGGCGCATTGGCGTGGGTGCGGAACACGCCCACCGGCTTGCCCGACTGGACCAGCAGCGTTTCGTCGTCATTCAGCGACTTCAGCGTTTCGACGATGCGGTCGTAGGATTCCCAGTCGCGCGCCGCCCGGCCGATGCCGCCGTAAACCACCAGTTCCTTCGGATTCTCGGCGACGTCCGGATCCAGGTTGTTCATCAGCATGCGCAAGGGCGCTTCGGTCAACCAGCTTTTTGCCGTCAGTTGGTTGCCGCGCGGCGCGCGGATTTCGACATCGCGATAACGCTTGGTTTGGTGCATAAGGCTCTCCCGGATCGAATGGGCCGCTGGTCGCACGCGGCAGTCGATCGGATCATAGGATGCCTATGGTTGTATATACAATACGCATAGTCCGAATTTTGGCCAAGGGTTTACCCGTAGGCTTCACCCCGAAGGCGGCCGGATCGGAAAGGGGAATTTGCCGGCGCGCATGCCGCCCCGGCAACGTGCGAAACCGCTCAGGGCTGGCGTCGAGTCAACTCGATCACGCACACATCCAGGGCGGAGGACGTTTCAAGGCGGTAGCGGGCCAGATCGCCCTTTCCCTCGATATGCAGGCAGTCATAGCGTGAGGGCAGCGCATGCTCGGCATCATCGACCCGCAGCGACGCGGAATCGCCGGCGTTGAACAGCAGCACACTGTGCGCGCTGCTGTGAAAGACCCACGGTGTTGCGCCCGATACCCACTGCAAGCGGGCGTGGTGCCGCCAGGGCGAATAGATCAGATTGAAGTCCCGGATCGGACCGTCAAGCAGCCGGCAATGGACATCCGAATCGCCCGAGAACGCGTAGGGGACGCGAAGGATGAGCGGCGCCTGCGGGACGCCGTCGACCGTGAGCGCAACGCCCTGGCCTTCCAGCACCGTGAGGATCCGCTGGTAGCCCGTGAAGGCCGAAAAGCCGCCGTCCTGGCCCACATCGGCCAGGGACAGCCGCCAGTCGAAGGACGCGGTGCTGCCGCCCGGATTGCAGGCGATTTCCTGGGTTGTTCCCCCGCCATTGCGCCAAGGCATTCTTGGATAGTCCGCCGCGCGATAGAGACGCACATCGGGATGATTCATGTTGTGAACTTGCCTTCAAGACGGTGGCGCGAGCCGGGATGGATCAACCGGGCCAGGGTGACCGGGCGGTCGCCTGACCAGGTGCGCCGGCGTATCAGCAGGCAGGGTTCGCCGCGATCAATCTGCAGCAACTGGCATTCGCGGGGCTTGGCAAGAATGGCCTCGACCACGTGCTCGCCCGCAGTCAGCGGCGCCACGCGGGACAGGTATTCATAGGGCGTGCTGCGCGTGAAATCCTGCTGCGCGTATTCGGGCGCCACGCCAACATTGACGTACCTGTCCTCAAGCTGGATAGGAATGTCGTCTTCATAGTGGACGATGATGGAATGAAACACCGGCTGGCCCGCACGGATGTCCAGCGCGTGCGCCTGTTCGCTGGCGGCCGGTTCCTGGGCCAGCCGGAGCACGCGGCTGTGATGCCGATGGCTGCGCGCCGCGATCTCGTCGGCAATGTTATTCACGGCGAACAGCGCAGACCGGGCCTTGGGCTGGGCGACAAACGTCCCCACGCCTTGCATGCGCACAAGCAGTCCCTCGGCGGTCAGCTCGCGCAGCGCGCGGTTGACCGTCATGCGGCTAAAGCCCAGCTCCTGCACCAGTTCGGCTTCGGAGGGCACCCGGTAATGGACGGGCCATGCGCCGCTGCGGATCTGCTGCGCGATCATCTGTTTGACCTGCGCATACAACGGGGCGGGAGGAGCATGACCTAGATTTTTTTGTGGAGAAGGCGCCACAGGACATCCTAAATTGCGCTAGACACGGGACGTGAAGTTACACGATCCAGTATAGACAAGTGCCGATGCGCCCCCGGCGGCGCCGCTGCTGCCGGGTGGTTGGACGAATCGCCGGGTTTTTCTTATACTCCCCCCCTGTATCTATTCGGAGCCTGCCGTGCCGCACTCCCCGGAAGAAAAGAAACGCGTTGTCACCCGCCTGCGCCGCATACAAGGGCAGGCGTTAGCATTGGAACGCGCGGTCAATGAAGGCACGGAGTGCGGCGCGCTGCTGCAGCAGCTTGCGGCGTTGCGCGGCGCCACCAACGGCCTGATGGCCGAGGTGCTGGAAAGCCATCTGCGGGAAACCTTCCTGCAGTCCGCCCAGGGCAGTCCGCAAGACCCCAGGCCCGAACCGGAATCGCAGATAGACGACTTGATGCGCATCGTCCGTTCGTATCTGAAATAACCCCATCTGACCTACGTGGAGCAACCCTATGAAATCACGCGCAGCAGTCGCATTCGGCCCCGGTAAACCGCTAGAGATCGTTGAGATCGACGTCGCGCCCCCGCAGCGCGGCGAAGTCCTGGTGCAGATCACCCACACCGGCGTGTGCCATACGGACGCCTTCACGCTGAGCGGCGACGATCCCGAGGGCCTGTTCCCCGCCGTGCTGGGCCACGAAGGCGCGGGCGTGGTGGTCGAGGTTGGCGAAGGCGTGACCTCGCTCAAGCCCGGCGATCACGTCATTCCGCTCTACACGGCCGAATGCCGCGAGTGCAAGTTCTGCCTGTCCGGCAAGACCAACCTGTGCCAGAAGGTGCGCGCCACGCAGGGCAAGGGCGTCATGCCCGACGGCACCTCGCGCTTCAGCTACGAAGGCAAGCCGCTATACCACTACATGGGCTGCTCGACGTTCAGCGAGTACACGGTCGTCAACGAAATCTCGCTGGCCAAGATCAACCCGGCCGCTCCGCATGAAAAGGTGTGCCTGCTGGGCTGCGGCGTGACCACCGGTCTGGGCGCCGTGCACAACACCGCCAAGGTCAAGGAAGGCGATACCGTGGCCGTGTTCGGCCTGGGCGGAATCGGCCTGGCCGTCATCCAGGGCGCGGTGCAGGCCAAGGCCGGCCGCATCATCGCCGTCGACACCAATCCGAACAAGTTCGTGCTGGCCAGCGCCATGGGCGCCACCGACTGCATCAACCCCAAGGATTACGACAAGCCGATCCAGGAAGTCATCGTCGAGCTGACCGACGGCGGCGTGGATTTTTCCTTCGAATGCATCGGCAACGTGCACGTCATGCGCGCGGCGCTGGAATGCTGCCACAAGGGCTGGGGCGAAAGCATCATCATCGGCGTGGCCGGCGCCGGCCAGGAAATCAGCACCCGCCCGTTCCAGCTCGTCACGGGCCGCGTGTGGCGCGGTTCAGCCTTCGGCGGCGTCAAGGGCCGCACGCAGCTGCCGGGCATGGTGGAAGACGCGATGAGCGGCAAGATCGACCTCGATCCGTTCGTCACGCACACCCTGCCGCTGGACCGGATCAACGAAGCCTTCGACCTGATGCACGAAGGCAAGTCGATCCGCACGGTGATCCACTACTGAGAGTAGGCGTTCTCGCGGTAGACGCGTTCGGTCTTGCCGACAAACGTCGCCAGCGAGAACTCCTTCAACGCGGTGCCGCGCGCGTCCACGCCCATGGCGTCCAGGACGCCGCGGTTCTTCAGGATCTCGGACAGCGTCCCAGCCACGGCGTCTGCGGATCCCGGCGGCACGATCCAGCCGTTGCGGCCTTCGGTGACGTTCTCGGTCAGCCCGCCCATTTGGGTGACGATGACCGGTTTGCCGGCCGCCATCATTTCGCGGCAGGCGAACGAAATCGTCTCCAGCCGGGACGACAGCACAAAGCCCACATCCAGCGCCGCCAGGAACGGCTGGACGTCGTCGAGCAGGCCGGCGAACACCACCTGATCCAGCATGCCCAGCTCGGCGACCTGCGCGAGCTTATCCTCGCCTGGCAGATGGCCCGCGATCATCACTACGATCTGCTCGCGCTGTTCTGCCGGCAGCAGCGACACCGCGGCCACCATGTCGATCCAGTTCTTGTAGTCGGCCGTGCCGGCATTGCTGCCGATCACCAGCCGCCCGCGCAGCGCCTCCGGCAGGAAGCGGGCGCGCGCCTGTGCGGCCTCGCCATGGCCGGCGGGACGGAAACGCTCGGTGTCCACGCCATTGTGGACGACGCGCAGGTCTTCATTGCGGAACACCGACTGCTTCATGCGGCGAAAGGTGTGGCTGCAGACGCAGATGACGCGGTTGGTGCCCCACTTGGCGCGCAGCCGCACGCCCAGGCTGCTTGCGGCGCGGTCGTTGTGCTGCGTGTACACGATGAACGGCCGCCGGGAACCCATGCCCATCGTCGCAAGCATGCACAGGCGGTGATCGGCCGAGCCGTTGACGTGGATGACGTCGAAGCGCTCTTTGCGCAGCAGCGTGCGCAGGCGGCGCAGCGCCGTCACCTGCTGAAGAAAATTTCCCTTGAACTCCAGGTCGATGGTGCGCAGGCCCGGCAGGGCTTCAGCTTCGGCCAGCAGGCGGCTTTCACGCGGCGCGCCGATCGTGACCTGGGACTTCTGGCATAGGATGCGCGCCAGCGACATCACGTAAGTGGTATGGCCGCCGCCGTCGCCCTGGTGGAAATTGGTATAGAGAATCTTCATCGTGTGGCACTCGTCTGTGCTTGCGCGGAGGGATCCAGCAAGCAACTCCAATGGCGTTTTTCAAACACTTCGTCCCCCAGCCGGCTCAAGAGGGACAGGTTGTAGACCTTGATTCCCCGCGCGCCGAGCAGCTTGCCGGCCTGCCGGAAGGCGGGCTGGATGTGCCCGGCAAACTGGCGGTCCAGCGCCGTGGGCAGTTGCGCATCCGCGCTTTCGTAGAAGCGCGGACCCGCGGTGGCGGTCAGGTCCAGGCCATGCAGGTACACCGATTCGGCGCCCAGCCACGCCAGCAGCTGCAACGACGTATAGGCGACCGTGCCGCCGCCGAACAGGCCGCGCGCCGCATTCAGGCTGAAGCCGTGCGCATGGATGGGATGGCGCGCGTCGAACAGCACCAGCTCCGGGTCGGCGGCCAGCTCGGCCTCCAGTTCTTCAGGCCGGGCGCGCGGCCGCTGGGCGCGCTGGTGGACTTCCTCGAACAGCGCGATGCGGCATCGGACCGTCCGGCGGTCGAACAGCAGGCAGATCCAGCGGTAGACCTCGGGCGTTGCGAACAGCACCAGGTCCTGCGCCAGCACCTCGGCCACCAGGTCGCGGCGCTTCTTGACGAAGCCGGCATCCAGCATGGCGTAGTAATCGAAACGCAGGGCAGGGTGCCTGGCGCGCAGGGCGATCGAGCCGTTCACGCCCATGACCGTACGCATGCGGCACTGCGCGTAATCTATCTGCGCCACGGACGGGCCGCTCAGGATCAGGTGCGCATCGCCTCCAATTGCGCGGGGCAACTGGTCCAGCGCCATGGTGGCCGGACCGCGCACGCCACTGAGATCGCAGCCGGCAAGCCGGCCTTGCGCATCGCGGCGCACCTTGACGAAGGGCCAGAGCGTTTCGTTGTGCCGGTACGCCCTGGGCCGCGTATAGCGATAGAGGTAGCGCAGGCCCTTAGTCAGCGGGCGCGAGCGCAACAAGCGGGGAACAAGCGCAAAACGAGTCATATACATTGCGCGGGTACCGCGGCAAAACCTTACGGACGGGCTGATTCTACGCAGCGCATTCCCGCGCAAACGCGAGCGGATTATGTGAGATGTAACGCTTTTGGACCCACCACTAATACGCCCCTAATTTCCCCACCGGAATACCGGCGGATGGCCCCCTCGGCGTCTACGGCAGTTTCGCGTTCTGGCCCCCGCCGCACCCGCGCCGGGGCGCCAATTACGTTTTGCGCCAAAGAATTCCGCGTCTGATATCGTTGCCGCATCCCCAACACGCACCCCACGGCCCTGAAATGAGCGCAATCCGCCCCGACCACCCCGACCTGCAGGACGCCATTGCGGACGCCATCAGCACCGCCACGCGCGGGGCTGGCCGGGTGAACATCCTGGTCGCAGGCAAGACCGGGGTCGGCAAGAGCACGCTCATCAACGCCGTGTTCCGCGGCGAATTGGCCCGGACAGGCTCGGGCAGGCCGGTCACCCAGACGACGCAGGAGTTCACCCGGCCGGGGCATCCGCTCACCATCATCGACACGCGGGGCCTGGAGGTCGCCGACTACGAGCGCTCGCGCGCGCAATTGGCCGAGCTGATCCAGGAGCGCTCCGCGTCCGACGACCAGGACAGGCACCTGCATGTCGCCTGGCTGTGCATCCAGGACAGCAGCCACCGGGTGGAGAACGCCGAGGTCGAACTGTGCGACATGCTGGACAAGGCCGGCATTCCGGTCGTCGCGGTGCTGACCAAGGCGCGCAAGAACAGCCCCTTCGTGGAAGAGGCCCGCAAGCTGCTGCCCCGCGCCAGGCAGGTCGTCGCGGTGCGCGCGCTGCCCGAGTGGATCGAGGAACTGGACGCCGAGTTGCCGCCCATGGGGCTGGACACGCTGATCGAGGTAACCGCGCAGCACATCCCCGAGGCGCAGCAACGGGCCTATGCGAATGCGCTGTCCACCCGCAACAAGAAGGCCCTGGAAGTAAAAAAAAAGCGGGCTGAGATCGAGGTGAACGTCGCGGCCGGCCTGGCCGCGTCGGCCGCCGCCGCGCCCATCCCGTTCTCCGACGCCTTCGCGCTGGTGCCGATACAGGTAGGCATGATCGCCAAGATCGGCATCACCTTCGGCATGGAGCTCGACACCACCGCCATCACCACCCTGGTCACGTCCACTCTGGGCGCCTCGGCCGCCACCCTGATCGGCCGGTCGGTCGTGTCGGGCCTGCTGAAGTTCATTCCCGGCGCGGGCAGCGCCGTGGGCGGGACCATCGCGGCGACGACGGCCGGCGCCATCACCAAGCTGCTGGGCAACGCCTACATCGCGGTCCTGCACGACTTCTGCCTGAAAAACCCCGGCAAGGACATTGATATCGCGATGATCGCCCAGGCCCTGAAGCAGCGCGTCTCGCTCTGAGCGCGCTGCCCCGCGGGCGGCTGCAATCAAATGCATTCACGCGACAAGATTGGATAGATTGGCGCTTTTCGTGACGGTACGGTAAATATTGCGTCCTTCGCGACGTAAATCCGTATATCCCCTAGTCTATTTCAGGGCAGAAGACGCGCGCGCAGCCGCAACGCGGCTGGCGCACATGCCCGCCGCAGCCAATGATCATCGCCAATTCCGACGTCATGTACCGGCACCTGGTGCAGGGTGTCGTCGACTACGCCATCTACATGCTCCACCCTGACGGCACGGTTGCCAACTGGAACGCCGGCGCGCAGCGCGCCAAGGGTTACACGGCCGACGAAATCGTCGGCAGGCATTTTTCGTGCTTCTACACCGAAGCGGACAGGGCCGTCGGACTGCCTCAGCGCGGCCTGACCACCGCGCGCGAACTGGGGAAATTCGAAGCCGAGGGCTGGCGTGTGCGCAAGGACGGCACCCTGTTCTGGGCCCATGTCGTGATTGACGCCATCCACGACGACGCCGGCCAACTGATCGGCTTCGCCAAGGTCACGCGCGACAACACCGAACGGCGCGAGCGCGAGCAGCAGCTCCTGAAGGCAAAGCAACTGGCCGAGCACTACAACGACGAACTGACGTCGATGTCCACTTTCCTGCAGGCGGTGGTGTCCAACATTCCTTCCTGCGTGCTGGTGTTGGACGCAGTGTCGCGCCGGTTCCTGCTGGCCAACCGCCAGGCGGAAGAAACCTTCGGCGGCAGCCCCCGCGGCCTGCAGGGCAAGACCGCGCAGCAGTGCCTGCCGGGCCTGGTCTGCGAGTTCTTCGACCGCCTGACCAACGACGCGCTGCGTTCCGACGGCGCCATGCGGGAAGAGGAAGAAGAGCTGGCGACGGCGCGCGGTCCGCGCACGCTGCGCACCAAGACCCTGGCGTTCCATAGCAACGACCCACGCTCGCGCTACGTGCTGTTCATCGCGGACGACGTCACCGACGAGAACGCCGCCCACGCGCAGGTCCGCTACATGGCGCACCACGATACGCTGACGGGCATGCCCAACCGCAGGCTGTTCCGCGACCGCCTGCTCAAAGCGCTGGACGGCAGGCGCGATCGCACCACGGCCGTGCTGTGCCTGGACCTGGACAATTTCAAGAGCGTCAACGACACCCTGGGTCACCAGTATGGCGACGAGCTGCTGCGCCTGCTGGCCAAGCGACTGCCCAGGCATCTGCGCGAGCAGGACACGCTGGCCCGCCTTGGCGGCGACGAGTTCGCGGTGGTGCTGCCCAACATCGCCGAACAGGACGATGTGCGCAAGATGGCCGAGCGCCTGATCGACGCGGTGCGCCAACCGTTCGAGATCGACGGCCATACGGTCCCGATCAGCGTCAGCATCGGGATCGCCCTGGCGGACGCGCAGGACGTGTCCGCGGACCACCTGCTGCGCTACGCCGATATGGCGCTGTACGAGGCCAAGCGCCGCGGCCGCAATTGCCTGGCGTTCTTCAAGCCGGAAATGGAGGCTGCGGCGCTCAAGCGCCATGAAGTGGAAATGGACCTGCGCCAGGCCATCATCACGCAGCAGCTGCAGCTGTATTACCAACCGATCATGGATGTGAGCCATGTGCGCATCGTGGGGCGCGAGGCGCTGATGCGCTGGCAGCACCCGGTCAAGGGGCTCATCCTGCCCCAGGACTTCATCCCCATCGCCGAGGAAACCGGGCTGATCCACGAACTGGGCGCGTTCACGCTGCACGAGGCCTGCGCGGAGGCGATGCGGTGGGACGATCACGAGACCGTGGCGGTCAACCTGTCGGCCAGCCAGTTCACCAATGGCGCGCTCGTGTCGCTGGTGGAGTCCGCGCTGGCGACCTCCGGCCTGCCCGCCCGGCGCCTGGAACTGGAAATCACCGAGTCCGTGCTGCTGGTCAATTCCACGGGCAACCTGGCGACGCTGCACCGCCTGAAGGAACTGGGCGTGAAGGTGGCGCTGGACGATTTCGGCACCGGCTACTCGTCGCTGGGCTATCTGCGCACCTTCGAGTTCGACAAGATCAAGATCGACAAGTCGTTCACGCAGGACGTCGAATCCAGCCGCGAGGCGCTGGCCATCATCCGCGCCATCAACGGCATCGGCCGCAGCCTGGACATCCCCACCACGGCGGAAGGTGTGGAAACACCGGAGCAATTGCAACGCCTCACGGCCGAAGGATGTTCACACTTCCAGGGATTCTTGCTGGGCCGGCCGGTTGCGCACGGCGAACCCGCCGCAGACCCGGTCGCGGCGGGGCCAGACCCCGCAAATTGACCCGCAGCGCCGTGCGCGCCAGACCTATACTTTGTGAATCACCGGCCGCGATGCGACGCGCCATCGCCCGGTGTATTCCGCGCAGCGCGTCGGCTGTTCAAACACGCATCGCCCTTCGGGCATGCGCAGGGAGAACGACATGACCCGCAAATACATTGATTGCCGCGAATACCCGAGCGAGATGAACTGCTCGGTGGCCCTGTCCGCGGATTCGGACGAGGAACTGCTCGAAGCCGCCGTCCAGCACGCGACCACGGTGCACAAGCACAGCGACTCGCCCGAACTGCGCTCGCAGCTCAAATCCCTGTTCCATAACGGCACGCCGCCTGCCGAGGCGCCGCGCCGGGGCTGACGGCGTCAGCGTTGGAACGGTATCGGCGGGCGCGCAGGGGCATGGCCGCCCCGCACGCCCGCCTTGTCCGCACGGCGCGCTACACGTTCTGACCCGCCTCGGCGACCCAGCACAGCGTGTTGACCAGCGCCATCTGTTCCGGCGTCTGGCAGCGCACCGACAGCAGGGCGGGGCTGGCGACCAGGATCGCCAGCGACTTCGCCCGCGACACCGCCACGTTCAGCCGGTTGCGGCTGAACAGGAATTCCATGTCGCGCGGCATGGTGTCGCCGCTGGAGGTGGCCATGGAGATGATCACCACCTGGGCCTCCTGGCCCTGGAATTTGTCGACGGTGCCCACGCGCGCGCCCTCGGGCAGCGCCTGCCGCAGCGTGTTGACCTGCACGTTGTAGGGCGCCACCACCAGCACATCGTCGGCGGTAATGGGCACGGGACGCCCCTGCTTATCCAGATAGCGCTGCCGCATGAGGCTGGCGTACAGGTTGGCGACCTGGCGCGCCTCTTCGTCGCTGGATTGGGCGTTGCCTTCATGCGCCACGGGCACGTAGCGGATGCCGCTGGCGCGCAGCAGCGGCGACGCGTCCGCGTCCAGCACCAGCCCCTGGCCGCGCGTCGACGCCGCGGCCAGCAGGCGGCCGTCGTAGATGGCCTCGGAAATGAAGCCGCAGATGGCGGGGTGCATGCGGTAGGACGTGTCCAGGAAAATGCCGCGGTCGGCGGCGATGGTGGCCTGGCCGTCCAGCAGGTATTCCAGCGTGGACTCGCCGGACCTGCCCGGATGCGTGCCCTTGGTCGGCTGCCCGAGTTGCATCTGGTCGCCCAGCAGCACGATGTTGCGCGCACACTGCCCCAGCGCGACCAGGTTGGCCAGGCTGACCTGACCGGCCTCGTCTACGAACAGATAATCGAACCGCTGTTCGAAGTCGGCCCGGCTGAACAGCCAGGCGGTGCCCGCCACCAGTTGATGGCGCGCCAGGTCGATCTTGTCGTTGGCGTAGACGTCTTCGATGAATTCGCCGTTGAAACAGGAGTCGTCGCCCGCCTGGCCCGATTTCTTGGCGCCGGCGAACCGGAATCCCGCGCTGCGCGCGGCGCCTTCCAGGCCGGCCAGCAGGTTGTTGATGGCGTGGTGGCTGTTGGACGTGACGGCGATGCGCTTACCCTGCCGCAGCAGGTGCACCAGCACGCGCGACCCCGTGTAGGTCTTGCCCGCGCCCGGCGGCCCCTGAAGGAACAGGGTGGTTTCGTCCATGCGGCCAACGATGTCCACTACCTGGTCGAGCAGGCCCGCGGCCGGATCCGCCAGGGCCTCGCCCGGCGCCACCCCCGCGATGCGCGGACGCTCATGCCGCAGCAGCGCATCGACGGCCCGGAACCGCGTGCCGCCGCCGTCGTGCGACTGGATCAGCGCGTCGCCATAGCGGAACATCGCGTTGGCCAGTTCGTCGATCTTGACGGGCTTGCCCGGTCCCAGGGACAGCCGCGCCGGCGGCGTCTCTTTGCGGGTCATGGTGAACGTCGCGACGCCGGCCTGCGGATCCACGGTCAGCCGGCTGATGCCGGGCCCGCCGCGCACGTTGGTACAGGATGACCCCGTGCGCAGCTTGGTCTGCTGCGGCGGAAAGCGGTAGGTATGGCGCAGCGACTGCGCCACCGGCTCGGGCGCCACGGCCTCGTCGCGCGTCATGGCGCCCAGGCATTCGTTGTCGTCGATCAGTTCGGCGTCGGTCGCCTCCATGCGTGCAAAGACGGCCCACCATTCCGGCTTCTGTTCGCGGCGGTGGAAATCCAGCAGCTGATAGACCAGGGCGCGGTAGCGGTCGCGGTCCGACCAGAGCAGCTCGTCGGCCGGCAGCGGCCCGAGCAGCGCCGCGTGATAGGGCTCCAGCCGCAGTTCGGCTTCGGTCTTTTCGCCGACCTGGAAGCGAGCGGCGTCGATCTGCTGCTGCGCCTCGCCGCGGTTCGACCAGGGCATGCCGGCGGGGCGCAGTCCGCGCAGCCATTCCCGCAGCCTGAAGGTGGACACCACGTCGTCGCGGTTGTAGTCCTGGATCTCCTGCAACAGCCCGGGCTCGCCGGTACGCTTCCAGCGTTCGTAGTAGACGATGCTTGCGCCCGCGTTGGTGACGCCGCCGGCGCGCTGATCCAGGTAGAAATGCTCGATGTTCTTGATTGAATAGCCGGGCTCGGACACGCGCACACCCTCGCGCACCACCTGGTACAGATCCACCAGCTTGTTCAGGCGCAACAGGTTGTCGACCTCCGCTTCGCGCGTCGCATGTACCGACATCAGCTTCTTGATGGCGGTCGCTTCGTAGGGCGCGTAGTGATAGATGTGCGCGTCGGGATGTCGGCGCAGGCGCGCCACGACATAGTCGATGAAGTCCTCGAATGCGCGCTTCTCTTCGGCGCGGTTGTGGGCCCAGAACGGAATGAAGCGCTCTTGCCCGTCGTCGATCACGTACAGGCCGAACAGGTATTCCAGCCCGCCTTCCTCGAGCGGATCGCCTTCCATGTCGAAGAACATGTCCCCGGGGTCCGGCTCCGGCATCCGCTCCAGGCCGCGCAGGTTGGGATCACCGGGGTCCTTGGCGACCAGGTCGCAGAATCTGCCGCCCTCGGTGCGCGCCCGCAGTTGCAGGGCCGCCTGCGACCGCAGCCGCTCCAGGATGGCCGGCTCCAGGCGGGCGACCGGGGCGCCGGGCGGCAAGGCGCCCAGCTGCGCCAGGGTGCGGATGCCTTGCCCGTTCAGCCTGCGGATCTGCTGGCGCGTGATGTTGGCGACCAGGGACAGGTGGTCATCGTCGGCGCGGCGCGTCTTGCAGAGCGGATCCCACCGGCACTGCGCGCATTTCTCGCACGGGTCGGGATAGGTCGGCACGGCGCCCCCCGGCGCCACACGCTCCTCGAAGCGCCGCATGACCTGCCGGAAGTAGTGCGCATAGTCGGCCACGCGCAGGCTCAGTTCGCGGCCGCTGCCCAGCACCACGTGCATGTGCTGGGGCTCGGCCCCCTGTTCCAGCCCGAGCAGCCACGAATAGAACGAAAGCTGAATCACGAACTTGGCGCGCGCCGACCGCGCCAGCTTGGTGTCGCTGGCTTCGTAGCTGTAGCCGCCCAGGCGCGAGGGGCGCGCCGTCTTCAGCAGGAAGTCCGCGTGGCCGATGTAGGCGCCGTGGCTGAAAGCCGCCTGGTAGATGACGTCCGCGCCCTCGGCCATGGCCTCGCGCGTGCGCGCCAGGCGCGCCGCCAGGCCGTCGCCCGCCGCGCTGACGTCGACGATGCGGCCGCCGCCGGCGCGCAGCCGGTCCAGGTAGGCGCGTTCATGGTCCAGCCCCTTCTCCTGGATCAGCTCTAGCTGGTCGTCCTGCGGCGCGGCCGGAAGCGGCGTTTCCAGGTTGAGCAGATCGAGCGAGGTCAGGTGCTCGCATTCCAGGAAACCGACGATATCGGATGCGGAAAACAAAAGGCGGTCGCCGGTTTTTTGCATGATGCGGGAGGGCCCAGGCGGATTGGGGAGGACAGAGAATAGCAAAAGGAATATTCGGACATTATCTGGGCGAATATCCCCGCAACCCGGGAAATACTGTCATGATTAATTCAACCCGATTTTGTCCAAATGCGCTTTCAAAATGCAGCCTGATTCAGTTAATGGAAGCGACATGCCTGATTTGTTCGACAACATTATCCTCAGCCCCGGTTGCGCCGCATGTGCCGGATTTGTCCGCGGCGCGCCCGCGCATCGCCGGGAGCACGCATGAAACCGCGCAAACTGCACCTGCCCGAGTCCCTGCTGCAATCGGTGCGCGCGGCGCGCAACATCGTCGTGCTGACGGGATCCGGCCTGAATCCGGCCAGCCGGCTGCCCCTGGCCCGCGACGGCATGCGCGGCCTGTGGGCGCGCTACGACAGCGCGGCGCTGGCCACTGAAGAAGGCTTCCGGCGCGATCCGGCCCTGGTGTGGGCCTGGCACGAAGAGCGCAGGCGCCGCGCACGGCTGGCGGCTCCCAACGCCGCCCACCGCGCCATCGCCGAGCTTGCCGTCCGGTCGCCCGGCGCGTTCGTGGTCACCCAGAACGGCGATACGCTGCACGAACGCGCGGGCAGTCCGCGCATCCTGCATCTGCTGGGCCGGTTCGACCAGCCCCGCTGCTCGGCTTGCGCCATGCCCTACACGCTGGCCGCGCCGCCTGCCAAGCCGGGCAGGCAGGGACCGTTTCCCCCGCCGCCCGCGTGCCGCATCTGCGGCAACCTGGTGCGGCCCGGCAGGCTCTGGCACGGGGAGCCGCCAGCTTCCGACGTGTGGGCCATCGCCAAGGGGCTGGCGGCCGCCGCCGATCTGATCCTGGCGGTGGGCACGTCCTGCGAGACGCCGGCCGCGGCCGAGTTCTGCTACGCGGCCATGGCGGACGGCGCCGAGCTCGTGCAGATCAACCCGAATCCCACGCTGCTGGACCGGGTGGCCGCCCACAATATCAAGGGGCCGGCCGAAAAGATCCTGCCCCTGCTGTTGGCCCGCGCCTGGCCCGGAGCCTGATTACAGATAGCGCCGGGCCAGTTGCCGCGCCTCTTCCACGAAGCGTTCCCGGATGTGCTCGGGTTCCAGCACTTCGATGGAGGACGCGTGTCCGTGCAGCAATTGCCATAGCATCACGGACGGCCGGACGGTCGCCGTCAGGGTGAAGCCGTTCTCTTCTTCCTGGATGCGCTGGTCCGCCGACAGCCAGAACTCGCGCAGCGGGTGGCGCCGCCGCCGCCCGTCGTCCGTCAGGGGCTCCGCGACGTGCAGGCGGAGGCGGGTTTCTTCGCCCGGATCGAAATTCAGGGCTTCCTCGCGGCGCACATAATCCTCCAGGTCGAAAGACGGATCAGGATCCGCGCTTTCGCTCAGCACCTGGACCTCGGACAGCCGGTCCATGCGAAAGAGGAAGCGCCTGCCGGGCAGCCGCGGCCCCCAGGCCACCATATAGAGGACGCCCGCCCGGTCGACCATCGCCAGGGGCGTCATGACATACAGGCGCTCGCTGGGGGACTTTTCGCCGAAGGGCGTGTTGCGGAACGACAATTTGCGGTTGAAGTACAGCGCGCCGCTGACCTGGCGATAGACCTCGGACGGCACCTGCGGCAACACCGTGGGATGGGTGCCGTCGATGCGCAGGATCTTGCGGGACCAGCCATGCGCCGGGCCGATCGCGGGTTGCCCCTGGTGGGCTTCGAGATAGCGCCACGCGCCGTCGAACGTAGCGGCCAGGTCGTCCAGTACGACGGCAGGCAGGTGGCGGTCGGCCACCTGCTTGAGCGCGCACATGGCCATCGCCATGTTCGTGTTCATGTTCTGGATGCGGAAATCCGTGCGCTCGATGCTGCGGTACCAAAGCTTGCCGCGCGTGGCGCCGTAACTGCCGACACTATCGAGCTTGAGCAGCGTGCGCCGGATCTGCTTGTCGCTGGGCACGGGCTTTTGCAGCGCCGCCAGCCTTTCGCGTATTTCCGCCATGGCCATGCCCATCACCATTCCGTCGGCCTCCTCGTCCTCTACATACGGCAGGATCCTGAGTAGGTTGTCGACCAGCGTCTGGTTATGTCCCATGGCGATTACTGCAGATTAACCCGTTAAATAACCCAGGCATTCTATCTGCAAAATCTTCCGATAATAATTTCGGAAGCGTCCGATAATGTCGGCGGCGTGGCCGGTCGATTTTCGATGATTATGTCTCTTGTATCGAAAATAAAATGCACAGCCTGCGTGCGCTATTTTGCCGCGAGCTCGCGGATGGGCACCGGCCGTCCCAGCAGCCAGCCCTGGCCGATGGCGCCAGGCTGGCGCTCCAGCAGGTAACGGGCCTGCTCTTCTGTTTCTATGCCCTCGATGATCAGATTGATGCGCAGCTCGCGCGAAATGGCGATGACATGGTCGATGATCAGACTGCCCGCCTGCTCGACGCCAATGGCGTTGGTGAAGCGCCGGTCCAGCTTGATTGCGTCGGCCTGCATTTCCGCCAGGTAATTCAGATTTGAATGGCCGGTGCCGAAGTCGTCGATGAACACCTTGAAGCCCTTGGCGCGCAGCGTCTTCACCATGGCCATGACGTGACCGTCGGACAGCGGCGTGCCCTCGGTGATTTCCAGCGCGATATTGGCCGGCGACAGCCCCCGCTCGCTGACGGCGTCCAGCAGGAAATTGCGGTAGCCCGCATCTTTCAGGTCCGCCGACGACACATTGATGCTGACGTACAGCGCGGGGTCTTCCTGCAGGCGTTCATGCAGGTCGCGCAACGCCTGCGAGGTCACCTGGCGCGACAAAGCGCGGCCCAGCCCCATCGCCTCGGCAAGCGGCACGAAGAGGCTGGGCGAGACATCGCGGCCCCGGGCCCGCCAGCGCGCCAGGGCCTCGAACCCGGTCAGCCGGCGCGACGCGAGCTGCCGCAGGGGCTGGTAGTGAACCTGTATCTCGCCGCCGAGGATGGCCTTGCGCAGCTCGGTCTTGGCGCTGCCCGCGTGCAGCCGCCACATGACGCACAGGCCGGCAAGAAAGGACAGCGCCAGGGCGCCGACCACCGACAGCACCATGGCGGGCAACTGGAACCAAGCATCGGATCTGACGCGCGACAGCACGCAGAGATCGGGCCCGGCCTCGGGCGCGCACGCCCGGACCCGCCGATCCGACGCGAAAGCGCCCGCCGCCTGCCCATCGAATCCCGCAGCCGCCAGGTCCAGGTCGTGCGTGCGGCCGAAGCGCCGGTACACGTAGGCTCCGTCGCGCGTCACGATCTTGGCGTCGATGCCGGAGCCCGGCTCGGGAAAGCCGTCGAACGCGCCCGGGGCGGTAAATACGATGACGTCGTGCTGCGCCGCCATGTCGCCGATGATCCGGCGGTCGACGATGTTGGCCGCGCCCGTCCAAAGCTGCGCGCCGCTGCGCGCCGTGAACGAAGGCGGAGGCAGGCGCAGCGGTTCCGGCAGCTCGCCCCAGGCCGCCGAACAGCGCAGCATGCCGTCCTGCGTACGGCCGATATCCCGGATGAAGGTGGAATTGAAGAGCAGCACCCGCAGGGTCGCGATGTCCGATTCCGAGCACAGCGCGGCGCCGTGCGTCGCCGCGGCGATCAGCCGATGGCTTTCCTGCGACACCCTGAGCGCGTGGGCGAGCAGCCGGGCGTTATGCCCGGCAAGCCTGTCGTCGACCTGGCCCAGTTCGATCAACCTTCCGGCCAGCACGCCCGCAAGGAATCCAAGCGCCGACATCATCAACACAAAAGCCGCAATTCTGAAACGTGACATGGAAACCGGTGGCACATTGGCGGCGCTACAAGGGAGTTCTGCGCGTAATGCAATGTAACCGGAACTTTCATTTTCTTGTATAAAAAAATGTCCACGCCAGCATCCACCTGAAAACCTTCGAGGCTTGCACCGCGGCGGCGCGGGCAAACCCGATATAAAACTTTGCATGGCGTCCATGATCCAGCGTTATGCATGGGACGCCGGGCGTCTCC
>NZ_AGUF01000057.1 GCF_000236785.1 Achromobacter arsenitoxydans SY8 | reverse complement strand
GTGGCGGCGCTCAAGCGCGTCCTGGTGAAACCCGAATACAGAAAACCCCTCGCGGCTGGCGCCGCGAGGGGTTTTTTTATGCCGGGTGCGGATAGACGGTAGCGGTGGGGACCCGTGGCGGGCCGCCTGATGGACCGGCTAGAACGACTCGGGCTCTACACCACCGACATATTGCTGGCGGTCGATGCCGTGGCGTTGCAGCTTATCGTAGAAGGTCTTGCGTGGAATACCCAGCGCGTCCAGCGTTGCCTTGACGTCGCCCTGATGCGCGGCCAAGGCGTCCTTTATCAGTTGGGCCTCGAAGTGCTCGATACGTTCGGGCAGGGTCAAAGCACTGTCTTGCGTTGGAGCTGGATGTGGCGCAGGGGTATTGAGCACGCCGAGCACGACACGCTCTGCGAAGTGGGCGAGCTCGCGCACATTGCCGGGCCAGTCGTGCGTCATGAGGTGATGGCGGATCGAGGCGGGCATGTCGGGAATGTCGCGCTGGAAGCGGCGTGATGCATGCCCAAGGTAGTGTGCGAACAGTAGAGGGATGTCTTCACGCCGCTCGCGCAGCGGCGGAATGCGGATCGTGACGACGTTTAGGCGGTAGAACAGGTCTTCGCGAAACTTGGCGCGTATGGCGGGGCTGCCTAGGTCTTCCTTAGTGGCGGCGACGACGCGCAGATCCAGATTGCGTACTTCGTTGCTGCCCAACGGCGTGATCTGGCGCGACTCGAGAACCCGCAGCAGTTTGACCTGCACCGCCAGCGGCATGCTTTCGATTTCGTCTAGGAACAGGGTGCCGCCGCTGGCGTGCTCAATGCGGCCAATCCGCTTTTTCTGCGCGCCAGTGAAAGCGCCGGGCTCATGGCCGAACAGTTCGCTTTCTATGATGCTTTCCGGCAATGCGCCGCAGTTGATCGCCACCAGCGGGCGATGCCGGCGCCGGCTGAGGCGGTGCAGCGCGGTGGCGACAACTTCCTTGCCGGTGCCGGTTTCGCCTTCAACCAGCACGTCGACATCGGCGTCGGCAATGTGACGCAGCGTCTGCTTGATGCGTTGCATTGCGGGCGTGGCGCCGATGAAGGGAACTTCGTCGGCTTCGATGGCGAATGCGGCTTCGCGTAAGCGGCGGTTTTCCAGCACCAGGCGGCGTTTTTCCGCGGCGTGCGTGATGGCGGCGACCAGCCGGTCGCCCGGATAGGGTTTGGACAGGAAGTCGTAGGCGCCGTCCCGCATGCATTGCACGGCCATGGCGATGTCGCCATGGCCGGTAATGAGAATGATCGGAATGTCGGGATCAATGTCGCGCAGGCGCTGGAAGAGCTCCAGGCCGTCCATGTCCGGCATGCGGATGTCGGTGACGACGACTCCGTCGAAGTCGCGGTCCAATGCAGGAAGCGCGGCGCGTGCGCCGGCGTATGCCTCGACCGAAAGGCCGTGCAGCTTGAGGGTCTGGATGGCGGCGCGGCGCAGTTCATCGTCGTCATCAATGAACACGGCGTGCGGCACGGATGGCCGTCGCAGGGCGTCGTCAGCATCAGGCGGCGCGGACGTGCGGGGTTCAATTGTGCGAGGCATGGTGCGTGCTCGGAAGGTGAGTCTGGCCCGGCGTTTTGCGTAGGGTCAGGATGAACATGGCGCCTGTTCCGGGCGCATGCGGAGAAAATACGGAGGAATCGGAAGGGCGGATGGCGCGCAGTTCGCCGCCGAATTCCATCACGATGTCCCTGCTGATCACCAGGCCAAGTCCCAGGCCGTCCGGCTTGGTCGTGTGAAACGGCGTGAAGAGGCGCGCGCGGGCCTCGTCGGACAGGCCGGGGCCGTTGTCGTGCACGTGTAGTTGCACAGTGGCGCCAAGGTCCTGCAGCGCCACAGAGACGCGGCCGCCGGACTGGCCCTCCAGAGCTTCGAGGCCGTTTTGCAGCAGGTTGACCAGCACTTGTTCCAGCCGGACGCGGTTGGCTTCCACGAGGCAGTTTTGGTTCTGCGGCGGACTCTGCAGGACGACACCCTGGCGGCGAGCGCGCGGCCCGACCAGCAGCAGGGCGCCCGCCAGTGCTTCCATTAAATCCGTCGGCCCCACCGTGGCGCCGGCCTTGCGCGAAAAGGCGCGCAGTTCGCCGGTGATGTGACCGATGCGTTCGGTCAGGTTTGCGATCGCGCCCAGATTTTCTGTTGTGGAACCGGTGTCCTGGCGCCGGAGGAATTCGGCGGCATTGTCGGCGTAGGCGCGTATGGCCGCCACGGGCTGATTGATTTCGTGCGCAACGCCTGCCGCGACCTGACCCAGCAACGCCAGCTTGCTGGCCTGGACCAGTTCATCCTTCATAGTGTGCAGCTGGGATTCTGCTCGTTGGCGCTCATCCATTTCGTCGAGCAGCTTCGCGTTCACATCGCGCAGCTGTGCCGTGCGTTCGTCGACCAGCGCAGCGAGCTGTTGGCGAACGGCCGCCTGTTGGACCGCGCGTTCGTGATTGCGGTGGCGGCGGTATAGAACGACGCCAACCAGCGCGGCAAGCGCGGCCTGGGCCAGCAGTGCGCCAAGCTGGGCGTTGGCGGTCGCCTGGTTCATGGCCGCCTGGACCGGCGATAACTGGTGCAGCGTCCATCCAGGCGATTCGATCACCGGCAGCGTGGTGTGCAGCAGCGGCGCGCCGGCAGCCACCCTGGGTAGCGCCTGCTCGGCGCGCACGAGCTGGCCGTTGCTTGCGGGTTGCAGGGCAGGGGAGAAGGGCAGCGGCTGGAACCGCGCATCGCCGAATTGCAGGCTGGTGCGCAGGGTTTGAGCCAGGGCGTCGGGCAAGGGCGCCAGCACTTGGAAACGCCAATCCGGGATATTGCCCAGCAACACGACCCCGTGTTCGTCGGTGACGAAGATGGTGGCATTGGATTGTCGCCAGTCGGACTCCAGGTCGCGGAAGTCCACTTTCAGGACCACCACGCCGAGCATGTCGCCGCCGGCATCGTCCACGCGCCGCGCCAGGTATAGCCCGGCTTCGTGGCTGATCGTGCCTAAGGCGAAATGCTCGGCTGCGCCGTGCGTGACGGAGCCCTGGAAGTAGGGGCGGAATTCATAATCGACGCCGACGAAGGTGGCGGGTTCGCGCCAATTGCTGGCGGCGATGGCGAGGCCTTTCCTGTCCAGCAAGTAGATGGCGGAAGCGCCCACGCCGCGGCTCAGCGACTCGAGCTTTTCATCGAGCTGTTCGATCCGCGCCGGGCTGGCGCCTTGCAGCGCGGCGCGCAGGTCGACGTCCTGGGTCAGCACGAAGGGCAGCGCTCTGAATTTGTCCAGATTGTTGCGCAGGAGGGCGGCATTGATCTGGCCGGTGCCCCGCGCCTGCACCGCGGCTTCGCTTACCGCTCTCTCGCGGGCCCACTGCGTGGCGGCATGCAGTGTGCCGGCGACGAGGACGACCGCCAGCAGCACAAGCGCGACACGCCATGGCCACGGCCAACTGAAGGGCGGCGCGGCAACCGGATCTGGCGAGGGCGATATGGGGCGATTCATGGCTGTGCGGTTTTCCGCACATTTTATCCGCTTTTTGTGCGGAGTTTCGCCATATTTGGGCATTGTGCTGCCACGGCAGAATTGGAATGTTCATATATATCAGTAGCTTATCTGTGCTCTGCAGTCGTTCTGCACCTTGGCATGCCGATTGCATATAGAGACGCAAGCCGCGCAGCAACGTCTGCGCGGTGAAATCGGCCGGCGGCAGACCGCCAGGCCATAAAACAGATAACGCCCCGTCGCCCGCCTTGCCCAGGCTGTGCGGAGCAAGGGGTCCTGGTGGGGACAATCCCAATGATCGAAGTGGATCAAAGCGCGCCCGCGCGCAAGCTCAAGTTCTATCAAATCCTGTACGTGCAGGTAATTTTCGCCATCGTGGTTGGTGTGCTGCTGGGCGCTTTCAAGCCTGAACTGGGCCAGCAGATGCAACCGTTGGGCGACGCCTTCATCAAGTTGGTCAAGATGATCATCGCGCCGGTCATTTTCCTGACCGTGGCGACGGGAATCGCCGCGATGAGCGACCTGAAGAAGGTGGGCCGCGTGGCCGGCAAGGCCATGCTGTACTTCCTGGTCTTTTCGACGCTGGCCCTGATCGTGGGCATGATCGTCAGCCATATCGTCCAGCCGGGCGCGGGCATGCATATCGACCCGCAGTCCCTGGACCAGAAGGCAGTGTCCGGCTACGTCGCCAAGGCGCACGATTCGACCATCACCGGCTTCCTGATGAACGTGATCCCCACGACCATCTTCAGCCCGTTCGTGGGTGGCGATATCCTCCAGGTGCTGTTCGTCGCTGTGCTGTTCGGCATTTCGCTGGCCATGGTGGGCGAGCGCGGCAAGCCGATCCTGAACTTCATGACGGCGCTGGCGCAGCCCATCTTCAAGATGGTCGCGATTCTGATGAAGGCCGCACCGATTGGCGCCTTCGGCGCGATGGCTTTCACTATCGGCAAGTACGGTATCAAGTCGGTCGTCAACCTGGCGATGCTGGTGGGCACGTTCTACGCGACGTCCGTGCTGTTCGTGGTGGTGATCCTGGGCCTGGTGGCCCGCTACAACGGCTTCTCCATCCTGAAGCTGGTCCGCTACATCCGCGAGGAACTGTTGCTGGTGCTGGGCACCAGTTCGTCCGAAGCCGCCTTGCCCACGCTCATGCAGAAGATGGAGCGCGCGGGGTGTTCGAAATCGGTGGTCGGCCTGGTGGTCCCCACCGGCTATTCGTTCAATCTGGACGGCACCAACATCTACATGACGATGGCGGCGCTGTTTATCGCGCAGGCCTGCGACATTCCCCTTTCACTCGGCGATCAGGTCCTGCTGCTGCTGGTGGCCATGCTCAGTTCCAAGGGCGCGGCGGGCGTGACGGGCGCGGGCTTTATCACGCTGGCCGCCACGCTGTCGGTGGTGCCTTCGGTGCCCGTGGCGGGCATGGCGCTGATCCTGGGCGTGGACCGCTTCATGTCGGAATGCCGCGCACTGACCAATCTGGTCGGCAATGCGACCGCGACCGTCGTCGTGGCGCGCTGGGAAGGCGAACTGGACAAGGAGCAGCTGCATGCCGCCCTGGAAGGCGCCGCTGCGCCCGCTGCGGCAGCGCAGCCGCAGGCCACGCTGGGCGAGCCGGCGCGGCAGGGCTGACCGGCACAACGACAAAAAAATCCCCCGGCGTCGAGAGGCGCCGGGGGATTTTTTCTTGGAGAGCGCGCTGGCGTCAGGGCACCTGGATGCCGGCCGCGCGTAGCAGGTTCGCGGTTTCAAACAAGGGCAGGCCCATCACGCCTGTGTAGCTGCCGGCGATTTGCGAAATGAAGGTGCCGGCCAATCCCTGGATGCCATAGGCGCCGGCCTTGCCGAAGGGTTCGCCGCTGTCGCAGTAGCGCGCGATTTCTTCCGCGAGCAGATCGCGCATCCGCACTTCGGTGACGGAGACGGCTTCCAGCAACTCGTCGCCCGTCCAAACGGTGACGGCGGTGCGCACTTCGTGCGTGGAGCCGGACAGGGCGCGCAGGATGCGGATCGCGTCGTCGCGATCGGCCGGCTTGCCCAGGACGTCGCCTGCCAGGATGACGGTCGTGTCGGCGGCGAGCAGGGGCAGCCGCGCCAGCCCTTGCGCGCGGATCCAGTCGCGTCCGCGCAGCGCCTTGTCTCGCGCCGTGCGCAGCACGTAGTCGGCGGCGCTTTCGCCGGGATGCTGGGGTTCATCCTCGCCGGGAGGCGCGGGCACGAGCAGAACCTCGTGCGCCAGGCCGATCTGCGTCAGCAGTTCGCGGCGCCGCGGGCTGGCCGAGGCGAGATAGAGGCGTGCGGCGGGGGTGTGGGTATCGGCGGTGTGATTCATGCGGAGCGGGGCGGGCGCCGGGCCGTCCACGGTCAGGCGCGATGATAGGGATGATTGGTCATGATGGCCCAGGCGCGGTAGAGCTGCTCGGCCAGCACCACCCGCACCATGGGGTGCGGCAGCGTCAGCGACGATAGCCGCAGCTGGCCGCTGGCGGATGCCTTCAGGTCCGGATCCAGGCCATCGGGGCCGCCGACGAGGAATGCGACGTCCTGGCCGCCCGCGCGCCATTGTTCGAGCTTTTGCGACAGCGCCATGGTGGTGAGATCGCGGCCGCGCTCGTCCAGCGCCAGCCGCAAGACATTCGACGGCAGGGCCGCTTCGATCCGTTTGGCCTCGGCCGCCATCATCTGGGCGGGCGTCTTGCCCGTGGTGCGGGGTTCGGGCTTGATCTCGCGCAGTTCCAGGGCGCAGTCGGCCGGCAGGCGCTTGGCGTAGTCGTCCCAGGCGGTTTGCACCCAGTCCGGCATCCGCGTGCCCACCGCGACGACGATCAGTTTCACGACGCGCTCAATCCTCGGTGCCGTCGTAGTCGCCGTCGCTGGCGACCGGCGCGGCGCGAGTGGATTCGGGCAGGAGTTTGACCCGCACCGGCTTGCCGCCCCAGATCTCTTCCAGGTTGTAGTACTGGCGGATGGCGGGCTGCATCACGTGCACGACGACATCGCCGAGGTCGACGACAACCCATTCGCCCGTGTCTTCGCCTTCGATGGTGATGCCGGTAATGGACATCGCGCGGCCGCGATCGGCCACGCTGGATGCGAGCGCGCGGGTCTGGCGGTTGGAGGTGGCGCTTGCAATCACGACGCGGTCGAACAGGCTGGTCAGGTGCGTGGTGTTGAAGACCTTGATGTCTTGCGCCTTGACGTCTTCGAGGGCGTCGATGACGGCGCGTTGGAGTTTCTGTATGTCCATAGCTGCAAATATAACCCGCGCATGGGCAGCGGAGGCTGGCCCGGCGGCGCTTTCAACGCCCGGCGGGTGTGGGTTTATCGGTAAAGATGGTGCGCCGCAATATAGGCGGCGACGGGCGCGTCGAGCAGCCCGTCAGTGGGTTCGCCCCGCGCCAGGCGCTGGCGGATGTCGGATGCCGACACCGGCATGGGGGCAAAAGGAAGTTCCTGCAGCTCGCGGCCCAGGCCGGCGAGCCATTGCGCGAGCTCCGGCGGCGCGCTGAGCGCCGTGCCGGGCCGCGTGGCGACGGCCAGGTCGACGAGGCCGGAGATGTCGCGCCAGTCGCGCCAGGTGCAGAAGTTGGCCAGTTGGTCGGCGCCCAGCAGCCAGACATAGCGGGCCTCCTGGGGCAGCGCGCGCAGGGTGTCGATGGTATAGGTGGCGCCGCCACGCTCGATTTCGATGGGATTGACAGCCAGGCCGGGGTGTCCGGCGACGGCCAGTTGCAGCATGGCCAGCCGCTCTTCGCCGGTGGCGTGCAGCGCGGCGCGCTGCCAGGGGTTGGCAGCCGGGATGAGCTGCACCTGCGCCAAGCCCAGCGCCTGCAGGGCATTCTGCGCCAGCGCGATGTGCGCGACGTGGACGGGGTCGAAACTGCCCCCGAGGAGCCCGATGCGTTTCAAACCCAGTCCCGCGGCTTCAGGTACGCGGCCAGTTCGGCCTCGGGGGTGCCGGCCTGCGGCTGCCAGTCGTAGCGCCATTGCGCGAGCGGCGGCATCGACAGCAGGATGGATTCGGTGCGTCCGCCGGATTGCAGGCCGAATGAGGTGCCGCGATCGAAGACGAGATTGAATTCGACATAGCGGCCTCGGCGGTAGGCCTGGAAATCGCGCTCGCGCTCGGCGTAGGCGATGCCGCGGCGCTTTTCTACGATGGGCAGATAGCTGTCCAGGAAGGCGTCGCCGACCGAGCGGGTCAGGGCGAACGAAGCGTCGAAGCCCGGCGCGTTCAGGTCGTCGAAGAAGATGCCGCCGATGCCGCGGGTTTCGTTGCGGTGCTTCAGGAAGAAGTACTCGTCGCACCAGCGCTTGTACTGGGGGTAGTAGTCGGCGCCGTGCGGCGCCAGCGCGTCCCGGCACACGGTGTGGAAGTGGCGGGCGTCTTCCTCGAACGGATAGTACGGGGTCAGATCAATGCCGCCGCCGAACCAGAATACGTTGGATTCTTCATGGCCGGGGCGGGCCGCGGCGACGAACATGCGCACGTTCATGTGCGTGGTGGGCACGTAGGGATTGCGCGGGTGCAGCACCATGGACACGCCCATGGCTTCCCAGGGCCGGCCGGCAAGCTCGGGACGGTGCGCGCTGGCCGAGGGAGGCAGCCTGGATCCTTGGACATGGCTGAACAGCACGCCGGCGCGCTCGAACAGCTTGCCGCCTTCGAGCAGCCGCGACAGCCCGCCGCCGCCTTCCGGCCGCACCCATTCATCGGCCCGGAAGGGGCCGCCTTCGGCCTCCTCCAGGGCGCCGACGATGCGGGCTTGCAGGCCCGTCAGGTAGTCCCTGACGGCGGAGACGGGCAGTGCGGTCATTGGCGGTTCCGGTTACGCGTTGGACTTGGGCTTCTGCTGCGACGGCTTGAGCGCGCGCCAGCCGATGTCGGTGCGGTATTGGCGGCCGTCGAAGTGAATGCCGTCGATGGCTTCATAGACGCGGTCGCGCGCCATCTTGACGGAGTCGCCCAGCGCCGTGACGCACAGCACGCGGCCGCCGGTGGTCTTGGTTTCGTCGCCGTCGAGCTTGGTGGCGGCGTGGAAGACCATGCAGTCCTCGGCATCGGCGGGCAGGCCGCGGATGACGTCGCCGGTGCGCGGCGTGTTCGGGTAATTGTGAGCGGCCAGCACGGCCCCCAGGGCGGTGCGGCGGTCCCAGACGATGTCGGCCTGGTCCAGCGTGCCGTCGACGGCGTGCTCCAGGGCATCGAGCAGGTCGCTCTTGACGCGCATCATGATGGGCTGGGTTTCGGGGTCGCCCATGCGGCAGTTGAATTCCAGGGTCTTGATCTCGCGGTCGGGATCGTCGCCGGGGGCGATCATCAGGCCGGCGTAAAGGAAACCCGTGTAAGGAATGCCGTCGCGCGTCATGCCCTGCACGGTCGGCAGGATGATTTCGCGCATGATGCGGTGGTGCAGTTCCGGCGTGACGATGGGGGCGGGGGAGTAGGCGCCCATGCCGCCCGTGTTGGGACCGCGGTCGCCGTCCTGCAGGCGCTTGTGGTCCTGGCTGGTGGCCAGGGCCAGGACATTGCGGCCATCGCACATGACGATGAAGCTGGCTTCCTCGCCCACCAGGCATTCCTCGATGACGACGCGCGCGCCGGCATCGCCCATGGAACCGTCGCCCAGCATCGCGTCGACCGCGGCGTGCGCTTCTTCCAGCGTGGCGGCGACCACGACGCCCTTGCCGGCCGCCAGGCCGTCGGCCTTGATCACGATGGGAGCGCCTTCCTGGTCGATGTAGGCGTGCGCCTTGGCCGGGTCGGTAAAGGTCTCGTAGCGAGCGGTCGGGATGTTGTGCCGGACCATGAAGGCCTTGGCGTAGTCCTTCGAGCTTTCAAGCTGCGCGGCGGCCTTGGTGGGGCCGAAGATTTTCAGGCCACGGGCGCGGAACACGTCGACGACCCCGGCCGCCAGCGGCGCTTCCGGACCGACGACCGTCAGGGCGATACCCTCGCGCTGGACGAAATCGGCCAGTTCCTCGGCATTGGTGAGCGGGATGTTTTCCATCTGCTCGGCCCGTTGCGTGCCGCCGTTGCCCGGAGCGACGTACACCTTGTGTACGCGCGGGGAGCGGGCCAACCGCCAGGCGAGGGCATGTTCGCGGCCGCCCGAGCCAATTACCAGGAGTTTCATGTTGCGTGAGTCTGAATGGTTGCCAGCCTAGGGCCTGATGGGGACCTAGCCCGTGGAAAAGGCAACGGATCCGATACGGCCCGGATCCGGATTACCCCCTGGCGCCCAGCCGGGCTGGGCCGCCCGGGCGCCAGGAAGGGGAGATTTACTGCGCTTCGTCGAAAATGACGGTGGTATAGACTTCCTGCACGTCGTCCAGGCCTTCCAGGGCGTCGAGCAGTTTTTGCATCTTGATGGCGTCTTCGCCGGCGAGTTCGGTTTCGTTCAGCGCCTTCATGACGATGCCGTCGACTTCGGCCTTCAGGCCGGCGTCGTCGAAAGCCTTGCGCACGGCAGCGTAGTCGGCCGGTGCGCAAACCACTTCGATCACGCCTTCTTCGTCGGTGGTGACGTCTTCGGCGCCGGCTTCGAGCGCGGCTTCCATGACCTGGTCTTCGGGGGTGCCCGGGGCGAATACGAACTGCCCGCAATGCTTGAACATGAAGGCGACGGAGCCTTCCTGGCCCAGGTTGCCGCCGTTCTTGGCGAAGGCGTGGCGGACTTCGGCCACGGTGCGGGTGCGGTTGTCGGTCATGCAGTCGACGATCACGGCTGCGCCGCCGATGCCGTAGCCTTCGTAGCGGACTTCCTCGTAGGCGTCGCCGTCGGCGCCGCCAGCGCCGCGCTGGATGGCGCGCTGGATGTTGTCCTTGGGCATGTTGGCGTCGGTAGCCTTGTCCCAGGCCATGCGCAGGCGCGGGTTGCTGTCCGGATCGGGGCCGCCGGCGCGCGCCGCCACCGTGATTTCACGAATGATCTTGGTCCAGAGCTTTCCGCGCTTGGCGTCTTGGCGCCCTTTGCGGTGCTGAATATTGGCCCATTTGCTGTGTCCGGCCATGGCTTCCCAGGATAAAGTAGTGTCTGCAAAGACGGCATTTTACCGTGCCGGCGGCCCCGCGTCCGGCGCAAGGGCCGCATGTGTCCATATCGCCACGCGCACAAGGCGGGCGGCAGGCTCTACACTTGTGCATCCCTTTGATTCCCCAAGGTCCGGAGCCGTCCATGCCTAACCCCATTGTCATCGCCAAGAACGCGCAGACCGAGTTGGCGCTGCTGCCGGCCCTGGCCAACCGGCACGGCTGCATCACGGGGGCGACGGGCACCGGCAAGACCGTCACGCTGCAGGTGCTGGCCGAATCCTTCTCCCGCATCGGCACGCCGGTGTTCATGGCCGACGTCAAAGGCGACCTGACCGGCATTTCACAGGCAGGCGCGCCCAGCCCGAAGCTGCAGGAGCGCCTGAAGAGCCTGGGGCTATCCGAGCCCGTGTGGGGCGCCAGCCCCGTCACGCTGTGGGACGTCTTTGGCGAGCAGGGCCTGCCGGTGCGCGCCACCATTACGGACATGGGGCCGCTGCTCCTGTCCCGTATCCTGGAATTGAACGACACCCAGGAAGGGGTCCTGACCCTGGTTTTCAAAGTGGCGGACGACGAAGGGCAACTGCTGCTGGATCTGAAAGACCTGCGGGCGATGCTCCAGAACGTGGCGGACCGCTCGGCGGAGTTGAAAACGCGCTACGGCAATGTGTCGTCGGCCAGCGTCGGCGCCATCCAGCGGGGGCTGCTGGCGCTGGAATCTCAGGGCGCCGAGAAGTTCTTCGGCGAGCCGATGCTCGATGTTGCCGACCTGATGCGCACGGACGCGCAGGGCAGGGGGCTGGTCAACGTGCTGGCCGCCGACAAGCTGATGCAGGCGCCCCGCCTGTACGCTATCTTCCTCCTTTGGCTGCTGGCGGATCTCTACGAAAAGCTGCCCGAAGTGGGCGACATGGACCAGCCCAAGCTGGTGTTTTTCTTCGACGAAGCTCACCTGCTGTTCAACGACGCGCCGCCGGCGCTGTTGACCAAGATCGAGCAGGTGGTGCGCCTGGTCCGATCCAAGGGCGTGGGCGTCTACTTCGTCACGCAGAATCCCCTGGATATTCCCGACACGGTCCTGGGCCAGCTGGGCAATCGCGTCCAGCACGCCTTGCGGGCGTTTACGCCGCGCGACCAGAAGGCCGTCAAGACTGCTGCCCAGACCATGCGGCCCAATCCGGGGCTGGATATCGAGGCCGCCATTACCGAACTCGGGGTGGGCGAAGCGCTCGTATCGCTGCTGGACGCCAAGGGACGGCCCATGCCGACCGAGCGCGCGTACATCGTGCCGCCCGGCAGCCGGATCGGCCCCGCCACCGACTCCGAACGGCAGACGCTGCGCCAGGGCAACCCGCTGGCGGCCAAGTACGAAAAGGCAGTGGACCGGGAGTCGGCCTACGAAATCCTGGCTGGCCGCGCGTCCGCGCCGGCGGACCGCGCGGACGCCAAGCCGGAGGCCGCCCCGCCCGGGCGGCCGCAAGCCGAAGAATCGGGCGGCGGACTAATGGACAGCCTGAAGGATGTGCTGTTCGGATCGACCGGTCCGCGGGGCGGCAAGCGCGATGGCGTGGTGCAGACCATGGCCAAGAGTTCCGCCCGCTCGATTGCACGCGAACTTACGCGGGGCATTTTGGGGTCGTTGCTGGGATCGAAGGGCCGCCGCTGAGCCTTATCGGCGGGAATACGCAGGTCAATAACCCTGCCGTTTTGTAACGGGGGTGTTGCCTTGCCATTTTTTTTGCCTATGATTTCGGTCGCTCTATCATTGAAAACCAAAGGAAAACGTGGTGGCTAAGAAACACAAGATTGCGGTGCTTCCGGGAGACGGAATCGGCAAGGAGGTCGTGCCTGAAGGGTTGAAAGTGCTGGATGCGGCGGCGGCGCGCTTCGGCATAGATTTCCAGTGGGACCATTTCGACTGGAGCTGCGACTATTACGCCAAACACGGCAAAATGATGCCGGACGACTGGAAAGAGCAGATCGGCCAGCACGAAGCGATTTTCTTTGGTTCGATCGGCTGGCCCGCCACGGTGCCGGACCACGAGGCACTCTGGGGCTCGCTCTTCAAGTTCCGCCGCGAATTCGACCAATACATCAATCTGCGCCCGGTGCGCCTG
Source organism: Achromobacter arsenitoxydans SY8 (assembly GCF_000236785.1). Taxonomy (GTDB): domain Bacteria; phylum Pseudomonadota; class Gammaproteobacteria; order Burkholderiales; family Burkholderiaceae_B; genus Achromobacter; species Achromobacter arsenitoxydans. The sequence goes on along the minus strand of NZ_AGUF01000057.1, from coordinate 178,538 downwards.
ATGCCCGGCGTGCCGTCTCCGCTGGCGGACCGCAAGCCCGGCGAGATTGATTTTTTCATCGTGCGCGAGAACACCGAAGGTGAATATTCGAACAGCGGCGGCCGCCTGTTCGAGGGCACCGAGCGCGAAGTGGTCATCCAGGAAAGCGTGTTCACCCGCATCGGCGCCGAACGCGTGCTGAAGTTCGCGTTTGAACTGGCGCAAAAACGCGGCAAGCACCTGACCGCGGCGACCAAGTCCAATGGCATCTCGATTTCCATGCCCTGGTGGGACGAGCGGGTTGCCGAAATGGCCGGGAACTATCCGGACGTGCGCTGGGACAAATATCACATCGACATCCTGTGCGCGCATTTCGTGCAGCACCCCGACTGGTTCGATGTGGTCGTCGCTTCCAATCTGTTTGGCGACATCCTGTCCGACCTTGGACCGGCGTGCACGGGCACGATCGGTATCGCCCCGTCGGCCAACCTGAACCCGGAACGCAAGTTCCCGTCGCTCTTCGAGCCGGTTCATGGTTCGGCGCCGGACATTTATGGCAAGGGCATCGCCAACCCGATCGGGCAGATCTGGAGCGGGGCGCTGATGCTTGACTTCCTGGGGTATCCCGACGCTTCGGCCGCCGTCGTGAAGGCGATCGAAACTGTGCTGGCCGACGGGCCGCGGACACGGGATATGAAAGGCAATGCTTCCACCGTCGATGTCGGCGACGCGATCGCGTCGCTGGTTCGAGCCGGTTGAGGGTTTCGGCCCGCAAGGCCTGTTTGGTCAATAGATGAACGACTCCAATTTCCTCCCCGCCGTCGAACATGTGGGCGGCGGGCGGGCCGACCGCTTCGTGCGCAAGCTCTTCCGCATGCTGCGTTCTCGCGCCCAAAGGCACAATCAGCATTTGTGGCCTTTCGTGCGAATCTGGAGGGACAAAGAAGGCTCCATCAGCGGTTACCGGGCCTTTGGTCGTTCGCTGCCCATCACGCCGCTGGCGCAGGGTTACGACCCTGCCGACCAGACCGTGCACCTGATCCTGAGCGGCCCGTCGGTCGCTCAGATTCCCTATGACAAGCTGAATATCGGCGTGGCGATGGGCGTCAATGGCGCCATCGCCCTGTCGCGCAAATTCGACTTGAAGTTCAAGTATTACTGCATCATCGACCAGAACTTCGTGCGCGACCGCATCGCCCTGGTGCGCGAGATCGTGGCCCAGGATCTGACGCTGTATGTATTCCCCGAGGTATTGCGCTACATCATGCAGGGCATTCCTCAAGAGGAGATCCGCTGCCGCATCTGCGTCATCGAATTGATCTCCAGGCGCGCCTATGAACGCACCGTGGCGCCTGCCGTGCTCAAGCGCATTGCGGCGGCGACGCCGGACGTGCAGTTGCTGGACGCCAAGCAGGGCCTGGGATACAGCTTCGATGCCTCGCTGGGCGTGTTCGATGCCGATACGGTGGCCTATGCGGCCTTGCAGGTGCTCGTGTCCGGCGGTGCGCGCCAGGTGTATGTGCACGGACTGGACCTGACCGTGCAGGGCGGCTTGCGCTTCTACGACGAGGGCGGGCGTCCGCAGACCAGCAGGCTGACGCGCAATTTTCCGCGGCTCATTGAACCTTCGTTCCGGTTCGCGTCGGCGCTCTGGCGCGCGCGCGGCATCTCCGTATTCAATCTTTCGCCGGTCAGCGCACTGTCGGCCGACATCATGGAACGGATGGACTGGCAGGCGCTGCTGAAAGACTGATTTCCGGCCTGTCCCAAGCAAAAAGGCGCCCGAGGGCGCCTTTCGTTCGTGTTGGGGCAGCGCGTCAGTGCGCGCCCGCTGCCGCCTCCGCCGCGCCGCCGCCGCCGCCCGCCTTGGCCGAACGGGGGCGGGCGAACCAGACCAATCCCGTCAGCATCAGGAAGATGACCGCCGATGCGTAGAACACGTCCACCGCGGACATGGTGAACGCCTGTGCGTTGATCAGGCCGTCCACCATGGTGAGGGCCTGCTGATGCGACACGCCCAGGCTGTTCTGCAGCGCGTTCATGGTCTGGTCGAATGCCTGCTGGCCGGGCTTGGCGATCTCGGTCAGTTGCGCATGGTGCAACGTGGCGCGGTTTTCCCACAGCGTCGTGGAGATCGACGTGCCGAAGGCGCCCGCGGTCAGCCGCAGGAAGTTCGACAGGCCCGAGGCGGCCGGGATGCGCCAGGGCTCGATGCTCGACAGGGTGATGGACGTCAGCGGCACGAAGAACGCCGCCATCGCCGCGCCCTGGATGATGGTCGGGATCATCAGCGTGCGCACGTCGGTCTGGGTGTTGAAGCCCGATCGCATGAAGCACACCAGCGCGAAGATCAGGAAGGCGACCGTCACGATCTGCCTGGGGTCGCGCGTGGCCAGCATCTTGCCCACGATGGGCGTCAGCAGGATGGCCAGCAGGCCGACGGGCGCCGTCACCAGGCCCGCGTAGGTGGCCGTGTAGCCCATATTGCTCTGCAGCCACAAGGGCAGCAGGACCACATTGCCGAAGAACACGCCGTAGGCCACCGCCAGCGTCAGCGCGCCCACGGTGAAGTTGCGGACCTTGAAGAGGCGCAGGTCCACCACCGGGTGGGCGTCGGTCAGTTCCCAGATCAGGAAGAAGACGAACGCCACGAAGGCGATCGCGGCCAGGGCAATGATGGTGGGACTGGCGAACCAGTCCAGTTCTTTGCCCTTGTCGAGCATGATCTGCAGCGCGCCCACCCAGACCACGAGCAGGACCAGCCCCAGTTTGTCGATGGGCAGCTTGCGCGTTACGGACTCGCGCTTGCCGTAGATGCGCCAGCTGATCCATGCGGCCAGCAGGCCCACGGGCACGTTGATGTAGAAGATCCACGGCCACGTATAGTTGTCCGAGATCCAGCCGCCCAGCAAGGGCCCCGCCACCGGGGCGACCAGCGTTGTCATGGACCAGACCGCCAGCGCCATGCCCGCCTTGGATTTGGGAAAGCTGGCCAGCATCAGCGTTTGCGATAGCGGGATCATGGGGCCCGCCACCGCGCCCTGCAGCACGCGAAAGGCGATCAGCGCCTCCAGCGACGGCGAGAAGCCGCAAAGCCAGGACGCCAGCACGAACAGCAGTGTGGAAATGAGGAACAGGCGCACCTGTCCGAAGCGTTGCGTGAGCCAGCCGGTCAGCGGCACCGTGATGGCGTTGGCGACGGCGAAGGAAGTGATGACCCAGGTTCCCTGGCTGGTGCTCACGCCCAGGTCGCCAGAAATGGTGGGAATGGACACGTTCGCGATCGACGTGTCCAGCACGTTCATGAACACCGCCGTGGACAGCGCGATCGACCCGATGATCCGGGTGGCGCCTTCCAGCGGCGGATGCGTGCCCGGGGGGCGGGTGGCGTCAACGGGCGCGCCTGCGCCCGCGGGCTGGGCGGCCGTGCTCATGATGCGAGATTGGCTTCGATAATCTTGCTGATCATGGCGTCGACGTCGTCATGCGCCGGCTCGAAGGCGCGCGTCGACCAGGCCGGTTCTTTGCGGGCCACCTGCGTCAGTGCCTCGCCTTCCTGCTTGCCTACGTCGACTTCCACATCCATGGACAGCCCCACTCGCAGCGGATGCTTCTTCAGGTCTTCGGGGTCCAGCGTAATGCGCACGGGCACGCGCTGCACCACCTTGATCCAGTTGCCGGTGGCGTTCTGGGCGGGCAGCAGGGCGAAGGCGCTGCCCGTGCCGGCGTCCAGGCCGGCGATGGTGCCGTGGTAGGTCACCGAGCTGCCGTACAGGTCGGCGAACATTTTCACCGGCTGGCCGATGCGCATCTTGCGCAGCTGGCCTTCCTTGAAGTTGGCCTCGACCCAGACCTGGTCCAGCGGCACGACGGTCATCAGCGCCGAGCCGGGCGCCACGCGCTGGCCCACCTGGGCGCTGCGGCGCGCGACGACGCCGCCCACGGGGGCGGGCAACACGGTGCGGGACTGGGCGAGCCAGGCATTGCGCAGGTTGGCGGCCGCCTGGCGCACGTCGGGGTGGTCGGCGACCGAGGTGCCTTGCGTCAAGGCCTGGTTGGTCGCCAGCTTGGCCTGCGCGGCGGCCAGGGCGGCCTTGGCCTGCGCGACGCCGGACTGCGCGGACTTGAGGGCCACTTCGGCGTGCAGAATCTCTTCGCCGCTGACACCGCCGGACTTGGCGAGTTGCTGGCGGCGCTTCACGTCGCTTTGCGCACGGGTCAGCTCGGCCTGGGCGCGCAGGATGTCGGCGTTGCGCAGGTCGACGTCGGCGGCGAGCGCATCGTTCTGCACGTAATAGGTCTGCACCTGACGCACCATCTGCGCAAGCTTGGCCTGCGCCTGTTGCAGCGCGACTTCGGTGTCGGCCGGGTCCAGGCGCACCAGCGGCTGGCCGGCAACGACGGTCTCGGTATCGTCGGCCTCGATGGCGACGACGGTGCCTGGAACCTGGGGCGTGATCTGCACCAGGTTGCCGTGCACGTAGGCGTCGTCGGTGCTTTCGAAGTGGGCGCCGAATAGCGCCCACCAGATGCCGTAGGCGATCGCGACAACGATGAATGTCCCGGTGGCCGTCAGCAGCAGGCGTTTGCGGGCAGGGTGGGTCGAGGGAGTGGCAGCGTTCATGACGTCTGAATCCGGGAATCGTTCAATGAATGGTGTTCGTGGCCGGCTCGGCCTGGGGGGCGTAGCCGCCGCCCAGGGCGGTGGCCAGGTCGGCGTCGAGCTGATAGGCGCGGATGCGCAGGTCCGTGTCCAGGCGCGCCTGGGCGAGCACGCCAGTCTGCGCGATCAGCACGGTGATGTAGTTGCCCATGCCGGCCTTGTAGCGGTTGACGGCCAGCTCGTAGGCCGCCTCGATGGCTTCGCGCGCCTGGCGCTGCTGCGCCTTTTCCTGGTCGAGCAGGCGCAATCCGTCCAGCGCATCGGCGACTTGGTGCACGGCATCCAGCACGGTCTGGTTGTAGTCGGAGACGGCAAGGTCCGCGTCGGCGCGGCGGCCCGCAAGATTGGCGTTGAGTTCGCCGCCATGGAAGATGGGCAGCGTGACGGCGGGGCCGAATCCGGCCATGCGGGCATCGGCGCCCAGCAGGTTGCCGGTGCCCATGGCCTGGAAGCCGGCGAACGCGGCCAGGTTCACATTGGGGTAGAACTCGGCCTTCGCGCTGTCGATGGCGTGGCGGGCGGCTTGTGCGCGCCATTTGGCGGCGGCGACGTCGGGGCGATGTCCCAGCAGGTCCAGCGGAACGCTGGCGGGCACCTCGCCTGCCGGCGCGGTCAGCGCGACCGGGACCAGGCTTTGTCCGCGTTGCGGACCCGCGCCGGCCAGTGCGGCGACCTGGTTGCGCAACTGCGCCAGGGTGGTTTCCGTCTGGGTCAATTCGACCTTGCCGGATGCCAGCGACGATTCGGCCTGCTTGACCTCGACCTGGGTGTCCAGTCCGGCCGAGTAGCGGCCCTGGGTCAGCGACAGCACTTCGGCGCGTTGCTCCAGCACGCGCTTTAGCACGTCGCGCTGCGCAAACGCGTTCTGCAGGTTCAGGTAGGCGCGCACCGTGGCGCTGGCCAGCAGGTTGCGCGCGGCCTGCGCATCCGCGGCGGCGGCCTCCTGCTGCGACACCGCGGACTGCAGGCGTGAACGGTTCTTGCCCCAGAAATCCAGCTCATAGCTGAAATCCAGCGCCAGCCGGTTGTCGCTGACGACGGATCCGCCCAGCGGGGCCGGATAAATGTAGTCCTTGGACAGGTGTTCGCGGGTCAGTGTGTAGTTTGCGTCCACGCGCGGGAAAAGCGGCGCGCGGGCGGAACTGACTGCCGCGTTGGCCTTGGCCAGACGCGCTTGTGCCGCAGTCATCGACGGACTGTTCGCCAGCGCTTCGGCCAGCAACGCATCCAGTTGCTGATCGCCGTAGCGCGCCCACCATTGCGCGGTGGGCCAGTCGGCGGCTTGTCCGGCCAATCCCAGCTTGGCAGCGTCCAGCGCCGCCACGGGCTGAGGCTCGGAGTCCATCAGTGCGCAACCGCTCAGGGCCAGCACCAATACGGTAGAAATAAGGCGTTTCATCCTGACTGTTAGCTGAAAGTAATTGATTAATCTGTATTTGCCTAGGCAATGATTATGCCAAATAAAACCCCGTCTTTCGTGGACGGGGGCGGCGTCAGCGTTCGGGCGAGGCGCCGGACGCAGATCCGTTGGCGATCATCCGGCGCAGAAGGTGCATGAGCTGCCCAACTTCTTCCGTGGAAAAGCCGCGCAGATGATGGTTGAGCGCGCGGGCGATATTGGCGGGGATCTCGCGAGCCTTGGCTGCGCCCAGGTCGGTGAGTTCGATCTTCACCACGCGGCGGTCCTCCTGGCTGCGGTTGCGACGCAGCAATCCCTTGGCTTCCAGGCGATCCAACGCGCGGGTCATGGCGCCAGTGTCCATGTCGTTGAGCCGGGCCAGCTCCGCCGGCGTGTCGGCGCGGCCCAGAAAGACCATCGCCAGCGGACGCCACTGCATGGCGGTGAGGTCCAGCGGCGCCATTTCCTGGTCCAGCATCCGGTTCAGGGAGTGATAGGCCAGCTTGATCAGGAAGCCGGCGTTGTCCTCCGCCATGCAGCGGGTGTCGTTGCGGTAGTGGACGGGCGAGTCCGAAGACTCGGGCGAAGTTGGGGCGGGCGCGGCATTCATGCGCCGAATTTTACTGCCTAGTCAGTTATTGTCAAGGCTGCTATTTTGGGGCCGGGGCGGGGTCCGCCGCCGCCGGCGCCTGCTTGCGCAGGCCGGACCAGACGATGGCCGCCACAATCAGGGCGGCGCCGGCCAGCATGCGCGGTGTGGGCTCCTGGCTGAACAGCACCCAGGCGAAGGCAATGGCGTAGACGGGTTCCAGGGCGATCACGAGGCCGGCGCTGCGCGCGTTCAGCCGCATCAGGCTGGACACGAAAAGATAATGCGACAGCCCGGTGCAGAAGATGCCAAGGAGCGCCAGCCAGAACCAGTCCAGGGCGGGCAAGGCGGGCAACTGGCCGACGGCGAAGGGCACCATCACCAGCGCAACCACCAGGTTTTGCCAGCACGCGACCTGCATCGGATCCATGCCGGAAGCCGACCGGCGGTTGCTCAGGGCCAGCAGCGCGAAGCTCAGCCCCGACAGCAGGCCCCAGGCCAGGCCGATGGTGCCCTGGTCGGCCAGGTCGAAAGACGGGGTGACCAGCACCAGGCCGGCGGTCACCAGCGCCAGCAATAGCCATTCGGCCAGCCGCACCCGTTCCCGGAAAATCAGGCCCTCGAAGAGCGTGATGAAGGCCGGGAAACTGGCGAAGCCGAGCGTCGCGATGGCGATGCCGCCCACCTTCACGGAAATGAAGAACGTGACCCAATGCGCCGCCAGCAGGACGCCGGCGATGACCAGCACGAACAGTTGGGCGGGCGTCAGCGCGCCCAGCAAGGGCTTGCGGCGCAGGCGTGCGAAGATGCCCAGCGAAATGACCGCGAAGACGGCGCGGCCCAGTGTGATCACCGCCGCGCTGGCCTGGATCAGTTCGCCGAAAACGCCGGTCAGGCCGAACAGCACGGCGGCAATGTGGATGTAGGAGAGGGCGCGTTGTCGGGTCATGCCGGGGAAAAAGCCTGCAAATATTCTTGTCGTGAATTTAAAATCATCGCATGAATCGCATTGCCAAGCTTACGGCGGGTCCGCTGGCTTCCAGCCGCGCCGCCGGGATCTCCATGGCGGTGCTTGGCGCGATCCTGTTTTCCGCCAAGGCCATCGTCGTCAAGTTCACCTACCGCTACGGTATTGATGCCGTCACCCTGATCGCCTTCCGCATGTTGTTCGCCATGCCGTTTTTCGCGGCGGTGGCCTGGCATCAGTCGCGCCGGGCCGCGCGCGGCGAGATCGTCACGCTGACCACGAAAGAACGCATTCAGGTGTGCGTCCTGGGCCTCCTGGGCTATTACCTTTCCAGCTTCCTGGACTTCCTGGGCCTGCGCTATATCACCGCCAGCCTGGAACGCCTGATCCTGTTTCTGTCCCCCTCGCTGGTGGTTCTGCTGTCCGCGTTCTGGTTCAAGCGACCGATCGAGCGCCGGCAGTGGATGGCCATGGTGCTGTCGTATGCCGGCGTGGTGCTGGTGTTCGCGCACGACTTGTCCTTTGGCGGCGGCAGCGAGGTGTTGTTAGGGTCTTTGTTCGTTTTCGGCTCCGCGGCAAGCTATTCTGTGTACCTGATCTGTTCCGGGGAACTGATCAAGCGGATCGGCGCAACCCGCTTGGTGGCCTACGCCATGCTGGTGTCGTGCGTGGCCTGCATCATCCAGTTTTTCCTGGTTCATCCCGCTTCGATGCTGGTTCAGCCTGTCGCGGTATATGGATATTCTGTCATTCACGCCACGCTCAACACGGTGGTGCCGGTGTTCATGCTGATGTGGGCGGTGTCGCTCATTGGCGCGCCCACTGCGTCGCTGCTGGGCATGGTTGGACCGGTATCCGTGCTGTTTTTGGCTGCATGGTTCCTGGACGAGCCCATCACGGTGTGGCAGATGGCGGGAACCATATTGGTGCTGGCGGGCGTGTTCGCGCTGATGGGGGGCGGGGCCCGCCGTGCGCCCGCCGCGCAGGGCGACGGGCAGCAGCCCCCGCGTTGAAGTCTGGGTTTCAGGGTTAATTCGCGTTATTTCCAATGAAAGGAGGCCAGCATGGCCAGCAATCTCGTCAAGGCAATTCGTATCGAGCAGCACGGTGGTCCCGAAGTCCTGAAGCTGGTCGAGGTCGAAGTTCCTCCGCCCGCCGCCAATGAAGTCACGATCGAGCAGCACGCCGCCGGCCTGAACTTCATCGATATCTATTTCCGCACGGGCTTGTATCCGCATCCGCTGCCGCACGGCCTGGGCTTTGAAGCCGCCGGCGTGGTGACCGCCGTGGGCGCCGACGTCAAACACCTGAAGAAGGGCGACCGCGTCGCCTACGGCCAGAGCCCCATCGGCGCCTACGCCAAGGCGCGCAACGTGCCGGCCGCACAGGTCGTGAAGGTGCCCAAGGGCATCGCCTTCGACGAAGCCGCCGCCTTGATGCTCAAGGGCCTGACGGTCCAGTACCTGTTCCGCCAGACCTACCGCCTGCAGGGCGGCGAGACCATCCTGTTCCATGCCGCCGCGGGCGGCGTGGGCCTGATCGCGTGCCAATGGGCCAAGGCCCTGGGCGTGAAGCTGATCGGCACGGTGTCCAGCCCCGAAAAGGCGGAGCTGGCGCGCGCCAACGGCGCATGGGAAACCATCGACTACTCGCGCGAGAACGTGGCCGAGCGCGTGCTGGAACTGACCGGGGGCAAGAAGGTGCCGGTGGTGTATGACGGCGTGGGCAAGGACACCTGGGAAACGTCGCTGGACTGCATCGAGCCGCGCGGCCTGATGGTCAGCTTCGGCAATGCGTCCGGCCCGGTGGCCGGCGTGAACCTGGCCGTGCTGAACCAGAAGGGCAGCCTGTACGTCACGCGTCCGTCGCTGGGCGTGCACGTGAACACGCTGGAGAAGTTGCAGGCCGCGTCCGATGAGCTCTTCGGTCTGGTCCTGAAGAAGAAGATCAAGGTTCGCATCGACCAGCGCTACACGCTGGAGCAGGCCGGCGAAGCGCAGACCGCGCTGGCTTCGCGCAAGACCACCGGCGCCACGGTGCTGATGCTGGATTGATGAAACTATGAGGATCGCGGCCCCCACGGGGCGCCGCGGCTGGCCTGGCGTGACGCGCGCGGCGCGGATCGCCAGGCCTTTTTCTTGCCCGGCGCGCCGCGCGGGGCGGCGATGCGGGCCGGCTAGTCGAGGATCAGAGCTGCTCCTCGTTGATCAGGTCTTCCTTGCCGTAGAACTTGACGCCGATATGAATGCGGTCGCGGCCCTGCGCGCGGCGGTGGCGGTTGGTGTCGCGCAGTGAATAGACGCAGCCGCAGTATTCCTGCTGGTAGAAGTTCTCGCGCTTGCTGATTTCGATCATGCGCGCAGAACCGCCGCCCTTGCGCCAGTTGTAGGTCCAGTAGACCAGGTCGTCGTAGCGCGCGGCCGCGCGTTCGCCGCAGCCGTTGATCTGGTTCATGTCCTTCCAGCGCGAGATCCCCAGCGAGCTGGTGATGGTGTCGAAGCCGTGCTCGTGGGCATAGAGCGCGGTGCGCTCGAAGCGCATGTCGAAGCAGGCCGTGCAGCGTTCGCCGCGCTCTGGCGCGTTTTCCATGCCCTTGACGCGATCGAACCAGTTGTCCATGTCGTAGTCGGCGTCGATGAACTCGATGCCGTGCTGCTCGGCGAAGCGGATGTTTTCCTGCTTGCGGATTTCGTACTCTTTGACCGGATGGATGTTCGGGTTGTAGAAGTAGATCGAGTAGTCGATGCCGGAGGCGGTCATGGCCTCCATGACTTCGCCGGAACAGGGCGCGCAGCACGAATGCATCAGCACCTTGCTGCGGCCGGTGGGCAGGTCGAGTTTGGGGCGGACAAGTTCAGACATGGCGAGCAGACAAAAAGGCGGAAAACCCCTTATTTTACGACGAGTTGGCGCAGGCAAGGCTGGCAAGCCCGGCAAGGCGCCGCCAGGGCTCTCCCGGGCGCCGGAATTCTGCGCTTGTCCGTTGCGTCAACCCAGCACGGTGTCCCAGAGCGCCCTGACGGCGGCCCGCTCGTCCTGCAACTGGTCAGGGGCCACGCGGGCCTTTTCAACCCCCTGCATGCGCAACTGGTGCTGGACTCGGCGCAGCGTGCGGTAGGCGTCGCCGGATCGGGAGGCCAGATCCGGCGGTATCAGGCCGGCTTCGCCCGCCAGGCGCAGCAGCGCAATATTGCCCAGGTTGCGCACCAGCACGGGATGCGTGCCGGCGTGGCAGAGCACCAGGTATTGCGTGACGAACTCTACGTCGACCATGCCGCCGCGGTCGTGCTTGAGGTCGAAGCGGTCGGTGGAGTTCGGGTGGCCCGCATTGATTTTTTCGCGCATGGCCAGGACTTCTTCGCGCAGCGCCGCGGCATCCCGCGGCAGCACCAGGATGTCCTCGCGGATTTTCTCGAAGGCGGCTCCGACGCCGGCGTCTCCAGAGGCAAACCGCGCCCGCGTCAGCGCCTGGTGTTCCCAGGCCCAGGCGTGCTTGTGCTGGTATTGCTCGAAGGCCTCCAGAGAGACGGCGAGCAGCCCCGCATCGCCGTCCGGACGCAGGCGCAGATCGACTTCGTACAGCCGGCCCGATGAGGTCATGGTCGACAGCCAGGACGTCATGCGGCGTCCCAGCTTGGCATAGACTTCCGCGGCGTCCTCGCGCGGGTCGTCGAACAGGAAGACCAGGTCCAGGTCGGACGCGTAGCCCAGCTCTTTGCCGCCCAGCTTGCCGTACGCGATGACGGCAAAGCGCGGCTCGGCACCCTCAATTTTGTTCACCAGCGGCCAGGCGCGGCGGATCGTTTCGGTCAGCAGCAGGTCGGCCAGCGCCGACAACTGGTCGGCCAGTTTCTCCACCGTGAGCTCGCCTTCGAGATCCTGCGCCAGTAACTGGAAGCTGGCCTGGCGCTGCACATCGCGCATCAGGTTCATCTGACGCTCGATGTCGGGAGCGCCGTCGGGCAGGCGGCACGCGTCCAGATCCGCGGTCAGTTGGCGGGCAATCTGGGCAAAGTCCAGCGGTTCGTAGAGCGTGCGCCAATCAATCAGACTGTCGAGCAGCAGGGGGTGCTGCGTGAGGTACTGCGCGGCCCAGGGGCTGGCGGCGACCATGCGCGCAACGCGCGCCAGCGTGTCCGGGTATTCGGCGAGCAGCGCCAGGTAGGCGCTGCGCTGGGCGATCTTCTCGATCAGGTCGAACAGGCGGACCGCCGCTTCGCGCGGGGCGGGCGTCTGCAGGGCCGCGCGCAGGGCCGCCGGAAGCAGGACCTCCATGCGGCGCCGGCTGCTTTCGGGCAGGCTGCGCACGCGGTGGCTGCCCGACAGGGTTTCGGCCCGGCGCAGCAGGTCTTGCGCGTCGTCGCCAAACGCCTGGCGGATCTGATCGCTGAGTTCGCTTTCGCTGTCCGGCTCGTCCTGGCTGGCGGCCGTATCGGCGCTGCCCGTCGCGGGCGCGGCGTCCTCTTCGCCCATGCCCACCATGCGGAAGACATTGCGGAAGGTCTGTGAAACGAATTCGCGGTGTTCCGCCAGCGTGCGCTCGAAGTCGTCGTGGCTAAAGCCCAGGGCGGCGGCCAGTGCGGCTCGCTGGGCCGGATCGCCGGGCAGCAGGTGGGTTTGCTCGTCTTCGCGATACTGCAGGGCATGTTCGGTGCGGCGCAGGAACCGGTACGCGTCTTCCAGGCGGCGCGCGTCGTCGTCGGGCACCAGCCCGGCCAGGCGTTCCGCGTGCAGGGCTTCCAGCAGCCCGCGCTTTTGCAGCGCGGGCATGCGGCCGCCGCGGATCAGCTGGGCCAGTTGCACCACGAACTCGATCTCGCGGATGCCGCCGTCGCCCAGCTTGATGTTGTTGGCGCTGTCGATGCCGCTTCGCGTCATCGCGCGCCGCTGCCAGTCCTGGCGGATGCGCTCGCGCAGGGCGCGCAACGCGGCCAGCGCGTCGAAATCGAAGTACTTGCGGTAGACGAACGGCACGCGCAGGCTTTCCAGCTGCCTGGCTTGCGCGGCGCTGTCGCTGTCTTCGAAGGCTTTGGCGGGCATCAGGCGCGCCTTGAGCCAGGCGTAGCGCTCCCATTCGCGGCCCTGGCCGATGAGGTAATGCTCCAGCGCGTCCAGGCTCCAGGCCAGCGGACCGGAGTCGCCATCAGGACGCAGGCGCAAGTCGGTCCGGAACACCTGGCCGTTGGCGTCGACCTCGGACAGCACGGGCATCATCCGCCGCGTCAGGCGGCCGTAGAACTCGTGATGGCTGATGCGGCGCGGTCCGTCGGTTTCTCCTTCCTCGCCGTACAGCATGATCAGGTCGATGTCCGAGGACACGTTCAATTCGCAGCCGCCCAGCTTGCCCATGCCGACGATGAGCATCTCTTGCGGCTTGCCGGTGGCGGGGTCGCGCGGCATACCATGCACGGACGCCAGGTCGGCGGCGACGCTGCGATAGGCGGCCGCCACCGCCATGTCCGCCAGCGTGGTCATGGCGCCGACGACTTCTTCAAGCTGCGCCTGGCCCGTCAGGTCCCGCACGATAAGCACGCTGAACACGCGCTCGCGCAATTTGCGCAGCACCATGCGGCAGGCGTCCACGGGCAGCACGGCGGGCGCGGAGGGGCCCGCCAGCTCGGCTAGCCATTGGTCCATCACGGCAGGCGTGACCGGATGTTGCACGGCGCCGGCCAGCCAGGCGGCCAGATCCGGGTGGGCGTCCAGGCGGCGGCGCAGGTGGCCGGACCAGGCGAGAGCGGGGGCAAGCAGGGACGGGTTGGTCATGGCGAAATGTGCGAAGACGGATGTGCGTGTTTCAGGTATAAGTGGGGACGATACTGCAAGACATCTCCTCCTGCCCACTGCTCCGTGTCTGTTCCAAAAAAAGTGTTCCGCTGCCTGTTCTGGGCCGCGCTGACCGTATATGGCGTGCTCGCCATCGGGTTTCTGGGCGTGCGCTATTGGGTCCTTCCGCGTGTGGACCAGTGGCGCCCTCAGATCGAAGCCTACGCCAGCCAGGCGTTGGGCGCCCGAGTTACGATCGGCGCGATCAGCGCCAACTGGCAGGGGCTCAATCCCAGGCTCGATCTTGCCTCCGTCCAGGTCTACGACGACGAGGTTGCCCCGGTGCTGACCTTGCCATCCGTCTCGGCGGTGGTGGCCTGGCGCAGCATCCTGGCGCTTTCTCCCACGCTGGTGCGCCTGAAGCTCGACAAGCCGGAACTGACGCTGCGGCGGGATGCGGCCAACCACCTCTGGGTGGCCGGGCAAAACATAGACCTGACCGCCAGCGATCACGGATCGGACCTGAATCATCCCGGGTTGCGTTGGCTGGCCGCCCAGCGCGAACTGCTGGTCCGCAACGCCACGATCCGATGGCAGGACGAATTGCGCCAGGCGCCCGAGCTCACGCTGGACAGCGTCGACTTGCTGGTGCGCAACGGCAACCTCTCGCACCGATTTGTGCTGCAGGCGTCGGCCGGCGCGGCGCTTGCCCACAAGCTGGAGTTGCGCGGCGAATTCAATCGCAGCCTGTTCGCCGCGGATGCGAAGAAGCCCTCCAACTGGAGCGGCCAGCTGTTCGCGCAAATCGAGGACCTGGAACCGCTTGCGTGGTCGCCGTGGATCGACGTGCCCCCGGTCGAGGGCAGGCTGGCCGCGCGCGCGTGGTGGCAACTGGATCATGGCCAGTTCAGGGAATTTGCCGGCGACGTCGCGGTGCGCGGCGTGGCCTGGGCCGCCGCGCCCGATGGCCCGGCGGTGCGCGGCGGCTCCGCGCAGTTGCAGTTTTCGGCGCTGCCCGGCGATTTCATCCACATTGACGGCCTGCCGCTGGCGCGCAGCAAGGGCGCGGCCGACGTGGCGGTCAAGGGGGCGGTGCAGCAGCTGCGCGTGACGCTGCCCGGCATATTCGAAAATCCCACGCTGGAAGCGCGGGATGTGGAGCTGGACGCCAAGGTAAAAGGACCGGACGCGAACAACTGGTTCGTGGACATCGCCAAATTGCATGTGATCAACGATGACCTGGACCTGCGCCTGCAAGGGCAATGGCTGAAGGAAGGCAAGACCGCCGCGGGCAGTGCGGACATGCGCGGCACCATGACGCGCGCGTCCATGCCCGCCATTCATCGCTATCTGCCGCTGGAGGTCAACGCCGACGCCCGCGAATGGCTGGCCGAAGGCCTGCCCGCTGGCGAGATACGTTCCGCCGCCATCACGCTCAAGGGCGACCTGGACGACTTTCCCTACGGCGCGCCGGGCGTTGCGGGCGAGTTCGTCATCGCCGGCGCCTATGCGGGCGCCAAGGTCGACTACGCGCCCGCCCGGCCGCACCGCAAGGGCTGGCCGATGCTGGAGAACCTGTCCGGCAATTTCCGTATCGACAAGGTGAGCCTGAGCCTGGACAGTCCGGGCGGCGCCCTGGCGCACACCGGCCCCGGCCAGACCGTCACGCTGGGCGCGGTGACCGCAGCCATTCCCGACATGGAGCACAACTCGGAACTCCAGCTTTCCGGCGAGACCTCGGGCCCGGTGTCGGCCTATCTTGCGATGGCGGCGAACTCGCCGCTGGGCGGGCTGCTGGACGGCGCGCTGGACGAGGCGCACGGCACCGGGGACTGGCACATGCCGCTCAACCTGAAAGTGCCGCTGCTCAATACCGACGATACGCAGGTGCAGGGGCGTATCCGGTTTGCCGACAACTCGTTCACGTTCATGCCGGAAATCCCGCTGCTCAGCCAGATGCGTGGCGACCTGGAATTCTCGGAAAAAGGCGTGCAGACCAAAGGTATCAAGGCGCAGTTCCTTGGCGGTCCCGTCAACATCCACGGCGCGCTCGCGCAAAGCTCGGACGTTCTGCACTTTGACGGGACGCTGACGGGCCAGGGGCTGACGCAACTGAGCCGGGCGCCGTCGATGTCGCGCTTTTCCGGGCGGGCCGCCTATAAAGGGCGGCTGGGTTACCAGAAGGGCGGCGCGGTCGATGTTTCCGCGGAATCGGATCTGGTTGGCATGGCGATCGACATGCCCGCGCCAGCCGGGAAATCCGCCCAGTCGTCTCAGTTGCTGAAATTGCAGTGGGGGCCGGCGCAGGACCGCGGCGCGAAAAACCGGCGCTGGCTGACGGCCAGCCTGGGCGAAGGCGTCAACGCCATCTTCGAACGGGACCCCGCGGATGCCGCGCCATCGTATTTTGCCCGCGGCGCCCTGGGCATCGGCCGGCCCGCCAGCCTGCCCGAGCGCGGACTGAGCCTGAATGCGAGCCTTCCGGAGCTGGACGTGGACGGCTGGGAAACCGTCTCGGACGGATTCAGCGTTCCGCCCGTCAAGGGCCGGCCCGCACCGAAGCCGCTGCTGCCGCAGCCCGAGCGGGTCAGCCTGGCGGCAGGCGTTTTGCGCACCGGCGGCTACGCCTTGAACGACTTGACCCTGTACGCCACGCGTCCGGCGCCCGCCCAATGGCGCGTGGACCTGCAGTCGCGCCAGGCAACGGGCACGCTGGAATGGCGCGAAGCCTCCGGCGCGATCGCGGGGCAGATCACGGCGCGTCTGAAGCACCTGTCGTTCGGCGGCGAGGGCGATGCAAATGAGGCCGATAAGGCCCTGGCGTCTGGCAACGACCTGTCGGATATTCCGGCGATCGACCTGCAGGCCAAGGAGTTCCTGCTCTATGGCAAGAATCTGGGCGAACTGCAGGTGACGGGCACGAACCTGGAGCGCGGGCGGCAGTGGCGCCTGGACAAGCTGACCATCACGAACGAGTCGGCCGCCCTGAACGCCACGGGCAACTGGCGCCTCGAGGGGGCGGACCGCGGGCTGAGCGTCGACGCCGCCGTCACGTTCGAGAACGTCGGCAATTTCATGAACCGGATCGGCTATGAAAATGTCGTGTCGGGCGGCAAGGGCACGGTCCAGGGCAAGGCCACCTGGCGCAACCTGCCGTGGACGCACAACATTGCCGATATGTCGGGCGACGTGATCGTGAGCCTGGACAACGGCCGCTTCATGCACGTCAATTCGCGCACGGCGCGCCTGCTGGAGCTGCTGTCGCTGCAATCGCTGCAACGGCTGGCGCGGCTGGACGTGAATCCGACGAATCTGCTGCGCGACGGGTTCCCGTTCGACACCATCCGCGGAAAGCTGAAGGCAGCCGACGGAATGGTGAGCACCGAGGGCTACAAGATCAACGGGCCGGTGGCCGCCATTGTCCTGGCGGGGGGCGTGGATCTCATCAAGGAACGCTGGGACCTGAAGGCGGTGGTCATTCCGAACCTGGACGCCAGCGGCGCGGCGATGGTGACCGCACTGGCGGTCAATCCGCTGATCGGCCTGGGCGCGTTCGTCACCCAGTGGCTGCTCAAGCAGCCGCTGGCGCGCGCGATGACCATGGAATATGCCGTGACCGGCAGTTGGGATGATCCGCGCGTCGAGCCCATCGACGGCTCTGGCAAGCAGCCGGACAAGCAGACTCCCCGGCCCGCGGATTCGACGCCGCGCCGCATGCCGGAATTCATCGAACACTGACCCGTCGGCGCAATAAAAGCGCCGTCCACTCCATGGTGGACGGCCCGCCGGCTGGGGCCGCATGCCTAGCGATCGGGCATTAAAAAACCGCCCCGTAGGGCGGTTCCGTGCCAGGTGCGAGACCCTGCTTACTTCTTCTTCATCATGTCGAAGAATTCGGCGTTGGTCTTGGTGGCGCGCATCTTGTCCAGGATGAATTCCATGGACTGGACTTCGTCCATGTCGTGGATGAACTTGCGCAGCACCCAGACCTTCTGGAGCAGGTCGGGGGCGATCAGCAGCTCTTCGCGGCGGGTGCCCGACTTGTTCAGGTTGATCGACGGGTAGACGCGCTTTTCGGCCAGGCGGCGTTCAAGGTGGA
This sequence comes from Achromobacter arsenitoxydans SY8, assembly GCF_000236785.1. Classification (GTDB taxonomy): domain Bacteria; phylum Pseudomonadota; class Gammaproteobacteria; order Burkholderiales; family Burkholderiaceae_B; genus Achromobacter; species Achromobacter arsenitoxydans. The sequence goes on along the minus strand of NZ_AGUF01000057.1, from coordinate 161,076 downwards.
CTTCGGAGTTGCCCGTACCCTTGAATTCTTCGTAGATGACTTCGTCCATGCGGCTGCCGGTTTCGATCAGCGCGGTGCCCAGGATGGTCAGCGAGCCGCCTTCTTCCAGGTTGCGCGCTGCGCCGAAGAAGCGCTTGGGACGCTGCAGGGCGTTGGCGTCGACGCCGCCGGTCAGCACCTTGCCGGAGGCCGGCACCACGGTGTTGTAGGCGCGGGCCAGGCGCGTGATCGAGTCCAGCAGGATCACGACGTCCTTCTTCATTTCGACCAGGCGCTTGGCCTTTTCGATGACCATTTCGGCCACTTGCACGTGGCGGGTGGCGGGTTCGTCGAAGGTCGACGCCACCACTTCGCCGCGCACCGTGCGCTGCATTTCGGTCACTTCCTCGGGGCGCTCGTCGACCAGCAGGACGATCATGACCGCGTCGGGGTAGTTCGTGGTGATGGCGTGAGCGATGTGCTGCATCATCACCGTCTTGCCCGACTTGGGGCTGGCGACGATCAGGCCGCGCTGGCCCATGCCGATGGGGGCGAAGACGTCCAGGATGCGGCCCGTGAGGTTCTCTTCGCTCTTGATGTCGCGTTCCAGGCGCATCGTGCGATTCGGGTGCAGCGGCGTCAGGTTCTCGAACATGATGCGATGCTTGATCGCTTCAGGCGCCACGCCGTTGACCTTGTCCACCTTCACCAGGGCGAAATAGCGCTCGCCATCCTTGGGGGTGCGCACTTCGCCTTCGATGGAGTCGCCGGTGTGCAGGTTGAAGCGGCGGATCTGGGAGGGCGAAATGTAGATGTCGTCGGTGCTGGCCAGATACGAGGTTTCCGGCGAGCGCAGGAAACCGAAGCCGTCGGGCAGGACTTCCAGGACGCCGTCGCCAAAGATCTGCTCGCCTTGCTTGGCGCGCCGTTTCATGATGGCGAACATCAGTTCCTGCTTGCGCAGGCGGTTGGCGTTCTCGATTTCCAGGCCAGCGGCCATTTCGAGCAGCTGCGAGACGTGCAGCGCCTTCAGTTCGTTGAGGTGCATCGCGGTGAGTGTTGGGGGAAAAGTAGAGGAGGGCTCTGGCGGCGCGCCACGGACGGGCTCGCGCGGTACTGAATGAGCGCCGCCTACGCGGCGGCGCCCTCGTTTACAGCACGCGGTTTACAACGCGCCGTCCAGGAATGCGGTGAGTTGCGACTTCGACAGCGCGCCAACTTTGGTGGCGGCAGCCTGGCCGTCTTTAAAGAGCATAAGGGTGGGGATGCCGCGGATGCCGTACTTGGTGGCGGTGCCCTGGTTTTCGTCGACGTTCAGCTTCGCGATCGTCAGGCGGCCGGCGTATTCGGTGGCGACCTCTTCCAGGATCGGGGCGATCATCTTGCAGGGGCCACACCAGGCAGCCCAGTAGTCCACCAGCACGGGCTGGCCGGATTTCAACACATCGGCATCGAAGCTGGCGTCACTGACGTTCTTGATTTGGTCGCTCATGATGGTGATTCTCGGTTCGGCAGCAAAAGGCGCGTGAAATACGCGCCTTGCCGTTGTTCTTGTTTGTGGAATGGACTAAAGCATACCACTGTCAATAACAACAGGCATACCACTGTTAATAACAACAGGGTTTGCTGGATTTGTGTAGCATGTTGCGGCGCAGTCGTCGTGATCCGGGTTGTCCAACCCGGAGGCGCCGGTTGTGACTGTCATCATCCTACCGAAATCGGACCTGGTCAGGTCGTGCGCATCCTACCCGGAGCCGCGCAGAATCTAGGCTTGTCCGTAAAATGTCGGTTTTTTTCCACAGATGTTGGGGATAACTTGGCCACTCCACGTTACACCGAGGCGTCCATTCGCGTCCTGAAGGGGCTGGAGCCCGTGCGCCAGCGCCCGGGCATGTACACCCGCACCGAAAACCCCCTGCACGTCGTGCAGGAGGTCATAGACAACGCCGCAGACGAGGCCCTGGCCGGCTACGGCAAACAGATACAGGTCACGCTGCACATCGACGGCAGCGTGTCCGTCGAGGATGACGGACGGGGCATCCCCGTCGGCCTGCATCCCGAAGAGAACGCGCCCGTCGTTGAACTGGTGTTCACGCGCCTGCACGCCGGCGGCAAGTTCGACAAGGCCGGCGGCGGCGCCTACGCCTTTTCCGGCGGCCTGCACGGTGTCGGCGTGTCCGTCACCAATGCGCTGGCCACCCGCCTGGAAGTCGTCGTCTGGCGCGACGGGGCGGTAAACCGGCTGGTGTTCAAGGGCGGCGACGTCGCCGAACCCCTGGCGCCCTATGACCAGGGCGGCCGCAAGAAGTCCGGCACCCGCGTGCGCGTCTGGCCGGACGCCAAGTATTTCGACAGTCCCAACATTCCGCTGGGCGAACTGACCCACCTGCTGCGCAGCAAGGCGGTGCTGCTGCCTGGCGTGAAGGTGACGCTCGTCAACGAGAAAACCGGCGACACCAAGACCTGGCAGTACCAGGACGGCCTGCGCGGCTATCTGGCCGAGGCGCTGACCGGCGCCGAACTGATGGTGCCGTTCTTCGAAGGCGAGCAATACGCCGGCGCCGACCACGAGAACTTCGCCGAAGGCGAGGGCGCCCAGTGGGTGGTGGCCTGGACCGAAGATGGCAACGCGGTGCGCGAGTCCTACGTCAACCTCATCCCCACGCCCGCCGGCGGCACCCACGAATCCGGTCTGCGCGAAGGGCTGTTCGGTGCGGTCAAGGGCTTTGCGGAGCTCCACAGCCTGCTGCCCAAGGGCGTCAAGCTGCTGCCCGAGGACGTGTTCGCCCGCGCCAGCTTCGTGCTGTCCGCCAAGGTGCTGGATCCGCAATTCCAGGGCCAGATCAAGGAACGGCTCAACAGCCGCGATGCCGTGCGCCTGGTTGGCGGATTCGCCAAGAGCGCGCTGGACCTCTGGCTGCACAGCAATGTCGAATACGGCAAGAAGCTGGCCGAACTGGCCATCCGCCAGGCCCAGGCGCGCCAGCGTTCCGCCCAGAAGGTCGAAAAACGCAAGAGTTCCGGCGTGGCCGTCCTGCCCGGCAAGCTGACCGACTGCGAATCCAGCGATGCAACGCGCACCGAAGTGTTCCTGGTCGAGGGCGACTCGGCAGGCGGTTCGGCCAAGATGGGCCGCGACAAGGAATTCCAGGCGATCCTGCCGTTGCGCGGCAAGGTGCTCAATTCCTGGGAGGTCGATCGCGACCGCCTCTTCGCCAACAATGAAATCCACGACATCTCGGTTGCCATCGGCGTGGATCCCCATGGCCCCGGCGATACGCCCGACCTGTCCGGCCTGCGCTACGGCCGCATCTGCATCCTGTCGGACGCGGACGTCGACGGCTCGCACATCCAGGTGCTGCTCCTGACGCTGTTCTACAAGCACTTCCCCAAGCTGGTCGAGGCCGGCAATGTGTACGTGGCCAAGCCGCCGCTGTTCCGCCTGGATGTGCCGGCCCAGGGCAAGCGCCCGGCCCGCAAGATCTACTGCCTGGATGAAGGCGAACTGGAGGCCGCGCAGGACAAACTGCGCAAGGAAGGCGTGCGCGAAGGCGCCTGGGCCGTCAGCCGGTTCAAGGGCCTGGGCGAAATGAATCCCGAGCAGCTGTGGGAAACCACCATGAACCCGGACACGCGCCGGCTGCTGCCCGTGGGCTACGGCGACCAGACCCCGGCCGACACCACCCGCATGTTCGACATGCTGATGGGCAAGGGCGAGTCCTCGCAGCGCCGCGCCTGGATCGAAGAAAAGGGCAACCTGGCGGAGCTCGACATCTGATGACGCAGCACGCGCCCGGGCAAGCCCGCATGATCGTCGACCTGACCGCCGACGACTACGCCGACTTTGCCGCCTATGTCTACAAGCGGCCGGAGCTGCGCCGCCGCCGCTACCGGTCTCACCTGCGTTTCGCGATCCTGATGATCGTGGCGTTGTTCGCCTACCTGGTCTGGCAGACGTGGGACGGCAAGGGACCCAATTGGGGCCAGATGCTGCCGGTGTATTTCGAGGGGCTGGCGGTGGGGCTGGGCATCCTGGCCGTGCTGGCCCTGTCCTACGAATACCTGCTGCCCGGGCTCGTGAAAATGAACACGCGGCGCATGCTGGTCAGGCAGCCCGATACGCTCTACCTGGGCCGCCACCAGCTGGACTTCGGGCCCGACGGCGTTACGGATTCCACGGCCACCGCTTCAGGGCGCATGGACTGGGCAGATGTGCGGCGCGTCGAGGAAACCCCGGAACACCTGTACGTCATTCTTGGCACGCTGCAGGGCGTGATCATCCCCAAGCGCGGGCAGGACGCCGCGACGCTGGATGCGGTGCGGACGCAGTTGCGCGCGCATGTCGCCGACACCCAGCTGGCTCCGGCCCCCTGAGGCGCAATGACGCCGTTTCGATGAAATTGTCTACCTGAATACATCATGACCGACAGCAATCAACCCGGCTTGTTCGACTCCACCCCGCCCGACGGCGACGGCGACGGCAATGTCGCCATCACGCTGGCGCGCTACGCGGAGCAGGCCTATCTGGACTACGCGGTTTCCGTCGTGCGCGGCCGCGCGCTGCCCGACGTGGGCGACGGGCAGAAGCCCGTGCAGCGCCGCATCCTGTTCGCCATGCAGGCGATGGGGCTGGCCGCCGGCGCCAAGCCCGTCAAGTCGGCGCGCGTCGTCGGCGACGTGCTGGGCAAATATCACCCGCACGGCGACCAGGCCGCTTACGACGCCATGGTCCGCATGGCGCAGGATTTCTCGCTGCGCTATCCGCTGATCGACGGTCAGGGCAACTTCGGCTCGCGCGATGGCGACAACGCCGCCGCCATGCGGTACACCGAAGCGCGCCTCACGCCCATCGCCAAGCTGCTGCTTGACGAACTGGACGAAGGCACCGTGGATTTCGTCCCCAACTACGACGGCAGCCAGCAAGAGCCGCAGATGCTGCCGGCGCGCTTGCCCGTGATGCTGCTGAACGGCGCATCCGGCATCGCCGTGGGCATGGCCACCGAGATCCCGCCGCACAACCTGCGCGAAGTGGCCCAGGCCTGCGTGGCGCTGATCAAGCAGCCCCAGTTGCCGGATGCCGAGCTGCACGCCATGATCCCGGGGCCGGACTTCGCCGGCGGCGGCCAGATCATCACGCCGGCGGCCGACATCGCCCAGATCTACAGCGTGGGCCGCGGATCGCTGAAGGTGCGCGCGCGCTGGCAGTTCGAGGAAATGGCGCGCGGCCAGTGGCAGCTGGTGGTCAATGAACTGCCGCCCGGCACGTCGTGCCAGAAGGTCCTGGAAGAGATCGAAGAGATCACCAATCCCAAGGTCAAGACGGGCAAGAAGAGCCTGACGCCGGAACAGACCCAATCCAAGGCCGTCATGCTGAACCTGCTCGACGCCGTGCGCGACGAATCCGGCAAGGACGCCGCGGTGCGCCTGGTGTTCGAGCCCAAGACCTCGCGCGTGGACCGAGATGAATTCGTCAATACCCTGCTGGCGCAGACCAGCATGGAAAGCAGCTCGTCCATCAACCTGGTGTGCATCGGCACCGATGGCCGGCCGCGCCAGAAGGGCCTGCGCGACATCCTGGTCGAATGGCTGGCGTTCCGCACCAACACGGTCGTGCGCCGGACCCGCTTCCGCCTGGACAAGGTCATCGACCGCATCCACGTGCTCGAAGGCCGCATGGTGGTCTACCTGAACGTGGACGAGGTCATCCAGACCATCCGCGAATCCGATGAGCCGCGCGCCGCCCTGATGGAACGCTTCAAACTGTCCGAGCGGCAGGCCGAGGACATCCTGGAGATGCGCCTGCGCCAACTGGCCCGCCTGGAAGGATTCAAGATCGAGCAGGAACTGGCCGACAAGCGCAAGGACCAGATCACCCTGCAGGAATTGCTGGACAATCCTACGACGCTCAAGCGCCTGCTGGTCAAGGAAATCGAGGCCGACGCCAAGCAGTATGGCGACGACCGCCGCACCCTGATCGAGACCGCCGAACGCGCCGTGCTGGAAACCAAGGTGCTGGATGAGCCCGTCACCGTGGTGGTGTCGCAAAAGGGCTGGTTGCGCGCCCGCCAGGGCCACGGCCATGACGCCGCCCAATTCGGCTTCAAGCAGGGCGACGACCTGTACGGCGCCTTCGAGTGCCGCACCACCGACACGCTGATCGCGGTTGGCGACAACGGCCGGGTGTACTCGGTGCCGGTTGCCGGCCTGCCGTCGGCGCGCGGCGACGGCCAGCCGGTCACCACCATGATCGACCTGGAATCGGGCACGCGCATCGTCCACACCATCGCGGCGCCGGCCGACAGCCGCTGGCTGCTGGCCACGCGCGGCGGCTACGGTTTCGCGGCCAAGCTTTCCGACATGATCAGCCGCCAGCGCGCGGGCAAGCAGTTCATCACCCTGGAAGCGGGCGATGAGCTGCTGCGCCCGGTGCCGCTGTTCGCCGGCGCCAAGCAACTGGCGTTGCTGTCGCAAAAGGGCAAGTTCCTGGTCTTCGGCCTTGACGAGGTCAAGTCGCTGTCCGGCGGCGGGCGCGGCACGATCCTGATGGGGCTGGACGGCGCGGACAAACTGGACCAGACGGTGCCCGTCGGCCCGCTGGGCCTGCGCGCCGCCGGCATCTACCGCAACAAGGTCACCGAGGACATCCTGGTGGGCGAGTCGCTGGCGATCTACGTGGGCAAGCGCGCGCGCAAGGGCCGTGCGCTGGATGTGCGGCCCAAGCAGCCGCTGCTGTCTCCGGTGCTGGGTTGAGGCCTGCGCGCCGCCTGACGCAAGAGCCCACTGGCGGCGCGCAATTGCCGCGCCGCCGGCCCGCAGCGTCGGGACGGGCATGAGCGCCACGGGCGGCTCGCGGCCGCGGCTCGAGCACGTCGACGCCCTGCGCGGCTTTGCGCTGTTCGGCATCCTGGTCGTCAACATCGGGGTGTTCGCCTTTCCGTTCTATGGCGGGGGCGTGCCCGATCCCGTGTACTCAGGCCCACTGGACCTGACTGTGCGCTGGCTCATCGCCTGGCTGTTCGAGACCAAGTTCTACCTGCTGTTTTCCTTCCTGTTCGGATACAGCTTCACCCTGCAGATGGCGGCTGCCGAACATGGCGGGGCCGCCTTCGCGCCGCGCTTTTTGCGCAGGCTTGCCGGACTGGCCGCGCTGGGGCTGGCCCACGCCATCCTGTTCTATCAGGGCGACATCCTGCTGACCTACGCCGTGCTGGGCCTGGCGCTGCTGCTCTGCCGCCGCATGGATCCGGGCCGCGCGTTGCGCCGCGCCCTGTGGCTGATCGTGCTGGCCTCGGCGGTGTGGGCGCTGCTGGGCGCCCTGAGCTTTCTGGATCCCGTGCCGGCCGGCTACGCGGCCCAATACAAGGCCGACGCGCTGGCGTCCATCGAGGCCTACCGGGGCACCATCGGCACCACCATCGCGCAGCACATCAAAGAGCTGACGGACAACGTCTGGTTCACGGTGCTGTTCGTGCAAGGGCCGTACGTCTTTGCCATGTTCCTGGCCGGCTATGCGCTGGGCCGGCGCAACGCGCTCGCGGACCCGTGGCGCTCGCCGCGCGCGCTGTGGCTGCTGTGCGCACTGGGACTCCTGCCCGGGCTGGCCGGCGCGGCCGTCTACGCAACCAGCGCGCTGCCGCAGGCCAGGGTGGTCTGGGAGCTGCCGGGGCTGGCCGCGGGCCTGCTTACCGCACCGCTATTGAGCCTGTCCTATGGGGCGGCATTCCTGCTTGCTCTGCGCACGGGTCCGGGCAGGCGCCTGGGAAGCTGGCTGGCGCCGGCGGGCCGGATGGCGCTGAGCAATTACCTGATGCAGTCGGTGGTCTGCGCTTTCCTATTCACGGCCTGGGGGCTGCGGTGGTACGCCGCCGTGTCGCCGCTGGCCGCGTTCGCCATCGCGGTGGCCATTTTCGCGGCACAGTTGCCGCTGTCCGCGTGGTGGCTGCGCCGCCATGCCTACGGTCCGGTCGAATGGTTCCTGCGCGCGCTCACCATCGGCGCCTGGCCGGCCTGGCGGCGCGCGCAAACCCGCTGACTACGCGGCGCGGGTGCGCAGCCGGCTTTCCGGCGCGCCGCCGTCGCGGCGGCCCTGCCGGAGCCACATGCCCGCCAGCAACAACAGCGCGGGCACGTAGATCCAGAAGTCGGACCAGCGTTGCGGATTGGGCGCCTTGACGTTCACCACATCCCAGCCTTGTTCCCAGCCCGCCCGCTGTGCGCGGCTGCCAAAGCGCACGCCGCCGATCTGCGTCTGGTCGCCCAGGCTCATCAGCGTCAGCCCGGCCTCGGCCAGTCGCTTGCGGCCGGCATCCGGCGCATTGCCGCCGCCCTCCAGCGCGGGCAGCGCGACCGCGACTGTCTTGGTCAGTTCGTCGCCTTCCAGGTTGATGCCTTTCAGCACGACTGTCAGCCGGCCGTTGTCGGGCAGGGCGGCTGCCGTGGCCAGCATTTCGGAGGCCGGGCGGTTTTCGTGGCTGGGGGCGAAATAGTCCATGAACCAGTCGGGCCGGAACAGCATGAACGTGACCAGCAGCAGCACCCCGACCTCCGCCAGCGTGCAGCGGGTGCGGAACCACCGCATGGTGGCTGCGGCAAAGGCCAGCGACGCCAGCGTGGCGCCCGTCACCACCAGCGCCAGTTCCCAGCCGTAGTTCACGTCTATCAGCAGCAGCATCGGATTGAACACGAACATGAACGGCAGGATGGCCGTGCGCGCGGCGTAGGTGACCCCCTGGACGCCGGTCTTGATCGGATCCTCGCCTGAAATCGCGGCGGCGGCGAAAGTGGCCAGGCCCACGGGCGGCGTGATGTCGGCCATGATGCCGTAATAGAACACGAACATATGCACGGCGATCAGGGGAATGACCAGGCCGTTCTGCGCGCCAAGCTCGACTACGACCGGCGCCATCAGCGTGGCCATCAGGATGTAGTTGGCGGTGGTGGGCATGCCCAGCCCCAGGATCAGGCACACGATGGCGGTGAAGATCAGCATCAGCAGCACATTGCCCATCGACACGAGTTCGACGAAGGCGGTCATGCGCAGTCCCAGCCCGGTCAGGGTGATGGCGCCGACGATCAGGCCTGCCGTGCCGCAGGCGATGGCGATGCCGATCATGTTGCGCGCGCCGTCCTGCAGTCCGCCGATGGCGTCGCGCCAACCCTGGCGCCAGGCCGGGGCGGCCGGCTGCTTGCGGAACCAGGCGATGAGCGGACGCTGCGTGACCATCTGGAACAACATCGCCATGGCTGCCCAGAACGCCGACAGGCCGGCCGAGAGCTCTTCGACACTCAGGCACCAGACCAGGATGCCGATGGGAATCAGGAAGTACAGGCCCGCGCGCACCGTCGGCCAGGGCTGCGGACGCACCGGATGGTTGATGTCGATGTCCTGCGGCAGGTCCGGGTGGCGGGCCGCCACCCGCAGGAGCCACAGGTACAGGCCGCCCAGCAGGGCCAGCAACACCCATATCGCCGCCGCGCCGGCCAGCGCCTGGACGCCGGTGCCGATCCAGTACACCGCGCCCATGACCAGCAGCGTGCCGCTGATGCCCATGCCCCAGCCGGCGAGCTTCTGCAGCGGCGTGCGCGCGGGGCCGGAGGCCATCATGGGCTGGATGCCCAGCTTCAGCGCCTCCAGGTGCACGATATAGAACAGCGCGATGTAGGAAATCGCGGCCGGCAGGATCGCGTGGCGGATGATGTCGGTGTAGGGGATGCCCACGTATTCGATCATCAGGAATGCGGCGGCGCCCATGACGGGCGGCATGATCTGGCCGTTGACCGAAGAAGCCGTCTCGATCGCGCCCGCCCGCACACCGCCATAGCCCGCCTTCTTCATGAGCGGGATCGTGAAGATGCCGCCGGTCACCACGTTGGCGACGGACGACGCGGATACCAGGCCGTTCACGGCCGAGGACACGACCGCGACCTTGGCCGGCCCGCCGCGCAAGTGGCCCAGCAACGCGAACGACACTTGCATCATGTAGTTGCCTGCGCCGCACTTGTCCAGCATCGACCCCAGGAGCACGAAGATGAAGATGTACGAGACGGACACGCCCAGGGCGACGCCGTACACGCCTTCGGTCGTGAGCCACATATGCGACATCAGGCGTTCCAGCGAAGCGCCGCGGTGCGCCAGCACGTCGGGCAGCCACGGACCCGCCAGCGCGTAGGCGACGAAGACCAGGCCCAGCACGGTCATGGGCAGGCCCAGCGCGCGGCGCGTCACTTCAAGCAGCAGGGCCAGGCCGATCACGGCGGTGCCCACGTCCATCGGCGTCGGCTGGCCGGGGCGGCCCGCCAGCTCGTTGTAGAAGACGTACAGATAGCTGCCGCAGAATCCTGCCGTCAGCGCCAGCACCCAGTCATACCAGGGCATGCGGTCGCGGGCCGAGCGCTTGCTGGCCGGGTAGGCCAGGTAGCCCAGGAACATGGCGATGCCCAGATGCAGCGCGCGCGCCTCGGTGTCGTTGAAAATGCCCCAGTTCAGCGCGAACGGTATCGGCGACGCATACCAGAGCTGGAAGAAGGACCAGATCAGCGCGCCTGCGGCCAGCGTGGCGCCGGCGACACCGCGAGCGTCGCGGCCGCCGCGGTCAGCGTCGGCGACGAGCTGTTCCAGGTCCGGGGTCGGCTTATGCGACTCTTTTGTCATGAAATTCCCCTGCGTATCGTGGCGCGCGCCGATGCCATGGCGCGCGATGTGCCCCCGAGCGCGCGAAGCGCACGGGGAGCGGCAGCCTTGCGTGTCTGGGGGCGTAAGCCTCGATCCGCGCAAGGGCCGGTCTGACGGGCCTTAGAGCAAGCCCTTTTCCTTGAAGTACTTCTCGGCGCCGGGATGCAGCGGCGCCGACAGGCCGTTCTTCACCATGTCGGCCGCCTTCAGGTTGGCGAAGGCGGGGTGCAGCTTCTTGAAGTCGTCGAAGTTGTCGAACACGGCCTTGACCACCGTGTAGACCGTGGCCTCGGGCACGTCGGCGGACGTCACGAAGGTGGCGGTGACCCCGTACGTCTTGGTTTCAGCCGGGTTGCCGGGATACAGGCCCGCGGGAATGGTCGCGTGGGCGTAGTAGGGGTACTTTTCGACCAGCTTGTCGACGGCCGGGCCCGTCAGCGGCACGAGCTTGGCGCCGCAACTGGTGGTGGGGTCCTGGATATTGGCGGACGGGTGGCCGACGCCATAGAAGAAGCCGTCGATCTTGCCGTCGCACAGCGCCGACCCGTGTTCATCGGGGCGCAGTTCGGAGGCCAGCGAGAAATCTTTCAGCGTCCAGCCCATCGTGGCCAGCAGTTCCTCCATCGACGCGCGCGTGCCCGAGCCCGGGTTGCCCACGTTGAAGCGCTTGCCCTTCAAGTCTTCGAATCCCTTGACGTTGGATTCCTTGCGCGCCACCACCGTGAACGGCTCAGGGTGGATCGAGAACACCGAACGCAGCTTCGGGAAGGCGCCCGCCTGCTTGAACTGGCCCTCGCCGTTGTAGGCGTTGAAGCCGACGTCGGATTGCACGACGCCCAGGTCCAGCTCGCCGGCCTTGATGGTGTTGGCGTTGAAGACGGAGCCGCCGGTCGATTCGACCGAGCAGCGGATGCCGTGGGTCGCGCGGTCTTTGTTGACCAGGCGGCAGATGGCGCCGCCGGCGGCATAGTAGACGCCGGTGACGCCGCCCGTGCCGATGCTGACGAACTTCTGCTGGGCGGCGGCCGGAGCCGGCGCCGTGGACAGCAATGCCGTCGCCAGTCCCGCCGCGGCGAGCGTCCAGGCATTGCGATGGCCCAAGGTGTGTTTGACGGACGTGGTCATGCAAACTCCTTTTGGGGGTTTTCCCCGTGATTTGCCGGTCTTTGCCGGCGGCTGGCAGCCCCGCGAGCCGCGGTTCGCCCTGTGCTGAATCATCACGTGCCCGTTTATGGCGGGCGGCGCGCGCGGATCCCTGCCGCGCACGAGGGCGGCGTTTAGCCGCCGGCCTGGGCTATCGCGGCGTCGATGGCGCCGGCCAGCCTTTCTGTCAGTTGGTCCAGCTCATCGTCGGAAATGATGAAGGGCGGCGCCAGCAGGACGTGGTCGCCCTGGCGGCCATCAATGGTGCCTCCCATGGGATAGACCATCAGGCCGCGCGCCATGGCCTCGCGCTTGATCCGCGCGTGCAGCGTCAGGGCGGGGTCGAACGTCTGCTTGGTTGTCCGGTCCCGCACGAGCTCGACGCCCATGAACAGGCCGCGTCCGCGGATGTCGCCCACGTGCGGATGTTCGCCCAGCGCCTGCTCCAGGCGCTGGGCCAAACCCGCGCCCTGGACGCGAACGCGCTCCAGCAGGTTGTCGCGCCGGATCACGTTCTGAACGGCCAGCGATGCCGCGCAGGCAATGGCATGGCCAAGGTAGGTGTGGCCATGCTGAAAGAACCCGCTGCCTTGCTGCATGGCGTCCACGATCCGCTGTTGCGCCATCACCGCGCCGATGGGCTGGTAGCCGCCGCCCAGACCCTTGGCGATGGTAATGAGGTCGGGGGCGATGTCTTCCTGTTCCACCGCGTACAGCGTGCCGGTGCGGCCCATCCCGCACATGACTTCGTCGGCGATCAGCAGGACGCCATGGCGGTCGCAGACGTCACGGATGCGGCGGAAATAACCGGGCACCGCCGTCACGGCGCCGGACGTGGCGCCCACCACCGGCTCGGCCACGAAGGCCATGACCGTGTCGGGACCCAGGCGTTCGAACGTCTGTTCCAGCTCCTGCGCCAGGCGTTCGCCGTACTGCTCGGCGCTTTCGCCCTCGCGCTGGTCGCGGTAGGCGTAGCAAGGCGAGACGTGCTCCACCTCGATCAGCAGCGGCGCGAACTGGGCGCGGCGCCAGGCGTTGCCGCCCACTGCCAGCGCACCCAGCGTATTGCCGTGATAGCTCTGCCGGCGCGCGACGATGTGGCGGCGCTGCGGCTGGCCGATTTCCACGAAGTACTGGCGAGCCATCTTCAGGGCCGCTTCCACCGCTTCCGATCCGCCGGACACGAAGTACGCGTGCGACGTGCCCGCCGGCGCGTCGGCCACCAGCCGGTCGGCCAGCTGCTCGGCGACTTCGGTGGTGAAGAAACTGGTGTGGGCATAGGCCAGCGCGTCTATCTGCGCGTGCATGGCGGCCTGGATGTCCGGGTGGTTGTGTCCCAGGCAGGAGACGGCGGCGCCGCCCGATCCGTCCAGGTAGGAGCGGCCGGCGCTGTCGCGGATCCATACCCCCTGGCCGCTTGCGGCGACCAGGGGTGTCTGGCGGAGAGAACGGTGCAGGACGTGTGTCTGGCTCATGCTGCGGTTTCCGTGAGCTAGGGTTGAAGACGGAGGCGCGGCGGCCTCAGCCCGGACGGCGCGAGTTGGCGCCGTTCCAATAGACGTTGTCGGCGCGCAGGCGCTGCTCGACCTCGGTCAGGCGATTGAGCACCTCGTCGCCGCCGCGTGCGGTCAGCCGGGCGATCAGGTGTTCAGCCAGTCCAAGCAGGCCCGCGGTAGTGTGGAAGAACGATCCCGGCCCCTGGCGCGCGGGGCTGGCCTGCACGCCATCGCGGTCAGGCGGGGCAAAGCGCAGCGTGTGGCGGGCGTCGACGGCCAGCGGCGACAGCGGGTCATCGGTCAGCGCGATCAGCGCCACGCCGCGCTGCGCCGCCTGGCGCGCCAACTGGACCGTGGCGGTCGGGTAGGGCGCCTGGGATATCACGATCAGCGCATCGCCCGCGCCCAAGTTGTCCGCCTGCTCGGCGGGGGCGCCGCCCATGCCGTCGATCAGGACGCTGTTGCGGCGGACAAGCTGATAGGCGTAGCGCATCTGGAACGCGATGCCGAAAGCTGAGCGCGTGCCTAGGAAACCAACCTGCCGGGCTTCCAGCAGCGTCTGCACCGCGGCATCGAAGGCGGCGGGTGGATTCAGCTGGCAGACCGAGGACATGGCCTGGATCTGGTATTCGGTCAGCACGTCGTGCCCGGGGGCGGCGGGTTCGCCCGCCGCGGCCTGCAGGGCGGCCGCGCGGTCGCGCAGTCCCGGTTGGCCTTGCCCGGCCAGGGCCTGCTGGAAGGGATGGCGGAAATCCTCGTAGCTTGCGTAGCCGACCGCCCGCGCCAGCCGCAGCATGGTGGCGGGCGCCACGCCCAGCGTCTGCGCCTGGCGCCGCATCGACCACAGGCCGACTTCGGCCGGATGCGCGACCACCCAGTGCGCTGCGCGCTGCAATTCCGGAGGCAATTGCTCCAGTTTTTCCTGCAAGGTCAGCAGAAGGGCGGTAGGCAGCGACATAAGCGGCGAGGGATTTTGAAAAAACACATGATAAATAATTGGCTAATAAAAAAACATGTGTTTTTTTATAGGGAATTCCCCAATGATGTCTGCCTGCTGTGGGCGGTCTCCCTACCGTCTCAGGCTCGAATTCCGGTCATAGTGCTGTCTTCCTCGGCAATTCAGCGTTCATTTAATTACATCGTGCGGGGGATTTTTGTTTGACTCGAATAAATTTGGCACATATCATTCGTGTAGAAATGAATTTCACCGAACCACCCGCAACCATGACTGACGCCGCGAAATCCGATTCCTCACAGCAGTACGACCTGCGCATTTTGCGAGCCCTGCGCCGCATCACGCGTTCGATCGCGCTGCACTCGCGCCAGTTGTCCGCGGTAAGCCATATCACCGCGCCGCAACTGATGTGCCTGCGCACGGTAATCGCCAATGGGCCCATGACGGCCACGGCCATCAGCCGCGAAATGCACGTCAGCCCCAGCACCGTGGTCGGCATTCTGGATCGCCTGGAAGACAAGGGCTTGATCCGGCGCGAGCGCGGCCGGGAAGACCGCCGCATCGTGTTTGTCACCGCGACGGACGTGGGTCGGGAACTGGCGCAAGGCGCGCCGTCGCCGCTGCAGAAGCATCTGGCCGACGCGCTCAACGCCTTGCCTGAATTGGAACAGGCCACCATCACGCTGTCCCTGGAGCGCATCGTGACGCTCATGGAACAAGATGGCCAGGCCGCAGTCGACACGCATGGCGACGTGTCGTCGCCCATCCTTGAAGTGCCCACGGGCGGGGCACCCCCAGAATCGGGAATCGTCGCATGAAGAAAAACGAACTGGACTCCCCAATACTCTCAAGTGCCGTGGCGCCGGCGGTCAGCGCGCAGACCCATACCATGCGTCTGCCCGACCGCAAAGACGGCGCCGCCATCCACCGCCTCATTTCCGAGTGCCCGCCACTCGACCTGAATTCCCTCTACGCGTACCTGCTCCTGTGCGAGCACTTTCGCGACACCTGCGTCCTGGCTGAAAGCGCCGGAGGACGTATCAACGGTTTTATCTCCGCTTATGTGGACCCGTCCCGCCCCGACGTACTGTTCGTCTGGCAGGTCGCGGTGCACGCCCGCGCACGCGGCCATCGACTGGGCCGCGCCATGCTCCGGGAACTCTTGCAGCGCAAGGGCCTGGCGCATGTCCGCTATCTTGAAACCACGGTTGGGCCTGACAACCAGGCTTCGCGCCGCACTTTCGCCGGGCTTGCCGGCGAGATGGGCGCCCACGTCTCCGAACAGCCGTTCTTCGACCGGCAACTCTTCGGCGGCGCGGACCATGACGACGAGATGCTGTTGAGGATAGGCCCGCTTGCCTTGCCGCCCCAGTAGGGGCGGTGCAGGTCCGACGGACTTATCGAAATACCGGGATGGTTCACACGATCCGGATGCGCCTGACGCAACCGGAGGGGAGCTGGCCGTCCGTCAATTTATGAGATGAAAAGGGAGGATTAATCATGGACTTGAAAATCTTTGACCGTATGGAGTCGGAAGTGCGGGGCTACATCCGGTCGTTTCCCGTGATATTCAACCAGGCCCGTGGTTCGACGCTCATCGACGAAGAGGGCACCGAATACATCGACTTTTTCAGCGGCGCAGGCACGCTGAACTATGGCCACAACAATCCTGTTCTCAAGGAAAAGCTGCTGGAGTATGTGCAGGCGGACGGCGTCGTCCATGGCCTGGACATGGCCACCAGCGCGAAGAAGCGTTTCCTGGAGACGGTGGATCGCGTGCTGCTCAAGCCGCGCAACTGGCAGTACACCCTGCAGTTCACCGGCCCCACCGGCACCAACGCCGTCGAGGCCGCGCTGAAAATCGCGCGCCAGGTGAAGGGACGTTCCAACGTGATTTCGTTCACGCACGGCTTCCACGGCGTCAGCGGCGGTTCGCTGGCGGCGACGGCCAACATGAAGTTCCGCGACGCTGCCGGCTACGCGCTCGGCAACACGACGTTCATGCCCTACGACGGATACTTCGGCCCGGATGTGGATACCATGTCCTATCTGGAACGCATGCTGGAGGATCCGAGCAGCGGCATGGACAAGCCGGCCGCCGTCATCGTCGAGACGGTGCAGGGCGAAGGCGGCGTCAACGTCGCGACGCTGCGCTGGCTCAAGGAACTGGAAAAACTGTGCAAGCGCCACGACATGCTGCTGATAGTGGACGACATCCAGGTCGGCTGCGGCCGCACGGGCACGTTCTTCAGCTTCGAGACCGCCGGCATCCGCCCGGACATCATCACGCTGTCCAAGTCGCTATCCGGCTTCGGCCTGCCGATGTCGCTGGTGCTGATGAAGCCCGAACTGGACATCTGGAAGCCCGGCGCCCACAGCGGCACTTTCCGCGGCAACAACCTGGCCTTCGTCACCGCGACCCAGGCGCTGGAAACCTATTGGACCAACGCGGCGTTCACCGCCGACATCCAGCGCAAGGAGCGTCTGGTGGGGGACTGGCTGGAAAACCTGGTCCACAGCTATCCCAACGCCGGCCTGTCGGCGCGCGGCCGCGGCCTGATCCAGGGCCTGGTGTCCAACGGCACCCCGGCGCTGGCCAACCGCATCGCCCAATGCGCGTTCAAGAAGGGCGTCGTGATCGAAACCTCGGGCGCGCATGACGAAGTGCTCAAGCTGCTGCCCGCGCTGACGATCGAGGAAGACCTGCTGGCCAAGGGCCTGGATCTGATCGAGGCCAGCGTGGCCGAAGCGCTGGCCGATGAGGGGCAGTCCGCCCGCATCCTGAAATTTGGAGGAAAACGTCAATGATCGTACGCAATGTCAAAGATGTGATCGGCACCGCCGACGAAGTCCGCACCGACACCTGGGTCAGCCGCCGCGTGCTGCTGAAGAAGGACGGCATGGGCTTCTCGTTCCACGAGACCACCATCTTCCCGGGCGGCCGCACGCACATCCACTACAAGAACCATCTTGAGGCGGTGTGGTGCATCGAGGGCGACGGTTCGATCGAAACGATCGCCGACGGCAAGAAGTACGACCTGGGTCCCGGCGTGGTGTACGCGCTGAACGAACACGACGAGCACTGGCTGTGCGGCGGCAAAGAGCCGCTGCGCGTCATCTGCGTCTTCAACCCGCCGCTGACCGGCCAGGAAGTGCATGACAAGGAAGGTGTCTATGCGCTGCCCGACGCGGTCGCGGCCTGAAAACAGGAGGTTCGCATGATCTCACCCGCGCAGGATCCGTACGCCTCCCGTACGGATCGCAGTTCCGCCATCATTTCCCGCCAGGATCCCGTGGTCTATGAGGACGGCAAGTACGCCAGCGCCTTGACCGCGGATCAGGTAGGCCAATACGACCGCGACGGCTTCCTGCTGCTGGAAGACCTGTTCACGGAAGCCGAGGTCCGTGCGCTGTCGGCCGAGGTCGAGCGCATGACGCGCGACCCGTCCATCGTGCGCCGCGAAGAATCCATCACCGAGCCCGGCAGCAATGCCGTGCGTTCGATCTTCATGGTGCATGTGCTCAATCCCATGCTGGCGCGCCTGGTGCGCGATCCCCGGCTGGTCAACGTGGCGCGCCAGATTCTCGGTTCCGAGGTCTACATCCACCAGTCGCGCGCGAACATGAAGCCTGGCTTCAAGGGCAAGGAGTTCTACTGGCACTCCGACTTCGAGACCTGGCACGTCGAGGACGGCATGCCTTCGATGCGCGCGCTCAGCTGCTCGGTGCTGCTGACCGACAACAACGAGTGCAATGGCCCGCTGATGCTGGTGCCGGGATCGCACCGGCAGTTCATCTCGTGCGTCGGCGAGACGCCCAATGAGCACTACAAGCAGTCGCTGAAGAAGCAGGAGTACGGCGTGCCGGATCCCGTCAGCCTGCAACTGCTGGTGGAGCAGGGCGGCATCCGTTCCATGACGGCCAAAGCCGGCTCGGTGGTGTTCTTCGACTGCAACACCATGCATGGCTCGAACAGCAACATCTCGCCGTGGCCGCGCGCCAACGTCTTCATGGTCTACAACAGCATGGAGAACACCCTGAACCCGCCCAAGTACGGGCTGACGCCGCGTCCCGAGCATATCGCGACGCGCAAGGGCTTCAAGGCGGTCACGCCGCTGGATGCCCTGAAGCTGGTCGGCGGTTGAGCCGGCAGGCTTCAAGACCAGGCCCGGGGCGCGCGCCCCGGGCTTTTTTTGTCTCTTTCGGGCAGGCCCGCGGCGCCAGATTTCTTGTATTCTGCGGCATTCGCAAACCGTTGAGCCATCGCCGCCATGTCCGCCCGTATCCTCAGCCTGCACATCTATCCCGTCAAATCCTGCGCGGGCATCGACCTCGCCGAATCGCCCATCGACCGCGCCGGGCTGGCCTACGACCGCCGCTGGATGGTGGTCGACGCCGACGGCGTGTTCATGACCCAGCGGCAATGGCCGGCCATGGCGCTGATTCGCACGGCGCTCGCCCAGAATGCCCTGCGGCTGTCCGCGCCCGGAATGCCAGACCTGGACGTCGCGCTGGATGGATCCGGGCTGGAATCCGGCGCGCGGACCGTGGGGGTCTGGAGCGACACCATCTCCGCCCGCAGCGAAAGCGCGGCCGCGGCGCAATGGCTGACGGAATTTCTCAAGACGCCGTGCAGGCTGCTCAAGGTGGACATTGCGGCGCGCCGCAATGCCAAGCCCGACTGGGTCTCGCGGTGGGTGGATGCGCATCCCGACCTGGCCGACGCCTTCGTGGGCGAACATTGTTTCGGTTTCGCCGATGGCTTTCCGCTGCTGGTGGCAAACCAGGCCTCGTTGGACGACCTTAACGCCCGCCTGCAGGCCAAGGGGGCGGCGCCGGTGCCGATGGACCGCTTTCGTCCCAACATCGTGATCCAGGGCGAATGGGAACCCTTTGAAGAAGACCATACCGCCATGATCACGGCGGCGGACGTGCGCATGGCGTTCGTCAAGCCTTGCACCCGCTGCTCGATTCCGGACATTGATCAGCAAACCGCCAGGCAGTACGACGAGCCCGGCCGCACACTGGCGGGCTACCGCAACCTGGATATCGGGGTGGTGTTCGGCCAGAACGCCATCCTGGACGCGCCGGCGGGGGCGCGCCTGAAAGTGGGCGACGCGGTCGACATCGAACTGGATTTCTGACGCGCCGCCCGGCGGCGTTAGGCCGAAGACAGCTTCAGGCCTACCAGGCCCAGGACGATGAAGGCGACGCTGGCGATGCGCATCCAGCTGGTCGATTCCCCGAACAGCACGATGCCCGCCACAAAGGCGCCCACCGTGCCGATGCCTACCCACACGGCGTAGGCGGTGCCCAGCGGCAGAGACTTCATGGCCACGGCAAGCAGCCAAAAGCTGATGATCATGCCGCCCACGGTAAGTACAGACGGCCACAGCCGGGTGAACCCGTGGGTGTATTTCAGGCCAACGGCCCAGACGATTTCAAACAGGCCAGCCAATACCAGGATGATCCAGGTCATGCACGACTCCTACGATTGCATTGCCGGCGGGGCGCCGGCATAAATAGGGGTCGTCCCCGGAAAAGGCGGCAGCCATTTGACTGCGCGCAGCAACGGGCCGTCCCGTTGCGGCAAAAATTATAGAATACCGGCTTTCGACGGCAATCCCGGATGCCGGGCATCAACTCTTGCAACACTTCGCGTGCCGGGCCGCGGAACCAGGAATTTTTTTATGCAACGCATCATGCTGCGGGCAAAGCTGCACCGCGTCACGGTCACGGAAGCCGACCTTCACTACGAGGGGTCATGCGGCATCGACGAAGACCTGCTGGACGCTGCCGGCATGCGCGAGTTCGAACGCATCGAACTCTACAACGTCACCAATGGCGAACGTTTCGACACCTATATCATCAAGGCCGCGCGCGGCAGCGGCGCCATCTCCCTGAACGGGGCGGCAGCGCGCCGCGCCCAGGTGGGCGATCTGCTGATCATCTGCACGTACGGCCCCATGTCCGAAGATGATTCGGCCAAGCACAAGCCGCAGGTGGTGCTGGTCGACGACGCAAACCGCGTCAAGGAAATCCGCAAGTTCCCGGCTTGACGCCGGGCCGGGCGGAGCGCCATCCCGGCCAAGCCGGATAGCGCTTCGTCGCCTCTGAACCGTTTCATCATGAGCTTCCAGGTCATCATCCAACCCAGCAAGCATCAATTCCCGGTCGAGCCCGGCCAGACCGTGCTCGACGCCGCGCTGGCCGCGGGCATCGTGCTGCCCTACAGCTGTCGCAACGGCGCGTGCTCTACCTGCAAGGGCAAAGTGGTGTCCGGGGAGTTCGACGCCGGCCAGTATCCCGCGCAGATCCTTTCGCCGGAAGAACTGGCCGACGGCTACACGCTGTTCTGCCAGGCGCGGCCCGAGTCCGACCTGGTGGTCGAATCCACCGAGGTCCGGCTGGCCAGCGACATCCAGATCCGCAAGCTGCCGTCGCGCGTGCAGACGATGGAACGCGTGGCGCCCGACGTCACGGTGCTCAAGCTGCAACTGCCGGCTTCCGAACAGTTCCGCTACTACGCGGGGCAATACATCGAAGTCATCCTGAAAGATGGCCGCCGCCGCAGCTATTCGATGGCGGGCGCGCCCCACACCGGCAGCCCGCTTGAACTGCATATCCGCCACATGCCGGGCGGCCTGTTCACCGACCACGTCTTCGGCGCTGGCGACACGCAGATGAAAGAGCGCGAGATCCTGCGCCTGGAAGGGCCGTTCGGGTCGTTCTTCCTGCGCGAAGACAGCGACAAGCCCATCGTGCTGCTGGCCAGCGGCACGGGCTTCGCGCCGGTCAAGGCCATCGTGGAGCACATGATCCACAAGAACATCTCCCGTCCCGTCACGCTGTATTGGGGCGGCCGCCGTCCGCAGGACCTGTACATGGATGCGCTGGCGCAATCCTGGGCTGGCCTCCTGCCTGGCTTCCGCTATGTCCCCGTGGTGTCCAATGCCCTGCAGGAAGACGGCTGGACCGGCCGGACCGGCTTCGTCCACGAAGCCGTCATGAGCGATATCGCCGATATGTCCGGCCACCAGGTCTACGCCTGCGGCACGCCACTGATGGTGGATGCCGCGCGGCGCGAGTTCAGCGCCCAGAACGGCCTGCCTCCCGAGGAGTTCTACGCGGACGCGTTTACGTCCGAGGCCGATCTGGCCAAGGCCGGGTCTTAAGTAAGATGAAGTTTTATTACTTAGTCGGCGGCAAAGCGGCGGGGTAAACTGCTTTGGCAGCGGCTTGCCAGGGGGCGCGGACATCGGGTCCGCGCACGGAACTGGCTTGCAAGGAGCGATGCGGGCATGAAAGTAGCGGTATTGGGAAGCGGCATTATCGGCATCTCCAGCGCCTGGTGGCTAAGCCAGGCGGGTCATGACGTCGTGGTCATAGACCGCTGCACCGGTCCCGCACAGGAAACCAGCCTGGCCAATGGCGCGCAGATTTCCGTGTCCTACGCCGAGCCCTGGGCCAATCCCCAGGCGCCCCTCAAGCTCCTGAAATGGATGTTCCGCGACGACGCGCCGCTGCTGTTTCGTCCGCAACTGGACTGGCGGCAATGGATGTGGGGCCTGGCGTTCCTGCGCGAATGCCTGCCCAGCCGCCTAGCTCCGAACATCCGCGCCATGGTCCGCATGGCCGAATACAGTCGCTCCACGCTGCGCGGCATGCGCGCTGAACTGGGCATCCAGTACGACCACCTCGAACGCGGCATCCTGAATTTCTACCGCGATCCCCACGAATTTGAAAATTCCCAGCGCGCCGCCGGACTGATGCGCGACTTTGGCGTCGAACGTCGCGTGGTGTCGGCCGACGAGGTCATCGCGATCGAACCCGCGCTGGCGCCGCATCGTAAAACCATCGTCGGCGGCGACTACACCCCCGAGGACGAAAGCGGGGACGTGCACCTGTTTACCGTTGCGCTGGCTGAACACTGCGCCCGCGCCGGTGTCGAGTTCCGCTACAGCACCCGCGTGACGCGTTTGCTGACCACGGGCGGCGCCGTGCAAGGCATCGAACTCATTCAACCCGACGGACAGTACGCCACGCTGGCGGCCGACGCCTACGTCGTGGCGATGGGCAGCTTCAGCCCCATGCTGCTGCGGCCCCTGGGCATTCCGTGCAACGTCTACCCGGCCAAGGGCTATTCCGCGACGTTTCCCGTTCTTAATCCGGGTGCGACCCCCACTGTCAGCCTCACCGACAGCAGCCACAAGATCGTCTTCTCGCGCCTGGGCGACCGCCTGCGTATGGCCGGCACTGCGGAACTGTCCGGCTATTCCCGCGGTCTGAACACGGGTCGTTGCGAAGCGTTGACCGGGTTGGCAAAAGAGTTGTTCCCCGACGCGCTCGATTTCGAGCGCGTCAGCTATTGGTCGGGCCTGCGCCCGTCCACTCCCTCGAACGTGCCCATCATCGGCCGCAGCCGTATTCCGAATTTGTATATCAATACAGGACACGGTACGCTTGGCTGGACGATGGGTGTTGGCTCGGGCCGGGCTCTGGCCGATCTGCTCAGTGGACGGCGGCCGGAACCGGAATTCCCTTTTCTTGGTCTGTGAACCTATGAAGAAACTGCAATTGGCGGGCGTTGCCCGCGCGATGTTCGCCAGCCGGCGCGCATGGGTGTTTGGCGCCGCGATGGCGATGGCCGGCGCGGCAAACGCCGCCGCCGTGGAAATACAGGTCTGGCACACGCTGACAGACGCAAACAAGGCCGAATTCGAAAAGCTGGCCAAGCAGTACAACAAAGAACAGGACGATGTCCGCGTCACGCTGCGCGGCTTTGCTACACCCGCCGCGCTCGAGCAGGAAGCGGTGTCCGCAGTGAAGGCCAAGAAGGGCCCGAACCTGCTGCAGCTCTCCGACAACCACTCTCCCGAAGTCGTCGCCCAGCACAAGGCGGTGCTTCCGCTGTACGAATTGCTGGCCAAGTACCCGATCAAAGACCTGAACTGGTTCATCCCCGCCACCAGCAGCTTCACGCGCGACAGCAAGGGCCGCATCCTGGCGTTCCCCTGGATGGCCGAAGTGCCGGTGATGTTCTACAACACCGCCGCCTACAAGAAGGCCGGCCTCGATCCCAACAAGCCTGCCCGCACCTGGACTGCCCTGCAGGGCGAATTGCTCAAGCTGCGCGACGTGGCTGATATTGATTGCCCCTACGCTTCCAGCGACCAGGTCGCGGTTCACCTCGAGAACCTGGCCCCGATCAACAACCAGTCGTTCACCAGCAACAACAACGGGCTGGACGCGGTCACCAAGAAGTCCGCCGCGCCCGCCATGCAGTTCGATACGCTCTACATGCGCCACATCTCGCTGATGGTTAGCTGGAAGCGTTCGCTGCTGTTCACGGCCTACTCGGGCGACAACGCCAGCGACAAGCTGTTCGCCAAGGGCGAATGCGCAGTGCTGACGGCGAACTCGGGCGCGTTCGGCCAGTTCCTGGCCACCAAGTCGCTCTCCTTCGGCGTGGCTCCGTTGCCTTACTACGAGCAGGCCACCAAGGAAGGCGGCAAGCCGTTCGTCAGCGGTTCCGCGCTGTGGGCGCTGGAAGGCCATCCGCAAGCCCAGGAAAAGGCCACGGCGCAGTTCCTGGCCTGGCTGTCCAAACCGGTCGTCGCCGCCGAATGGCACCAGCGCACCGGCTATCTGCCCCTGACCGAGGCTGCGTTCCGCGCGTCCGACGTGTCGTTCTACAGCAAGATTCCGGGCGCACAGACGCTGATCGCCTCGATGAGCGCCAAGCCCGTGAACACCAGCCGCGGCTTCCGCATGGCTAACTACGAACGCATCGAGCCCGTGCTCAACAAGGAACTCACCGACGCCTTCGAAGGCAAGGTGCCTCCCGTCGCGGCCCTGAACAATGCGGCCTCGCAGGCGCGCAGCATCGCTGCTCAGCGCTGATTCCGCTGGAACGGCGCGGCGCCGCTGACGCGGGCGTCGCGTCCTTGCAGGAAAAGCCCGGTCTACACTGACCGGGTTTTTTTTCGTCCGCTGCCTGGGGAGCGGACAGGATGGATCAATCCATCCATGCGTACATGCCAGTCTGGCGGCGCCCGGAGCGCCCGGCCATCATGCCTCTCATGCGCGTCGCTTCTGATGCGCCTTTTGCTCGCGGTGAGGCATGGTGCGAATCTTCTTCCTGGTGGCCGGGCTGTCCTGTCTCGGCGCGTGCTCTTGGTCGGGTCAGGGCCTGGGCGGCTCTTCCTGGCAACCTGCGGGCCCGTCCGCGCAGGGCTTTCGTTTTGATTGGCAGCTCTCCGGCGATCCCGCCGTTGCGCCCCTGCAGGTCTTCGACGACGGCCGCGAAACCTGGCTGCAATTCCAGCCGGGTCAGCCGCTGCCAGCAATCTTCGGCGTGGGCAGCGACGGCGAACAAGCCTTGCCGTATGTGCGCCGCGATCCCTATGTGGTGGTCGTTGGCGCATGGAAAGGCCTGTCTTTCCGCGGCGGCCGGCTGACGGCCAGAGCGCAACGGGCACAGTCGGCCGAGGCGGCGTCGTCGCTATCGACGGCTTCGGCGCGAAGCGGGGCGGTCGAATCCCGTCCGCCTGAAGCAGCCGCCAGCGGACCGGACCTCGCGCACGGAATGCCCTCCGTTTCGACGCCAGCAGTTTCCCTGGCGCCGTCCGCCCCGAGCGCTGCGGCCGCGCCAACGCCTTTGACACGCAAGCTTCCCGATGACGTGTCGCCCCTCAACACGCCTGCCGCGGCACAGGCCTCCCTGTACCGCGCTGCGCCGCCAGACGCAACATTGCGAGCGGTGCTGGCGCGGTGGGCGATTGCCGCCGGATGGACCTTCCAGCCGCAGCATTGGGCCGTGGACGTAGATATCCCCCTGTCCGCAAGCGCCGAATTCTCGGGCGACTTCAAATCTGCCGTGCGCGAACTGCTGGGCTCGACGGAATTGGCCGACAGGCCCCTGCAACCCTGCTTCTATGGCAATCGCGTGCTGCGTGTCGTGCCTCTTGCCCAATCGTGTTCGCGTGCAGCGGCGCAAGGAGCCGCAGCATGAATTCCAGGCTGGTTGTTTCCATCACGCTTTCCTGCCTCCTTGGCGGGTGCTCGGTATCGCAACAGGTTTCCGACATGCGCCTGGCGGCCACCCGCAGGCATGCGGACGCCGCGGCCCGCCACCAGTCGTTCGCCGACGGCCTGTCCGACCGCCAGGCGCGCATCGCCGCGCAAGAGGTCGCGACGCCATGGCTGGCGGGCAAACCGCAGCCCCTGGCTCGCGAGATCCTGCTGCCGCCGGCGCTGCGCGAGAACGTGCAGACCACGTTGATGCTGGCCGACGACGCTGACCTTTCCACGCTGGCCCAGCGGCTCACCGCCGCGACCGGTATCGCCGTGCGAGTGCGCCCCGAGGCGCTGCTGCCTCAGGATCTGTTCCTGCCGCGGTTGGCCATCAGCGGTTCTCTCGCCGTCGCGGCGCCCGCGCGCATCGAGGTGCGCGCGGATCCCCAGCCCCTGGCGGATCTGCTGGATGCGCTAGCGGCGCGCTTTTCGGTGTATTGGCGTTACGAACACAATGCGCTCGAGTTCTACCGCACCGAAACGCGGGTGTTCGATCTGCGCGCGCTGTCGCTGGCCAGCAAGGTCGACGTGCGGCTCGGCCGTTCGGGCAGCGCGGAAGGCGAGGGCTTTGAAAGCACGTCCAATACGTCCTTGTCGGCGGGCGAGCACAAAGCGCTGGCGGTCCTGCGGGCCAACGTCCTGCCTTTTCTCACCCGATCCGGCGTCATCGCAGAGCAGGTCGAGGGCGCAGCCACGCTGGTCGTGACCGATACGCCGGATGCGCTGGAACGGGTTGCGCGCTACCTCGAACGCGAGAACAAGGCGCTGACGCGCCGGGTCCGCCTGGTCTTCGAAGAAATCACGCTTATTGCGAACAACGAAGCCTCGGCGGGAATCGACTGGACCGCCCTGTATTCCGTGGCGGGCGCGAGCGCGCGGTTTGCCGTGCCTGGCGTGCCGGGAACGGGCGCAGGCCTGCTTCAGGCCGCCGCCGGCAATGGCCCGTTCCGAGGGTCGCAGGCCATCGTTTCCGCCCTAAGCGCCATGGGATCCGTCGTGCGGCACAGCAAGATCCCGGTTCTTACCTTGAATCGCCGGCCCGTCACGCACGCGGTGCGCACCACCTTTTCCTATATCGACCGCGTGCAGAGCACGGCGGTCCCCGGCATGACGTCCAGCGGCGCCAACGGTTCGTTGCCCGCAGTGTCCATCAGCCAGAAAGAAGAAACCGTGGGTTCCTTCCTGACCCTGCTGCCGGACATCCAGGAAGACGGGCAGATCCTGCTTTCCATCGCGTACGACAACGCCGTTGCGCAACCGCTCAAGACCATCACTTTCGGAGAAAGCGCCAACCAGGTTCAGGTGCAGCAGATCACCATCGACGGCAGCGGCACCGTGCAGCAGATCGAACTGCGTCCCGGCCAGCCCATGATCGTCTCGGGCTTTGATCGCAAGCAGGACCAGCATGACCGTCAACGCCTCGCGCCTGGCATGCCGCTGCTGGCCGGCGGCAGGGACAGCGTCGCCTCTGATCGCCTGACGACGCTGATCCTCGTGACGGCCCAGGTCGAGGAAGGGTACTGAACGTGGACCGGGCCCCTCATATCCTGCAGTTTGAATGTCCCGGCTCCGGGCGGATGCTTGCCTTCGGTCTGCGCTGGTTTGCGCTGATCGGGTCCAACGTCCCTAAATTGGCGCGTTCGCGCGGGCGGCGCCTGCGGGCCACGCACTACGTCGTGGGTGGCGCCCCCGCCACAGTGGCCGGCTTTGGACGCGCGCGTCCGGGCCTGCGGCGCAGCCGTCCCGCGTGGTCCTCGCATGGGGCTGGCGTGTCGCCGCCACAGGCGGCCGCGCAGCTGTTTGCGCTGTTGTACCCCGAGGGCGCCCATAGCCTCGTGCGCTTGCCGGACGGTCGCCACTGGCTGGCGGCGGCGCAGGGCGGCGCGGTCCTCTCGCAGGCGGACAAACTGTTCGGATCGCTTGAAGAGGCCCGGCGGGAACAGCAGGCGCTGCTCGCGCTGCGTCCTGGGCTCAGGGAGCAGGACGGCGAACTGGTCTGGGCCGCCATGATGCGGGCGGTGGAACCCGGCGCCGCGCTGGCGGCGCTGCCATCGCGCTGGGCCGAGCTGCCGTTGGCGCTGCGCGTGTTCCTGGTGTGCATCGGCCTTGCCGCCGCCGCGCCGCCCTTATGGAACACGGCATTCATTACGTTCGTTGGGCCAACCGCCGTCAAGCCGGAACCGGCATCGGTGCCGGATCCCCAGGTGGACGCCTATCGGGCCCTGGTGCACGCAACGCTCGCGCACGCGCCGGCCGAACTGGGCCGTCTGCTGGCCGGTGTGGGCAAGCTGCCGATACAGGTCAGCGGGTGGGCGCTGCGCCGCGCGCAATGCGATTCCGATGCGCTGCAATGGAACTGCGCCGCCGTATACGTCCGGGCCCACCCGCAGGCCACCAACCACGGCCTTTACGCCTTGCTGCCAGACGGCTGGCAGGTGTCGTTCAAGCCGCTCGAGGAAGCCACGCTGATGTGGCGCATGGCGTCCGGCGCATTGCGGCTGGCCGATATGACCCTGCCCGCCGCCCTCCATGTCGACACGCAGGTGGTAGGCGGGCTGCAGGGATTGCGGCCGGCATTCGCTTCCGTATCGCTGTCGCCGGCCGCGCCGCTGATGCCGCTGATGCCGCGAATGGCGGCTGCGCCGCAAACGCATACCGGGCAGGCGGCTCCGTCCCTACCGGACATGCCCGTGATCCGGCGCCGGGCGCTGGTCCTGCATGGGCCCTTGCGGTCGATGGCGCTGTTGCCGGGGCCCATCTCCGCAGCCCGATGGTCCCGGCTCGTGGTCAATGTGCAGCCGCAACTGCAGCCCAGTCTGACGTCAAGTGCGCTCGTCGCCGAATTGCAGGGGGATATCTATGAACAGGAATGAGCATTGCATTTTCAGCCGGTCGGTTTTCGGACGGCTTCTTCTCGGCATCGTTGCGGCGGCAAGCTCGGCCTCGGCGTGCGGGGCGCAGGGCGACGACGTGCAGGCGCTGGAGCCGCAGCCCTGGCCCGAGGCGGAAACCGTGCGCGCCCTGTTGCGGGCGGATGCCGCCGCCGCCCTGGCGGATTGCAGGGCGCCTGGCGTTTGCGGGCCGGGCGGGCCGCCGGCCTCAGCCGCCGCGCAGCCTGCTCGCCGGTCGGATGACATCCGCGTCGCCGCGATATTCGGCACCGCAAAGCGCCTGAATGTCGACGTGGTGGTCAACGGCTCTCTGCTGCGCTACCGGGCAGGCAGGGACGATCCCATTGCGGGGGCGGCCGCGATGGACGCATACCGGCTGCTGACCATCGACGGCGCCTGCGTTCGTCTGCACCGCGACGGCCGCGATCACACCGCCTGCCTCGACGCGGGAGGCCCCAGGCCATGACGCCGCAAACCTCTCCTGAGGGGGCATTGGCCGCGCGTGGGCCCGAGCTCGCCATGCCCGAACTCAACACCCCCGAAGACATCGCGCGCCTGCAACCTGCGTTCGTCAGGGCGTTGGGCAGCCAGTTCGACCTGGCCGCCCTGGCCGGACGCCTTTGCCCGGTGCTCTTGCAAGGCGGCGAGGCCGCCGTCTTTGCCGTCAGGGAATACACGGTCGGAGACCAGATCGACGAGATCGAGCGCATGGTGAGGGCGGCGGGATACCGCAAGGCTCAACCTTCCCGTTACGTGCTCCCCGCTCCGCTTCTGTTGATGATCGCCCGCGGCCAATTGACGGCTTCCGGCACGGGGCGCTGGAGCAGGTCAAGGCAGGCGGAAAGGGCTTCGGCGCTGGCGGCGCTGTTTCTCGATATCGTCCGCTGGGGCGTCGCCCAGGGCGCAAGCGACATTCACATCAATGTGGACCAGCGGCGCGACGCGGGCAATGTCCGCTACACCATCCATGGCGAATACGTCGGCACCGACCGCTTTGCGGGGGTGTCCGGTTCCACACTGCTCGAAGTGCTGGCCGTGGCCTGGATGGATGTGCGCGGCGGCAATGGTGCGGTGTTCGATCCGGCGCTCGAACAGCAGGGCCGCATCGCGCTGGATGTGGACGCCGTTCCCATCGTGCTGCGCTGGGCATCGCTTGCCGCCGACGCGGGTCCGTCGGTGTGCCTGCGCATCCTGCGGCTGGATGCTTCCGTGAACGGCGACCTGCTTGCGCTGGGTTATCTCCCGGGGCAGGCCGAAACCCTGCGGCGGGCGCGCGAACGCGAGGGCGGCGCCATCGTGCTGGCGGGCGTGGTCGGCTCGGGCAAGTCCACCACCATCGCCGCGCTGATGCAGGGAATTGCGCCCACGCGCAAGGTCATCACGCTTGAGGATCCGGTGGAATACCACATCGGCAACGCGCTGCAGAATACGCTTGCCGGCGCGCTTGCCGACTCCGCCTGGCCCGCGCTCGACGCCAAGCTCAAGACAATCAAGCGGTCGGCCATGAACGATCTTCTGATCGGCGAGATCCGGGACACCCATACCGGACGCGCCTTCATGGACCTGGCCAGTTCGGGCGTCAGCCTGTACGCCACCACGCACGCCGGCTCGGCCGCAATGATTCCAGAGCGCCTGGCGTCCGACGCAATCGGCGTGTCGCGGGAATTTCTGGCTACGCCCGGCATCCTGAAGCTGCTCATCTATCAGACCCTGTTGCCCCGGCTTTGCGGTGGCTGCGCGCTTCCGGTGGACAGCCTCTGGACCTCCTCCCGACGCCACGAAGGGCCTGGCGCGCAGGACTGGCGGGGCTGGATGCGCGAATTGCAGGCGGCTTTCGATCTGGACGCCCACGCGCTCAGGGTCAGGAACGCGGCGGGTTGTCCGCAGTGCCGGCGCGCGCAACTGCCGGAACTGAACGGCACTGCGGGCCGCAGCGTTGCCGCCGAAATGATCGAACCCGATTACGCAGAGGGTTTCCTGGACCGGGTGCGCAGACGCGACAACCAGGGGCTCCAGCAACAGTTCCAGCCCGTCAGCCGGACGGCTTGGCGCCATGCCAGCGCGCACGATGTACGGGCGCTGGATTGCGCCCTTTACAAGGTCAGCAATGGGGAAATCGACCCCCGGACGCTGCTGCGCCGATTCGAATTGCCCATTGCGCCCAGCGGCGTTCAGGCGGCGGCTGTCGGGGGCGTCCATGGCTGACCATGCCCGAGCTCCATTCATCCGGTTCCGTCTCCTCGGGGGCGGTCATCAGGGCCGCTTGGACGCGCTGAGGTTCCGCTCACAGCGCGCGGATTATTACGAGTATCTGGCCGATGTCGTAGAGGGCACGCAGGGGCGCAAGAGCCTGCGCGACATCTTCGACGACGACGCGCGCCGCTACGGTCAGGCGACCGTGCGCGGCCGATTGTGCCTGCGCTGGGCCGCCGCCTATCTGGACGCCGGCGGCGACCTGGGGGCCGCATGGTCGGGCACGTTGCCGCACGGCGAATGCCAACTGCTGAGTTGCGTGCAGGAAGAGGGCGGCGATCTGGCTGCGGCGCTGCGGGATCTGGCGCGGGCGGTCAGGCTGTCGTCCGACGCCTGGCTCGCCACGCTGTCGGCCGCCGCGACCGGCGTGGTGGCGGCCATGGTCGCGTTCGGATTGATGTGCGCCATTCCATTCTTCAGCGTGCCGCGGCTGCAGCAGGTGTTTCAAGCCGTGCCGCCCGAAGACTACCCGTCGCTGACGCGTGCGCTCTTCGCGCTGGCCGGCGGCCTGCGCCAATGGCTTGCGCTCTGGGTGGTGCTGATCCTGGGCGCCGTCCTGCTTACCCTGTGGTCGCTGGCGAACCTGACCGGCGAGATCAGATCCTTGCTTGACCGCTGGCTGCTGTGGCGGCTCTATCGCGATTTTCAGGCGATCCGCTTTCTTTCCCTGCTGTCCGTGCTTATCAGGCAGCACGGCGCGGCCGATACCCGGCTGAGGCATGCGCTGGCGGTGCAGGCGCGCGAGGCGCCGCCCTGGCTGCACGCGCACCTGCAGGCCATGCTGGACCGTATAGATGGCGGAGCAAGCGGTCCCGAGATCTTCGGCACCGGCCTGCTGGACCCGGAAACCTGGTGGTACATGGCCGACATGATGGACGCCTTGGGCGTGGAGCCCGGGCTCGCCCGCGTACGCCAGCGGGTCGAACACCGCCTCCTGTCGCGGGTGCGGCGGCAGGCGCTCGTGTTGCGCTGGTCGCTGCTGATCTCGTCCCTTGCGGTCGTGTTGGGTATCACGCTCTGGCATTACGCGGTGATCGACGAGCTGCGTCAGGCGCTGACCAATTTCTATGCCAGCCAATAGGCGCTGCAAAGGCTGGCGACAACGGCGCAGCGAGGCTGCGCGCTTCATTCAAAGAGGGTAATCATGAAGAAACCAGGGACATTCCGATCCGGCGCCGCGCGCCAGCAGGGGTTTTCGTTGATGGAGGTCTCCATCGTCACGGCCATCGTCCTGTTGATCGCGATCGTGGGCATTCCGGCCATCGGCGGGTACGTGATTGAAAACAAGGTGCCCAAGGTGGGCGAAGAACTGCAGCGCTTTATCGCCAGCATGAAGATCAACGCCCAGGGCGGCGGCGTGACTCCCTACACGGGACTGGATACGGGCGCACTGGCCAACGCGCTGCGCGATTCGACCGTGCTCGCCGTTGCGGGATCCGGGGCGGGGGCAAGCGTCGCCCACGGCCTGGGCGGCAGCGGGACGGGCGGCAGCGGCGTGGTCGAGGTCGAACCCGCCGCCGTCGATGGCGCGGGCATGGGCTCGGCGTTCACGCTCACCCTGACCAGCGTCAGCCACGCGGCCTGTCCGGCGCTGGCTTCCGTTCTGCAGCGGATGTCGGAAATCATCTCCATCACGGGAAGCGGCGGGGCCAAGGTGGTCAAGGACTCCATCGCCCGGCCCGCCACGCCCTATCGGGCGGCGCAGGCTCAGGCTCAGTGCAGCCAGGGCGACGTGAACACTTTCGTCTTTACCGCAAGATGAGCGCGCCCACTTGCGCCTGGATCGGCAGGCGGCGCGCGGCCGTGCGCCCGCAGCGTCAGTCGGGATTCTCGCTGGTGGCCATGGCGCTCGCCCTGGCCGTTACCACCGCGGTCGCCATCTGGGCGTCGAACGAAGTGGTGCACGCCATCGAATCGGCCGCAGCCCGGTCCACCGGCGTGTGGATGACACAGGTCCGGTTGGCGGTGGATGGGATGCTAGCGCGGCATTTCGACGCTTTGGCAAGGGGCGAGCAGCCCGTGGACAGCAAAGGCTTGCCCCTGTTCGCGGACGCGTTCCGTCCCACGCTGGCCGAACTGCGCAGCCAGGGGCTCCTGCCAGCGGACTTTCCCGACCAGTCGGCCCTGGGCTTCGGCGCCGGTATCAGCCTTGTGCGGGCCGTGGCCTGCCCGGGTGAGCCGTGCCGGATGGACGGCATCGTTTACGCCGACAGACCCTTGTTTAAAAAGGGGACGCAATTTCCCGACCAGGTCGCCATGGCATCCGTCATCGAGGCCGCCGGCGGCTATGGCGGGGCCGTATGGCCGGACGCCCCGGACCGGCTGCGCGGGGCTGCCTACAGCTTTCCCAATCCGCTGGCGGCGGGGGCGCCCACCCATGCGCCGGGCACGCTCGCGCTGTGGGCCGGTTCAGGCGACGGGCAGCCGGACATGAACGGCTACGTCAAGATGCGCGATACCCGCGATCCCGACCTGCAAGCCGGGCTCTCGGTGGCGGGCAACATTGAGGCTGGCGGATATGTGACCATGGGCGCACGCGAGACGCCTGGTCATTACTGCGGGGTCCAGCCGGGGGCGCTGGCCAAGTCGGTCAACGGGGAACTGCTTTCCTGCGAGTCCGGTGTCTGGAGGCAGGCAAACGGGGGCTTCGGCGGCGCCTACAGCATGAACTACCCGCTGGGCTGCTTCCATTACACGGGTGTTTCCACCGCCAACCCGCGCACGGGCCAGTGTTCCTGCCCGGAAGGGTATGCCGGCGTCATCGTATCCGCAGGGGGGAAATGGACCGAAACAGAAGGCTGGACGACCGGTTACGTCTGCGTGCGGTAACCCCTCCCGCCAGCCCCGATCCCGCGTATCCCCGCCAACCCTCTATAATTGGCGATTCGCCTAAATTCTGCTTCATCCACGATGAAATCCTCCGAGATTCGCCAGCAGTTTCTGCAATTCTTCAAGTCCAAGGGACACACCATTGTTCCTTCGTCGTCGCTCGTCCCGGGCAACGACCCGACCTTGCTCTTCACCAATTCGGGCATGGTCCAGTTCAAGGACGTCTTCACGGGCAAGGAAACGCGGTCGTACACGCGTGCCACCTCGTCGCAGCGCAGCGTGCGCGCCGGGGGCAAGCACAATGACCTGGAGAACGTGGGCTACACGGCCCGTCACCACACGTTCTTCGAAATGCTGGGCAATTTCAGCTTCGGCGACTACTTCAAGCGCGACGCCATCCAGTACGCCTGGGAACTGCTGACGCAGGTCTACAAGCTGCCCGCGGAGAAGCTCTGGGTCACCGTCTACCAGGAAGACGACGAGGCCTATGACATCTGGGCCAAGGAAGTTGGCGTGCCGACCGAGCGCATCATCCGCATCGGCGACAACAAGGGCGCGCGCTATGCGTCCGACAACTTCTGGCAGATGGCCGACACCGGCCCCTGCGGTCCTTGCTCGGAGATCTTCTTCGACCACGGCCCCGATGTCTGGGGCGGCCCCCCGGGATCGCCCGAAGAAGACGGCGACCGCTACATCGAAATCTGGAACCTGGTGTTCATGCAGTTCGAACGCGATGCCGCCGGCAACATGCCGCGTCTGCCGCGTCCCTGTGTCGATACCGGCATGGGCCTGGAACGCATCGCCGCCGTGCTGCAGGGCGTGCATTCCAACTACGAAATAGATCTCTTCCAACACCTGATCGCCGCCGCTGCTCGCGAAACGGGCATCAAAGACCTTGAAAACAACTCGCTCAAGGTTATCGCGGACCACATCCGCGCCTGCTCGTTCCTCATCGTCGACGGCGTGATCCCCAGCAACGAAGGCCGCGGCTACGTGCTGCGCCGCATCGTGCGCCGCGCGCTGCGCCATGGCTACAAGCTGGGCCAGACCAAGCCGTTCTTCCATCGCCTGGTGCCTGATCTCGTCGCAGAAATGGGCGACGCCTACCCGGAACTGGCCGCCACCGCCGACCGCGTGGCCCAGGTTCTCAAGCAGGAAGAAGAGCGTTTCGGCGAAACCCTGGAACACGGCATGCGCATTCTGGACGGCGCCCTGGCCAATGTGCCCAAGGGCGGCGTGCTGGACGGCACCACCCTGTTCACGCTGTACGACACCTACGGCTTCCCGGTAGACCTGACCGCCGACATCTGCCGCGAACGCGAAGTCGACGTCGACATGGCCGGTTTCGAGGTCGCCATGGAACGCCAGCGCGATCAGGCTCGCGCCGCCGGCAAATTCAAGATGGCCGAGGGCCTGAGCTACGAAGGCGCCGAGACGCGCTTCGAAGGCTACGAAAAGCTGGAATTGGATGGCGTCAAGGTCACGGCCCTGTACGTGGACGGCACCCAGGTTCAGGACGTCAAGGCCGGTCAAAGCGCCGTGGTCGTGCTCGACGCCACGCC
Organism: Achromobacter arsenitoxydans SY8; assembly: GCF_000236785.1. Classification (GTDB taxonomy): domain Bacteria; phylum Pseudomonadota; class Gammaproteobacteria; order Burkholderiales; family Burkholderiaceae_B; genus Achromobacter; species Achromobacter arsenitoxydans. Next base: position 126,220 of record NZ_AGUF01000057.1, on the reverse strand, counting down.
GTTCTATGCGGAATCTGGCGGCCAGGTGGGCGATACCGGCCTGCTTGAGGCCGACGGCGTGCGCTTTGCGGTCGCCGACACCCTGAAGATCCAGGCTGGCGTGTTCGGCCACCACGGCGTGCTGGAATCCGGCTCGCTGTCGGTTGGCGACACTTTGTTGGCCCGCGTAGATGCTGTGCGCCGCGCCCGCACGGTACGCAACCACTCGGCCACCCACCTCATGCACAAGGCCCTGCGCCAGGTGCTCGGCGCGCACGTGCAACAGCGCGGCTCGCTGGTGGATCCCGACAAGACCCGCTTCGACTTCGCCCAGGACGCCCCGCTGACGGCCGAGCAGATCGCACGAGTCGAAGCCATCGTCAACGCTGAAATCCTCGCCAACCAGCCCGCCGTCGCGCAGGTCATGGCCTACGACGACGCAGTGAAGGGCGGCGCCATGGCCCTGTTCGGCGAAAAGTACGGCGATACGGTGCGTGTGCTTGATATCGGCTTCTCGCGCGAGCTCTGCGGCGGCACGCACGTCAGCCGCACCGGCGATATCGGCCTTTTCAAGATCGTTTCCGAAGGCGGCGTGGCCGCCGGCGTGCGCCGCGTCGAAGCCATCACTGGCGACAACGCGCTGGCCTGGGTGCAAAACCAGAATGCCCTGCTGACCCAGGTCGCCGGCATGCTGCGCAGTACGCCCGCCGACCTGCCTGCCCGTATCGCGCAGGTCCAGGATCAGGTCAAGGCGCTCGAGAAAGAGCTTGATCAATCCCGCAACAAGCTGGCCGCCAGCGCTGGCAACGACCTGGCTTCCAGCGCCGCGGTCGACGTCAAGGGCGTCAAGGTCCTGGCCGCCAGCATCGGCGACGTCGATCCCAAGGCTTTGCGCGGCATGGTCGACAACCTGAAGGACCGCCTGAAGCCGGCCGTCGTGCTGCTTGCCACCGGCTCCGCCGATGGCAAGATCAGCGTGGTGGGTGGCGTCACTGCTGACCTGACCGACCGCATCAAGGCCGGCGACCTGGTGGGCTTTGTCGCCAGCCAGGTGGGGGGCAAGGGCGGCGGCCGTCCCGACATGGCCATGGGCGGCGGCACCGACATCGCGGCGCTGCCCGCGGCCATTGCCGGCGTGCAGAAATGGGTGGGCGAGCGTCTCTGATGAGCGCTGCCGATACCAGCCTGGCGGCCGGCGCCGACGCGCCGGCCTTCCAGCAGGAGGTCGACGCCAGCGGCCTGACCTGCCCCTTGCCGATCCTGCGCGCCAAAAAGGCCTTGGCGCAAATGGAAAGCGGGCAGGTGGTGCGCGTCATCACGACGGATCGCAATGCCATCCGCGACTTCCAGGCCTTTGCGCGCCAGACCGGCAATGTGTTGGTCGCGCAACAAGAGGCCGAAGGTTGCTGCGTTCATTTCCTGCGTCGGCGCTAGCCCGTCCGGCGCTCGCAAGAAGGCCCGCTTTCGCGGGCCTTAATTTTTTGTGGGGTTCAGGCAACCCTATCTGTGGATCGCTGCCGCGACGGCCTGGGTGATCGTGAAATCCACCAGATCGCCTTCCTTCAGTTGCTTCAGCTTTTCCCGCAGGGCGGGGTCCTGGACCTGGATGGTGCGCCTGCCGCCTTGCGGCCCCTTCAGGATCACCAGATTCGCGCTGCGGTTGATGTGCCAGATTTCGGCCGTGATCGTGGTCTGGCGGCCAATGGCTCCTCCGGGTTTGGCGCCCTTGTCGGCGCGCGTGGCGGCGGTCTCGGTTACGACTTCCGGCGCTCCGGATCCGGCCGGGCGCACGTCCACCGCGACCGACTCGTAATAATCGAGTGTCAGCGTGTCGCCAGGCTTGATCTGCTGGAAGTTGCGCACGTCTGGTCCTGCGACCACATCAACGGTGTTGCCATTGGCGCCTCGCAGCGTGATGGTGCGGGTGGCCGGATCCACGGCCGTGACCTGGCCAGACGCAGTTGTCAGCGCCGCGCCGACGACGCGGGCGGAAGCGCCCATTGGCAACGCCATGGTTCCCGCCAGCAATCCGGCCAAAGCCAGGCGCGCGACGGGGGCGAAGACTGATTTTTGGTTCTTCATGGTGGAGCACCCTCCAGTAAAAGGAAGTTCTTGGGGAAACGCGGGGAAAAGCAGGGACAAGCTCGCGGAGTCCGATGTATGCGGACTGAGGGCGATGGACGGGAAAGCGGGACGAGATCGGCGCCGCAGTGGAGCGGCGGAGGGGGCGGAGCGTAGCGCATTGCGTAGGTCGACATGAATCCGATCTCTCCAATCGGGTTATTCTTCAGACGCACCAACTGCTCAAACGCATAAAAGAGGGCGGGCGGCAGGCACAAAGGCCGCTGGGCGGCTACACTTTGGACTGCGGCGGGCCAAGGCCCAAGTTTCTAGAATACCCGGATGTGGTGTTTTACGATACAAATCGCGCCGCATCACTGATTTTCAGCACATGCATTTGCCAGTCGGCTGCTTTAAGTGCTAGAATTTCCCGTTTTTCACAACTAATTCAAGGGATTACCTATGGTGGTGATTCGCCTGGCCCGCGGTGGGTCCAAGAAGCGTCCGTTTTACAACCTGGTGGCCACCGATTCGCGTAACCGTCGCGACGGCCGCTTTATCGAGCGCGTGGGTTTCTACAACCCCGTCGCTAGCGAAGGCACGGAAAACCTGCGCATTGCGCTGGACCGCGTGCAGTACTGGACTGGCACCGGCGCCCAACTGTCGCCCGCTGTCGAGCGTCTGGTCAAGGAATACTCGGCTAAGGTTTCCGCCGCCGCCTGATTGCCTGCGTCGCCTTGCGCGACACAGCGCACGATAAAAAGCACGAAAAAGAGCACGATACATGCCTGATGCCGCAACCTCTAACGCGGCGCCTACGGATTTGGTCGAGCTTGGCCGCATTATTGCAGCCTACGGTGTGAAAGGCTGGGTTAAAGTGCAGCCGCATTCGGCCAATGCCGAAGTGCTGCTCTCAGCATCTCAATGGTGGTTGACTCGCCCTGTGCCTGAAATGGCGCGGGGCGCTGTCGCGTCTGCGCCTGTTGCATACAAGGTCCAGCAAGTCCGTTCGCAGGGAGCCACGGTAGTGGCCCAGTTGCAGGGCATTGCGGATCGCGACCAGGCCGAGGCGCTGCGCGGGTTTTCCGTGCAGGCGCCGCGCGGGTCTTTTCCCGCGCCCGAGGAAGACGAATACTACTGGGTCGATCTGATCGGTTGTGCGCTGTACACCAGCGCCAATGGCGAACCCGCGCTGATAGGCGTGGTGGGCGAGGTCCTCGATAACGGCGCCCATGCCGTCTTGAAGGTCTTGCTCCAAAAGGCGGGGGCCGAAGGTCCCGAGTCCATTCTTGACGCCAAAGGCCGACCCGCCGAAATGCTCGTTCCGTTCGTACGCGCACACATCCACGCCGTGGATCTGGCCGCTCGTCGCATCGACAGCGACTGGCCGGTGGAATTCTGATGCGAATCGACGTCGTTACGCTTTTTCCCGAGATGTTCGGGGTGGTGCGTGACCTGGGTGTCACCGGCCGGGCCCATGCCCAGGGCCGGTGGTCCCTGCATGCCTGGAATCCGCGCGACTTCACGCATGACGTCCATCGCACGGTCGATGACCGCCCCTATGGCGGCGGTCCTGGAATGGTGATGATGGCCGCTCCCCTGGAGGCCGCCGTCAATGCCGCACAGCAGTCGCGCGCCGCGCAGGGCCTGGGCCCCGCTCCCGTGGCGCTGCTGGCGCCCGTGGGCCGGCGCTACGATCAGGCCGGCGCGGAAGCGTTGGCCGCCAGCGACGGCCTCATCCTCATTTGCGGTCGCTACGAAGGCGTGGACCAGCGTTTCATCGAGCGCTGCGTCACGCAGGAAATCTCGTTGGGCGATTTTGTCTTGTCCGGTGGGGAAATTGCCGCCCTGGCGGTCATCGACGCCGCCGTGCGTCTTCTGCCAGGCGTGCTCAACGATGGCAATTCCGCCTTGCAGGATTCGTTCAACGATACGCTGTCCGGCCTTCTGGATAGTCCGCACTACACGCGGCCCGAAGTTTACGAAGGCGCTCCCGTGCCGGCTCCCCTGCTGAGCGGGCATCACGCGAACATCGCGAGCTGGCGCCGTGAGCGTTCCCTGACGCTGACCGCCGCGCGGCGGCCCGAGCTCATCGAATCCGCCCGCGCCAAGGGGTGGCTGACCAAGCACGACGAGCGTTACCTGGCGCAGTTGGCCGGCATCGAGCCGCCAGCGGACGCCTCTGCCGCCAAACGCAGGAAGCCCCGCAAGCCGGCTGGCGGCGACGCCTCCTGACGCGTGGCCCACACCCCCAAGCCGTCTGGCGCATCCTGACCCTCCCGCAATTCGTCCGTTCCCGCAAACGCTAGGGATGTTCCTAGATTGTGGGCATTTTTGCTGCTCCTTAGTATTGAAAATTACATGCAAATGAAATTTTCATATGAGCCGCTCCGCTCCTGATCGCCATGCCCATGCGCCGCCTTCGTCTGCTGTCCAGGCGGGGCGACCTGAATCCGCCGTCGACCTGTGGCTGGGCCAGCAACTGCGCCAGTTGCGCAAGCAGCAGGGGCGATCGCTGGCGGACGTGGCCCGGGCCTGCGGCATGTCGGTGGGCCTGCTCAGCCAGATCGAGCGAGGTCTCAGCTCTGCTTCCGTGAAGGTTCTGCACGCGCTGGCCCGGGAGTTCCGCGTGTCGGTCAATTCCCTGCTGCGCAACGCCGAACATACCGGCGGCGAGGAGGACGGGCGGGTGGCTCGTGCCGGCACGCACCGGTATATCGACCTGAAGGAAAAAGGCATCAGCAAAGAGATGTACACGCCTGCGGCGTGCCGCAGCATGGACCTGTGTCGCGCCTCGATTGAGCCGGGCGGCTCGACGGGCAACGAACTTTTTGTCACGGGGCAGGGCGAGCAGATCGGCCTGGTGCTCAAGGGCGTGCTGGAGCTTTGGGTGGGCGACCGCGTCATCCGCCTCCAGGAGGGGGACAGCTTCTGCTATGCCAGCAGCACGCCGCGCCGCTGGCGCAATCCGGGGTCTCAGACGACCGAAGTCATCTGGGCCATATCCAATATCAATCCAGCCTCGGGAGACGACACGCCACAAGCGCCGCAAGCGCGCAGCACCTGAAACGGCGCAACGACGCAGGGGATCGTTCCGCCACCGGGCGCGCAAGCAGCGGCCCGGCTTTCTTTGCCACGATGAGGATATGTCATGAAATTCAAGACTCTTGTTGTCTCTGTATTCGCAGCATTGTCCATGGCCGCGGGCGCTCAAGCTCAGACGGTGCTGAAGGTGGGATCCACGCCCACAGGCAGTCCGTTCACGTTTCTCGATACCAAGACCAATAGCATCGAGGGCGTGATGGTCGATATCGTGAAGGCGGTCGGCAAAGAAGCCGGCTTCGCGGTGCAGATCGAACCCATGGCGTTCTCTGCGCTGATCGGCTCGTTGACCTCCAAGCGCATTGATATCGTTTCCGCAGCGATGTTCATCACCCCGCAGCGTCAGCAGGTCGTGAGCTTTTCGTCGCCGGTCTACCGCTATGGCGAAGGCCTCATGGTGCTCAAGACCGACAACAAGGAATACAAGTCCTTTGCCGACATGAAGGGCATGACGGTCGGCGTGCAGGTCGGCACCGCGTTCGTCGAGCCCATCCAGAAGAGCGGCGTCTTCAAGGAAGTGAAGCTCTACGACAATCCGCCCGACATGATGCGCGACGCCAATGCCGGCCGCATCCAGGGCGGTTTCATGGACTATCCCATCGCAGCCTACATCCTGACGCAGGGGAACTATCCCAACCTCAAGATGGCGCAGTCCTACCAGCCGACCATCATGGGCAGCCTGGGACTTGCCACTCGCAAGGAAGACACGGAACTGCTCGACCGCATCAACAAGGCGCTGACCAAGCTGCAGGCCGATGGCGCCATCGACGCCATCCTGAAGAAGTGGGGCCTGGGCGGCGCGTGACGCCGGCGCATCCGCGCATCAACCAAGCAATCGCATGCATCCAGCCGGCGCGCGCGCCGGCTGGGCGGAACGCATCCGGCGTTCCGGAAGGCAGTCTTGTCGGGGTGGTGGAGTCATGACGGAATTTCTGAAAGATGCGGCAGAGTTCATGCCGATCCTGCTCGAGGGGGCCAAGCTCACGATCCTGGTCACCCTGGGTTCGCTGGCGCTGTCGACGGTGCTGGGGCTGGTCTGGGCGCTGATGCGCGTGTCGGGCAACAAGTACCTGTCCGGCTTCAGCGGGGGTGTGATCAATCTGCTGCGCGGCATACCGATCATCGTGCTGCTGTTCTACATCTATTTTGTGATGCCCGACATGGGGGTATCGCTGAGCGCGGTGCAGGCCGCGATCATCGGCCTGGGCGTGGCGTATTCCGCTTACCAGGCGGAGAACTTTCGTGCGGGCATACAGGCTATCGACCGCGGCCAGATCGAGGCGGCCATGGCCATGGGCATGAGCTGGAGCCTGACCATGCGGCGCGTGGTCCTGCCGCAGGCCGTGAAGATCGTGCTGCCGCCCTACGGCAACATCATGATCATGATGCTCAAGGACTCTTCGCAGGCGTCCACGATTACGGTGGCCGAACTGGCGCTGCAGGGCAAGCTGATCGCCGTGTCCACATTCAAGAACGCCACCGTGTTTTCGCTGGTGGCGCTTATGTATCTGGTGATGTGTGTGCCGCTGATCCTGCTGGTCCGGCATCTGGAAAAAAGGAGCGCAACCAAATGATCCAACTCCAGGGAGTCCGCAAAAGCTTCGGGTCGCTGGAGGTGCTCAAGGGCATCGACGCCGAAGTCGCCCAGGGCGAAGTGGTGTGCGTAGTCGGCCCGTCGGGTTCGGGCAAGTCCACCATCCTGCGCTGCATCAACGGGTTGGAGCGCTACAACGCCGGACGCATCACTGTCGACGGCGAGCTCGTGGATTGCGACTCGCCTTCCATCGTCTCGATCCGCACGCAGGTTGCGATGGTGTTCCAGCGCTTCAACCTGTTTCCCCATCGCACCGCGCTGGAGAACGTGATTGAAGGGCCGATCTTCGTGAAAAAGGAGCCGCGCACCCAGGCGCTGGAACGGGGGCGCGAGCTCCTGGCCAGCGTGGGCCTGGCCGATAAGGAGGATGCGCATCCGAACCAGTTATCCGGCGGCCAGCAGCAGCGCGTGGCCATCGCGCGCGCGCTGGCGATGCAGCCTAAGGCGATCCTGTTCGACGAGCCGACCTCGGCGTTGGATCCGGAGCTGGTTGGCGATGTGCTCGGCGTCATGCGCAAGCTGGCCGAGGCCGGCATGACGATGGTGGTCGTTACCCACGAAATGAGCTTCGCCCGCGAAGTCGCGGACCGCGTGATGTTCTTCGATGGCGGCGTCATGGTCGAGCAGGGCGCCGCGCGTGAAGTGCTGAACCATCCGCAGCATCCGCGCACGCAGGATTTCCTGCGCCGCGTGCTGCATCCCATGTAAGGAATCCTCATGCAGCAAGCGCCGTTTCCTCTTTCCCCTTCATTGTGGGCAGCGACCGCGGCGGCGCCGCCGCCCACCGACCCGCTGCAGGCGTCCGCGCAGGCGGACGTGCTGGTGATCGGCGGCGGCTACGCCGGCCTGAGCACGGCCCTGCATCTGGCGGAGCGCGGCGTCAAGGTCGTGCTGCTGGAGGCGCGCGAGATCGGATTCGGCGGCTCCGGCCGTAACGGCGGCCAGGTCATTCCGGGCCTGAAGTATGACCCGGACGCCATGCTTGCCATGTTCGGACCCGAGCGCGGCGAGCGGCTGCTGCGATTCGCCGGCGCTACCGCGGACGCCGTCTTCGATCTCATCGAGCGCCATGCCATGGATGTGCCGCACGTGCGCAATGGGTGGATACAGGGAGCACACAACCCGGCGGCCCTGCGCACGGCGCACGATCGCGCGGCGCAATGGGCGCGCCATGGCGTGGACGCCCAGCCCCTGGACCGCGCCCAGGTGGCCCGCCTGATCGGTTCGGACAAGTATCTGGGGGGATGGGTGGACAAGCGGGCGGGCGCGATCCAGCCCCTGAGCTACGCGCGCGGCTTGGCCCGCGCCGCGCTGAATGCCGGCGCCGTCCTGCACACCGAAACGCCGGTCACGGGTTTGAAGCGCGTAGACGGAAAATGGACCGCCTCGACCGCGCGCGGTCCATCGGTCGTGGCCGATCGCGTGGTCATGTGCACCAATGCATACGGCGGAGGTCTCTGGCCCGGGCTGAAGCCATCCATCATTGACGCCAACACCTTCCAGGTGGCGACGGCGCCGCTGTCGGAGCGGTTGCGTGCCGGAATTTTCCCCGAAGGGCATGTCACGTCGGATACGCGCAACCTGCTGCTGTACTTCCGCCTCGATCATCAGGGCCGCCTGTTGATGGGCGGCCGCGGTCCGTTCCGCGAGCCCAGGGGCGACGCGGATTGGGCGCACCTGGAGCGCGTGATGGTGAAGATGTTCCCGCAGGTGGCCGGCACGCCCTTTGAGTACCGCTGGTGCGGCCGGGTGGCCATCACGCGGGACTACATGCCGCATCTGCATGAGCCGCAGCCGGGGCTGCTCGTGGATATCGGCTGCCAGGGACGCGGCGTGGGCCTGCAGACCAGCATGGGTCGCGCGATGGCGGAATATGTGGCGACCGGCGACGCCAATGCGTTGCCGGTGCCCTTGTCGCCGATCGTTCCGTTCCCGCTTTACGGGTTGCGCCGGCTGTACGTCAATGCGGTGGTGACCTGGTACCGGATGACCGACGGCGGCGTCTGAGTTTCCGCCAGTGGAAAAGAAAAGCCCCGGAACGAAGCCCGGGGCTCTTCATGCTGCGGTTCGGGGCGGGAGTCAGTCGCCGAGCTTGGCGCGTTGTTCCTGCACCTTCTGGAGGGTCTCGCTGAACTGCGCCATGCGCGCCTTCTCCTGCTCGACGACGGCGGCGGGCGCGCGTTCCACGAAGCTGGCGTTGGACAGCTTGCCCTTGGCCTTGGCGATCTCGCCGGCCAGGCGCGCGATTTCCTTGTCCAGGCGCACGCGTTCGGCGGCCACGTCGATCTCAACGTGCAGCATCAGGCGGCTGGAGCCCACCACCTGGACCGGCGCGCCGGCGTCGGGCAGGGCGTCCAGAACTTCGACTTGGCTCAGCTTGGCCAGCGCGGCGAGGTATGGCGCATTGCGGGTCAGCATGGGCGCGTCGCCCTGGGCGCACAGCGGCACCTTCTGGGCGGGTGACAGGCTCATCTCGCCGCGCAGGGCGCGCACGGCCTCGACCTGAGCCTTGAGTTCCGCCACATCGGCCTCGGCGGCGGCATCCACGGCCGCCGGGTTGGCCTTGGGGTAGGGCTGTACGCTGACGCTGTCCGCGACGCCTTCCTTGCGCTTGCCGGCCACGACGGAAACTTTCTGCCAGAGTTCTTCCGTGATGAACGGAATGATCGGGTGCGCCAGGCGCAGCACGCATTCCAGGACGCGGATCAGCGTACGGCGCGTGCCCAACTGCTGGGCGGGCGTGCCGGTCTGGATCTGCACCTTGGCCAGCTCCAGATACCAATCGCAGTACTCGTCCCACACGTAGCGATACAGCGCATTGGCGACATTGTCGAAGCGGTAGTCGGCAAAGCCGCGCGCGACGTCGTCTTCCAGCGTCTGCATCTGGCTGACGATCCAGCGGTCCACGAAGGAGAGCTCGCCGGCGTCCGGCACGGTCAGGTCATGGCCTTCCGTGTTCATCAGCACGAAGCGCGTGGCGTTCCACAGCTTGTTGCAGAAATTGCGGTAGCCTTCGCAGCGCTTCAGGTCGAAATTGATGTTGCGGCCCAGCGTGGCGTAGGCGGCCATCGTGAAGCGCAGGGCATCCGTGCCGAATGCCGGAATGCCGTCCGGATACTGGCGGCGCGTGGCCTTTTCAATGGCGCCGGCCTGCTTGGGGTTCATCAGGCCGTAGGTGCGCTTGACGACCAGCCCGTCCAGGTCGATGCCGTCGATCAGGTCGACCGGATCCAGGGTGTTGCCCTTGGACTTGCTCATCTTCTGGCCGTCGGCGTCGCGGATGAGGCCGTGCACGTAAACGTGCTTGAACGGAATCTGGCCGGTCAGGTGCGTGGTCAGCATGACCATGCGGGCGACCCAGAAGAAGATGATGTCAAAGCCCGTGACCAGCACGCTCGACGGCAGATAGCGCTGCAGGTCCGGCGTGTTTTCGGGCCAGCCCAGCGTCGTGAAGGGCACCAGGCCCGACGAGAACCAGGTGTCCAGAACGTCCGGGTCGCGCGTGAGCGGCCCGGTGACGCCGGCGGCGCGCGCCTGTTCGATCGCGCCGGCTTCGTCGTGGGCCACGAACACCTGGCCGTCTTCCGAATACCAGGCCGGGATCTGGTGGCCCCACCAGAGTTGGCGCGAGATGCACCAATCCTGGATGTTGTTGAGCCACTGGTTGTAGATGGTGGTCCAGTTGTCGGGGTAGAACTGGATGCGGCCGTCAGCCACCACTTCCAGTGCGACCTCGGTGATGCTCTTGCCGGGATTCAGCGTGCCTTCCGGCGCGGGCTTGCTCATGGCCACGAACCACTGGTCGGTCAGCATGGGCTCCAGCACGACGCCGGTGCGGTCGCCCTTGGGCTGCATCATCTTGTGCGGCTCGACCTTGACGAGGTAGCCCTCTGCCTCCAATTGCGCGACGACGGCCTTGCGGGCCTCGTAGCGTTCCATGCCCTGGAATTGCTTGGGGCCGTTCTCGTTGATGTGCGCGTCCAGCGTGAAGATCACGATCAGCGGCAGATCGTGGCGCATGGCGCAGGCGTAGTCGTTGAAATCGTGGGCGCCGGTGATCTTCACGCAGCCCGTGCCGAACGCCGGGTCGACGAAATCGTCGGCGATGATCGGAATATTGCGGTCGCAAAGCGGCAGCTCGACTTCCTTGCCCACCAGGTGTTTGTAACGGGGGTCGTCAGGGTGCACGCACAGCGCGCCGTCCGCCAGCATGGTTTCCGGGCGGGTGGTGGCGATGGTCAGGCCGCGCAGCGTGACGGTCTGCCCGTCCTTGTCGACGATGGTCTGGGGGCCGTCGACGAAGGGGTAGAGGATGTGCCACATGTGGCCATCGGTCTCTTCGGACAGGACTTCCAGGTCGGACACGGCGGTCAGAAGCTTGGGATCCCAGTTGACCAGGCGCTTGCCGCGGTAGATCAGTCCCTGTTTATGCAGGCGAACGAAGGTTTCCACCACGCCGCGCGACATGCGGTCGTCCATGGTGAAGTATTCGCGCGGCCAGTCGGCCGAGGCGCCCAGGCGGCGGACCTGTCCGGTGATGGCGCTGCCGGACTTTTCCTTCCATTCCCAGACTTTCTCGATGAACTTTTCGCGGCCCAGGTCGTGACGCGAAACCTTTTGGGCGTCGAGTTGTCTTTCAACGACGATCTGCGTGGCGATGCCGGCGTGGTCGGTGCCGGGAATGAATACCGTGTCGTCGCCCGACATGCGGTGGTAGCGCACCAGGCCGTCCATGATGGTCTGGTTGAACGCGTGGCCCATGTGCAGGGTGCCCGTCACGTTTGGAGGCGGGAACTGGATGACGTATGGCTGGCTTTCCGTCCCCGTTTTTACATGCTGGCCGGCCGTGAAATACCCGCGCTTGTCCCACTCGGCATACCAGCGGGATTCCAGTTCGGAGGGTTCGAAGCTCTTGGAGAGTTCCGGGGTTTCGCCAGCGAGGGGAGCGGCGTTCGGGGGAGCAGCTTGAGTCATTACAGGTTTCCGGCAGACAGGGGCGCCCGGCTTGGAGGCGGGCAGCAAACCGCTCATTTTAAGATGTAATGCGGTCTTCTCAGCGTGTTAGAATACCGGGTTACTGTAAACCTTTTAGAAGTCCCTGAATTCATTGAGGATTCCTCCTGAAATGCGCGCAGAATAGTTGCTATTCGCTCGTGTTCGGAATCCCGCAGGCAATCCAGGACGCGTCCGACAGGTCGGCAGTGTCGAATCCCTGTCTTGGTCGGTGGAACAGGACGGCCCGATACACCCATTCGTGTCGGACCGCCTGCGCGCCAACAGCGCGATGACGCTTCCAGGGCGACACCCCCAGGGTGGCGCCGATAAGCGCAGAGCCATGCCAGGCAATTACTAGAAACCCGTCAGAAATCGTTTTTCGGAGTCCTTATGTCCATTCAACGCACCCTCTCGATCATCAAGCCCGACGCCGTCGCCAAGAACGTCATCGGCCAGATCGTCGGCCGTTTCGAGCAAGCCGGCCTGAAGGTCATCGCCGCCCGCCTGGCCCAACTGTCGCGCGCCGACGCCGAGCGCTTCTACGCCGTCCACAAGGAACGCCCCTTCTTCAAGGATCTGGTCGATTTCATGATCTCGGGTCCGGTGTTCGTGCAAGTGCTGGAAGGTGAAGACGCCATCCTGAAGAACCGCGACCTGATGGGCGCCACGGACCCCAAGAAGGCCGCCCCGGGCACCATCCGCGCCGACTTCGCCGACAGCATCGACGCCAACGCCGTCCACGGCTCTGACGCTCCGGAAACGGCTGCTGTCGAAGTGGCTTTCTTCTTCCCCGAAATCAACATCCACAGCCGTTAATTTTCGGCTTTGCTGTTGAACGCGCTTTAAGTTTTACCTGGTTATGGAATCCGTCGAACGAATCAATCTGCTGGGGCTGGACGGCTCCGCCCTGTCCGATCTGGTCGGGCAGTGGGGCGGCAAGCCGTTTCGCGCCCGCCAGCTGCAGCGCTGGATGCATCAGCGCGGCGCCGATTCGTTCGACGCCATGACCGACCTGGCCCGCGAGTTCCGCAGCCAGCTTGCGACGCACTGCCGCATCGAGGCATTGCCCGTCAATATCGAGCAGCGCTCGACCGACGGCACCCGCAAGTGGCTGTTCGACGTGGGGCAGGGCAATGCCATCGAAACCGTCTTCATTCCCGAAGACGACCGCGGCACGCTGTGCATCTCCAGCCAGGCCGGCTGCGTGGTGAACTGCCGCTTCTGCTCGACCGGGCACCAGGGCTTCAACCGCAACCTGAAGACCAGCGAAATCATCGGCCAGCTGTGGTGGGCCAAGCGCGTGCTCGAGGCCGATATCGGCACCGCCCGCCTTGAAAGCGCCCGCGCCACCGAAGATACGCGCGTCATCAGCAATGTGGTCATGATGGGCATGGGCGAACCCCTGCTCAACTACGACCAGGTCTTGCCGGCCCTGCGCCTGATGCTGGACGACAACGCCTACGGCCTGTCGCGCCGCCGCGTCACGGTGTCCACCTCCGGCGTGGTTCCCATGATGGACCGCCTGTCGCAGGACTGTCCCGTGGCGCTGGCCGTTTCACTGCACGCGCCCAACGACGCGCTGCGCGACGAATTGGTGCCCTTGAACAAGAAGTACCCGCTGAAGGAGTTGCTGGCCGCTTGTGAACGCTATCTGGCGTTCGCTCCGCGCGACTTCATCACGTTTGAATACTGCATGCTGGACGGCATCAACGATACCGACCAGCACGCCAAAGAACTGATCCAAATTGCACGCCAGTTGCGCTGCAAGCTCAACCTGATTCCGTTCAACCCGTTCCCCGAGTCCGGCCTGAAGCGCTCGAACTCGGCGCGCGTGAAAGTGTTTGCCCAGCGTCTGATGGACGCCGGCATCATCACAACGGTCCGCAAGACCCGGGGCGACGATATTGATGCGGCTTGTGGCCAATTGGCCGGAGAGGTGCGGGATCGTACTCGGATTACCGAGCGCAATGCCGCACAGCGCCAGACCATACCAATTAAACAGGTGCACGCATGACGCAGGATTTTGCTTCTGCAGTTTCTGACACGTCCGTTGGCGCTGCGGGCAGCGTGGGCTCGGCATTGCGCGTGCTGCGCCAGTCCAAGGGCTGGTCGCTCGACGAAGTGTCCAGCCGCATCAAGTTTTCCACCAAGCAGATCGAAGCCCTTGAAAATGAACAGTGGGACAACCTGCCCACTGGCGTTTCCCTGCGGGGACTGGTCCGGAACTATGCGCGCCTGCTGGGCGCGGACGCCGAGGCCATTGTCGAGTCGCTCGATCCCAAGGCGCGCGTCACCGGCCCGGTGAAGCTCAGCCCCGGTGCGCTGCATTCCGCGCATTCCATCCCGCAATCCAGCGCGGACGACGACCGTTCGTCTTCCACGTCCTGGGGATGGCTCATCGCCATCGTGCTGGTGCTGGCCGCCGGCGTGGCGTATGCCTTCTGGCAAGGCTGGTTGCCGCAGCAATGGCTGCCGTCCGACTGGCTGCCCAAGCCAACCAAGTAACCCGGTTCCAACCGATGCAAGATTCTTCTCTGCCTTGCCAGGATGCGCCGCCTCCCGCCGTGGGAGCCGCGGCGCGCCGCGTCACGCGTTCCGTTGCGGTGAAGTGGGGCGATCGCGTTGTGACGGTGGGCGGAGACGCCCCGGTCGTGGTCCAGTCCATGACCAACACCGACACTGCGGACGCCATCGCTACCGCAATCCAGGTCAAGGAGCTGGCGCAGGCCGGCTCCGAGCTCGTCCGGATCACGGTCAATACGCCCGAGGCGGCCCGCGAAGTCGTCGCCATCCGCGAACAGCTCGACCGCATGGGAGTCAACGTGCCGCTGGTGGGCGACTTCCACTACAACGGCCACAAGCTCCTGACGCAGTTTCCAGAGTGCGCCCAGGCGCTGTCCAAGTACCGCATCAATCCCGGCAACATGGGCGGCGGCAAGCGCCGCGACGACAATTTCGCGCAGATGATCGAAGTGGCCTGCCGCCACGACAAGCCTGTGCGCATCGGCGTCAACTGGGGCAGCCTGGACCATGAACTGATGGCCCGCAAGATGGACGAGAACAGCCGGCGCGCCCAGCCCTGGGAAGCGCAGGCCGTGATGCGCGATGCGCTCGTGGTGTCTGCCATCTCCAATGCGCAGCGCGCCGAAGAACTAGGCCTGCGGCGCGACGCCATCATCCTGTCCTGCAAGGTCAGCCACGTCCAGGACCTGATCGCCGTCTATCGAGATCTGTCCGACCGCTGCGACTATCCCTTGCACCTCGGCCTGACCGAAGCCGGCATGGGCAGCAAGGGCATCGTGGCGTCCACGGCCGCGCTAGCCGTGCTGCTGCAGCAGGGCATCGGCGACACCATCCGTATTTCGCTCACGCCCGAACCGGGCGGTGAGCGCAGCCGCGAGGCCATCGTGGCGCAAGAGATCCTGCAGACGATGGGCCTGCGCGCCTTCACGCCCATGGTTGTCGCCTGCCCCGGCTGTGGCCGCACCAGCAGCACGTTCTTCCAGGAACTGGCTGACAGCATCCAGTCCTTCCTGCGGCGGCAGATGCCCGTCTGGCGGGCGCAGTACCCCGGCGTCGAAAGCATGAACGTCGCGGTCATGGGCTGTGTGGTCAATGGGCCGGGCGAAAGCCGTCATGCCGACATCGGCATCAGCCTGCCGGGCACCGGCGAAGTGCCGGCCGCGCCGGTGTTCGTCGACGGCGAGCGTACGGTGACGCTCAAGGGCGACCATATCGCCGAAGAGTTCCAGGCCATCGTTGAAGAATACGTTGCGCGCCGCTATGGCGCGCCCGCCTCTCACTAAAGTAAGGGTGTAGCCGCAAGCGCGCTCGCCGGCGCGCGGCGCGGCATGATCAAGATGACTCAAGCTTTCCAGAAAGTCGCCGCCATACGCGGCATGAATGACCTGTTGCCGGGGGCAAGCGCCCGCTGGGAGCAATTCGAGGAAATCGTGCGCGGCTGGCTGCGCGGCTACGGCTATCGCAACGTGCGTACGCCCGTGCTTGAGCATACGCGCCTGTTTGCGCGCGGCATCGGCGAAGTCACCGACATCGTTGAAAAAGAGATGTACACGTTCACCGACGCGCTCAACGGCGAGTCGCTGACGATGCGCCCCGAGATGACCGCAGGCATCGTGCGCGCCTCCATCGAGCACAACCTGCTCTATGACCGCCCGCAGCGTGTCTATTCCATCGGTCCGGTGTTCCGTCACGAACGCCCGCAGCGCGGCCGCTACCGCCAGTTCCACCAGATCGACGTCGAGGCGCTGGGCTTTGCCGGCCCGGACGTGGACGCGGAATTGATCGTCATGCTGGCGCGCCTCTGGAAACTGTTGGGCCTTACGGACGTGCGCCTCGAGCTGAACTCGCTCGGGCAGCCGGCCGAGCGCGCCGCGCACCGCGCCGCCCTGATCGAGCATCTGGAAAAGCACCGCGACATCCTGGATGAAGACGGTCAGCGCCGCATGTACAGCAATCCCTTGCGCGTGCTGGACACCAAGAACCCCGCCATGCAGGAAATGGCCGACAGCGCTCCGCGTCTGTTCGACTTCCTGGGCGAGGAGTCGCGCACCCACTTCGAAGGCGTGTGCAAGCGCCTGACCGATGCCGGCATCGAATATCGCTTGAATCCGCGTCTTGTGCGCGGCCTGGACTACTACAACCTGACCGTGTTCGAGTGGGTCACGGATCGCCTGGGCTCGCAGGGCACGGTCTGCGGCGGCGGCCGCTACGACGGCCTGGTCGAACTGCTGGGCGGCAAGCCGGCGCCGGCCGTGGGATTTGCCATCGGCATGGAACGCCTGCTGGACCTCTGGGAACAAAGCGTCGAAGTCGAGGCCCCGGCGGAATGCGAGGTCTACGTCGTGCACCAGGGCGAAGACGCGCAGCGCCTGGCCGCCCGGGTGGGCGAGGACCTGCGCGATGCGGGTCTGTCCGTCATCGTGCATGCGGGTCCGGCCAGCTTCAAGGCCCAATTCAAGCGCGCGGATGCCAGCGGCGCCCGGGTTGCGGTTATCCTTGGCGCCGATGAAGTGGCGTCGCAGACCGCCAGCGTCAAATTCCTGCGCGCGCAAGAGCAGGGCGAGGCCGCGCAGCAGCAGGTTCCGTTGGCAAAGCTGGCCGACGCATTGAACAACAAGGGTTAAGGCATGGCATACGATCTGGAAGAACAGGAAAAACTTGACGCGATCAAGGCCTGGTGGGCCCGGTATGGCACGTTGGTGTTTACGCTGGTGACGGTGGTCCTGCTTGCCTGGGGCGGCTGGTGGGGCTGGAAGGCCTACGAATCGCATCGCGCCAATCAGGCCATGGGTTACTTTGAAGCTCTGGAAGACGCTGCGCGCCTGGGCGGCGCGGATTCGTCGGTGCGCATCAAGACCGCGGCGGCGACGCTGCGCGAAAAGTACCCCGCCACGGGTTATGCCGCCCGCGGCGCGCTGGTCGCGGCCCAGGCGCTGCAGGCTCAGAAAGACGACGCCGGCGCCCG
This sequence comes from Achromobacter arsenitoxydans SY8, assembly GCF_000236785.1. Classification (GTDB taxonomy): domain Bacteria; phylum Pseudomonadota; class Gammaproteobacteria; order Burkholderiales; family Burkholderiaceae_B; genus Achromobacter; species Achromobacter arsenitoxydans. The sequence goes on along the minus strand of NZ_AGUF01000057.1, from coordinate 109,001 downwards.
TGAGCAGCTTGAATGGCTGGCCGGCCAGGGCAAGAACCCCTCCATGCAGGCCGTCGCGCGGCTGCGCCTGGCGGGCCTGCTGCTGGACCAGAAGCAATACGATGCCGCCTTGGCGCAACTGACCAACCCGCCGGCCGCGTTCGCGGCCCTGTTCGCGGACCGCCGCGGCGACGTGCTCGCCGCGCAGGGCAAGCGCGAAGAGGCGAGGGCGGCTTGGCAAAGCGCCATTGATGGCCTGGGTACGGCCAATCCCCTGACCCAGGTTGTGCAGCTGAAACTGGATGCCTTGAGCGGAGCATGACTGTAATGCGTAAATTTGCACTGAGCCGCCCGTGGCGCGGCGCCGTTTGCCTCGCCGGCCTGCTTGCGCTGGGCGGTTGCGGCATGTTTTCCAGCGATGACGGCCGTTACGATCCCGCGCCCCTGACCGAATACAAGGCCGGCATGTCCGTGCGCCAGGTATGGTCTGTGTCCATCGGCAGCGGGTCCGGCCTGGGCTTCGCGCCCACCGTGCTGGGCGACGCCATCTATGCGGCCACGCCTGACGGCTCCGTGGGCAAGTTCGACCTGCAAAGCGGACGCGCCATCTGGAAGGCCAAGACCGACGGCAAGTTGTCCGCTGGCGCGGGTAGCGATGGCACGACCACCGCGGTGGCCTCGCCCGACGGCGAAGTGATCGCGTTCGACGACACCGGCAAGGTGAAGTGGAAGGTTCGCGCCACCAGCGAAGTCAACATTCCGCCCGTCGTGGGCTACGGCATTGTCGTGGTCCGCAGCGGCGACTACCGCATCCAGGCGTTCGACGCCAACAGCGGCGAGCGCGTCTGGAATGTGCAGCGCCCCGGCCCCTCGCTGGCCCTGCGCAGCGTCTCGCAGATGGTCCTGGCAGAAGGCCTGGTCATCACCGGCCTGCCTGGCGGAAAGCTGATGGCCATAGCGTCCAACAGCGGCAACGTCCAATGGGAAGGCACCGTGGCGACGCCGCGGGGCGCCAGCGACCTGGAGCGCCTGACCGACGTCGTGGGCGTGCCGCGCATCGCCGGCAACCTGCTGTGCGCGGTTGCTTATCAGGGACGTATCGTCTGCTTTGACGTCACGGCCGGCGGCCGCCCGCTCTGGGCCAAGGACTTCTCGAGCGTCAGCGGCCTGAGCCTGGACGACCGCTTCGCGTTTTCCGCCGACCAGAACAGCGTGGTGAACGCGTTTGCCCTGGATAATGGGGGCAATCTCTGGAAGCAGTCCGCGCTGAAGAACCGCCAGCTCACCGCACCGGCTATGCTGGGGGGTGCGCTGGCTGTGGGCGACCTGGACGGTTATGTGCACTTCCTGTCGCGCAGCGATGGCAGCCTGATGGCGCGGCTGTCGGTAGGCGGCGGCGCGGTCGTTTCGCCGCCTCAGACGACTCCCCAAGGTGTGCTGGTCCAGACGGGCAATGGCAATCTCGTCATGATCGGCACCAACTGAAACCTATAAAGCAAAGCCTTACACCGTGTCTTTCAAGCCTGTCGTTGCCCTGGTCGGCCGCCCCAATGTGGGGAAATCGACCCTTTTCAACCGCCTGACGCGATCGCGCGCCGCGCTGGTGGCCGACTATTCCGGCCTGACCCGCGATCGCCATTACGGCGAGGGCAGGGTAGGCGATATCCCGTTCATCGCTATTGATACGGGCGGCTTCGAGCCCGTCGCCAAGGACGGCATCCTGCTGGAAATGGCCCGCCAGACCCGGCAGGCCATCGCCGAGGCCGACGTCGTGGTGTTCCTGGTGGACGCCCGCGCGGGCATCAACGCCCATGACCACGAGATCGCGCAGTTGCTGCGCAAATCGGGGCAGCAGCGTGTGCTGCTGGCGGTGAACAAGGCCGAAGGCATGGGCCTGGGCCCCGCCATCTCCGAGTTCCACGAACTTGGTCTGGGTCAGCCCTATCCCATTTCGGCGGCGCATGGCGACGGCATCGTCGACCTGATCGAGCTCGCGCTCAAGGATCTGGCCGAACCGCCCGCGGAAGAAGAGCCTGCCGAAGAGGGCGAACACGATCACCGCATCAAGCTGGCGATCGTGGGTCGTCCCAACGTCGGCAAGTCCACGCTCATCAACACCTTCATGGGCGAAGAGCGCGTCATTGCGTTCGACATGCCGGGCACCACGCGCGACGCCATCGAGATTGACTTCGAGCGCGACGGCCGGCGCTATACGCTCATCGACACCGCTGGCCTGCGCAAGCGCGGCAAGGTATTCGAAGCCGTCGAAAAGTTCTCTGTCATCAAGACGCTGCAGGCCATCGAGGCCAGCAATGTCGTCCTGCTGATGCTGGACGCGCAGACCGAGATCTCCGAACAGGACGCGCATATCGCCGGTTTCGTGCTGGAAACCGGGCGCGCGGTGGTGGTGGCCGTCAACAAATGGGATGGCCTGGACGGCGAAGAGAAGGAACGCATCGAGCGCGAATTCAACCGCAAGCTGCGCTTCCTGTCGTTTGCGCGCGTCCACACGATTTCCGCGCTGCGCGGGCAAGGCATCAAGCCGTTGCTCAAGTCGATCAACTCCGCGCACGCGGCCGCATTCGCCAAACTGTCCACGCCCAAGCTCACGCGCGAGCTCCAGGCCGCGGTCGAACAGCAGCCGCCTCCGCGCAAGGGAATTTTCCGTCCCAAGATGCGCTATGCGCACCAGGGCGGCCAGAATCCTCCGCTGGTCGTCATCCACGGCAACGCGCTCGACGCCATCCCCGACTCGTATCGTCGTTACCTTGAGACGCGCTTTCGCAATGCGTTCGATCTGCAGGGCACGCCGCTGCGCATCGAATTCAAGTCTTCGCACAACCCCTACGCGCAGGAAAGCTGATCCATGAGCCGTTTCTGGAGTCCCGTCGTCGGGACGCTCAGTCCCTATGTTCCGGGCGAGCAGCCCAAGCTTCAGAACCTGGTCAAGCTGAACACCAACGAGCACCCCTATGGGCCGTCGCCCAAGGTGCTCGACGCGATCCGCGCGGCTTGCGACGACACGCTCAAGCTCTATCCCGATCCTTCGTCCGACCGTCTGCGCCAGGCGATCGCCTCGGCCGTGGGCGCGCAGCCCGCCCAGGTCTTCGTGGGCAACGGCTCCGACGAGGTGCTGGCGCACGTGTTCCTGGCGCTGCTCAAGCATGAGCTCCCGCTGCGGTTCCCGGACATCACCTACAGCTTCTATCCGGTCTATTGCGGCCTTTACGGCATCGAGCACCAGACGATGCCGCTGACGGCCGATTTCCGCATCGACGTCGAAGACTACCTGCCGCAGCGTCATGGCCAGGCTGGCGCCATCATCTTCCCCAACCCCAATGCGCCCACCGGCCGCGCCCTCAGCGCCGCCGAGATCGAGCGCGTGGTGGCCGGCAACCCTGATACGGTCGTCGTGGTGGACGAGGCCTACGTGGATTTCGGCGCAGAATCGGTCATTCCTCTGGTCGCCCGCTACGACAACCTGCTGGTCGTGCAGACGCTCTCGAAGTCGCGGTCGCTTGCGGGCCTGCGCGTCGGATTCGCCGTGGGCAGCGCTGCGCTGATCGACGGACTCGAACGCGTAAAGAACAGTTTCAACTCCTACCCCATTGATCGTCTGGCATCCGTCGGCGCGGTGGCGGCCCTGGAAGATACGGAGTACTTTGAGAAGACTCGCCAAGCCGTGATTGATACCCGGTCGCGGATGACGGCGGGCCTGGCGTCGCTGGGATTCGAGGTGCTTCCGTCGAGCGCGAATTTCGTGTTCGCGCGGCACCCCTCAAAAGATGCCGCCGGCCTTGCCGCCGCCTTGCGCGAGCGCAGCATCATCGTGCGTCATTTCCGTCATGCGCGCATTGATCAGTTCCTGCGCATTACCGTTGGCACCGAAGGGCAGTGCGACCAGCTTCTGGGCGCACTCGCGGAGGTCCTGCAGGCATGATTTTCAGAGGCTTTTCAGCTGGAAAACTCTGGTGTCATTTTTGCTTCCCGGCCAAGTAGCACGGGCCGGGAAAACCCTGTAGAGTACGTGTTTCGGCGTGCACCACCAGTACAAAAAGCACGCCACCACTCAATAACAAACAAATGGAGCCTGGCCAATGAGCAATAAAGGGCAAACTCTGCAAGATCCGTTCCTCAACACGCTGCGCAAGGATCATGTGCCCGTGTCGATCTATCTCGTGAACGGCATCAAACTTCAAGGGCAAATCGAATCGTTCGACCAGTACGTGGTGCTGCTGCGCAATACCGTCACCCAAATGGTCTACAAGCACGCAATCTCCACGGTGGTTCCCGCGCGTGCCGTGAATTTCCAGGTGGAAGTCCCTGCTGAGTAATCTCGCTCCAGCTTTACCTTTTATTGCCCGCCGGACGGTTGACGTCGGCGGGCATTTTCGCTTTGGGTCCAATATGGTGCATGTATGCGCGCTCTGATCATCAGCGTGGATCTCGGTGATCCGGACTTCACGGCCCATGCCGAGGAATTCGCCATGCTTGCCAAGGGCGCGGGCGCTGAGATCGTCGGCACCCTGACCGCCCGGCGCGATCGCCCCGATGCCAAGTTTTTCATCGGTTCGGGCAAGGCTGACGAAGGCGTCGCCATGGCTCAGGCCTTGCTGGCCGATATCGTCCTGTTTGACCAGCCGCTGTCGCCCGCGCAGCAGCGCAATCTCGAGCGGGCCTTCAACCTTCGGGTGGTCGACCGCGTCGCGCTCATCCTGGACATCTTCGCGCTGCGCGCCAAAAGTCACGAAGGCAAGCTGCAGGTGGAGCTCGCCCAATTGCAGCATCTGGCCACGCGCCTCACTCGGATGTGGAGCCACCTGGAGCGCCAGCGCGGCGGTATCGGGATGCGCGGCCCCGGCGAGTCTCAGCTCGAAATGGACCGCCGCATGATCGGCGCCAAGGTCAAGACGCTGCGCGAGCGGCTGGACAAGGTCGAGCGTCAGCGCGTGACCCAGCGGCGCGCCCGCGCGCGGGGCGGAGCGCTATCGGTGTCGCTGGTGGGCTACACCAACGCCGGCAAGTCCACCTTGTTCAATGCGCTGACCCGGGCGGATGCCTACGCCGCTGATCAGCTTTTCGCGACCCTGGACACGACCACTCGGCGTATCTGGGTCGAAGGGGCGGGCTCCGTGGTGGTCTCCGACACCGTGGGCTTCATCCGCGACCTGCCTCACGGCCTGATCGCCGCCTTCCGGGCCACCCTGGAAGAAACGGTGCACGCCGACCTGCTGCTGCATGTGGTGGATGCCGCCAGTCCGCAGCGGGACGAGCAGATATTCGAGGTCAACAAGGTCCTCGCCGAAATCGGCGCTGCCGCGATTCCCACCATTCTGGTATACAACAAGATAGACTTGGCTGGATTGGAACCCCGGGTGGAGCGCGATGCACATGGTACGATTGCGCGAGTATTTGTAAGCGCCACCGAGCGCGCCGGTCTGGATGCGTTGCGCGGGGCAATTGCGGAGACCGGACAGATTGTGGGAAACAATGCCGCGAATTATCAAACTCTTCAATCTGAATGACCCCGGCTGGGGTCGTGGGAACAACAATGGCTCCGAGCCGCCGCCGAAGCGGCCCCAAGGCAATGGAGACGGCCCTCCTGATCTGGACGAGGTCTGGCGCGATTTCAACAATCGCATCGGGTCCTTGTTCGGGCGCAAGGGTGGCGGCGGCAATAACCGCCCCGGCAACCGCGGCGGCATGACGCCGCCGTCGCCGCGCGGCACGCGCATCGGCCTGGGCGTCATCGCCCTGGTCGCGGCCGGCATCTGGCTGGCCAGCGGCTTCTACATCGTGCAAGAAGGCCAGGTCGCGGTCGTGACCCAGTTCGGCAAATACAAGAGCACGTCGCAAGCCGGTTTCCAGTGGCGCCTGCCGTATCCCATTCAGAGCCACGAGATCGTCAACGTCTCGCAGCTGCGCACCTTCGAAGTCGGCTTCCGCGGCGGCGCCCGCAACAAGGTTCTGCCTGAAGCGCTGATGCTCACGACGGACGAGAACATCGTCGACATGCAGTTCGTCGTCCAGTACCGCCTGCGCGCCGACGGCGCACCCGACTACCTCTTCATGACGCGCGATCCTGACGAATCCGTTCGCCAGGCGTCCGAAACCGCCATGCGGGAAGTCGTGGGCAAGCAGTCCATGGACTTCGTGTTGTACGAAGGCCGTACGACGGTCGCGTCCCAGGTTCAGGCGCTTATGCAGCAGATCCTCGACCGCTACCAGACTGGCGTGCAGGTCAGCACCGTCGCCATCCAGAACGTCCAGCCGCCCGAACAGGTCCAGGCTGCGTTCGATGACGCCGTCAAGGCTGGCCAGGATCGCGAACGCCAGATCAACGAAGGTCAGGCGTACGCCAACCAGGTCGTGCCGCTGGCCAGCGGCCAGGCTTCGCGCATGGTGGAGCAGGCCGAAGGCTACAAGGCCAAGGTCGTGGGCGATGCCCAAGGTAATACGTCGCGCTTCACCAGCATTCTCGGCGAATACGAAAAGTCGCCGCTGGTCATGCGCCAGCGCATGTACCTGGAGAGCATGCAGGACATCTTCACGCGCGCCAGCAAGGTTATGGTCGACACCAAGAGCAACAACAACATGTTGTATCTGCCCTTGGACAAGATCATGCATCTGGCAGCTCAGGACGCAGGTAAGTCCAATGTCGGCAACCCCGGTTCGCCCGCTTTGGTCAATCCGCCTGCCCAGCCTCCGCGCGGCACCGCCGCGCCGGCGCCGCAGCCTTCCGGCAGCAGCACCAGCAACACGCTGCCCCGCGACCGTATGTCGCGCTAACCCGGAGGAGTCCTGATCATGAATCGTCTTATGCCCATCCTGGTCGGCCTGCTCATTGCGCTGGCCGTCCTTTCTTCCAGCGTTTTCGTTGTCCGCGAGCGCGACTATGCCCTGGTGTTCTCGCTGGGTGAAGTGCGCAGGGTCATCAGCGAACCTGGCCTTTATTTCAAGGTGCCGCCGCCGTTCCAGAACGTTGTCACGCTCGACAAGCGCATTCTGACCATTGAAACCAACGAAGCCGAGCGCATCCAGACTTCCGAAAAGAAGAACCTGCTGATCGACTCCTACGTCAAGTGGCGCATCGCGGACCCCCGCCTGTTCTACGTGACGTTCGGCGGCAATGAGCGTGCGGCGCAAGAACGCCTGCAAGCCCAAATCCGCGACGCGCTCAACGCGTCGGTCAACGTGCGTACGGTGCGCGACGTGGTTTCCACCGAACGCGACAAGATCATGGCCGAAATCCTGACCAACGTCGCCAAGCGTGCCGAGCCCCTGGGCGTGCAGATCGTCGACGTGCGTCTGCGCCGAATCGAATTCGCACCCGAGATCTCGGAATCCGTGTATCGCCGTATGGAAGCGGAGCGTACCCGCGTCGCCAACGAACTGCGCTCGATCGGCGCCGCCGAAGGCGAAAAGATCCGCGCCGAAGCCGATCGCCAACGCGAAGTCATTGTGGCCCAGGCGTACGCCAAGGCTCAGGGCATCATGGGCGAGGGCGATGCCGCCGCGGCGTCGATCTACTCGCAGGCCTATGGCAAGAACCCGGATTTCTACACGTACTACAAGAGCCTGGAAGCCTACCGCGCTTCGTTCTCGAAGCCGGGCGACGTGCTGGTGGTCGACCCCAGCTCCAGTTTCTTCCAGTTCATGAAGGATCCGGCGGGCGCCGCCCTGGCGCCGGTCAGCGTGCCGTCCAAGTAACCGGCAGGGCTGGCAGACACAAAGCCTCGCGGCAGCCCCGCGGGGCTTTTCCGCATCTGGGCGGAGCGAATTGATCGCCCGCGCGTATTGGGGACAGGTGGCGGGGCCTGCGTCTGCGGGTGGCGCTGATGGCTGAACCATGTACAATACCGCGTAAGCTAGAAAACATTCCGCAGCGGCTGAGCGGGCTTACGCCCCTCAGCCGCTTTTTCGTTTGGGCGACGCCCACGCATCACTTGGCGTTATTCAGGTAAACATTCATGGGTAACTGGTTGCTGCCCGAGAGCCTCGCCGACGTACTTCCGGCAGAGGCCCGGCGCATCGAGGAATTGCGCCGCGAACTTCTCGATCTATACCGTACTTACGGCTTCGAGCTGGTCGCTCCGCCCCTGGTCGAGTACATTGATTCATTGCTGTCGGGCACCGGTAGCGATCTGGATCTGCGCACCTGCAAGCTGATCGACCAGCTTTCGGGCCGCACGCTGGGCGTGCGCGCGGACATGACGCCTCAGGTGACTCGCATCGACGCGCACTTGCTGAATCGCGCGGGCGTCACCCGGTTGTGCTATTGCGGCAACGTGCTGCATACCCGCCCCGCGGATTTGCTGTCCAGCCGCGAACTGCTGCAGATCGGCGCTGAAATCTACGGCCATGCCGGGTTTGAGGCCGATCTGGAAGTCATCCAGCTGGTGCTGGAAACCGTTGCTATCGCCGGCGTGCGCAATCCGCGCCTGGATTTGTGTCACCCGGGTGTGCTGCGCGCCATCCTGAAGTCGGATCCGGCCGCCGCGGAATTGTCGCAGGACGCCATTCGGCTGATGCGGGACAAAGATGTCCCCGGCCTGGGTGAATTGGCGGCGCGCGCTCCCGGCATCCGTGCCGAAACGCTGAAGGCGCTGCAGTTGCTGCCCAGTCTGTACGGCGGTCCGGAAGTGCTGCACGAAGCGCGCCGCGAACTGCCGTCGCTGCCGGGTGTGGCCGAGGCGCTGGATGCCTTGCAGGCCGTAGTGGACGCCATGCCGAACGTCTCGTTCAGCGTGGACCTTGCCGATGTGGGCGGCTACGCCTACCACTCGGGTGTGAAATTCGCGCTGTACGCTGAAGGCTGGCACGATGCGCTGGTCAGCGGCGGCCGCTATGACGATGTCAGCCGCGCGTTCGGCCGGGCGCGTCCGGCCACCGGCTTCAGTCTGGATTTACGCAAGCTGGCGGCGGGTTTGCCGCCGGCAGAACGGGCGCGGGCAGTGCGCGCGCCCTGGGGGCAGGCCCCCGCCCTGACCGAGGCGGTGCGCCGCCTGCGCCGGTCAGGGGAAATCGTCGTTCAGGTATTGCCCGGTCACGAGCAGGATCAGGACGAATTCGTTTGCGATCGCGAGCTGGCGCTGCAGGATGGCGTCTGGACGGTCAAAACGCTGTGACTAACTCCCTCCTGGAAACGGGAGGGCCGCGGGGAGATTTCCGGATTTCCCGAGAAACTCGATATTGATTCGTAACATGAGCAAGAACGTAGTCGTAATCGGCACCCAGTGGGGTGACGAGGGCAAGGGCAAGATCGTCGACTGGCTGGCGGAATCCGTCCAGGGCGTGGTCCGCTTCCAAGGCGGTCACAATGCCGGCCATACGCTGTGGATCAACGGCAAGAAGACGATTCTTCGCCTGATCCCGTCGGGCATCATGCATCCCGGTGTCACCTGCTTCATCGGCAATGGCGTCGTGCTGTCCCCGGAAGCCCTGCTCAAGGAAATCGAAGAGCTTGAGGCGGCCGGCCTGGACGTGCGCTCGCGCCTGCAGATTTCCGAAATCTGCCCGCTGATCCTGCCCTACCACGTCGCCATCGACAAGGCGCGCGAAGCCCGCAAGGGCGACGGCAAGATCGGCACGACCGGTCGCGGCATCGGCCCTGCCTATGAAGACAAGGTGGCCCGCCGTGCGCTGCGCGTGCAGGATCTGTTCAATCCCTCGCTGTTCGACGAAAAGCTCGCCGAAGTGCTGGATTACCACAACTTCGTGCTGACCAAGTACCTGGGCGCCGAGGCGGTCTCCGCCAACGAAGTGCGCGACCAGGCGATGGCGCTGGCTCCCGCCATCGCTCCCATGGTCAAGGACGTGTCCAGCAACCTGTACGCCATGCAACAGGAAGGCAAGCGCCTGCTGTTCGAAGGCGCGCAAGGCGCGTTGCTGGACGTCGATCACGGCACCTACCCGTTCGTCACCAGCAGCAACTGCGTTGCGGGCGCGGCATCGGCTGGCGCCGGCGTGGGTCCTCAGCAGCTGGACTACGTCCTGGGCATCACCAAGGCCTACACCACGCGCGTCGGTTCGGGTCCGTTCCCCACGGAATTGGTCGACGAAATCGGCACCCGCCTGGCCACGATCGGCAAGGAATTCGGTTCGGTCACCGGCCGTCCGCGTCGCTGCGGCTGGTTTGACGGCGCCGCCCTGAAGCGTTCGGTTCGTCTGAACGGCATTTCCGGTCTGTGCATCACCAAGCTCGACGTGCTGGACGGTCTGGAAACCATCCAGCTGGGCGTCGGCTACCGCGTCAACGGCGAATTCCGCGACGTGCTGCCGTACGGCGCGCATGCCGTGGCCCAGGCGCAGCCGGTGCTGGAAGAGCTGCCGGGCTGGAGCGAATCGACCGTCGGCATCACCGAATACGACAAGCTGCCCGCTGCCGCCCGCCGTTACCTGGAGCGCGTGGCTGAAGTTTGCGGCGTGCCGATCGACCTGGTGTCCACCGGTCCGGACCGCAACGAGACCATTGTCCTGCGTCATCCCCTGAAGGGCTGACATCGGGTTATTATTCCCTAGGCCGCCGCCGGTCATACCGGCGGCGGCCTTTTCGTATTTTTGTGCAGGAGATCCTTGCCTATGAGCACGCCGACCAGTGACGATAGCCATCTGTGGGTAACGTGGGACGATTACAACCGCTTGATCGAGCGCCTTACCTTGCAGGTGCATCAATCGGGCTGGAAGTTCGACAAGATTCTTTGCCTTGCGCGTGGCGGCATGCGCGTGGGCGATGTTATGTCCCGTATTTTTGACGTGCCGTTGGGCATCCTGGCTACCAGCAGCTACCGCGAAGCAGCCGGCACGAAGCAGGGCGACATGGATATCGCCCAGTTCATCACCATCACGCGGGGCACGCTGTCCGGCCGCGTGTTGCTTGTGGACGACATGGTAGATACCGGCAAGACATTCAGCAAAGTCTACGACCACCTGAAAAACCAGTTTGCCGACATCACTGAATTGCGCAGCGCCGTGCTGTGGTGGAAGGGGCATTCCCTGGCGACTCCCGACTACTACGTCGAGAAGCTGCCGACGAACCCCTGGATTCACCAGCCGTTCGAAGACTACGACAGCCTGCGCCCGCACCAGCTGGAAGCCTGGATTCGCAAGGGCTCGCAGAACTGAACGAATTTGCCTGGAAGGGCGGGCCCTGCTGCCGCCTTGCCCTTTCAGTAGTCAAAATGGCCATGACCATGCTAGAATCGCTGGTTATCGCTAAACCGAACTTGGCTTGTTACTCTCTGGGTAGTCTTTGGGTAACGGAAACAGCCAGCGTATAAGCTAAACCCAAGCTGAGCCTGTACTTGAATCCTGGTGATTTTTGTATGGGTTGCGCTTTCAAGGTTCCTAGTTCGCGGTACATGCCTATTGGTGGTTTGCAGGTCTTAGCGCCAAAGGCCGTCTTCGCGTACCTGGATCCGCGTAGCGTTGCTGGTAAAGCAAGCCAGGTTTGTCATCAACTTTTGTTACCCTACAAGCAGGCCAATTACTTTATGCCTATCGTTCGACTGAAGGAAAACGAACCGTTTGAAGCCGCTCTGCGCCGCTTCAAGCGCACCATCGAAAAGACCGGTTTGCTCACCGAGCTGCGTTCGCGCGAGTTCTACGAGAAGCCCACTGCCGAGCGCAAGCGCAAGCATGCCGCCGCCGTGAAGCGCCACTACAAGCGCATCCGTAGCCAACAACTGCCCCCGCGCCTGTATTGATTTTTGATTCCCGAATCTATTGATTCCAGAATCATTCATCCAGGATCTACTCGCCCGAGTCGACGTCGTCGATGTAGTCGGGCGGTATGTGCAGTTGCGAAAGGGTGGGGCCAACTTGCTTGGCCTGTGCCCTTTTCATAACGAAAAAAGTCCGTCTTTCACTGTCAGCCCCACCAAGCAGTTCTATCACTGCTTCGGCTGTGGAGCACATGGCAGCGCCATCACTTTCCTGATGGAACATACGGGCACCAGTTTCCCCGAAGCCGTGCGCACGCTCGCGGCTTCGGCGGGAATGACGGTCCCCGAAGAAAATCGAAGTCCACGCCAGCAGCAGGAATCCGCGCGCCGCAAGGCCGAGGAGTCCCGCCACACGCAGGTGCTGGATGCCGCCCAGGCGCACTACCTGAAGCAATTGCGGGCGTCGCCTGCCGCCGTCCGCTATTTGAAGCAGCGCGGCCTGACCGGCGAGATCGCGGCGCATTTTGGTCTGGGCTGGTCCGGAACCGACCGCCACGGCCTGTCTCAGGTATTTCCCAATTACGACGATCCCACGCTGGTGGAATCGGGACTGGTCATCGAATCGGAAGACGGGCGTCGCTACGACCGCTTCCGCGAACGCATCATGTTCCCGATCCGCAACGTGCGTGGCAGTCTGATCGGATTCGGCGGCCGCATCATCGGCAAGGGCGAGCCCAAATACCTCAATTCGCCCGAAACGCCGCTGTTCTCAAAGGGGCAGGAGCTGTATGGCCTGTGGGAGGGGCGGCAAGCCATACGCCAGGAAGGGCAGGTCATCGTAGTCGAAGGCTACATGGACGTGGTCGGGCTGGCGCAGCAGGGCATCGCCAATGCCGTTGCAACGCTCGGCACCGCCACCACGCCAGACCATGTGAAGAAACTTTTGCGCACAAGCGACAAGGTGATCTTCAGCTTCGACGGAGACGGTGCGGGCAGGCGAGCCGCCTGGCGCGCATTGCAGGCCTGTCTGCCGGTGCTGCGGGACGATATCGCGATTCGCTTCCTGTTTCTTCCGTCCGAGCATGACCCGGATTCCTATGTCCGCGAATTGGGTGCGGAAGCCTTCCGTGCGTGCCTGGGCGATGCGGTGGCCCTGTCGCGATTCCTGCTCGATGAGCTCGCGTCCCGCCACAACATGACCGAGGCCGAGGGGCGTGCCAGTTGCCTGCACGAAGCCAAGCCTTTGCTGGCAGCCATCCCTGAATGCGCCCTGCGCGTGCAGATCGAACGGGAAATGGCCAAGCTGGTGCAGTTGACTCCCGAGGAAATGGCCCTGGTGCTCGCGCAGCAGCCTGCCAAGCCTTTTGCGCCCGGCCCCCGGCCGGCTGCGGGGGCAGGCGATGCCGCGGCAGGAGCGGGCGGCGGCCAGGCGCATGACGGCGGCCCGCCTGACATGGGCTACGACTTCGCGGGTCACGACTTCCATGACATTCCTGCCGACGAGTCCGATTTTGTCGACTACGGCCAATTTGGTTCGCAAGGCGGGGATCCGGCCGGCGCCGAAGGGGGCTGGCAGCAGGGCGGCAAGCAGGAGTGGAAAGGCAAAGGCGACTGGAAGGGCAAGGGCGATTGGAAAGGGAAAAGCGACTGGAAGGGCGGCAAGGGCGGCTGGAAGGGGCGGCGCGACAATGACGTCGGCGGCTTCGAAGGGCGCCGCACCATGCCGTCGCTGGCCAAGCGCCTGCTGGGGCTGCTGCTGGCGCATCCCGAACTGGTGGACTCCATGGGAGACCAGCAGCTTGAAGTCATCGACCATGGCCCCCATCTAGGTCTTGTAAGGGACCTGATCATGCTGGCGCAATCCAGCGGAGCGCGCCATGTGGGCGCATTGCTGGAGGCCGCAGAGCCGGATTCGGACCTGGCGACCGTCCTTAAGGGCTTGCGCGCGGACATTCTTTCCCAGGAAGACCTGCCTGACCCGCAAACGGAATGGGATGACGCGCTGCGCCGGATCGAGTTCGATTCGGCCAGGACGGAAATGGCCAAGCTGGCGGCAGCAGGCCTGGCAACGGAAGAGGCGCGCAAGCGCTATCTGGAGCTGTCCAGCCGCATGACGATCCTGAAAGGTGCTGGGCTGCGCTAAATGCGCTAAAATCAAAGGTTTTCCGCAGTTGGCACAGCCAAAGGTGCAAGGGGTAAGTGTGATGCTGGCCTCTCCTTGCGCCCCGAATTTTTGGCGTAGCTGCGCCGGGCTGCGGATTGTTGCGTGATTGAAGTCAGATTTCGTTTGAATATCGGCCGAATTAGTGGCATTTTTGACGCAGCAGTGCTGGAACTTGAAAAAATGGTGTTAGGCAGCCGGAATCTATCCTGGCTGCCGGAATCTAATAATTGTTGTGCCAATTTGACGCGCGCGTTTTGATTCGACGGGCGGATACTTGCGTCAAAATTGTTACATAGTTAATTAATAAAGCTTAGCGGTGAATTAGGCAGTTCGGCGGCGGTTTTTTCCGCGTGGCGTTAGTGGTTCGGGTGCTGTGTACTTATAGCTGCTTGGGGCAAAGGCCCAATAAGCGAGCAAGGCCTATTTATAGGCAGGCAGCCCCCCCGGCGTCCGGGATCCCCTTCCGAATGAGGTCATGCACGTCAGGCGTCTGAACGGTATTGCACCGTGTTGCCGCCGGACGGGCTCGCAAGAGCTGGCGCTGCGAACAACGCAGCCGCGTGAACTCCGCCGATTCACCAGATTTACCCGTATGCCATGTCGCGCTGGGCCATAGCCTGGCGCGACTTTATGCGGTGCAACATGCCCAAACGGGTTGCGACGACCACGGAAGCGACTATGACCAAATCCACCGGCAAATCCTCCTCTGCAATTGATGCGGCCGAAACCAAGGCTGTGGCGGCCAAGCGCGCCGTCAGCATGGCCGCGGAAAAAGCGCCCGCCAAGACGGCGGTGAAGGTCGCCAAGCCCGCTGCCAAGACGGCTGTCAAAAAGGCGGCCAAGACGGCTGCCGCGGGCGACAAGCCCGAAAAGGTGACGAAGGCTCGCGCCAAGAAGGCCGAGGACAAGCTGGCCGACCTGGTGGGCAGCGCGCGCCCCGCGCCTAGCGGCCGCCGTCCGGGCCGCCCCGCCAAGAATGCCAACAATGATTCCGACGGCTTCGACGATTCGATGGACGGCGAAGGCGAAGTCCTGCCCGACCTGAAGCCGCCCAAGCGCGGCGGCAAGCGCGGCAAGGCCGATCCCAAGGACCTGATCGCCCGCGGTCCCGTCACGCCGGAAGAGTACGAAGCCCGCCGCAACCGCCTGAAGCAGCTGATCAAGCTGGGCAAGGACCGCGGCTACCTGACGTACGGCGAGATCAACGATCATCTGCCCGACGACCTGGTCGACGCCGAAGCCATCGACGGCATCATCAGCACCTTTAGCGACATGGGGATCGCGGTCTACGACCAGGCGCCCGATGCCGAAACGCTGCTGATGAGCGAAAACGCGCCGGTGGCGTCCAACGACGACGACGTCGAGGACGAAGCCGAAGCCGCGCTCACCACCGTGGACTCCGACTTCGGCCGCACCACCGACCCCGTGCGCATGTACATGCGCGAAATGGGCTCGGTCGAGCTGCTGACCCGCGAAGGCGAAATCGAGATCGCCAAGCGCATCGAAGACGGCCTGAAGCACATGGTCATGGCCATCTCGGCCTGCCCGACCACGATCAACGAAATCCTGGCGCACATCATGCGCGTCCGTGAAGGCCAGGCGCAGATCGACGAAGTCGTTGACGGCCTTGTTGATCCGGAAGACGGCGAAGAGTACGCCGGCGCCGGTGTCACCGCCGACGAAGACGAAAGCGACGACGGCCCGGCCGGCGGCATGTCCAGCAAGCAGCTGGAAGACCTGCGCGTCAAGGCCCTGGCCAAGTTCGACGAGGTCGGCAAGCAGTTCGACAAGATGCGCCTGTCGTACGAGAAGGACGGCTACAAGTCGGACATCTACGTGCGTGCGCAGGAATCCATCCAGAACGAACTGATGGGCATCCGCTTCACCGCCAAGATGGTGGAAAAGCTGGCCGACACCCTGCGCAACCAGGTTGAAGAAGTGCGCCAGCTGGAACGCGCCGTCCTGCACACGTGTGTGGACCGCGCAGGCATGCCGCGCCTGCACTTCATCAAGGTCTTCCCGGGCAACGAAACGAATCTGCAGTGGGTCGTCGACGAAGTCGCCGCCGGTCACCCGTACGCCGAGACGCTGGAGCGCCAGATTCCCGCCGTGCAGGAACTGCAGCAGAAGCTGATCGACCTGCAAACGCGCGTCGTGCTGCCGCTCAAGGACCTGAAGGACGTCAATAAGCGCATGGCCACCGGCGAAGCCAAGGCTCGCAAGGCCAAGCGCGAAATGACCGAGGCCAACCTGCGTCTGGTGATCTCGATCGCCAAGAAGTACACGAACCGCGGCCTGCAGTTCCTGGATCTGATCCAGGAAGGCAACATCGGCCTGATGAAGGCCGTGGACAAGTTCGAATACCGTCGCGGCTACAAGTTCTCGACCTACGCCACGTGGTGGATTCGTCAGGCCATCACGCGCTCGATCGCCGACCAGGCGCGCACCATCCGGATTCCGGTTCACATGATCGAAACGATCAACAAGATGAACCGCATCAGCCGCCAGATTCTGCAGGAAACCGGCGCCGAGCCGGATCCCGCGACCCTGGCGCAGAAGATGGACATGCCCGAGGACAAGATCCGCAAGATCCTGAAGATCGCCAAGGAACCGATCTCCATGGAAACGCCCATCGGCGACGACGACGATTCGCACCTGGGCGATTTCATCGAGGACACGTCGACGCTGGCGCCTTCGGACGCGGCTTTGCACGGTTCCATGCGCGATGTGGTCAAGGAAGTGCTAGACTCTCTGACCCCGCGTGAAGCCAAGGTTCTGCGTATGCGTTTCGGCATCGAAATGAGCACCGACCAGACCCTGGAAGAAGTGGGCAAGCAATTCGACGTCACGCGCGAGCGCATCCGCCAAATAGAGGCTAAAGCGCTGCGCAAGCTGCGTCACCCCAGCCGGGCCGACAAGCTGAAGAGCTTCCTGGAAGGGCAGTAAGTTTTCCTGGGCCTCTAGCTCATGCCTGGTTAGAGCAGCGGACTCATAATCCGTTGGTGCCGAGTTCGACTCTCGGGGGGCCTACCAAAGAAATCCTGAGAAATCAGGTGCCTACAGCCGCCAGCAATGGCGGCTGTTTCGTTTTTGGTTCCAACTGCGGCTGAAGCGTGCCCGTTCCGCGCGCGACAAGGCGCAGTGGCGCAAGGCGGGCGCCGCGCCGCCTCGACCCGCCTTGCGGACGAGATCTGGGGCGCCGACCTTGACGGCGGGCGGAGCCAGCGCCTACCATTCGCAGGCCTCAAATGGCCGATATGACGCTAAAGCGGCTGTTTGCGCTTCCAAAATACGCATTCAGGCGCCATCTCCCAGTGATTGCGCTTTTTGCCGCACCATCCTTCCGCGCCTGTCCATGGTTGCCACTGTCATTCTTGGCATGCTCTGCGTGCACTTGTTGTGCTTTTGTGCAATGTTTTTGCTGATCAGCAGGCGGCTGAGCGGCAAGAAGATGGGCACGGATGTGTTCGCCGCAGGTCACTTGCAGCTGGCCGTGGCCTACATACTGCAGTTGCTGGTCGGTCCTTCGGAATGGGGAGCGATGAGCTTCGTCAATCACACGCTGACGCTTTGCGCCCCTATCACCTATGTTTTTGGCGCACTGCGGTTTTTCAATCGGCCCGTACCTGTGCTTCGCCCCATTCTGGCGCTGGCCGTTATCTACACCGTCGCGCAGGTGCTGGTGCAGGCATCGTGGGGCATTGCGGCGCGGCATGCGCTGCTGGCGGCTTCGTGCGCATTGCTGTTCCTGACGATGACGATCGGGTTGCTCTACGGCGCGCGCACTTTCGCCAAGGATTTGCGCTTGGAGATGATTGTCTTCGCCATTCTGGTGGGCGGCATCTGCGCGCTCAACGCCGCGAAGTTTGTATTGATCCTGAACGGAGGAATGCCGGCCCTAGACATGAAGAGTCCGTTCCAGACGGCGTTCTACATCTATATGTCGTTCTTGGGGACCGTGCTGCCGCCAGCCGTGGTCTGGCTGATCCTGCGGCGCTTGACGGATGAGCTGCGCACCATGGCAACGCAGGACCCCCTGACCGGGCTGCTCAACCGGCGAGGCTTGATGGATGGACTGGACGGCCACTTCCGGGGCCGCCATGTCGGGTTTTCGCATCTGCTGATCGTGGACATCGACCGCTTCAAGCAAATCAACGATAACTACGGTCACCAAACAGGTGATCTGATCCTGTGCCGGGTGGCGGAAGTGATTCAGAGCACGGTGCGCCATGGGGATCTGGTGTGCAGGCTGGGCGGGGAAGAGTTCGTGGTGGTGGCGCTCAATAGCGATCGGGAGGGCGCCATGCACCTTGCGGAGCGGCTACGCGAGGCCATTGCCTGCACCCAGGTGCCTGCGGGCCACGGGCATGGGCTGATTCGATGCACGGCAACAATCGGTGTCTCGCGCGGGTTCGTACGTCCACAGGTGTTGGACGAAATCATGCGGCAGGCGGATGCCGCGCTGTACCGAGGCAAGGAGTCCGGACGCAACCGTGTTGAATGGGCGGACGAGTCGCCTGATGTTCAAGTCGCGCAAGCAAGTCCGGCCTGAGATGCTGGCGGGCATTGAATGCGCTGTCGGTCGCCAATATTTTGCGGATCCGCTCGTGGCCAGTTGATCTGCGCGTAGCCGATACGGGCGGCGGAGATTTCCGGCGCCAAATGGAAGAGCGCCCCAGCTCGAGACGAGTCTGAGGCGCTCCTGCCCGGCTTCGCACGCGATGGGTGTCAGACAGCCCGGCAACTCCAATCTACTGCTCGACCAGAGACCCGGCAATAGGGGAAACCCTCGGGAAAAATGGGGTTGGTTTAGCCTGGCTCGGACCATTCGCGCAGCCGCAAATCCCCTGTGAAAGACGGTTTTGTCCGGATACCGGCGTGCGACCGCCAAGTCAACGAGGTGGCGCCGATTTGTCCGCCTCGGCATCCACGAATTGTTGCCGGGCCGGGCGCTGGCGACACTGGACCCCACATTCACTGCACAGGAGAGCAGACATGATGGGGTATCGGAAGCGCCAACTGGGCCAAGGCATGACTGAATACATCTCTAGGCCGGAGACCCGCATAAACAAAGGCTATACATCGGCCCGTCAATTAGATGTCTAAAACGCAGCACGTTGTGCTGGACGCCTATACAGCCTTTCTGGTCGGACCTTTCACGAGTTTGGGCCGCTTGTCGCGCAGATAGATCCGGGTCGTTCGCGGATCCGAATGGCCGAGCAGGGCGCTCGGATCGATTCCTTGCGATTCAGCGTCGGTGCCTGCCATCGCCCGCAAGTCGTGCAGTGTTACGTCAGACACGCTGGCCTTGATCGCCGCATCCTTGAAGGTGCGCCAGACATTGGAGTGGAGCCGGAGATTGCCCCCACGGCCGCCGAGAAGATACGGCGTCCTGGTTGGCGAGACGCGCAGTTCTTGGGCACGGTCGACCGCAACGCGGAGTTGGGGTGTCCATTCGACCACCAGCCGCTTTCCGGTCTTCTGCTGTTCGAAGTACAGCCCCTCGTCACGGAGGTGGCCATCCTCGATTTTCAGCACGTCGCCGATCCTCTGCCCCGTTAGGTAGCAAAGGTCCATGACGCATTGAAGCCAGGGCGGACATCCCTTGTAGACGGCTGCGTATTCTTTAGGCGTGATGAGCCTGTCCCGCGGCTTCTGGACGAAGCGCTTCACGCTAACGCACGGGTTGGCTTCAACGCGTCCGCGATCTAACGCCCACTGAAAAACCAGCTTTAGGACTGTAAGCATCCGGTTCGCCAATGCTTGACGATCCGCGTACCCGTCCAGCAGCTCAACGACATCGCCGTGGCGCACTTGGTTCGGGTAGAAGGCCGCGAACGCCTCTTTGAGCTGTGCCGCGCAGTACTCGTATTGCTTGCGTGTCGAGTCGGCGACATTCTTGATCAGGATGGGAAGGGCATCGTCGATCAGCGCCGGCATGCCATCCTTTGGGGCGGAGACAATGCGGGCGTACTCGGTTAGTGCGCTGTGCAGGTCGGTTCCGATTTTGCGCCACTTCCCGCCCTTAACGTACCAGTACGCGCCGTGCTTCTGGTATACGCACGCGGGGAGGTGTCGGTCCTTGGTTCTTGGTCGCATGGCCTAGTGCAGCCTCCATTGCTGCCCGGAGAACCACTGGGGTTCCGTCGGGGCGGATCTTGAACGGGATGGAAAGGAATCTCAGGGCTTCAATCTGTCCTGACTTTCTGGCCTTCCCTGTGAGTTCGATTAGCTCCTCGTGTGTGAGCGTGAGCATTCCACCTCCACGTAGCCGTGCTGCTGGATTACCGCGTTGACGTGCTCGTCGCTGAGCGGGTTGACGGTGGCCGCGGGGGCGGTGCGGTTCTGGTTGGTCACGCTGTGTACTCCAGTTCGGCCGCCTCGCAGAAGAACGAGCAAGACGGCAGGGATTCGTTGCGGCGCGCCTCGCCTGCGGGCAGGTCGCGCAGGGGAAAGCGCTCATTGATCCGGGGCCCAGACCGGTAGCGTAAGAACCACGACCCAGGGCCGATTTCATCCTGTAGGGCACACACCGCCTCAAAATGCTCGGGAAAGTCCTCTCGGATGGCACGCCAGTAGCCTTCACCACCTTTCGGGCAGCCGATGCAGTTGGCGTTGTCGTAGCCGAGGCGGTACATGTATGGCAGCTCGATGCCGGCGCGCTCGATCATGGCTTTGCAGTCCTCTTTGCCAAGGCCGCGTTCGATAAGCGGCGCCAGCACCGGCCGGTCTGGGTTGCGTTCGCGGAAGTCGTCCAGGCGGTCGGCTTCCTCCATTGTGTAGCCGAAGACCATCACATCGCCGGGTTGTTTCCACTCGTCCAAAAGCTTGCGCTTCAGCTCCAGCGAGCAGGGCGCGCCGCTGGGGCCTTTGATGTACTGCCGGCGGTGCCAGACCTGGATCGCGCTGGCGTTGTATTTCTCGTTGCGCAGCGTGACAATCTCGCGGCTGAACCAGGTCTGGGCATCCTGCGCGAAGCGTCGGTTATCGACGTGCTCCTCCTGCAGGAAGGCGTTGACGATCTGCACGTCGTGCGTCGCGCCGTATTGGGCCAGCGCCAGCTTCGTAGCAACCGCTGAGGCGGCACCGCAGGAGAACTGGCACACGATTCGAGGGGCGATCTGAGCTAAGTGCATGGCGTTCCTTTTACCCTTTCACTCTTGCATTTTTGTAGCGTTCAGTTACCATCACGCCAGTTCAGAATTTGGGCAGCCTCTTCGCCCATACCGTGCAGTCTGGTTCCCCTCCATGAGACTGCTGCTAAAGCAAAATTGGGGAAGGCCTGTCGCTCGGCCCAGACGTTGATGGCCACGAGCACTTTTTAGGAGATGCATATGCATTCCCAAAAAGCAGGCAGCTTGTGTAGTTCGGATGTGCTCAATTACTGCAAAGGCCTTGCGTCCATATTGGTCGCTATCCCCGCAGTAGGGCTCACCGGCCTGCCGGCCGTGCTCGCAGGGGTGATGGTTGTAGTCACCCTGCACTGCATTCTTCGGTCTTAAGCTGAGAGCCGGCGAGGTCAACCCCTCGCCGCTTGCCTTACATTTATGGGCAGCCAAGTTTTATCCCTCCTTCTGCCGATAGGCGGAAAGGGCGGCGATGAATTCTGCCTCGGCCAGCAGCCCGCGAACGGCGTCGAACATCATGTCGCGTTCGACATCGGTTGGGTTGTAGACGCCGTCCCTGCTTTCCTCGTCCTCGCCGCACATCTCGTACTCGGCAACGTATTCCTGCGCGATTTGGTCAGCGCGCGCGAAATCCGGTTTGTGCGCATCGCCGGCGGCGGGAGCGGGGCGCCGATAGAGGGGGACAACGGGCCAGTCCGATTTTGCATGCGTCGGATAGCGGTGTTCGATCACCACCTCAAACCGGCCTTCGTGGTCCATGCGTCCGAATTCGTAGGCGTGAGGCTTGTCCATATCGGGATGACCGCTGGGGGCGGGCTGCGACGTTTCGGGCGTGCCCAGGGCGGCGCCCATGAATTCGCTGATGGGGGCGTTCATGCGGTGGTTTCCTCCGGATCGAGTTCGATAGGGGCCTGGGTATCGGGTGCGCCTTGCCGCGCATCCTTGGCTGCTTTCTCGGCGCGCTTTGCGCGGACCGTTTCGACGGCACCGTGGGCCTGGAACAGATCCAGGAGGGCGGCTGTCGGGATGGTGATCGTTTCGCTTGCTACGCGGCCTTCCTGGACGTCCACGAGGGTTGCGCGCTGGGTCGCGTCCAGGCCTTTCATGAAGGTGTCCACGCTACTGACCAGCGGCGTGACGACCTTGCGGGGGAGGGCGCGGCCGTGGATGGTGCTGGCGGTCACCTTGGTTTTGCCTGCGGCCTTGGCCTGGTCTACTTTCCCGGTGAGGAAGTCGCCCGCGCTGGCGCCCATCTTGCGCACGGCTTCGATTGCCACCTCGGCGGAGACCTGGCAGGACCGCACCAAGTCTTGAACGTCGCGCTCGGCGTCGGCGAGGACAAGGTAGTTTTCAACGTGGGTCCGGCTGCAATGGACCAGGGCGGCGATCTCTTCGCTTTCCAAGCCCATGCCCCGAAAGCGCTTGAAGCCGCGCGCGGCCTCCATGGGACGCAGCTTTACGCCTTCATTGCTGGTGTAGATCCGCGCCTGCCGTTCGATCTCGTTGCCGGTGAATCCAATGACCGAAATCCACTCAATAGGGGCACCGCGGGCGATGGCGCGTCCATAGGCTTCATGGCGCCTGTGGCCGTCCACGATTTCGACGCCGGAGCCGTCAGGCATTGCGACGACTTCGAGCGGTGGCAGAGGCCCGCCGGCCAGGATGTAGTTGGTCAGTGCTTCGATGCCCGCTTCAGAGACAGAATCCGGCTCGCGCAAATTGAACGCGTCCTGAAGCAGGATTTGGGAATAGCGGACTTTCATTGCGTCGGCGCGTTTGATCGTGCCGTCCTTGATCATCGTCTTGAACGATGCGGGGGGATGGGTCATATGACACCTGGGGAGTCGTTGGGATACGATGCCGCTACCAAAACTTGGGGCGGCGTTATGTGGAAAAGCAAAAGACTTTCCGGCGGGGCGATGCTGCTTGTGCTTTGCGGTTTGATCCTGGCAGTCATACTTGCCGTGAAAAAGGCGGGACTGTCAGACTGGGCAGCGTGGGTTCAGGCGCTCGGCTCCATCGGCGCAATCTGGTGGGCATATCACTCAGCAGAAAAGCAGTTCGAGAGGGAGCTGGATCGTCGTCGCGAGGATCAGGACAATCAAAAGGAGGCGGCGCGACAGGAACAATCAGCGCAGTTGGAGGTGATCGTCGCGATTGCGGTGGATTGCATGGAGGCCCTAATCGAGTTCCAGAACTATGCGCATAGCCATATCGACGGCAAGCGCTTTCAACTACGAACTGCTCGGCTGGAGGATGCCCAGTACGCACTTCGCGGTGTCATGGTCCGGCCGATGCTTAGTGGCACTGCCACGCCCATTTTGGATTTGCAGCGCAGCGTAAGCCGCACTTTGCGAGATGCAGACCGCTACTACGGAAAATCGAAGCGGCCCGATGATGATATGCAGGACGTTATCTATGGCCGAGCCTTGCGAGCAATGCGCGACGCGGAGAAGATTTCCGGATTTGAGGACGCGTGGCGAACGAGGCAGCAGGAAAGCATCTGGCCCGCGAAATTGCTATCCCCGCCGTATAGGGGTGACGGCATCAAATAATTGAAGCGATGCACGCCGCCAGATATTGCTGATGGTCTGCGGCGACACCCCGTAGCACTCGCCCAAGTCTTTCGTGGGCGGGCGGCCTATGGCTTCTCGGATGAATGCCAACTCTTTCGGCCACAGGGCTTCTTGCTTCGGATCCACCCAGCGCAAGCGGCGGCGAGGCAACGGACCCGGCGACGTCCAGCCAGCGCAATCCCTCAGCATGAAATCGATGCGGTTCATGCGGCGACCCGCAGCAGCCAGCCTAAGATCTGCGGGCCGAAGAGAAAGAACCCGGCCAGCGCCAGGCTGGCGGGCCATGCCCACAGCGGAATGTCCGCGTCTTTGCTCCAGTTGCCTTTCCTTGCGTGGTCGCGGGGCGCGATGAAATCGCCCAGCCTGCGGGCCATCTGTCGAACGGTCGGGATTCGGGGGCGGCGCACCGGGGGCGCGCTGGCGCTGATGGTGTTCATGTCGGATTCCAGGGATCTGCCGCGGCGTGGCGACGGGCAAAATAATCACCAAGAGGGGCCAGCACCAAACACGCGAGGGCGCAAATGGCCAGCCCCCAAATGAGAGCGGAGACGGATGAAGGCATGCTGACTGGGTGGAAGGGTTGAGCTACGATGCGCCCCATCATCTTGAAAAGGGGCGCTGGCATGAGGGGATTGCTTTTAGGGGCTTCGCTTGCGCTGGGCGGCTTGCTAATCGGCTTCGCGCTTGCGACAAAGGTAGATGTGCTTGCTGAAGCCAAATGGTGGGACTTGATGACGGCGTTTGGCACCGTTGGTTCGGTTGTTGTTGCCTTGGCCTTCGGCCTCATCGCGTTAACTGCTCAAAACCGAAGTAATCGGCATAGAGCTAACGTCGTAGGTTGGTTCGTTGTGCCTTCCCTCGGCGAGATTAGGGCCGGTTGCGAACTGCTTTCGGAATGTTCGGCAGCGCTACAGCAGACGCCGAGTGGCCAAGTTCCCAACGAGAAACTGAGGTTTTCGTGGCGCTTAGCCATTCCGATGTTGGATGCGAAACATCTGTTTGGGCACGTCGGCGAATTGCATCTGTTGTCACATCGGGCAGACCCCATCGCGGAGATCGTCTCGGAATCGGCTCGGCTGCATGCCTTGATGGCGAAAATCGGGGATCTGTCGTCGCCCCTGGGGGAGAAGCGTGCAATCTTCGAATCCCTCGGTGATAGATCAGCCACCCTGAAAAAACTTATTGAAGACACCCTTGCCAGAGATTGGTCCCCTGGCAAAAGTGCTTGAGTACGTCTTTTGGATGGAGCTCTTATTACTTGCTGATGGTGTTGCCGAAGTTGAAGATGTCGATCAATTCTTCGAGGAAGCGTACGAGTGCTTCGAGCATGGCATTGCTCCGAGGATTGGGTTGGGGAAAGGGGCCGGGTTTCCACCGGACTGCCCGCCTGGATTTCTCGGCGGTCTACCCCTCATGCCGAAGCTTCGGGCGAATCGGATGATGGTGGCCGGTGCTGATCCCGGCATGCGGTTTGATCGATTGCTTCGGGGCTGCGCCCATACACCGCCACATGCACTGGAACGATTTCCAGCCACGCTGAAAGTCTGTTGCGCATCAGCACTGCGCATTCACCATCAAGGGAGACGCCCGCAAACTTGGCGGGGGTTATGAGCCCTTCCCAAGACCGTTTGGCGCCGTCGGGCATCTCTCTTGATAGCGCCGCGTTTCGTGCGGCCACGGCTGCTATGCAGCACCAGGGTCGGCCTCCTACTAGGGCGACATGCCCGTTCTCGCCGGTGGTCGTTGCTAATCCAGGGGCGTCACGCACCTTGCGGCTGGATGTTGACGATGATCTGGTTCAAGCGGCGCTTGAGGATGGTGCGCAGGGCCGCATCGAGTGCGGCGCGCATTTCGTCATCGAGCGGGATATCGCCGTAGCCAGTGGTGACTGTGGTGGCGGCGGCGAGTTGCTTGGAAATCGCGTAGCTGAGCGCGAATGTGGTCTCCATTCTGGTCTCCGTGCCCTGATGGGCTAGTTGGCTTCGGTAAGCACTGGCTCGCAGCGCTGGCCGAAACCCGCTTTTCAGCGGAATGGCGAAAGGAGCCTGAGTTATAAAAGCCCAGCCCGCCCGCGAAAGGAACGAGGCGAGTGGCTGCAGGTCCCCAGCGATAAAGGAGCGCTTCCTACCCCTTCGCTGGATGGGAACGCTGTTTGCTGATAGTCTGAACTGATGTAAATGCACCGCCAGTTGCAGTGCAAACGCACGTCTCACGCGCACTTCCAATAAGAAAACGCCAATACCTGCGCGATTCGACGCGATTCGTGACGCCCCATCAACCGCACCAGTTCGGATGAGGACGCATGATGAATGCCGAAAATTTATCCGTCGAACAGACAACAATTCTCATTGTTGAAGACGACGAGACTGCGAGATGGCTCCTAGGGGAGATATTGGCGGGGGAAGGGTACGCCGTATTTGAGGCGAGCAACGCAGACGAGGCAATGCGACGGCTCACGGAGTGCCCCGAAATTCGAATGGTGATCTCTGATATCGAGATGCCCGGGTCTATGGACGGCCTGGAGATGGCCATCCTGATACACCGTAGGTCACCAAATATTGGGATGCTCCTGACATCCGGCCGCCGTGTCCCAGCCGCTTACAACTTGCCGCCAGGGGTCAGGTTCATCCCGAAACCGTGGCTCCCACAAGACTTAATTCGTGAGATAGAAGCGCTGCTTGTCCCAGAGAACTGAGAACGGCTGCGCCTCCACATTTGCAAGGGGGGGGCGACGGCATCGAAGCATCGGCCTGCGTCCCGTCACGGCGCAGGCCGATGGCCGGGGTTATCGTCGCCACGCCCGGCTGGGCGTTGCTTGGCTGTGGAAGCCCAAGCACACAGGGTCCGGGGGCGCGCTGGCGCCTGGTTGTCCTGTTTCGCCCGTCCTCCCTCGCGGGGGGGGCGGGCGGCCTCGGTTGTTAAAGAGCGGTAAACAAACGTTGATGAATAGTAAACATCCGTTCTCGTGAAGTCAACAAGTGTTGGTGTTCGGCGAAAAAAATGCCGCCCGTGGGGCGGCTATCTGCATTGGGGAGTGGCTAGTGCGTCCGGACTTTGCTTGGCGGGACGATGGCGCCGATGGCGTGGATCTTCTCTACTTGCCCGGCGTGAAGGCTCATTCGCACCTCGCCGTTGACAGATAGCACCTCGATGTCTCCGCCCCGGCGTCGAACCAACAGCTCTTTGACCATCTTGCGACCGTCCGCAAGTTGAAGCGCCACGTACTCGCCCGGCTCGACGTCGGCGTTAGGTTCGACAACAACGTACCAGCCATTGCGGATCGCCGGCTTCATGCTGTCTCCCCTAACGCGGAGTACATAAGCGTCTGGATCGGTCGATGCATGCAGGATGTATCCGTCGCCGTGGCCCTCCGGATATGCGAGTTCTTCGTAAAAGCCGTTTTCGCCAAGCTGCGCCATACCTACTACCGGAATTAATCGACCTGGCGAAGCGCGCCCTACGTACTCGGGGGCGGGTTCGGCCACTAAGTGCTTTATGTGATCTGTAGGTGCGGAAATGGAGTTTGCCCGCCTTGCTGCGTCGCCAAGCATATGGTGTGCAGCGTCCAGGCTGTTCAACTCCGCTTCTTGCATTTCCTCGACAGACAAGCCAAAAGCGCGAGCAATCCCCGCCGCGTAGTTTGACTTTTTGCTATCGCGCTTCTCCAGCTGATCGATAGTCTGCCCGCTGGTGCCCGCGAGATCTCCAAGAGCGTCATGCGTGAGGCCCTTTGCGAGTCGGAGAAAGCGGATGTTCTTGCCCATTGCCATGGGGCGCACCTTATCAACATTGGTTTATAAATTCCATCAACTAGAGTTGACCAATCGGTAAACACTCGTTTACCATCGGCCCACTTTCCTAGATCGAATGACGGACATATGACCCTTGTTCAGTTCAAGCACCGCCCGGCATTGGCCGCAGCGATAGAGCTTGCCGGTTCCAAGGCTGCGCTGGCACGAATGATTGACGTGCTACCGCAGCAGATCGGGAACTGGTTGATGCGAGATAAAGAGATCGACCCGGTTTACTGCGCGCGCATCGAAAGCTCGCTCGGTGGGCGCGTCACGCGGCCGCAACTTCGACCGGACGACTGGCAGACCGTATGGCCCGAACTGGCGAGCGCCATCAAGGAGCCCTCCCATGCATAGCCCTCTCGCGCGCGTCCTAGAAGGGCAGATTCGTGTCTTTGGACGGTGCCTTGTCGATGGCAAGCGACACCTTAGTGGCGGAGGAAAACGCATCGCCATTTCCAAAGTTCATTTCGTGGATACGGACTTCAAGGTCCGCGCCGCAAAGCTCTGACAAGGCCTTTGCGATTGCCGCCTGAATATCTTCGGTCGAGTGTTTTTTTAGAGGGAAATCAAACATGGAAGGCTTTCCTTTTCAGAGTGAACTGCCGGTCTACATGCTGCTCAGCTGCGCTGAGATTTTTGGTCGCCCGCAGATGAGCGAGCGTGCCGTCAAAGTGTATTTCCGCGCAGTTGGTGTGGCTGACGTTGATCGCTTGGTCGCCGTGCTACAGGACGCGGCGCGCCACGGTGATCGCTTTCCCACTCCGCATGATCTGCGAGTGGCGATGGGACTGGACCCAATTGGGGCGGCGTTTCCTGTGAAGGGCGGCGGCCATGCCTAGGTGCTGCTTCCTCCGAACCCTATGGGCAGATCTTCTCCGCCGTGTTCGCTCATGGCTGCTATGTGAGCGATCGGAATCCAGAGCTTCTGCTTTGTCACACCCTTTTCTCGAATTTGGCTACCAAGACCCGGAATTCGAACGAGTTTTGCGTGGTAGCCCGACAGATCAGCCTCAGAGCAAAACAGCACTAAGTGATTGTCCCCTGTCACGCCATCGTAGTTGTCAGCGAAGAGTTTTTCGGTCTCTGTGCCGGCGCCAATGATTACGGCGAATCTGACTTTCTCGGTCATGGTCGGCCCCCTCCTTCGTGGGGCGGGTGTCTTGTGTGAGAGCAGCCATTCTAAGGGGCCGACCGCCCACTTTCAGGAGCGAGCGCATGGGTAGCGCAACGACGTCGGCCAAGCCGGCACCGCAGCCGGCGGCACCGGCCAAGCCTGTCGACAAGGTCCAAATCGGGCCGCTGGACGTGTAAGGCGTAGTTCGCTTTTCCATGCAGCGCATCGTACGGCCGCTGCTGAGCAATAGATACGTTCAGGAATTCTAGAAATGAACATCACCACCGCAGCCGATCTGACGGTTCACGACTACAAGGGTGGCAGCGAGGCGTTGGGGGCGGTCATTGGCATGTCGCCGGCTGTCCTGCGCAATAAGGTCAACCCCAACAACACCACGCACCACCTGACCCTGGCTGAGGCGGACCGCATTGTCCGCATGACGGGGGATGTCCGCATCTTGGCCGCGTTTGCCCATGGCAATGGCTACCTGCTGGTCAAGGCGCCCGAATCCTGCGGGGAAAGCGACATGTCCGTGCTGGAGCAGGTTGCGGCGCTGATGATCGCCCATGGGCGGTTCGGTCACGAGGTGTACGACGCGCTGGCTGATGGTGGCGTTGACCAGCAAGAAGTGCAGCGCGTTGACGCTGCGGGCCGCGCCCTCATGGAGGCCGTTGCCGGTGTCGCGCGCCGACTCAGTGGGATGGCCGAGCAATGATCCAGCGCGGAACATCAGGAGCACCCGTGCGGGCACGTGTCCCGTCCACGGAGCGTAAGGGGGCGGCGCTGTCGCGCGCGGCTGCAATGATGTGCAACGGCGCGAAGTTCCAGCGGTGGGTTGTGTCCCGCATCGGCGCCGCCCCTGACGGCGTGAGCGCCAACCAGCACGCGGCGCGGTACGTCCGTGACATGTGCGGAATCACTAGCCGCGCTGAGTTGGACTACAACGCAAGAGCGGCGGCCCTGTTCCATGAGGCCGTGCGCAAGCCCTTCGTTCAGTGGAGCGGCATCTATGGCTGACTGCCTGCACATGTTCCGGGGCTACAGGGTTCCTCCCGAGACGGTGGAGCAGGTCCGCCAGGCCATCATTGACACGCGGGGGCGCGTGGACGTCGCCGCATTGCGGGCCATCGTGCAGCCCGCCATGAAGGCCGTTGATCCTTGGTCCAGCACGTCCAGGGATTTGGCAGCAGCATGCGCGGTCGATTCGTTGGTGTTCGACGCCGCGCGGGCTGGCCTGGTCACGCGCCACGTCAACGCGTGGAAGTTCCCGGCATGGTATCGGGTCAAGAAGCAGGCGGGGGCGGCATGTCGCTGACGCGCAAGACCCCCCTCAAGCAGAAGACGCCGCTGAAGCGTGGCACCCCGATGATGCGCGCCAAGCCCATGCCACCGCCTCGGGCCGCCATGAAGGCGCGCAAGAAGGCCAAGAAGCCGCCGAAGACCGTGTATCGCAATCAAGCGCTGCTGAACCTTGCTGAAGGCGAGGAATGCTTGCTGCGCGTTCCTAGGTACTGCCAGGGCGGCACCGATACCACTGTGGCTTGCCATTCCAACCTGCTGCGCGACGGCAAGGGGAAGGGTATCAAGGCGCACGACTGGGCCATAGCGTTCGGTTGCGGCCCTTGCCACTGGTTCATAGACCAATCGCCAGCACCGCTGGCACAGAAGCTCACCTATTTCATCCCCGGCTTGCGCCTCACGCGATTGCGAATCATCGCCATGGGCAAATGGCCCGACGAGGCCGAGCGCGGCTTTCAAGCGCTCTACGGAGTCACCGAATGAACTACTACAGCCACAACATCGGCGACTACGCCCAGGCCACGATGCACTTGAGCCTGGTTGAAGACGCCATCTACAGCCGCCTGCTGCGCCGGTATTACGCAGAGGAACAGGCCATCAAAGACGATCTGCAGCTGATCTGCCGCTGGGTGGGAGCGCGGACCGAGGAAGAGCGCGCGGCCGTCCCGATGATCCTGGCCGAGTTCTTTGAACTTGTGGATGGTGCTTGGCGGAATAAGCGGGCGGATAGCGAAATCGCCGCTTACCAGCAGAAGGCCAAAACCAACCGGGATAACGGGAAGTCAGGCGGAAGGCCCAAGAAGAAACCCAACGAAACCCAGTCGGTTTCTGGTGGGTTGCCAGAAGAAACCCAGGCGGATGCCACGGGAAACCCAGTCGGGGGCCAGCAGAAACCCAGTCGTAACCCTAACCAAGAACCAAGAACCAATAAATATTCCGTTCCTAACGGAACGGGCGGCACGCCGCCGGAGCCGCCTTCGGCAGTGGATCAGATTTTTGCCCTCGGGTTGCCGTTGCTGATCGCTGCGGGACAGCCCGAGAAACAGGCCCGCTCGATGCTGGGCATGTTCCGCAAAGGCCACGATGACGCCGACATCGTGCGGGCCATCCAGCAGTGCGTGGATGACCAGGCGATCGAGCCGGTGGGCTACCTGCAGCGCGTCTTGCGTTCGGGGGCGGCACGGTCTTCGCGCACGCCGAATGCTTCGCAGCGGCGGACGTCATGGAACGAGGAAATGGGCGCGGCCGTCGGATCGCCCGGCGCGGTCCGCGAAGTCAACATGGGAGTGATTGATGCAACAACGCACTGACGCGCTGGATGTGCGCACCTTGGGCGATCTGGTCGTTTCCGAACTGCGCCTGCTCTACGGCGCGAAGTTCGCCCAGGCGTGGGAAGGGCTGACGCCCCGCGAGGTGAAGGACAGTTTCAACCAGAAGCTGGCGGGCTTCACTGAGGCGGAGGCACGGGTGGGCTTGGTGGCCTGCTTGGGCCGTGACTGGCCGCCGACGTTGCCGGAGTTCATGCGCCTCTGCCGTCCCTGGATGGATCCGGAGACGGCATTCCACGAGGCAATCGCCGGTATGAGCGCCCGCAAGCGCGGTGAGGTGGGGGAGTGGTCCCATCCGGCGATCTTTCACGCTGCCCGCGCCGTCGGCTCCCATGACCTGCTGAATTGCGGCTATGGCGTCATGAAAACCCGGTGGGAGCGTGCATTCCGGGATGAGCTTGCCCGCGGGCAGTGGGAGCCTGTGCCGACGCCGGCCCCGACCTTGCCTGCTCCGGGTGGCACGCTCGCCACGCGCGAAGACGCGGCGAAGGCCATGGCGAAGATGGGGGCGGCGGGCATCGTCAACCCGACAGGCCGTGATCCGCGCCGCTGGGCAAGACGCATCGTGGATGAAGCGCAGCGCGAGGGTGGGCGGCTTCCGTCGCCTGCGGTGCTACGGATGGCTCAGGCTGCTCTCAATGCTCCGGTGGACCTTGGGGGCGCAGCATGAGCGCAATGCAGCGAAACAAGGGCGCAGCCTTTGAACGAAAGGTGGCGATCCTGCTGACCGAGGCGACCGGAACGACCTGGCGCCGCCGTGTGCGCAACCAGGCCGGCGATAGCGACGTGGTGGCCGATGAGCCGGCGTTCGCGCGGATCAGCATTGAATGCAAGCACGCGAACGTGCTGTGTTTGCCGGCCTGGTGGCGCCAGGCCCAGGACCAGGCGGGTGCTGAGGGAGTGCCTGTGCTGATTTACAGGCAGACGGGCGCGCGCGGCGAATCCGTGCTGGTGGACGCCCACCATCTGAGCCCCAATATTTTCCCTGTTCGGGGGCGGCACACCGTCACCCTCGGATGGGAAGCAGCTATGCAATGGATGCGGGAAATGCTGCCCGCGAAAGTGACTTTTTCCCCGGGAATTATCTGATGACGACAATGACTCTTTCCCGCCTGCCCTCGGTGCCGGCCGTGGCAGCTAAGGCGGTGCCGCTGTTTGCAAGCGCGCATGCGGCGCTCACGTTCGCCCTGAACTATTCGATGCAGCAGTATGACCGGCCGCTGATGAACAAGATCGCTTCGGGCGAGTTGACGTCCGGATCAACGCTCGGGGGCGGAAAAGGCCTTTCCGGCTTGGATGGAGCAGGGCAGGCGGGCATGATCCGCGCGGAACTGGCGCGGCTCAGCCCCATCGATCAAGCCGTGCTGGTGGCGCACGCCGCCCCGTCACAAATCTCTTGCGGGTGCGGCATTGCGTGCTGCTCCGGCTGGAAGGTCAATCCGGAATGGCAGGATGCAATGAGCGTGCTGACGAGCGCGGCGGCATCGGGTGCGCTGACCGGTTGCGTGTCCAATGGTCGTTTGCGGTCGGCGCTCATCCAGCGGCTGTTCGGCGCTAAGGTGACTCTGGTCGAGCTGGCAGAGCGGTACGAGGTGGACGAAAAAACCGCGTCGACGCACCATGCCAAGTTGAAGCGCTGGCTCTTCGGGGGCGCGGATCAAAAGGGCGCGGGGATTCACCAGCAGGCATATCGAGCGCTGGGCGATAGGCTCAGGGCGTGCAAGTGGATTCCTGAAGAGGATGCCGCGCAAAAGAATTGACGGAGGGGTTTTTTTCCCCCAAGATACGCACCTAACGGATACGGTGTATCAGTCCGTCGAAAAAAAACCCGCCAGGCGAAAGTCGGCGGGTTTTTTCTTGCTACGCATGCTCGCCGTACCGGCAGGCAGCTAGGGGTCAACGCTGAGTCCTCATGGACACGTCTACATGTGTGCCACGATCCAAATCGGCTCCGGGTGTTTTTTCCCAGTCAGGAAGAGTAAGCAATTCGTCGCCAACTTCGCCTGCTTCGATTCGGCGGGCGACGTCATCGAGCAATTCAGTGCGATTCGCGAATCCCCGACCGCTTAAGTCGCGAATGAAAAGTCGATAGGTGAGGTTGGGCGTTTGCCCTTTCATGACCCCCAGATCGAGCACTTGGCCTTGTTCGTTTCGAATGAGCAGATGGCCAGGGCGAGCGTAGATGCGGTAGATGCGCCATGGAGACGAAATGGCTGCGTGGGTTCGCTTGGTTCCCGCCGTATTCGAGTCTCTTTTTGCACTTTTGGGTGGCGTAGGCGGAAGGAGCTTAACAAATGCATGAGCGAATTTAACAATGGACCTTCTGATCGCGCTCACGTGGCTGTCGCTGATTTTGCGGACGTTTCCCTTCGCCGATTAAGCAGGGCAGATGGATTCTGCTGGTGTTGTACTCGAAGCATGTTTGCACTCCCACATGGCAAGACGGCGAGGTGACGCACGTTCAATCCCCATATGCTCAGGGTACGCGCCTTGTCATTTGCATGCAGGAACAATGGAAGGTCGTTACACAAAACTCGGCTGAGGGTTGTGCTGGACAAGATCGGCTAGCGCGGCCAAGAATCCAACCGTGGTGTTGGTGCTATTTGGAAACGTAGGTTGACTTTCGTAGATTGCGCACCCATAGTGAGTAAGCGGCTTTTCGAGCATCGCGATTTCCGTTCGGTTTTGTGCCCTTCAGGGTGCTTCATTGTTCGCAGTCCTTTCCTTGACTAGCTCCCTTTTCGGGCAATGCCCGCTATGTAAGGAGTAGAAGAATGGAAACCGGAATTGTTAAGTGGTTCAATGACGCAAAGGGTTTTGGGTTCATCATGCCCGAGAACGGCGGAAAAGACCTGTTTGCTCATTTCTCTGAGATAGTCAGCAACGACGGTCACAAGGTATTAGTTGAAAACCAACGCGTCAGCTACGTTTCGGCACCGGGGGAAAAAGGCCCACAGGCGACACAAATTCGCGCGTTGTGAATAAAGCCCTCGGTAAGTGAACAGATAGGAGGGCTCATGTTTCACAACAACATGGTCTACAAAGGATATCGCCTGACGGCGAGCGTCTCCCGCATATCGGTCGGGGGGAGCCGTCGGCCCGCTTTTACAGCCACTGTGGCACTGGGCGTCATTGCGGATCAACATGAGTTGAACGTACCCCAAGAAGTACCGCTGTTTGCGTCAGGAGGGTTTGTTTCAAGCCCTGTAATGGCCGTAGATGCCGCTATAAATCATGGGCGTCATTTGGTCGATGCTCATGTGCGACCTTCCTGAGAAGCATCAGCTAGATTGCCCGCGCGTGAACGTGGATGGCATTTTTCACATGTGTCGAAGGGCGGCGCGATGCTGATTCAGAAAATGAGCAGGTACGATCTGGCAAATCGGCTGCGCGAGATGGCAGATGCGATAGAGCGAAACGTACTCATCAATTGGGCCACGCTTGAGATGAGTGCGATGTCTGCCGGGGATTTTGCATCGGGGGAATGTCCCGGTGCGGAAGGGCAAATGCAAGGTAAAACAACACCAGAAAGCCTTATCGAGCAAACTATTACGATCAGGCTGACACGCGAAAACTGAGCGCTTTTCTTACCTAAACCACACTGCCAGATCTAAGTCCGCCACGCGAAAGCCGGCGGCTTTTTTTTCATTTCTGAGGGCTTGGCCGGGTGGTCGGGCAGGGGCTTCCAAGCCTATAACGCGGGTTCGATTCCCGCAGCCCGCTCCAGACCAACAAAGGCCCCGATACTGGTTACCGGGGCTTTTGCATTGCAGCTATAGATCTCCGCCCTTCGCTATCAAGGGTCGCCCGCTGGGCATGGCGCGCGGGGATTCGGTCATCGCCGCGGGGCGGTGTGCAGTGGATAGCACCCGGCACAAACAACCGAGAGTCACATGGTCCGACGATCACTCTTTCCATGCCGGCATCGCGGCTGTGCCGCGCTGGTCCGCACCCCAGGCTACTGCGAGAAGCACGCAGGTGAAGCGGTGGGATGGAAGCGTGACCATCTGCGGGGCAACAGGCGGCAGCGCGGATATGGCCCTGAGTGGGACCGGCTACGCCTGCTGATTCTGAAGAGGGACCGCTATCTGTGCCAGTGCGACGAGTGCAGGCGCACCGGTCGAGTATTGGCCGCGACGGAAGTGGATCACCGTATTCCGAAAGCCGAGGGTGGAGCCGATGACCCCGGCAACCTCGGCGCGATCAACGTGGATTGCCACAAGCGGAAGACCGCACAGGAGAGCGCCAGGGCGCGAGCGCGGGCGAAGAAGTAGCGAACCCCCTCGCTGCCGCTGATGGTGCCATGGCTGCCTGTTGCAAGGCGATGGCGGCACCGGCGCACGGCGCAAGGGGGGAGGGGGTGGGTCAATCCTTGGCCCATCCGCACGTAGGACGGCCCGTTCCGTCTTTTTTTTACGCCCGCGAAAAATGAAATTTAGCGATCAGCGCGTTTTGCGCAGTTTTTGACCAACGGAGAAGGCTATGGCGGGAGTCGCTGGGCGCTCCGGGCGCAAGCCGAAACCAGCGGAAAAGAAGCTGGCCGCCGGCAATCCCGGGAAACGCACAATCAACAAGGACACGCCTTCGTACGGCGAAATCACCAACGTCTTTGCGCCGGAATGGCTTCAGGGGCACGGGCGCGACCTGTGGGAGCACCTGGCGCCGCTGCTGTGCAAGGAAAAGATCCTGCAGGCCACCGATATCCAGAACTTGGAGGCGTATTGCGCAGCCTACGGACGCTTCCGAAGCGCTGAGGAAGAGATCCAGAAGCATGGAATAGTGGTCGCCGGGTCGCAGGGCGGACCTCTGAAAAATCCCGCGGCGACCGTCGCCAACGAAGCTTTGAAGCAAATGGCGACCTACGGCTCATTCCTGGGGCTGGATCCGTCCAGCCGCCAGCGCATGCAGGGGCCGAAGAAGCCCGGTAAGGGCAATCCTTTTGCCGCGTTGTTGGGCGGAGGCTGATGTATGGCGGCGCCCCAGTACCCTCGGGTGGCGCAGGCGCTGAAATTCGCAAAGGACGTAGTGAAAGGCAAGGTGCCGGCCTGCCGCTACGTTGTGCTGGCATGCCAGCGCCACCTTGATGACCTTGCCGCCAGCAAGTCGGCAAAGTACCCATACCGATTTAACGCCGCGGAGGCGGAAAAGAAGCTCGCGCTTATCGAGCTGATGCCCCACACGAAGGGGGAATGGGCTTTCAAACGCCAGCTTGTGACGCTGGAGCCCTGGCAAAAGTTCGGCCTGGGCGTAACGTTTGGCTGGGTGAAGAAGAAGGGAGGTTTGCGCCGCTTTCGTGAATCGTATTGGGAGGTTCCGCGCAAAAACGGTAAGAGCGTCATCGCCGCCGGCGTAGGTATCGCCATGTTTGTGGCGGATGACGAATTTGGCGCAGAGGTGTACTCCGGCGCCACGACCGAAAAGCAGGCCTGGGAAGTGTTCCGGCCCGCTCGCTTGATGGTCCAACGTTCGCCAATGCTCGTCGAGCACATGGGCATTGAGGTCAACGCCCAAGCGCTCGCACGCCCGGAGGACGGAAGCCGCTTTGAGCCCATCATCGGCAATCCGGGTGACGGAGCATCGCCGTCCTGTTCGATTGTCGACGAATACCACGAGCACGATTCGGCCGCTCTCTACGAAACCATGCTGACGGGCATGGGCGCACGCCGCCATCCCCTGATGTTCATCATCACGACGTCTGGCGCGAACATCGAAGGGCCGTGCTATGACAAGCGCCGCGAAGTGATTGAGATGCTGGAGGGCTTGGTCCCGGACGATGAGCTGTTCGGCTGGATCTGGACCATTGATGAGGGCGATGACTGGACTGACCCGGCGGTGTTGGCGAAGGCCAATCCGAATATGGGCGTCTCCGTCTATGCGGAATACCTCATCAGCCAGCAGCAGCGAGCGATAAAGCAGGCGCGCTTCACGAACACATTCAAGACCAAGCACCTAAACCTTTGGGTGACGGCCAAAGCCGGCTACTTCAACATCCAGAAGTGGGAAGCGTGCAAAGACGAGACGCTCACCCTTGAGCAGTTCGAGGGGCAAAGCGCCTTTCTAGGGTTCGACCTGGCGCGCAAGCTGGACATGAACAGCATGGCGCGCCTTTTCTACCGAGATATTGGCGGGAAGCGGCATTACTACTGCGTCGCGCCTAGGTTTTGGGTGCCGGAAGACACGGCGAACGACACCGACAACCGCCGGATGGCCGAACGCTTCCAAAAGTGGATCAATACCGGCCATCTGTACACGACGGACGGCTCTGAAATCGACTATCGAGACATCCATGCGGAAGCGATTGAGGCGAATCGTCTCAACCCTGTCGAGGAGAGCCCGATAGACCCGAGTGGCGCCACAAACCTGTCTCATCAGCTCGACGATGAGGGCCTGACGCCTATCACTATCGTCCAGAACTACACCAACATGAGCGATCCCATGAAGGAGTTGGAGGCGGCCATTAACGCGGGCCGATTCCATCACGATGGGAATCCGATCATGACCTGGTGTATCGGCAACGTGATAGGCAAGAACCTGCCCGGTAACGACGACGTCGTACGGCCAATCAAACAGGGCAATGACAACAAGATCGACGGCGCCGTGGCGCTGATTATGGCCGTAGGCCGTGCCATGCTGGCCGAGCGAAGCGGCTCTGTCTTGGACAGCCTGACCGATGACGACATTCTGGTGATGTGACATGAAAAATCTGCTTATTGACGCGGCCGGCCTCGCTGGCTTTAGCTGCGTGGTCGCCGGGGTGTACGTGCAGTTTGGTACCGGGCCAGCGCTATTGGCTGCTGGAGCGTTGCTGCTTGGTTTTGCCCTGCGCGCAGCGGCGAGGGGAAAGCGATGATCCTGTCTTCGCTCTTTGAGGGGCGCAGCCTCGAAAGCCCATCCGTGCCGCTTACAGGTCAGAATCTGCAGGAGTACTTGCATGGTGAGGGTAAGCGGATAGCCGTGACGCCGGAAGCGGCGCTTTGCCTCTCGGCGGTGTACGCCTGCCATTACGTGTTGTCCAGCAACGTTGCCCAATTGCCTGCGGTGGTGCTACGCCGCCAAGGGAATCGGATCGAGCCCGCGACCGACCACCCGGCATTTGACCTGATCCATTCCAAGCCGAACGATTGGCAGACCAGCTACAAGTGGCGCGAAACAAAGCAGCACCATGTTCTGGGCTGGGGAAATGGCTACACCCGGATTGATCGGCGCCGCTCCGGCGAGCTGCGGTCGCTGGAGTTTTGCTTGCCGTGGACCACAACGTTGATAAAGCCGGCCGGGCGTTGGATCTACAG
Source organism: Achromobacter arsenitoxydans SY8 (assembly GCF_000236785.1). Classification (GTDB taxonomy): domain Bacteria; phylum Pseudomonadota; class Gammaproteobacteria; order Burkholderiales; family Burkholderiaceae_B; genus Achromobacter; species Achromobacter arsenitoxydans. The sequence continues at coordinate 70,668 of NZ_AGUF01000057.1, read as the reverse complement.
CACGACTGACGAAGAAGGCAAGGCGATGGCCGTGGCGCCGGAAGACATGGTGCATGTGCGCGCGTTGGGTTCTTCTGGGCGCGTGGGAAAAAGCATTATTCAGCAGCATGCGGAAATGCTCGGCCTGGGCCTGGCAGCGCAGCGCTATGGGCGCGAATTCTTCGAAGGAGGTGGCCGCCCGACCGGCATCCTGACTGTCAAAGGCGACCTCAACAAGGATACTTGGGGCCGACTGCGGGAGTTCTGGACGAAGGCTGTAGCGCGGCTTATCCAGTCGGAGAACAAGACGCTATTGCTGCCGGCGGACCTGGACTACCGCGCGCTGACGATTCCTCCTGAAGCCGCGCAGTTCCTGGAAACGCGAAAGATGAACCGCACGGAAATTGCGGCTATCTACAACGTGCCGGCGGACATGATCAACGACCTGGAGCGCGCCACCAACTCGAATATCACCGAGCAGAGCATCCGGTTTGTGCGGTACTCGATGATGCCGTGGGGGGTGAACTGGGAGCAGGAACTGAACTGCAAGTTGTTCACTCCAGCAGAGCGGCGCGCCGGCTATTACGTAAAGCTCAACCTGGCTGGGCTGCTTCGCGGAACGCCCAAGGAGCGTGCGGAGTTCTACCACGCCGCCATTACGGATGGCTGGATGGACCGCAACGAAGTCCGGGCCCTGGAAGACCTCAGCCCGCGTGAAGGGTTGTCCGAGTTGCTCATCAGCGTCAACGCCAAGCCGGCCGCCGAGGTCGGAAAGCCGCCGGCAACCCCGCCGGCCGAAAGCCAATAGGGAATCCCATGAAAGACCTTGAAATGCGCACGCTGGGCGGCCAGCCGTGCGAGCTTCGCTCGTCTGGCGACGGCGAGACGCAACGCCCGCAGATCGCAGGCTACGCGGCCGTGTTCAACACGCGCAGCGCGCTGCTCTTCGGCACGTTTGTGGAGGAAATCGCCCCTGGCGCGTTCGATGACGTCATGGGCGACGACGTGCGGGCACTCTTCAACCACGATCCCAACTTCGTGCTGGGCCGTACGCGCAGCAATACGCTGCGGTTGGAGATCGACTCTCGGGGCCTTGCCTACACCATCGACCCGCCAGACACGCAAACAGTTCGGGATCTCGTGCTGACACCGCTTCAGCGCGGCGACGTGACCGGATCGAGTTTCGGGTTTCGGGTAGCACCGGACGGCGACGAGTGGCGCCGCGAAGGGGAAATCATCGTTCGAACGATCCACAAGCTGGCGGAACTGCGCGACGTGTCACCGGTCACGTACCCGGCTTATGGCGACAGCCACGCCGCCCAGCGCTCGCTGGATAGCTGGAAGAAGTTGGCCGAAGGCGCCCAGGAATTGGCCGCCAAGGCTGTAAACGAGCGTCGCGCACGCGAGCGCTTCCTTGAACTGACCTCTCTCACCTCAATTTAATCGGAGTCAATATGACCCTTGCAGAACTGAAGCAAAAACGTGCGCAGATCGCTGCTGAAATGCGCACCTTCCACGAGGCCCAAGGTGAAAACGCCTGGGGCGACGAGCAGCGCTCCAAATGGGACGGCATGAAGACCGACCTGAAGAAGCTGGACGAGCAGATCCAGCGCGAAGAAGAGCTGCGCGATACCGAGCAGCGCTACGTCGACGAAAACGCGGGCCAGTTGGCAGCGCAAGCCGCAGCGGCCGCCGGACAGGGCAATCCCGAGGAGCAACGCGCCCAGGCTTTCATCAAGTTCGTGCGCCAGGGTGCGGCCGATCTGACCTCGGAAGAGCGCAAGTTGCTGCTCGAAGCCCGAGCCCAGGGCGTGACCGGCCCGGAAAAGGGCGGTTACACCGTTCCGACGGCATTCCTGGCGAAGGTTCAGGAATCCATGAAGCAATACGGCGGCATCGCCAGCGTCGCGCAAGTGCTGGTCACTGACGGCGGAAACCCGATCGAGTGGCCGACGAGCGACGGCACGAATGACGAAGGCGAACTGATCGGGGAAAACACCGATGCCGGCGAGAAGGATGTGGAATTCGGTATGGACGCCCTGGGCGCCCACAAGTTGACTTCCAAGGTGATCCGCGTTTCCAACGAACTGCTGGCCGACAGCGGTATCGACATGGAAACGTTCCTGGCGGGACGTATCGCTTCGCGTATCGGTCGCGCCGAATCCCGCCTGATCGTCATGGGAACCGGCACCGGCACGCCCGCGCAGCCCAAGGGCCTGGCCGCTTCTGCTTCCGTCGGTAAGCAAACCGCCGCGGCGGGCGCGTTCACCTGGAAGGAAGTGAACGGCCTGATTCACTCCATCGACCCGGCGTACCGCAACGCGCCCAAGTTCCGCCTGGCGTTCAACGACACCACGCTCCAGGTCCTGGAAGAAATGGAGGACGGCAACGGCCGGCCGCTGTGGATCCCGGGCCTTGACGCCAGCGCACCGGCCCGGCTGTTGAAGTACCAGTACGTGATCGACCAGGCCATTCCGTCTGTGGCTGCTGGTGCGAAGTTCATGTTCGCGGGCGACTTCGATCAATTCATCCTGCGCCGTGTTCGCTACTTGGTACTCAAGCGCCTGGTTGAACGGTATGCCGAGTACGACCAGACGGGCTTCCTGGCATTCCATCGCTTCGGCTGCGTGTTGCAGGACACCGCCGCCATCAAGGCTCTTCAGGGCAAGGCTGCCTAACCACCTCGGGGGCGGGCTGAGCAATCAGCCCGCGTACATCAATGCTCGATCTGGACGAAGTGCGGGAGCAGTTGCGCATTGAGGCCGAGGACACCAGCGACATCTTGCTGGGCCGATACGTAGGCGCAGCGGTGCGTAGATTCCAGGCCCGAACGTTGCGCCAGCTCTATAGGACGACGGAGGACGTTCCCGAACCCGCACCCGCAAACGCGCTGGTCCTTGAGGATGACGTGGTGCTGGCTCTGCTCCTGCTCGTCGGCCACTGGGACAAGAACCGCGAGGCCGCCACGGACCTGCGGCTGGCACCGGTTCCGCAAGGCTTCGAGGAACTGGCTGCGCCCTACCGTTGGTGGCCGGACTAGGAGAATCCATGCAGAAGGCAGGAAGTCGCAATCGCCGCGTGACGATTCTTCGCCGCGAAGAGGGTCGAGACACCGCCAATGAACCGCTGAACGCCTGGGAGATAGTAGGGAAGGCTTGGGCGTCCATCCGCTATGTCTCTGGCGTGGCAGCGATCAAGGCGGGTGCCGAGCAGGAGCTTGCCAAGGCAAGCATCCGAGTCCCGTACCGGCGAGACGTGGTGATGGGAATGCGCATCACGCGGGGGGAGGATACCTATGTCGTTGATGCGGTCCTACCCGATGAAGAGCGTCGGCACCACGTTGATCTGGTTTGCCGAAAGCTGTCCCAGCGGGAGGTTTCCTCGTGAGGTCTACGCGGCAGCATCGCGCGAACTCGATGGCGTTCTCGTTCGAAGGCGATATTGAAAAGCAGGTTTCTTCATTCTTCGACCGAATTAAGCAAGAGGCCATCCGGCCTGCTGCGCATGCGATGGCAATTGTGCTGTACGACGAAATGCGGGCGCGGGTTCCCTTCCGGCTCGGGAAGCTCCAGGCTGCAATCTATCGCTGGTTTGATGAGAAGGTCTCAGGACCGGACAGCAAAACCTACATCGTGGGGGTCAACAAGGCGAAAGCTCCTCATTGGTGGCTGGTGGAGCACGGTCATTGGCGACGATACGCGGTGCGCCAGACTGAAGGCGGCGAGTGGATCACCTTGAAAGATAGACCTTTGAAGGTGCCAGTTTTCGTTCCTGCGCAGCCCTATTTGCGCGTTTCGGTAGATGCGAAGCTGAAAGATGCGGTCCAGGCAGGGCGGAAGCGCCTAGCCGAAAAGATAAAGGAGATCCAGCATGGTTGAGGATTTGCTCGTGCAGACCCTCGGGCCAATCTTTGGAGGGCGGATTTATCCGGACGCGGCTGAGGGCGACACACCGATGCCGTTTGCGACCTTCCAGCAGGTCGGGGGCGATTCGCCGGTGTTCATGGATGGAGCATTGCCCGACAAACAGAACGCTCGGATGCAGGTGACGGTGTGGGCAAGAGGTCGGGCGCAAGCCTCTGCGCTGATCAGCGCGGTGCAGGCGGCGTTATGCGCAGCCCCCGTGTACGCCACGCCCCTGGGCGCTCCCGTGTCTCGCCGTGACGACGAGACCGGATTCAAGGGCGCTGAGCAGGACTTCAGCGTGTGGTACGCCCCATGACAACGCCCTATGTACTGGCCGGCGCCACGGTGGCGCTTTGCCCGGACGTGCCGGCCGCGCTCGATGCCGCTGGATTCGGTGTACTGGCGTTCAGGCATGTTCGGGGCGTTCGCGTTGTCGGCGCTCTCGCATTGCAGTACCAGACCGCTGCCTATCAGCCCATCGGAGCAAAGGTCTCCATCCTCCGGCGCGTCGCCCGAGCGCCGCAATCGCTACAACTGGATCTGTATCGAATCACCGATGCGGGGCAAGTACTTCTGCGTACCGCGGCCTCGGAGGATCGGCAATACAGCTTCCGTATCGACGTGCCTCAGATCGGCCCGCATTACTTCGTGGCAAAGGTCTCCAGCCGTTCGCTTTCGGGCGGGGCAGGCTCGGACCTGGCCTCGCTCAGCGTGACGCTGGAGCTTGAAAGCGCCGTTATCGAGCCCGCGTAGCCCGACAACACAAAACCAAACCTATGCCCTCTCTTGGGCACATCCCACAACCCGCCTCGGCGGGTTTTCTTTCGTCCCTTGATAGGAAAACCACTATGGCTGTCTCTCTCCCTAACGGCGTGATCATGTCGCTCGCCACCGCCTACGGCGTGTCGAAGACGATCACGGGCATTACCAATGCCAATCCCGGCGTTGCCTCCAGCGCTGCGCACGGCCTCGCGAATGGTGCGCTGATCGAAGTCAAGTCCGGCTGGCAGAAGCTGAATGAACGCATTCTGCGCGTTGCGGACTCGGCGGCCGGCACGTTCGCCCTGGAAGGCGCAAACACGCTTTCGCCGATCCAGTTCCCCGCGGGCACGGGCAACGGCTCCTTCCGCGAGATCACTTCGTTTACCCAGATCACTCAGGTTCTCGAAACCTCGACGTCCGGCGGCGAAATGCAGTTCGCCACGTTCAGTTTCATGGAGAACGACTTCGAGTCGCAGATCCCGACCCAGGCCAGCGCGCAATCGCTGGCGATCACCATCGCCGACGACCCGACGCTGGCAGGCTACAAGGCCCTGCAAGCGGCGGCCGAGCAGCGTGAGGTGCGCGCCTTGCGCATCGCGTTCCCGAACGGCTCCGTGCTGCTCTACAACGGCTACGTCTCGTTCAACGAAACGCCGTCCATGACGAAGGGCGAAGTGATGGGAGTGCAAGCCACCTTTTCGCTGCTGTCGCGCCCCGTGCGATACGCCGTCTAAGCACGGCCTGGAATCAGCCCGCCGGGCCGCTCGCTGTGGGCGGCCCCTAAAAGTCCACTATTTCAATCATCAACCTGGAAAGCTCTCATGGCCACCAAATCCAAATTCACCCTCAACCCGAAACCCACTTTTAAGAAGAAGGTTCCACTGCCGGTTCCCGGCGACGGCTTCGAGAACGTGGAATTCACGTTCAAGCATCGTTCCCGGGACGACTACAAGGAGTTTCTCGACGGCCTCAAGGATCGCACCGACGATGTTGAGCTGCTGATGGACGTCGCCAGCGGCTGGGAACTCGAAGACTCGTTCGACGCCGATAACGTCGGGCGCCTGGTGCAGGGTTACGTCGGTTCGGCTCGTGCGGTGCTCGGGGCGTACATCGACGAGCTGTCGAAGGCCCGCGAGGGAAACTAAGGACGCTCGGGGCCGCGCTCTATGCGAAGGGGCCGGATCCTAAGGAACTGGCCGCCTTTGGCTTGACGCCGGAGGATGTGGCGGGCGATCCCGTCGAAATCTGGCCCGAGAATCTGGCGGCGTTCGAACTCTTCGTTGCATTGCGCTCGCAGTGGCGTGTCGGTATGGCCGGCGCGACAGGGCTGGATTACGGCGTGATGTTCCACAAGATGGATCGCATGGATCTCGCGCCCGACCGATACGAAGAGCTGGAAGATCAGATGCGCGTCCTTGAGCATGCCGCGCTTGACGAAATGAGCAAGAAGTAGCCCGCCCAGTGCGGGCCTTTTTATTGGAATTGCCATGACGAATGTGATTGCTGAGGGCGTAGTTGCCGTAACGGGCGATGCGTCCGGCCTGACGGCGACAATGGCCGAGGTGACGGAGGCGACCGGCAAGGCCAAGAAATCCATTTCTACGCTCGGGCGCGAAGCGTCCAATGAGATGGGGAGGGCGGCGGAAGCCGGAACGCAGGCGGGCCGCAAGCAGGAGCGGGCCACGCAGGGGCTCATCAACCAGATTGAGCGCCAGATTGCCATTACCAGCGCAGGCGCTCGCGGCACGGCCTCCTATTACACCGCGTTGGCGAAGCAGCGCGGGATCGACGCCGATCAGCTCAAGCCCTATCTGGCACAGTTGGAGGCCGTTACGGTCAAGCATGGGCAGGCAAAGGCTGCCATGTTGGCGACGGCTCCGGCGGTTGAGCAGTTGGGTATGTCCGCAAAGGCCACCGCCGCGGCCATGCGTGGTGTGCCGGCGCAGTTCACGGACATTATTGTGTCGTTGCAGGGCGGTCAACGGCCGATGTCGGTGCTGATGCAGCAGGGCGGCCAGCTCAAAGATATGTTTGGCGGTATCGGCCCTGCGGCGCGTGCCATGGGAAGCTATATCGCTGGCCTCGCCAGCCCGTTCACGCTCGCCGCGGGGGCGGTGGCTCTGCTGGGGGCGGCGTACTTTAAAGGCGCTGGCGAATCTCAAGCCTTTAACCGTTCGGTCATCGAGACCGGCGCCATCGCTGGAGTGACCGGCGGCCAGTTGCAAGCCATGTCCCGTAGGGTTGGTGATGTGGTCGGTACGCAAGGCAAGGCCGCAGATGCGCTTCAACTGTTCAGCCGTGAGGCGAAGGTTGGCGCAGACAATATGGAACTGTTCTCGGCCGCTTCAGTGCGCTGGGAGAAGGCGACCGGCACAGCTATCAAGGACACGGTTGATAACTTCGTGGAGTTGGGAAAAAGCCCGCTGGAGGCTGCAGTCAAGCTGAATGAGGGCATGAACTTCTTGACTGCTTCCACGTACGAGCAGATTCGTGCCTTGGAGCAGCAGGGGAAGACCGCAGACGCGGCTGCAGTCGCGCAGAAGGCATATGCGGACGCGCTGAATGACCGCGCCCCGAAGTTATCCCAGAACCTCGGATATTTGGAGCGCGCATGGAAGGGCGTGCGCGACATGGCGGGCAAGGCCTGGGATGCAATGGCAGACGTCGGCCGCCCGTCCACCGTCGAAGACGTCATTGCCAAGAAGGAGCGCGAAGTCCGTGCGCGCCAGGACAATATCCGGCTTGCCAGGGAAAGCGGGGCCAAGATTTCCGCCAGCGAACAGAGCGGCCTTGATGCCGCTCAGATGGAACTGGGGGCGATGCAGGCCAAGGCCGCCGCCGCGGTGGCGGAGGTCAATGCTTCCGCTGAGCAAAGGCGTCTTCTTGACCAGGCCAAGTTCCGGGATGATTACCTGACGGACGACACCCGCACTTCGAAATCCCAGCAGCGACAGACCGCAATCGAGAAAGAAGCTGCCGCATTCCGCAAGGCGGTGGACGGCCTCAAGGAAGGGACGGAGGAGTACCGCAAGGTTTACGTAGCCCACAAGACGGCGCTGGCCGAGATCGACAAGCGATTCGAGGAGAAAGGCAGCGATAAGGGGCCGTCCGGCGCGGAGTCTGAAGTGGCGCGCCTGCGTGCTCGCATTGCTGAAGAGCAGGCGTTGGCGGTGGAGCTGGGGCAGCGGGGCTTGCAGACCAGCAAGCTGAATGAGTATGAGCGCCGTTCCGCAGAGATTGGCGAGCTGCTGAAAGGCAACCTCAAGTCTCAGGTGCGTGCCAGTTTGGAGCGAACCAAGGCGCTCACTGACGAAGCTGGGGCGCTGGTCCGGGCCAATGCGGCAACGAAGGGCTTTCAGGAGGAGCGCGAGAAGTACTACACCTCCCTGGAAGAGGGGATCACGAAGATCGGGCAGGAAGCCCAAGCGGTCGAAGATCAGGTTTCCACTTATGGGCTGAGCAAGGCCGCACTTGAGGCGTTGAACATCGCACGCCTGGAAGAACGCAAAGCCGCTTTGCAGGGCTTCGACGGGGCTGAGCGTGAAATTGCCTTGATTGAGCAGGAGATCGAAGCTCGGAAGCGGCTGGGTGAGGCGATCCGCGCCAAAGACGCGAAAGACGCCCAGAAGAAGGCGGCTGACGAGATGGCGCGCGACTGGGAGCGAAGCGTCGACAAATACGGCGATGTGTTCCGCCAGGGCTTCGCCGACATGATGAACAACGGCAAGGACGGGTGGAAATCGTTCACAAAGTCGCTTACGACGACGTTCAAGACGACGGTAGCGGATCAGATCTACCGGATGTTCGCGCAGCCGTTCGTGGTTCAAATTGCCGCGAGCCTGATTGGCAATACCGGGGCAGGGGCAGCCAGCGCGGCCGGCGTTGCCACCGCCCCTGGTGGCATTCTGGGGGCGGCCGGAGGCGCGGCGAACACCATGAGCCTGCTGAGCGCCGGAAAGAATGCGTACAGCATGCTGACGGGCGGGTTTGGCGCGATGGGGCAGTCCATTACCAATTTCGGTGTGGAAATGGGCTCCCAGTGGATCGCCGACTTTGGCTATGGCTTTGGCGGGGGGATCAATGCGGGCGCGACCACGGCCGGGTTGGTGGGCTCGGCTGCAGGAATCGCGGCGGGTGCTGGCATCGGCTTGATGGGAGGGAAGCTGATTTCGGGCGGGTACAGCGCGTGGGGGTCTTCAGGCAATCGAACCGTGAACGCGGGAACCGCTGCCGGCGCCGCAATCGGCTCAATTGTGCCGGGGCTCGGAACGGCGCTTGGAGCAGCCGTAGGTGGGCTGCTGGGGGGGGTCTTCAACAGGGCCTTTGGGCGTGGGCCGAAGAAGTACGACGACACCACGTTCGTGGGGGACTTCGGCTCATTGGGCTTTTCTGGCTACACGTCTACTCCTTGGAAGCAAAAGGGAGGATGGTTCAGTAGCGGCCGAAGCGGCGTTCAAGTTGGCGCGCTCGATGATGGCCTGTTGGACGACCTGAGCGCTGCCTTCGACGTGATGAAGACGAACGCCAAGGACCTGGCCGGCGCCATCGGTGTGTCAGCGGAGTCGCTGGACACGTACAGTGACCAGATCCGAGTCAAGCTGACGAAGGATGAAGAGGAAAACCAACGACTGTTGGAGGAGGCCATTGCCGCAGTCGGCGAGAACATGGTGCGCTCCTTGGTCCCGAATATTGCGGAGTTTTCGAAGGAGAACGAGACCGCATCGGCGACCTTGCAACGCCTGGGCGAGAACCTGAGCGCCGCGAACAGCGGGCTAAAGCTGCTGGATCTGAGCTTGTACGAAGTATCGCTGTCGGGTGCGGCAGTTGCCACCAAGCTGGTCGAGGCGTTTGGCGGCATCGACGCGATGAGCCAGGCCACGGGTCAGTATTACCAGCTCTATTACTCGGAGGCCGAGCGCGCAAAGCTGAGCCTGGCGGCTATGGCGGAGTCGCTGCAGGGGCTGAACATTGCGATGCCGAACACTATGGAAGAGTTGCGCGCCATGGTGTCAGCCCTGGACCTGACAACCGATGCCGGCCGCGGCGCGTATGTTGCCCTGTTGGCAATCGCGCCGGAGTTTGCCGCCGTGATCGAGGCAACGACTCGGCGAGGCCAGGAGGCAGCCGGCAGAATGCTGGAGGCGTTTACAGGCCGCGGTGGGCTGGCGCCTGCGCTGGATGGGGCGGCCGTGAAGGCGCTCCTGCTACGGAGTTCGCTGTCCCAGGTTGGAGAATCGACGGGGCAGATTTCGCTTCTGTTCCTCGATCTCGAATCTGGGCTGTTGGATTTCACCAGCAACAGCGGGAAATTGAGTGACTCGATGACGGGCGCTCAGGAAGCCAGCCTTGCGCTTGTGGAGCAGATGGAGGCCCTGCGCACCGGCGTGGGCGGGACTGTCATTGACTTCGCTGGCCTGGCTGAAGCGCTCAAAGAGGTGGACACGGATGTTTTCGTTGCCACCATGACGGCAGCGTTTGAGCAGCTTGGCGACAGGATGCGGTCGATTCTGGACAGCATTGCCAATGAGCGCGCGGCTGTCCGGGAAGCCGCTCGGCAGATTCTCGATCCGTCGCCAATGTCCCCCGAGGCGGTCAGAAAGGGCATCCAGGGTATCAAAACCGACCTGCCGAGCAATGCGGGCTTGATGGCCGCGGGTGCGCAACTGAACGCAGCCGACGCGCTGAGCGCGCAAAGGATGAGCGATCGCAACGCGGCCGAAAGAGCCTATTACGGTGTGAAGTCCTCGCGCGAGTCGGCGGATAGCAATCTGGCGGCAGCTCAACAGCGAGCTTCGGACGCGCAGGCGTGGCTTGAAAAGCTGAACTGGGACATCTACGCGCCGAAGACGGTTGGATATAAGAAGGACAACTGGAAGGAGCTGGACGCGGCGCGGAGCATTGCACAGGCGCAGCTTCCTGCGGCTCAGGCAGCGTGGGAGGAAGCAGTGACTGCGTTGCGCGCTGCGGAAGCCGCGGGCGCGGCGGCGCCGTCGTTTGAGGAAGTCTCGCGGTTGCAAGCTGAGTACGCGGCGTCCGTGACTGCGGCGGCCAGTGCGCAAGCGGCAGCTACTGAGGCGGCGGTTAACGCCAAGTCTCAGCAGACGGCCTACGCGGACGCACTCCAGCGGTTCGCGCTCGATGCCGGAACGTCGGTCAACAAGCTGAGCGAGCTTCGCGCGGAGACGCTGCGGTACTACGAAGCCCAGAAGGCGCTTGCTGATCTCCTGGCGAATGGCGCGGTTGGCTTGCGCAAGACGGTGAAAGACTACCGGGTCAGCCAGCTTTCGCCGGAAGAGCAGTTCGCTCATATGCAAGGCGAGTACGCCAAGGCATACGCCAAGGCAATGGGGGCAGATGGCGAAGAGTTAGCCGGCTTTGCCGACGACCTCAACGGCTTGATGCTGCCCATGCTGGAGGCCGCTAAAAGCGCGTTCTCGTCCGATGAGCAGTATCAGGCCTTCGTCGCTACGGCGCTGGCGCGTGCGGAGGCGGTAGCGAGTCGAATGGACTCGGTGACGCCGAAGGACTACCAGCAAGACAGTCTGGACCTCCTGGCGGAAATTGACACCAAGCTGTTGGAGTTGGAGAAGTCCGCGCTGTCCGGCGATCAGGTTCTGACGAATGCCATCAATGCGGCGCGAGATGCCACGGTCAACGGCCTGCGGCAAGTCGTCAACGCTTTGACGGGTCGGCCGGTCGCGGCCTTCGCCAAGGGCGGGGACCATGCCGGCGGCTTGCGCCTGGTCGGTGAGAACGGCCCGGAGCTGGAAGTAACTGGCCCGTCTCGGATTTTCAGCGCCGAGCGGACCCGCGCAATTCTGGCGGGTGGTGGCGACGAGCAATCGTTGGCGCTGATGCGTGCATTGCTGGAGGAGCAGAAAGCCTTGCGGGAAGAAGTGAAAAACCTGCGGATTGAAGCGCGTGCAACGGCCAGCAATACTGGCAAGACCGTACGACAACTTGACCGGCTTGAGTCGGATGGCGTGATTGTCAGGCCCGATGCGGCCGAGCCCTTGCGAGTGGAGGTATCGAGCGCATGAAAGTAATCAAGCCGGTTTCCATAGGACGAGATCAATTGATCTCGTCCAGCGTGGCCGAAGATGACTATCCCGCCTACGTCCCGACCACTGATTACCCGGTTGGGGCGCGGGTGGTTTATCAGGCGCAAGTCTTTGAGTGCGTGCAGACCCCGAACGTAGGGAATACGCCGGGGGCGGCGCCCTTGTACTGGGCGCTGGCGGGTCCGACCAACCGCTGGGCAATGTATGACAGCGAGGTCAGCACTCAAACTGTCGGCGATAGTCCGCTGCGGGTGGTTGTTCGCCCTGGGCTGGTCAATAGCTTGGCGCTACTTGAACTCGTCGGCACGAGGGTGAAGGTAATTGGCCGGGACGGCTTGGGCGGTCCGATTCTGTACGAGACCGAACGCGCCTTAGAGGGCTCGATAGTCACCAATTGGTACGAGTATTTTTTCGAGCCGTTTTCTCCGCTTTCAGAGCTTGTCCTGACGGACCTGCCGGCGTATGGAAGCTTGCACCTGGATGTGTCGATCTTGGCGCCAGGAGCTGAGGTCGCTTGCGGCGCCATGATCTGCGGCACCTCGTATTTCATCGGTGACGCGGAATACGGTGGCAGCGTTGGGATTGTCGACTACAGCCGCAAAGACACGTCTGAAACGGGCGTCACAACCTTCCGCCGGCGGCGCTTTTCGCGGCGAATGTCCACCCGCCTGTGGCTGGAGACGGCACGGTTTGCCGCTGTCTATCGGCTGCTATCTGGGCTTCGCGCCACTCCTTGCGTTTGGATTGGTACGGATGCTGAGGCCTACGGTCCGCTCACGATTTACGGGTTCTACAAGGATTTCTCCATCGACGTGGCGTACGAAATGATGAACTTCTGCAATCTTGAAATTGAAGGACTTACCTGATGGCAATCACAAGCTTGCCGACTCCGCCCAGTCGGAGCGACCCGGAGAACTTCGCAGAACGGGCGGACGCATTCATGGCGGCGCTGCCGCGCTTCGCGGACGAGGCCAATGCCTTACAGCTGGATGTGACGGCCTCAGCAGTGGCTGCCGACAATGACGCGACCGCCGCAGCACAGAGTGCATACGCCGCGGGTCTAAGTCGGGCTGCGGCGGCATCGTCGGCAGATGCCGCCGCGTCGTCGCAGCAAGGCGCCAGTCAGAAGGCGGCGGAGTCGGGCGGAAGCGCCGCTCTCGCGCGGCAGTGGGCCACGAAGCTTGGCGAGCCGGTAGATACCGGCGAGTTTTCCGCCAAGCACTACGCGCAACTTGCTGCCCAGGGGATGGGCCTGCCGGTTTTCCCATTGGCCAGTATCCCGAGCACCAACGTCGGTCCAATCTTCGTGGTGACGCAGGGGCCGATGGAGTGGGTTGCCGTTCGTTCGAGATACGAAGTGTCTCAACCCGCGCATGGGCAATGTCGCTTCGTGTACGTGAGTCCCGCGGAGTGCCGTCTCATGCCGCACAACGGCAACGGGCTCATTATTGGCGGTCGGCAGTTTCGCATTCCCATGGCCGGCGTTGCCTTCCCTAGCGCGGCGGTGACGCCCTCCACATTCGCGTACGTGTATGCACGCGACGATGGGGTTGGGAAAGTCTACCTGGAGGCGAGCACCACGGGCCACACCACGCACTCGGACGGGGTGGAGGTCATGCTGGGAGACGCAACGCGCACTCTGATCGGGATGGTTTACACGACCGGAGCTTCGCAGTTCGTCTTCACGCCGGCCGAACTGCGCGTTGCAAGCTGGTTCAACCGCAAAACCACCATCGGTTATGAGGGTCCCAGCGACTCCCAAACGGCCAGCACGAACTACGTCCCGTTGACCGCTGGGGTGCGGGCACTTGTGTGGGCGAGCGTGGACGTGGGCCTGCACCTGTCAGGTGTAGTGTGGCCCTCACCTAACCCAGGCGGAGCGGCCTATTTGGTCATCGCACTGAACGGGGTGGGCATTGTCGGCGGGTACGGGTACTCCCTGCCCGCTAACGCCAGCTACCAGACCGCTACGGCCATCAGCGGGCGGCACGTCCCGACGGCGGACGGCATGATCAACATCCAACCCTACGGCCGTGTAGGTAGCGCAAGTATCCCCGTCGTTTTCAAGCAAGACCTTTCCGTGGTGTGTGACATATGAAAAGTATCGGTCCCAGCTTTAGTTCGGAACTCGTCGCCGCAGGACTGGTGGGGCTACCGTTTACTTGGAACGGCCAGGGTGAATTCATGTTCGCTACCGAGCCGACCGACCTAAACCCCAACCCCATGACGTCCGAGCAGGTGGCGGCGGTCATGGCGGTCTACGGCGCGCACGACCCTGACGCCGCACCGCCTCCCGACGTGCCGCAAGTCGTCTCCCGGTTCCAGGGCCGCGAGGCCATGCATCGCACCGCCCACGGCGACGGCACATTGTTTGAAGCCGCGGAGGCGTTGCTGGCCCAGCCCGACACGCCAGCGTGGTATCGCCGGGCCTGGGACGACCTGCAGGAGTTCCGCCGCGACAGCGAAATGCTGGCGGCGATTGCGGGCATGTTGGGATTGTCGGCTGCGAAGATCGACGCGCTGTTCATCCTAGCTGGAAGCATCAAGGCATAGCGGCGATCTTAATCAGCATTCATTTGCCCGCCTCGGCGGGCTTTTTTTCGTCCATTCGGGAGGCAGCAATGCAGACCCATCACAGGAGCATTTCAATGGAACCGAGTTCTACGGGACTGGGAGGGCTCGCGGCCTTGAAGGTCGCGATGGCATACGGGGTGCCGGCCGCAATCGCGGCTATCCTCGGGCTGCTGATCATGCCGCCGCGCACGGCGAGGGAGTTCACGGTGCGGATCGTTTCGACGGTGTCGTGTTCGTTGCTCTTCGGCCCTGGCGTGGCTGCGGCCGTCATTGCCTGGAAGCCCAGCCTGATGGAGGCCATGACCTGGCTTGCACAGCACGGCGCTGGAAGCGACGACGCATTGCTGGCGAAGTTCTACGTACTCGGCCCCAGCATGTTGTTGGCGGGCCTGCCGGCCTGGTGGGTCTTGGGCGCGTACATGCGGTGGATGGCGCGCATGCGCGACCAGGGCGTGCTGCCGTGGTTGGACGAGATACTGGCGCGTTTGCCGTGGCGGCGGCCTGGCGGGGAGGGCTGATCGTGGATCTGAAGACGATTATTCAGACTGCGATCAGCCCGGCGCTGGCGCTGCTGCCGGCCAAGATGGACAGCGCAGCGGGGCGGATCCAGTTGCTGACGACCGGCCTGCAGGAAAGCCTATTTCTGCACCGCCGGCAACTCGTCGGCAAGCCGCCGCGACCCATCGGGCCGGCGAAGAGCTTCTGGCAAGGCGAGCAGGGGGGCGGCTTGGTTCATGGGGTGCGTGTTCACCCCGCCACGCGCGACCTCGCCGCGCGGCTCTATCGCGCACGAGGTGTACCAGCCGATGACGCCGCGATCTGGGACGCTATCGAGTTTGACGATGTGCTTGCGGGTGGCCTCGCTCGCTTGCTGCTCTGGTCCGATCCGCGTCCCTTGCCTGTCCGGGGCGACGAGGAAGGCGCCTGGGCGCTTTACATCCGCACGTGGCGGCCTGGTGCGTACGCCCGCGGCACGCCGGACGAGCGCGCAGATCTTCGCGCTAAATGGGCGGTGAATTACGCCGCCGCGATGAAGGAGGTCGGCCATGCTGGCGCAGCTTGAGCGATTCAAGGGATATCTGGTGGCGCTTGGCGCCGCCCTGGCGCTGGCCCTCGGGGCATATCTGCGGGGACGCAGCGCTGGCAAGGGGGCGGAGCGTCAACGGCGCGCTGCTGAAGTCAATGAACAGGCCGCGCAGGCTCGTAAGGAGGCGCGTGATGTGCAATTGGAAACGGCCCGTATGGGCGATGACGCTGTTGCTGCTGAGCTTGAGCGGGATTGGGTGCGCGGCCCGGGAACGGGTCGGCGTTGAGTATTGCGACCACGCACGCCCGGTCTATTTCGATTCCGCCGGGCAGGTCGATGCGACGCCGGCGTCTGTCCGGCGTCAAGTGTTGGAAGGGAATAAGGTCTGGCAACATCTCTGTGATGCTTAGGGCAGAAAGGATGCGGCGCGATGCCCTAGAGAAAATGGCATTCGCCAGCTCTCGCGGCCATGCGATGAGCCAGCGCTTACAAACTTGCTGTGGATGTAGCTACAGGTGCCGCGTCTTATTCATAAGTGCGGCGGCTGCCCAAGGTTACTGGGGCGTGCGCTGCTTAGTCGGATCGCCCTGAACCTGCTTGCGCGCGGCTTCTTCTTTTTGTTCCTGGGTTTGCTGTTCTTGCTGCTTGTTCGGCTGGTCGCTCTGGCCGGGTTGCGAAGGAGGGCCGGCAGCGCTGAAGCGAGTAGGGAATGTCATGATGTGTACCTCTTGAGTTGTCGTGACGTATGCCACCTAGTCACAGTACGCTCAATAGTATGTGCGTCCTACGATTGAATTGAAACAACGGTAAGGCTCTGGCCGTCCCTGGCCTACACTGGGCTCATGCAACCGGCAGGAGGCTGCCATGTCACAGTCAATGGGTGTAAACGCACAGGAGCGTTGGGACAATGAAGGGGGCTCACAGCTCGCTTCGCTGGCGAAATCGTTCGCTATAGAGGAATACGAGGAGTCTGAGCGTCGAATCCTCGCATTCCTTGGCGCGTCCATTTTGAGTCTTTGGGAGGAGCTTCCCGTTGACGCGCGCCAACGGGTGCTAAATCGTGAGAGGGCGCAAGCAGCATTCACTAGGTCTGCACTCAAGGCGAAAATTGCGCGCGTCGCCGAGGGTGATCTTTTTTAGGATTCACCATGGGCCACGATCATCATGATGAGTATGACATTGAGCGCTGGCTAAACGAAGGCAACGTGCAATTGCCTACGTTTGTTGAGATGTTGGACCCTGGGGTTCTTGACGAGCACGAGCGACGAGTCATTGCTTGCTTGGGGGCTGCGATCGTGAGCGTCTGGCATTCTATGTCGACTGAAGCTCGCAGGATGATATTGCAGGCTGCCGTCAGGAATTCGACCTATGATGCTAAGTCGTTGAAGGGAGGGGTTGCAGCGTTCTTGCGAGGGAAGGGAAAGTCAGCGTGACGCATGCCCCAAGGAGATTTCCCGGCAGAAGTACTCAACCTCGCGCGCCCCTTTCTGATACTGCGTAGATGAGTTTCGACATCTAGTACGTTCTTACTGGCGACTACAGTCCACTGTCGGTTCCAGATGCTTGCGCCGGGAGGTCGTCAGGCGGTGAAGGCAATATTTACACTGGAAGGGGGCTGCGGCGGCTCAGGCGGAGGTGCCATTCGCCTGAGGGCCCGAAGGATGTGCCCACCGCCGCAGCGCCTTGGGGCTCGCAAGTATTGTGCCCAGGTCCTGACTGTTGGCGACGCTAGGAAGGCGGTCTCCTCTGCGCTATCAACGCCCTTGACCGTTCGGTGAGCGGTGCCGATTCACGGAGAGCCGCGTCACCACTGCATCTACCACCCCTGGTAGTAGCGCCGACCGTCGATCTCTTCGAACCCGCAGACCATCATCCCGCGGTCGGATGCGAAGGTCAGTAGCTCCGGCTCAAGCAGATCAGGAATCGCCCCTTTTTGCATTCCGCCAAATTTGGCGAGGCCGTCCATGGTCATGACGGTGATCTGGCGGCGCAGATCGTCGCGTGTGACCGAGTACATATGAACCGTGCCGATCACTGCGGGCGCAGGGTCATTGTCTCGACGCTTCTGGCCGAGATAGTGGGTGCGGATGACGGAGCAACGCATGATTCTGCTGCGATATAACTGTATGAATATACAGTATATTGCAGCAGAAACGGGGTCATGTCATTGGCGTGGCGACAAGCTTGTCGGAGGGGAAGGGCGTAAGGAATTCGCGGCTCTGCTCAGCGCTCGCAGCCAGCCAGTCGCTGTAGGCGCCCTCCGGCAGGATCACGACCATCCGCTTTTCCTTGTTCGGCTGATGGTAGTCGCGGAAGAGCGGATCATGATCGGCGTTGATGGTCAGCATGGTGTAGCTGTTGTGCCAGGCCCCGCTGGCGTCCCGGTAGCGGTCCCACAGGCCGGCTATGCCCAGCGGCGCGCCGTCGGCCCGGGTGAAGCGGGTGGCGATGGCTTTGCCCGAGCGCCAATCGGGTTCGAAAATCGCGTCGGCCGGGATAATGCAGTGCTGCCCGCGGCGCCAGGCATTGCGGAAGGTGAAGGCGTTGGCAACACGGTCGTCGCGCGCGTTGAACGTCGACAGCTTCTCGGCTCCGGCCAAGGTGTCCGGGCGGGTCGATGCGGAAATCAGACCCCACCGGCCTACCGCCGCCTCGCGCTCCGGCACGGCCTCATCGCCGGCGTCATGCTCCGGCGGCCGGCGTACAAAGACGCCCTGATACCGCGGCCACATGTCGTACTTGCCGATGGGCGCCGCCTTCGGCGTGCCGAACTTTGGGAGCAGTACTTCTGCGTCTTTCAGGGTTTGGTAGCGGCTGCACATTGATCCCTCCGAGCCGACTAGCCCTTAATCAAGACCTAGATAGTTCATCTTTACCCGCATCAAAGAAGCGAGATATTATGTATCTATTTGGGACAAAATAATGAAATCAGTAAAATATACAAGAATTCGCGCTGGATTGTGCCGTCCACTTCTTGCCGGTGCAGGGGCTGTTGCTTTACTTGTTGCTCCAAGCTTGGCCGCTGCCGCCTGTAACTTCCAAATGTCTGCGACGCCTCTCATACGACAAGTAGTTAAAGCGAACGGTGGCACTCCGATGTCAGATGCGCAGTGTGCCAAACTGACGAAGAATAATCTTCGATTACACATGAATGGTGAGGCGACGGTTCTCGCGGGCGTGTCGGTCGGGTGGGCTATCGTCACTGTTTCCGACAAGAAGACAAACCTCGTGTCAACAGAGGTGTCCCTTAACACCGTGGTAAATGCTAAATCGGCGAGCATAGACACCGCCGAGAAGTTGCTCTACAGCGCGCTGGAAAACGCGATTCGGGACTTGGATATTGACAAGGCGAACAACGCTCTGAAGGTCCTGGCGCAGGACAGCCGCAAGAGATAAACAAGTGGTTTGATCTTGCGCTTAAGCCTGGCGCGTGTGAACGGACTAGGGGCGGCGGCGACGGTTTGAGAAAGATTCTTTGACGGCATAAGGCAGGCGCCCCGTCCCAAGAGCGAAGTTCTGCGTTCGTGGCAAGCCTTTTTCTCCTGCCAGTGTGTACATGTCCTGCAGCCTTCGGGGCGCTCGGATAGAGCGATGAAGCAGGATATCACCTGGACAAGCATACAGTCTTTTGCTGTCTAATACTGCTCCGTCCTCCATGGCAAATCAAAGGCTTACATGTGCCAGTTTGCCTTATCGTATTAGACAGTCGACGATAAAAATCTGTGTGATATCAACACCATATGGTGTTTTATCGACAGTCTGACTGAGTACATCGTGGTCGTGGCCTTGGTGGCCGTCGCGGCGATTGCCGTGTACCAGTACTTTGGCCAGGTCGTGCGCTCGCAGACCGCCGCCATGGCGCGAGAACTGGCAGGCGAAGATGGCGGCACGCAGTCGCGCGCCGCGCAGCAGGCAGCCCAAAAGGCTGCCGCGCAGACCAAGGCGCGTTCGCTCAAGTCCTTCACCGGCAACGCCGAGAGCGCAAATTGAGCGCGCATCCGGTGCCGATGACGCCCCACCAGCAAGGGCAGGCGCTGGTGCTGGGCATGCTGGTGGCGACCCTTGCTGCGACGTCGCTTGTTGTTTTGTACAACCTGGGCCAGACGGTCGAAGCGCGCAGCCGGCTGACTCATGCCGCGGACGCGGCGGCATACAGCGGGGCGCTTGAACAGGCGCGTGCGCTCAATGGCATTGCCTACATCAACCGCAGCCAGATCGCGCATCAGGTCGCCATGGCGCATCTGGTCACGCTGGGCGCGTCGGCGCAGTACATCCAGGCCCTGCAATCGCAGCGCAACCGCGCCAATCCACCGGCCGGCCTGATTGCGATGTTGTTTGGTCCGGAAATGGGGCTTGCCTATCAAACCGCGCACGCGCCGGCCGATGCGCCTGTCCGGCTGGCCCGCGCGTTCGGTCAGCACGACCGGATCGTGCACCAGGTGCTCGAGGCTGCGGCGCGCGAGATCGTTGCTGATCTTGCCGCATCCCGCGACCGCATCATGCGCAGGGTGCTAGCGGCCAACTATCCGGACCTTGCCGGCATCGGCTTGCCAGATGGAACGCCGTCATCTCCCATCTCGCTGCGCCTGCTGGCGGACGGGTGGCCCGGCTATACCGAGCGCAGCCCTGCCACGCGAAAGGCGGGTTTGCGCCCGGCCACGGAAGAGGCCGCCGGGCGCTACGGGTTCCTGGGCAGCCGAAGCCAGACTCGTCGCAATTCCTGGATGGTCAATCCGCGCTGTCCATTGCATCGCCACGAATTGCGGCGGCGGGGTTCGACGTGGCTGGGGCCCGACGGACGATGGGGGGCCTTGGACACCCAGTCATATCACGCGCTGCGTTCAAACCGCTGGATAGGCTGCTATTACCGCGAATACGCAATGGGCTGGGGCACGGCGCAGGGCGAGAAAAGCAAGGCGCCGAGCGACGTGGAATACGTGGACGAACCCCCGCCAGACTTCTCGCAGGAGGACTTTTGGCGCTGGGTCGAGCATTCCACGTCCTGGGACATTTTCAGCGGCGCCACCAATCCCATGGCCAACTCCTATGCGATGGCGTCGGCGCAGCGTTGGCCTGGCGGCGGGTTGCCCGCCTATCGCGAGGTAGTGCGGGCGCGCGCTGGCGATCCGCTGCGCTTTGCCGTGGCAGTCAGCCTGGATTCGGCGGCGCTCAAGACCACGGATTCGGATAGTTCCGTGGCTGCGCCGGCCGGCGTGTTCCGCTATGCCGCTTTGGGGCGGTCTAGCGCCGTCGCCGTGAGCAGCGCGGCCGAAACCTATTTCGCTCGTCCAGAACCGCGCACTGATGGCCGATCTGAATTGGCGACGTTGTTCCGGCCGTACTGGCAGGCCCGCCTATCGGCCGTCCGGCCCCACGAAGCCTTGCAGGCAAGGGGGGCGCCATGACCAGGGTTGCATTCCGGCAAAACGGACAGGCCGTGATTGAGGCGCTGCTGATGCTGCCGCTTATAGCGTTGTTGCTTTGGGCAATAGCAGGCATCGGAAAGCTGCAGTTTTCCGCGCAACAGACGACGCAGGCCAGCCGCAAGGCGGTCATGGCCGGTGCGCTGGGGCAGCCGCTGGCAATGCTGCGGGCGCCTGCTGGCATGGACTTGTCCAGCGATGCCCATGCGCTGACCGGCGTGGCGCCGCGACTGGCCGCCACGCTGCAGGACGAATGGTTTCGCGCGGGGCTGACGATGCTGTCGGTGGAAACCCGGTCGCAACCGCAAGCCGCAGCCCCATCCGCCTGGCCGTCCATTGCTCGTCGTCTCAGCACGGCAAGCGGGGCTGGTTATGCGCACGGCGACGCCGATGCCCAGTGGCGCGTGGGGCAGGCGAGCACGGGTTGGCGGCAAGCCGGGCAGAGTTCGCTGTCCGAGGCAACACGAATGCAGGGCCCGGTGGGCAGGGCGGACGGGGCTTGGGGAAGGCCTAGGCTGTCGCTGGACTGGCTGTCGGCTTGGGCGGATGTGGTGCCCGCGGACCGGTTAAGCAAGGACAAGGAGCAAACCAGATGACATCGACCATACCCGACCTGGAATTTTCTCAGGGACGTCTACGCGCCGCCGGACGGATATCCGTGATCGGCATGTGCCTGGCGCTGGCCGTCCTGCCGGCCGGCGGATACGCGGCTGGGGGCGCCGCCGGCCTGAAAAGCTTGCGCTTCCCAGCGGGATCGGCGCACGAACTGCTGGCCGAGCGCGTTTGGGTGCATGGCATGCCGGCCCAAGTACTGGTGTTCGATGTCCCCCAAAGGCCCGCCGTCCTTGCTCGCGCACTGTCCGGCCAGCAACCGGCCCTTGCGGATCTGCATGTGCTGCCGGGGCAATTGATCCTTTCGGGGCAGGTGGGCGATGACCGTTGGATTGCGCGAATGGAGGCGGCGGGCGCCGAACGCACCGTGGGAAGCATATCGGCCACGAACGTCCGGGCTGTTCCCGTCATTCCCCGGCCGGCTTGGCTGCCGGACGGGGCCCGTCTCAGGCTGGACGTGTCCATGACGGAAAACGGCGCAAGAATGTCCGAGCGCATATGGCAGCATGCGCTGCCTCCCGACAGGATTGCGCGGTTGCTCGATGCTGGCCTGAAACAAGACGGATGGGCCCGTCTCGGTGCTGGGGGCGCAGATCATGCGCAGGCCGGTGTCGAACAATGGTGGGGCCGGGAGCGCGAACGCATGAAGCTGTGGCTGGTGCCGCTGGACACCGGCAGCGGACTGCTGGTCAACGGGTGGACGCAATGAAGGGCGGGATCCTGCGCGGCGCCGCGCGTCTGCGCCGGGCAAGCGTGTATGTCCTGGCGATGCTTGCCGGTCTGGTCGCGGCCTGGGCGGTCCGGGAGCACGTGCAGCAACGTGTTCAGGCACTGGAGGCCGAGGCTCGCACTCCAATGGTGAGCCGTCTGGTGGCGGCCTACGATCTGCCGGCGGGGACACTGCTGGAAGAAGTGCATGTGGCGGTGCGCGAGATCCCGCAACCCTGGGCGCCCGGCGCCAGCGTGGATCCGCTGGAACTGAGCAGCGTGCTCGGGGCCACGCTTATTGCCGACGTTGCCCATGGTGAACCGTTCTTGCGGGGGTTTCTGTCGTTCAATGCGCCGGTACCCACCTTGTCGTCCCGGCTTCGGGCCGGGCAACGCGCGCTCACGGTTGCCGCAGGCGATCTGGGCGGCCTGGCGGACATGCTGCGAGCGGGCGATTCGATCGACGTTTATGCGACGTTCTCTCATCGTCAGCGGGAGCATACCGTTCCGGTGCTGCAGGGCATGCGTGTACTGACCGTGGCCAACGGCGTCGACGGACCCGGCAATGTCACGTTGGCGGCCACGCCGGACGAGGCATTGCGGTTCATCGCGGCGCGGCAGGCAGGCGCGCTGACCGTCATGCTGCGCAATCGCGATGACGCGGCGGCGGTCAATGTGCCCGTGCAAGGCGATCTCGCGTCGCTCATGGGTCTGGATTCAGGGCCCAGGCCCGCGCCCGGCGTATCCATCCTTTATGGCGATCGCCTGGAGGGGCGGGCTGGTTTCGAAGCGGAGCGTCCATGACTCGCATCCATGTAATCCTGGCGTTGTGCCTCTGCCTGGCAGCGATGCCAGCCTGGCCCGCAACCGAAATGCTGGAGTTGCAAGTCGGCGAAACACGCGTATTGCCGCACCCCGGAGTCAGGCGGGTGGCCATTGGCAACAGCCAGGTGCTCAGTGCGGTGGCCGCCGAAGGGCGAGAGGTCGTGGTCTTTGCCCGTGCCGAAGGCGTGTCGTCCGTGCATGTCTGGGCAGGCCGCGACCGCATCGCCGCTTACGAGCTGCGGGTGGTGCCCGCTGGAACGCCCCGCTTGCGCGCCGAAGTCCAGAGCCTGCTTTCGCGCATTCCCGGCGCCCGCAGCACGAACGTGGGCGGGCGCATTCTGATCGAGGGCGATGACTTGTCCGATGACGACCGCGCCCGCATTGCGGCCCTGGCCGACCGTTATCCGGCCGTGCTCGATTTCACGGGGCAGGTCGGCTGGGACCGCATGGTGCTGCTGGATATGCAAGTGGTCGAAATCCCGACATCCCGGTTGCAGGAGTTCGGCGTGCGCTGGGACGGAATGACGCAAGGCGGTGTCAACGCCGGAGTGGCCTGGGACGGCGGATCTCGCGGCCGCATGCTGCGGCCTGGCGAACAGGTCATCGAAACCACTGCTCCGGTCTCTGCCGCAGCGGGTTACTTTGGCGTCAACGCCTTGCTGTCGGCACGTATTGCGGCGCTGGCGCAGACCGGAGAGGCCGTGATGCTTGCGCAGCCGCAACTGCTTGCGCGCAGCGGGGCGAGCGCAAGCTTCCTGGCTGGCGGAGAGGTGCCCTACGCGTCCACCGATGCCCGCGGCAACCCCACGACGCTATTCAAGCCTTACGGTGTTTCGCTGAACATCACGCCCCGGATAGACCGCAACGGAATTATCCGGTCCTTGATCGAAGTGGAGGCCAGCTCGGTGGATACGTCGCTGAGCCTGCCCGGCGGGCCTGCCTTGCGCACGCGGCGGGCATCCACCGAGTTCAACGTCCGGTCCGGCAACACGCTGGTCATTGGCGGGTTTCTGTCGCGAGAGCAAGGCAAAGAGGCCAGCGGACTGCCCGGGCTGCAGAACATTCCCATCCTGGGCGCTTTGTTTTCGTCACGTCGCTATCAGCGGCGCGAAACCGAGCTGGCCATCTTCGTGACGCCGAAGATCGTGTCGCAGGGCGATCCCGCGATGGAGAGCCGGGTGCGGCTAGGGCGGGAAACGTTGCAGACCGCATTCCCCGAACCGCCTCAACTGGGCACGACGGCGCCCGTCAATGCCGGCAGCTGGGATCCCTATTCAGGCGCGGGATCCCAATGGGCGGGCAGGCCGGACGATGTCAACCCATCCATGCCGGAGTAGGCCGATGCTCAAGATTGAAATGACATTCGAAGATGCCGCCACGCGCTGTCTGGACATTCCCGCGCCGGTGCTTATCGGGCGGGGAGCAGATTGCGGATTGCGCATACCGACCTGGCGAGTCGGGCGCCAACACGCCCGCCTGTCGCGTGAAGAGGCCGATATCGTTCTCGAGGACCTGGGTACGTTCGCAGGCACCGTGGTGAATGGCGAGCGTGTGGCGCGTCATGCTCCCGTGCTGCCGGACGACGAGATCCTGATAGGACCCTGTCGGTTGCGGGTGTCCCTGGCCGAACCGGAAAGCCCCGCGCCGGGCGGTAATGCGGAGGCGGCGTCGCCCGCGTCCGGGCTTCTCGACTCGCCTCGAACCGGGGGCGATTCCGCCGCATCGCCCCTCCCGCAGTCTGCGCCGTCGCGTCACCGCTTGCATGATCGCCGCCGCCTGCATGCCGCTTTGCTGAGCGCGCTGGACCTGCGTCGGCGCGACGTGGCGGGAATGAGCGACGGCACGCTGCGCGCTGAAGCCGAGCGCTTGCTGACGCATATCGTCGCCGCTGATTCCGAACTTCCCGCGGATGCGGACAGGGTCTCGTTGTGCAGGGACGTGCTGGATGAAGCGGTTGGTCTGGGGCCGCTCGAACCGTTGCTGGCCGCGGCGGACGTCACGGAGATCATGGTCAATCGCTACGACGAGATCTACGTCGAGCGTGGAGGGCGCCTGTGGCGCCAGCAGGCCGCCTTCACCAGCGAGCAGTCCGTGCGCTGGGTGATAGAACGCATCGTGACGCCGCTAGGCAGGCGCATCGACGAAAGCTCGCCCATGGTGGATGCACGACTGCCGGATGGGTCGCGCGTGCACGCCGTCATCCCGCCGGTGGCGATGAAGGGCGCCAGCCTGACGATACGGAAATTTCCTCGGCAGCGTCCGCAGATGCCGGACCTGATCGCGTTGGGCGCCCTGAGCAATCCCATGGCGCAGTTTCTTGCGCTATGCGTCAGGATGCGCAAGAACCTGGTGGTTTCCGGCGGAACCGGGGCCGGCAAGACAACGCTCCTGAATATCCTGTCGAACGAGATCCCGGACGGCGAGCGGGTCGTCACGATCGAGGATGCGGCGGAACTGCGCCTGAACCACGGCCATCTTGTGGGGCTGGAAGCGCGGCCGGCAAACCAGGAGGGCCGAGGCCGCATTGATATCCGGGAGCTCGTCCGCAATGCCTTGCGCATGCGGCCGGACCGCATCGTAGTGGGCGAATGCCGCGGTGCGGAGGCGTTCGACATGCTGACGGCCATGAACACCGGGCATGAGGGTTCGCTCACCACCTTGCATGCCAACTCCCCGCGCGATGCGCTGGCGCGCCTGGAGTCCATGATCCTGATGGCTGGCCTGGATCTGCCGCTGTCCGCGGTGCGCGAGCACATTGCCGCCAGCGTGGACATTGTGGTCCAACAGGCGCGGCTGACGGACGGGCGCCGCGTCGTGACATCCATCGTCGAGGTGTCCGGCATGGAGAGCGGGCGTATCCAGTTGCAGGACCTGTTCCGCCATGATCGCAATCGGGGATTTGTCGGCTGTGGCGGCTTGCCCAGCTTCTCGCAGGAATGGGCGGAGCAGGGCGTAATGCTCGATACCGCCTGGTTCTCTGACGCGACGATCCGCGTGCCGGCGGTCGCGGCCTCTCCTCTGGGTCAGCCATGATCTGGCTGGCGGCGGGAGCCGCCATGCTGTGCGCGGGCCTGCTGGCCTGGCGCGCCCAGAACTGGTTCACGCCCGCGCTGCGGCGCTACCGGGAGGTCTATACGCAGGAGGCCGGCGTCCGGCTGAGCGAAGTGTTCCTGTTCATCGACCCGGCGCAGCTTTGGGCGGGAGCCGTCGGCTGCGCCGCGGTGGCGGCGCTGGCGGCGTTTGCCGCGACGGGCAGCGGCATGCTCGCCGTCCTGCTTGCGGCGCTGGCGTCGCGTGCGCCCCGGCTGCTGGTGGACGGCCTGCGCCGCAGGCGCGCTCGGCGCTTTGAAGAACAGTTGCCCATGGCTTTGCTGATGTTGGCGTCCGCGTTGCGGGCGGGCGTGGCATTGGCCACCGGACTGCGCCACGTCGTGGACCAGAGCGGGGCGCCGCTAGCGCAGGAATTCGGCCTGATGCTGCGCGAGCAGCGCCTTGGCGTGCCATGGGATGCCGCGCTGGACAACCTTCAGGCCAGGATGCCGGCCGACTCGACGACGTTGGTCGTGGCGGCCATGCGGATCGCGGCCAAGACGGGGGGCAATCTGGCTGAGGCGCTCGAGAGCATCGCCCAGACCTTGCGCGCCAGGCTGCAGTTGCAGGGAAAACTGCGGGCGCTGACGTCGCAGGGACGCCTGCAGGCCTGGATCGTTGGCGCCCTGCCTTTGCTGTTGCTGGCTGTGCTGGACCGCATGGCACCTGAAACGATGGGACTGTTATGGCACACCCCGATGGGCTGGGGCGTGCTGGCCGTTGTAGGGGTTCTAGAGGTCGCGGGGGGGCTTCTGATCCGGCGCATCATGCGAATCGACATCTGACGGGAGGCCGCGATGTGGCTGTATTTGGGCATGTTGACCACGGCTGGTGGAACCGCGTGGCTGGCCTGGGTTCTGCTGAGGCCGCTGCTGCACGAAGATCAGGAGGCTTCCATGGCCATGCCCTGGTGGTGGCGGGCGGCCTGGCCTTGGATTTCCGCGGTGGCGCCGCTGACGGGATCATTGTGTTCGTGGCGCTGGCGGCTTCGTCTGACGCGCGCAATCGAGCAAGCCGCGTTGCCCGCCGGCGTGGACTATGCGCACCTGGCGGCGCTATGCGCAAGCGCCGCGCTGGCCGGCGGCGGTTTGGCGGCGCTGGCCGTCTTGACGTCGGCCCCCGAGGTCTCGCTGGCCTGGGCGTCCTGGGTCGGGGCCGCCACGCTGGCCTCGGGGGCGGCCCCGGGCTTGTGGCTGAGGCGCCTTGGGGACCAGCGGCGCCGCAACATCGAACGGGATCTGCCGTTCGTGTTCGACATGATGACGTTGTGCGTGGAAGCGGGCCTGAGTGTGCAGGGGGCCTTGCAATTGGCGGCCCAGAGCGGGCCTCCCGGCGTGTTGCGGGATGCGTTGGCGGATGCCTTGGCCGAGATGCGGGCGGGCGTGTCAAGAATCGCCGCGATCAAGGCGCTGGCCGATCGCAGCAACAGTCAGCTCGCACGCAACTGGGCGGCGGCCCTGGCGCAGGCGGAAGCCTTGGGCGCAAGCTTGGGGCCGGTGCTGCGCGCGCAGGCGGCGCAATGCCGCAGCGACCGTCACATGCGAGCGGAGCAGTTGGCGATGCAGGCGCCCGTGAAGATGTTGCTGCCCCTGATCGGCTGCATCTTTCCGTGCACCTTCATCGTGCTAGCTTTTCCCATTGCCGTACAACTGCTGCAGAGCGTGCAATGAACGGGCCTACATCCCGGCGGACCGACCGCCTGCGTCTGCTGGTGGTCAAGAGCTGGCGCGGCAGGATGCGCGGCCTGCTGGGCCGCAAGGAGCCGGGGCCCCGGTGCGGCGTCATGCTGATTCCTTGCGCCGCCGTGCATACCTTTGGCATGCGCTACGCCATCGACGTGGCGTTCATCTCGCGGGACGGGCGGGTGGTGGCGCGGCGCCGGGCATTGGCGCCAGGCCGCGTGGCGCTATGCCTGCGCGCCGTTGCCGTTGTCGAGATGCGAGCTGGCGTTATTGATGCCGAACACGGAGGTGTAGGCCGGATAGAAGCTGCAATACAGTACGCCGCCCGCCGCGATATTGAACGGGATCTGCAGCGTGCCCGCCATCTGCGGCGACAAGCCGATGGCAACCAGCAGCCCGGCGCACAGGTCGATGAACAGGAATACCAGTATCCAGCAAGCGCCATAGACCAGGAAGGGCAGCTTGTTCCGCCAGCAGGCGATACCTGAGAAGAACAGCGCCTGAGTCAGGCGCAGGCTGTGCCAGGCGACCAGCACGGGCGCATGCCAGAACAGGGCGGCGATCACCACGTAGCAGATCGCAAACAGCGCAAGCGGCAGCGCCATGGCCGACAGGATGGGCTCCATGCTTTTCTCGACGGACGCGATACGCATGCCTTCCATCATGGCGTCGGTGAAGGGCAGGAAAATGATCAGGCCGGTCACCATGCAGAGGGCCGCGTAAAGCACGCCCATCAGGAACAGCTTCCTGAATACGCCGGGCTGCTTGAGCGGCTTGCCCCACATGGACGGCAGCATGACGCGGTCGGCTTCCACGTGCTTGCACGCCGATAAGGTCATGACGGTGATGATGGGCATCAGGGCCACGACCAGCATCGGGCCCACCGGCGGCGTGGCGGTGGCGAAGACGACCAGCAGGCTGATGGCCATGGCCCAGGTGAACATGGCCAGGGGCTGCTTGCGGAACAGACGGAAGCCGTCTCGGACCCAAAGCCAGCCGGACGTCGCGGGAAGAAATGCTGCTTGCATGGCTCTCTGAAAGGGAATGTTCTCTCAAAAGGGAGGTGCTGCTCCCATTATGGGGGGCGTAACGATTACGGCAATATCGGCAGATCCGGGCGGTGGCGCGCTTGCAACACTCTTTCGAAGTGGCGAGGGTCGTGCGGCTTGAGGGTCTGGGCCGGCCGCGGCAGGAAAAAGTCGTACAGGCGGGAAAGCCAGAATCGCAGGGCCGCAGCCCGCAGCATGAGCGGCCAGGCTTCGCGCTCGCCTTCGGTGAAGGGGCGCACGGCGGCATAGGCATTCAGCCAGGACTGGACCAGTTCGGGGACGAATTCGCCCGTGTCGCGCTCGATGCACCAGTCATTGACACTGACCGCCACGTCGAACAGCCAGGTGTCGCAACCCGCGAAGTAGAAGTCGATGATGCCGCCCATGAGCGGATTCTCGAACGTGCCCGCAAAGAGGACGTTGTCGCGGAAGAGGTCGCAATGGGCCGGCCCCGTGGGCAAAGCCTGCCACGCGGGCGTGGCGGCGGCCGCCTGCTGCGAGGCCAGCTCCGAAGCAAGCAGTTGGGCCTGGGCAGGATCCAGGAATGGCATGACCTTGGGGGCCGTTTCCAGCCACCACGACAGCCCGCGCAGGTTGGGCTGGCGGATGGGGAAGTCCTGGCCAGCCAGGTGGGCGCGGGCCAGCGTGGCGCCCGCCAGCGCGCAGTGGGCCGCGCCCGGCGCGGGCTCGTAGCCGCCGGGCAGGCGCGACACAATGGCGCAGGGTTTGCCGTGCAGCGTGGTCAGGCGGGTGCCGTCACGCAGGTTTTGGGGCTGGGGAACTGGAATGCCGCGCCCGGCCAGGTGATACATCAGCTCGATGTAGAAGGGCAGTTGGGCTTGAGTCAGGACTTCGAACAGCGTCAGGACATACTCGCCCCGGGTCGTGTACAGGAAATAATTGGTGTTCTCGATGCCCGCCGTAATTCCTCGAAGCGAGACGAACTCGCCCAGATCGAAATGCGCCAGGAGGGCGCGCGCGTCGTCGTCGGAAACGGGGGTGAATACGGCCATGGATGTTCGGGTGTGAGAGGTTAACGGACGCTCGGACATGCCTGTACGGCGGCGGCGGCGCAATTTTAGACCACATGGCGGGCGGGCTCCGGCGGCCGTTCGGCGGGCGGACGAATCCGGCCGCCGGACATAATGCCGTCAAGCACCGTAAAATACCGCATCCCCTTGTTTTGTAGAGTGATTCTTGGACTCCCCCGATTGGCGGCTATGCGTCGCCCCGATGATTGACGTTACCGATCGCCATTGCCGTTACTTTCACCGGCTGCTGGCCCCGCGCGCACGCCTGTACACGGAAATGATCACCACGGGCGCGCTGCTGTACGGCAATGTCTCGCGCCACCTGGACTTCGATGAAGCCGAGCACCCCGTAGCGCTGCAGTTGGGCGGCAGCGAGCCCGACGCCCTGGCCCAATCCGCGCGGCTGGGCAGGCAGTGGGGCTATGACGAAATCAACCTGAATTGCGGCTGCCCGTCGGAACGGGTGCAAAAAGGGGCGTTTGGCGCCTGCCTGATGGCGGAGCCCGCCCTTGTGGCCGATTGCATGAAAGCCATGCAGGACGCCGTGGATATTCCTGTCACGGTCAAGCACCGCCTGGGTCTGGATTACGACGAATCCTATGATTTCGTTCGCGATTTCGTCGGCAAGATCTATGACACCGGATGCCGGGTTTTCATCGCGCATGCCCGCAATGCCGTCCTGAAGGGGCTGTCCCCCAAGGACAACCGCGAAATCCCGCCCCTGCGCTACGACGTGGTTACGCAACTCAAGCGCGATTTCCCGGATTGCACGTTTGTGCTGAATGGCGGTCTGGCCGACTCCGGCCAGTCAGTGCGCGCGGCGGAAGCCTTCGACGGCGTGATGCTGGGCCGCGCCGCCTGGCATACGCCGCGCGTGCTTTCCGAGGTTTCCTTGCAGCTGTGGCCGTCTGTGCGGCTGCCCAGCGACGCGCAGGTGGTGGACGCCATGACGGAATACGCCGCACGGCAGGTCGCCAAGGGCGTGCCGCTGCGGGTGATGACCCGCCCCATGCTGGGGCTGGTGAACGGCCAGTCGGGTGCGCGCCGCTGGCGGCGCATGCTGTCGGACCCGGCCTTGCTGGCGGCCAACAACCCGGAACTGATCTACGACGCGTGGCGCAGCCAGCGGCATGCGCCGGGTGCGCGCGACGCCGCGTTCGAATCGGCGCCGGCCGGCATGTGAGTCTGCGTCAGGCCCGTGCGGGCCTGACGGGGGCTCAGGACTGCGCGGGTTCGGCGCTTTCGGTGGGCCAGTCGCGGATGTAGGCTTTCAGCATGTTGTTTTCGAACTGCTGGGCCGCGACGATGGCCTGGGCCATGTCATAGAAGGAAATCACGCCCATGAGCGTCGGGCCGTCCATGACGGGGATGTAGCGCGCGTGCTTTTCCAGCATGAGGCGCTGGACTTCGTCGGCGCTGGTGTTGGGCGACACGCTGACAGGCGCGTCGTCCATGATGGAGCGGATGGTCGTTTCGCCGGCTCCGCCATGCGCATGCATGTGGCGGATGATCTCGCGGAACGTGAGCATGCCGGTCAGGGTGCCGAATTCCATGATTACAAGCGAGCCTATGTCCTGCTCGCTCATGGTTTGCACTGCCTGGGAAACAGGCATGTCCGGCGACGCTGTATAGAGCGTATCGCCCTTGACGCGCAAAATCTCGCTGACCTTCAACATCGGTATCTCCTGCGGGCGGACTACGCCCGAATGCTTTGCTATTTCTTGTTCGCTTCCAATTGCAGTATGGGAGCGACTCCATTTCCGGTATTTTGCGCTTCTCCGCAAAGTTCTTCCAGCGTCGGGCTATTTTGCTGGGAATCCACGGACGCGGCGACCCGTAATATGTCCGGGTCGTTGCGCACGCGCTGCTGGCGGCGGTCCAGCAGGAAATGGTCGACTACCGGCGCCATGGAGGTTTCCCTGGCATCGCAGGTAAGCATCCATTTGTCGTCGGGGCTGCGCGTGACCAGTCCCATGGTGCTCAGCGATTCCAGCACTTCGTTAAGTTCGTCCTGATGCAGCCGCAGCTGCGCCGCCAGCGCGTTCGGCGAGAGGCCGTCGATTTTGGATAGTTGCGCCTTGCGCAGTGCGCGCAGGGCATCCAGGGCATCCACGAAGGGCGCGCCGGGGTAGCGGTTGATCTTCCAGCGGCCCAGCCTGATGAGCGGGGCGCTTGAAGCCAGCGTCGCGCCCAGCAGCACCGCCAGCCAGGACAGGTAAATCCACAGCAGGAAGATCGGCAGGGTGGCGAAGGCGCCGTAGATGACCGTGTAGGTGGGAAACCGCGTCAGGTAGTAGGCGAACCCCGACTTCATGATTTCCAGCACGATGGCGGTGACGCTGCCGCCCACCAGGGCGTCCCGCCACAGGACGTCGCGATTCGGCACGACGACGAACAGCGCCGCGAAGCCCAGCCCGGTCAATATCAGCGGGATGAAGGAAATGGCGACACTGACGGCCTCGGGCACGTCCTGGACCAGCCCCAGCGATTCCCGGGCCACGAAAGACGTCGCCCAGAGGCTGGCGCCGGCCAGGACCGGGCCCAGCGTGATGATGGCCCAGTAGACCAGCGCCCGCTGCGGCAATGGCCGCTGGCGCGAGACGCGCCAGATGTCGTTGAAGGCCTGGTCGATGGTCATGATGAGCAACAGCGAGGTGACCAGCAGGAAGGCGCCGCCGATTGCCGTCAGGCGCGATGCCTGGCGCGCAAACTGGTTCAGGTATTCCATGATGTTGTCCGAGACGGACGGCGGCATCAGGCTGTTGGTCAGGAAATCCTCGAGGGCGACCCGGAATTCCTGGAAGACGGGAAAGGCGGTGAACAGCGACAGCACCACCGCCAGCATGGGAACGATCGCCAGGACTGTCGTGAAGGTCAGGCTGGATGCGACCTGGAGCAGTTTTTCTTCGTTGGCGCGTTGCGCGATAAAACGAAACACGCGCCCGGCCTTCGCGACCCATGAAGTGCGCGAGGTCGGAGGTTCAGCTGCCGCCGGCGTAGCGGCGGGGGGCTCGGCAGGGCGGTTCATCAGGCGATAATAGCAGCATGAACCCTGAACTCAATCCCCGTTTGCGCCTGCTGGCGTCGGTTTCATTGTTTGCCCTGATCGTACTTTGCGTCGCCTGGGAAACCGTGGTGGCGCCGGTCCGGCCCGGGGGCTCGTGGATGTTCCTGAAGGCCTTGCCGCTGGCATTTCCGCTGCGCGGCATCGTGCGCGGCAATCTCTATACTTACCAATGGGCGGCGATGCTGTCGCTGCTGTACCTGATGGAAGGGGTGGTGCGCGCCATGTCCGATCCGGCGCCGCTGTCCGTCCTGATGGCATGGGGCGAAATCCTCCTGTCGGCCACGTTCTTCCTGAGCGCCATTTTCTATGTGCGGCCCGCCAAACGGGCTGCCCGGAGCCAACGCGCATGAGTGCCCTGTCCCTGACTGAACTGCAGGCCGTCAATTCCTTTGCGGCATTGCCCGCGGCTTTCTATACCCGCCTGGCGCCCCAGGGGTTGAACAACCCGCGACTGCTGCACGCCAATGCGGATGCGGCAGCCCTGATCGGCCTGGATCCGGCAGCCTTGTCCACGCCCGAATTCCTGGACGTGTTTTCCGGCGCCCGGCCGCTGCCGGGCGGCGATACCCTTGCCGCCGTCTATAGCGGCCACCAGTTCGGCGTCTGGGCGGGGCAGCTTGGCGATGGCCGCGCCCACCTGCTGGGCGAGGTGCAGGGGCCTGAAGGCGGCTGGGAACTGCAGCTCAAGGGATCGGGCATGACGCCTTATTCCCGCATGGGCGACGGCCGGGCCGTGCTGCGCTCGTCCGTACGCGAGTACCTGGCCAGCGAAGCCATGCACGGGCTGGGCGTGCCGACGACGCGCGCCCTGGCGCTGGTGGTTTCCGATGACCCGGTCATGCGGGAAACGGTTGAAACTGCGGCCATCGTGACCCGGATGTCGCCCAGTTTCGTGCGGTTCGGCTCGTTCGAACACTGGTCGTCGCGCCGCCAGCCGGACATGCTCAAGACCCTCGCCGATTATGTGATCGACCGATATTATCCAGAGTGCCGCGATGCGCCGGCCGGTGAATCGCCGGCCGACACCGCGCCGTATATCAACTTGCTCAGGGCGGTGACTCGGCGCACGGCTTTGCTGATGGCGGATTGGCAGGCGGTTGGGTTTTGCCACGGTGTCATGAACACCGACAATATGTCCATACTGGGACTGACGCTGGATTACGGTCCTTATGGATTCATGGACGGGTTCCGGCTGGGGCATGTCTGCAACCATTCCGATTCCGAAGGGCGCTACTCCTGGAACCGCCAGCCGTCGGTGGCGCTGTGGAACCTGTACCGCCTTGGCGGCAGCCTGCATATGCTGGTGCAGGATGCTGACGCCCTGCGCGCCGTGCTGGACGAATTCGAAGCGGTATTCACGCGCGCCTTCCACGACCGGATGGGAGCCAAGATGGGGCTGGCCGCCTGGCTGCCCGAGGACGAAGCGCTGCTGGACGACCTGCTGAAGCTGATGGACGCCAACCAAGCCGATTTCACCCTGACCTGGCGTCGGCTGGCTGATGCGGTGCAGGGCCGGCGCAGCGCTTTCGAAGACCTTTTCATCGACCGTCCCGCGGCCAGCGCGTGGCTGGACCGGCTGGTGGCCCGCCACGCGCAGGACGGGCGGCTTGTGCAGGAAACGGTTGCGGGGATGAATCGGGTCAATCCGCTGTATGTGCTGCGCAATCACTTGGCGGAGCAGGCGATCCGTGCCGCGAAAACCGGCGACGCCAGCGAAATTGATACCCTGATGAAACTGCTGCGCAATCCGTTCGTGGCCCAGGAGGGTTATGAACGCTATGCCACGTTGCCGCCGGATTGGGCTGGCGGAATTGAAGTCAGCTGCTCGTCCTGATTGCATATTCCGGCAATATCGGGGCTATTGGATCGGCGTCAAAGCGCGATTTACGAAAAAAATCTCGCAAAAATGTGAAATACCCCGGTTTTTTTCGCTGCAATCATTCGTTTCCATTGTAAAAGTCGTAAGATTGCCGGTTCCGGGGCCTTTTTTGCGATGTGGTCTCCAGGGGTATCTGTCAAAAATTTCAAAATAAAGCACTCTGAATATGCCTGGCGCAGATGGTTTGCTATGTATCGGCCTGCTTGAGGACGACGCCGACTTCCGCGAGGAATTGGCATTGGGCCTGGGCG
Source organism: Achromobacter arsenitoxydans SY8 (assembly GCF_000236785.1). Classification (GTDB taxonomy): domain Bacteria; phylum Pseudomonadota; class Gammaproteobacteria; order Burkholderiales; family Burkholderiaceae_B; genus Achromobacter; species Achromobacter arsenitoxydans. The sequence continues at coordinate 35,743 of NZ_AGUF01000057.1, read as the reverse complement.
GTTACGGTTTCCGCGTGGCGTTCGCTTGCGACAACGCGGTGGCGTTTTATCGCCGGTTGCAGGAACAGCCTTGCGACATCGTCATACTGGATGCCCATCTTCCCGGCGAAGACGGTTTTTCCGTCGCGACCCGGCTGCGCGCCTTGAGCCCCGTGGGCATCGTGATGCTGACCGGCCGCAGCGCCCTGGAAGACCGTGTCCGGGGGCTGGAAGGCGGCGCCGATGTTTACATGACCAAGCCCGTCGACCTGCTCGAACTCAGTTCGGTCATTCGCAGCCTGGCGCGCCGGATGCGCCTTGCGAAGGCGCCGCGACCGGCCGACGCCGAAACGCGCGCCTCCGCCGACACCAATTGGTCCCTGCAGGACGGGGGCTGGATCCTGGTGGCGCCGGACGGGGCTTCGTTGCACCTGAGCGCCCAGGAACGGACGTTCCTGGTGGCGCTGATGGACGCGGCCGGCAGCGCCGTCAGCCGCCAGGCCCTGGCGGAACTGTTCCTGCCAGACAGCCCGGGCGGATTCGAACTGCGCCGCATCGACGTGCTCGTAAGCCGCTTGCGCGCCAAGGCGCAAAGCGCAGGCCTCAAGCTGCCGGTCCTTTCGGTGCGTGGCCAGGGCTACGTGTTCGCCGCCTGACGTTTATCCAGGCAGTCAACTGGCGGCGCGCTACGCCGCGGGCCCGTTGGCGGGCAGGGTGATGACAAAGCGCGTCCCCACGCCCACCTTGCTCTGCATGGTCAGCGTGCCGCCCTGACTTTGGCAGATGCGCCGCGCCAGGAACAAACCGATCCCCATGCCAGGCGTTTCCCGATGCGCGGAACGGCGAAAGCGCGGCTCGAATATCCGGGCCTGTTCTTCTTCGCCGATGCCCGGCCCACGGTCAACGACCGCGGTCCAGGTCATGGGTTGGTCGCCGACGCGCGTGTGCCCAGTTTCTATCCGCACCGGTTCATTGGCGGGGGAATACTTGATGGCATTGTGGATCAGGTTACGCACTACCACGCTCGTGAGGGGGCGATCGCAATAGACGGGCAGGCTGGTCTGGGCCTGCAGCACCAGCGAATGCGCCGTATCGGGCTGCATGGCGGTCACGACATCGCGCACAAGCTCGGCCATGTCGGTTTGTTCGCCGCGCGGCGTCCATGCCTGCTCGTCCAGCCTGTCCTGGTTCAGCAGCTGGTCCATCAACTCGGTCATCCGCGTAACCGACCGGTGAATACGGGCCAGGCGGCTGTCGACGGTTTCGCCGCTGCCGGAAAGAATCATGTCCAGCGACTGGGCTGCCGCGCTGATGGTTGCGAGCGGCGCGCGCAGTTCGTGCGAGATCAGGGCATTCATCTGGCGCTGCGTTTCCAGCGCGCCGGCAAGCTCCGCAACCCGCAGTTCGCCCTGCGCCTGGTGTTCCACGTCCGCCAAGTCGGCAGGCTTGCGGCCCGCCGCGCCGCGCAGGGGCGAGTCCAGCGCCAGCCAGAGGAGCGCGCCCGACACGAGCAGCAGCCTGAATAGCTCGACGGCCGTGCCCGCCGTATCGGCCCCGCCGGCAGCCCAGGCATCGCGCCCCAGCATCCAGGCCGAGGCGCCGTACGCAAGCGCCAGCGCCACGGACGAGGCGCGCCCGGCCGCCTGCCGGACAGCCTTTGCGCAGAACCATACCGCCAGCGGCAAGCTGAGAACAGCGCAGACGCCCGCAACGGATGTGGGCAGCAGTCCGGATTCGGTCTCGTAGACGAAGATCAGCGCCAATGCGGCGACGCCGGCCAGTGCGACGCTGCTCCAGCGGCATGCCGCAGCGAGAATCCCGGCGGCGCGCGATCCTTGTATCAGCGGAGCGGTGGATGCCAGCAAGGCCGCAAACGACCCCGCTTGCAGCGCGCCCGGCGGCATCAGCGACGGCATCGAGCGAAACAGGCCTTCCACTAGCACGAAGGCCAGGCCGGCTGCATACATTGCGTTGCGGGTATGCGCCCAGGCGAGGCAGAAGGCCAGGGCGCATGCGATCGCGACGCCCGAGGTCAGGCCCGATTGCAGGTTGTCGAGGCCGCCATGTTGCGCATAGGCCAAGGCATGTCCCGGCCAGAGCAGGACGCACAGCAGCGGCCCCAATCGCGACCAGGAAAATCGCCGGCCGCTGCCGGTCTGATCAGCGCGGTGGTGGCGGAAACGCCAGCGGGTGCGAAGAAACAATCCTTCCGTCAACTAGGAACCCATTGGTGATCATGCGCGAGATCGTGCGCGTGGGCGGAGTTTACGACAGCCCTGCGTATCGCGCGCACGCCGGTGTCTTCCAGTACGAATTGCGTGGCGGTGTCGGGCACGTCCGCGGCATAGACCGCCATGTCCAGCGTCATGGCGGTGGCCACGACAGTGGCGGCCAGGTGCTGGCTGCCGGGACTGTGCAGCAGTCCGGTGATGAAGCTGCCGCTGAGCGTGACGTAGGAGAGGGGAAATTCGTGCAGGTGCTCCATTGCGCCGAATTGCTGCGAAAGCCGCGATACGCCGACGCGGCCGCCTGCGCTGGTGACGACGTCGCAGAGCTGGCGCACGTCTGCGCCCTGTTCGACCAGTCCCGCGGCGTCGACCTCGATGATCAGCCGCATCGTCAGCGCTGGCCGATCGGCCAGCATGCGTTCCAGCCGGGGAAAGAAGGAGCCCTGCGCCAGCGTGGCCAGCGAGACCGGGATCGTCAGTGCGTCGTCATGGGTGAACAGCCAGTCCAGCCCCAGGCGGATCGCCTGGATGTCGCATTCTGCGGACAGGCCAAGGCGCACGGCCGGGGGCATGAAGATCGAGGCCGGCACGGGATCGGTGCCCGAGATGTCGTGCAGCGTCAGGCTGGCTTCGTAATGCAGCAACGTGCCGGACAAGTCGTGAAGGGGCTGCGCGGACAGCGAAAACCGGTGCTGTTCCAAGGCCGTGACCAAGGCGTCGTGCCAGCTGTATTCGCCGATGCGGGTACTGTCGGCGGCCTGGCTTGCGGGGGCGACCTGGTCGTCGTCGGCGCTTTCCGCGCACATCAGCGCATGGTCCAGGCGCGCCAGGATATCGCTCATGTTGTCGCCGGGGGCGTAGGCCGCCATGGCCAGCGCCCAGCGGCACCAGCCGTATTTGTCCATCGGCACGCGCAGCGAGCGCAGTTCGCGCCGCACGCGTTCGGCCAGCAGGCTGGCCTGCGGCGCGGACGTGTGCGGGAGCAGCAGGGCAAAGTCAGATCCGCTGATCCGGGCGATCAGCGTCGCCGGCCCGCCGAACTCTTCCACCAGCCGGCGCAGCCGCTCGGACGACGAGCGCAGCCATTGGTCGGTGAAGGCGCGCGACAGGTGCCGGTTGATCTGCGCCAGATCGCGCTGGCGGAACATCAGCAGATGGCCGCCGGTGTCGGCGGTCTTGTCCGCCAGGGCCAGCCGGAACTGATCGACGAAATGCCTGCGGTTGGACAGGCGGGTGATGGGGTCCCGGTAGATCTCGCTCTGCAGGGATTCGATTCTGGCGTTCTGTTCCTCGACCGTGGCGGCCACGCGGCGCTGCGCGTCGACCAGGGCCTGGTCGACGCCCGCAACCTCGCATGAGCCTGTCAATGCGGCATCCTTGTCCTGCGCCAGGCTGCGCACGCGCTCGCAGATGTCGCGCGATGTGCGCGCCTCGATCCAGCGCACCAGGCTCATGGCGAAAATGGCCCAGAAGACGCCTGCGGCCAGGACCAGGCCCAGCACGCGTATGCCGCCTTGCCACAGCGTGTCGCGCGCGCGCCGCGCGTCGGCCTGCACGGTGATGACGCCCTTGCTTCGGCCATCGGCGGCAGTGAACTCGCGGGTGATTTCCGGCGCGTCCATGTCTAGCCACGCACCGCGCCAATCGCGGTCGACTCCGCCGGTGTCCCGGCGCGCGCTGCGTTCAATGGCGGCGGAATTCCCTTCGTTCGTGATACGCACCAGCGCGTACAGGCCCTGGCCGAATAATTCGTCCGCGAGTTCAGCCTGTTCGCCCGGCGTGCCCGCGCCGTGGGACAGCGCCCACGCTAACGTGCGAACGCCCGCCTCTCCCTGCTGCGCCAGTTGTGCATTCAGATAGCGATGCGCGGCCAGCATCCCCAAGGCCTGTGCGCCGAGCAGGATGAAGCCGATCAGAAGGGCGGAACATAAAAGTAGCCGGCGTAGTGTGGGCATGTACTTGCGGATCCCTTCCTGGGCTGGCACGGTTGCCTGCGTTGCGAGGCGCTCAGCCTCAGGTTGAAGGCGGGTGTCGGGCGTCGGCAGCGCCTGACAGGTTAAAGACCTGGATAAAAAACGTGACACCCGTTACCAATACCCGGGTGGCGACGCTTACACTGCCAATCGTCATGTCACAGAACGCACAGAATATTACGAAATTCGCCTGAATTTCAGACAAGCTATGTAATTATTTCGTTCGTGATATTTGTCTCGTTGAGAACTATTGAGACACTGCGTATTAATTTTTGGGGTTCGGCTGTCGTAGAAAGGGCAAGGCATGGCGAACAGGACCGGCCAGCGACCGCTAATCCAGGACCCGTCATGACCCGCCGCGAGCAACTACTGATCCGAAGGAACCCAGGAAAAAGGGGCGCGTTGCCTCTGAAGTGTGGCGTTTTTTTGCGAAAACAATGCATAATTTAAAAAATGTTACAGTCCTTGGACCCGTGGTCGGGCCGCAACGCCAGGGACTTATGGATAGGGGGCTCCGTGCGTGAGAGTTACCTGCTCGCACTGTGCCTGACGCTCGCGGGCGCACTTGCAGCGATCAGTCTGCTGTTCGTCCGCAGAGAGCGCGCCCTGCGCCGCCGCCTGACGCGTGATGAACTGACCGGCCTCCTCAGCCAGCAGGAGCTGCATCGTCGCGCGCGCGCGTGGCTGGCCAAGCCCCAGGGCGCCGAGCGCCAGGGCGCTTTTTTCCTCGTCAATTTCGAACACTACGCGCAGATCAGCGCCATGCTGCGGGCCGGCGAAGACCAGGCGCTGCTTGTGCTGGTGGCGGACCGGCTCAGCCTGGTCACTCGTACGTTGGGCGGGATGGCGTCGCGCACCGGCGCGGACTCATTTACGGTCTGTGTGCCCGGCGTCGACGAGGAGGGCGCGGCTCAGGTATCGGCCAAGCTGCTGGAAGACCTGAGCCAGCCCTACGAATTAGGGGGGCGTCCCCTTATTGCTGTTTTCCGTATCGGAACGGCGCTGTATCCTGCGCACGGCCGCAGTGTCGAGGAGCTACAGCGTTGCGTGCAGGTCGCCCTGGTGCCGCTGAAAGAGCGCGGGGGACCTGGCTGGAATCTCTTCGACTTCCGGCTGCTGGCCAGACAGCGCGACCAGCAAGGTCTGGAAAACGACCTGCGGCTGGCATTGACGACGCCGGCGATGGAACAGTTCGAGCTGTATTACCAGCCTGTCTGCGATAGCGGAACCGGCGTGGTGCAGGGATGCGAAGCCCTGTTGCGCTGGCACCACCCCGTCCTGGGCAGCGTGTCCCCCGCCGTGACCATCGAACTGGCCGAACGCAGCGGCCTGATCGTGCCTCTTGGCGCCTGGATCCTGGAGCGCGCCTGCACGCAGGCGGCACTGTGGCCGGCGGCCTGGCGCGTCCATGTGAACCTGTCGGTCAAGCAGATGAACGAGGCCAGCCTGGTCCAGCTGGTTTCGGACGTGCTGGCCGCGACCCGCCTGTCTCCGCGCAAGCTGGTGCTTGAGATCACCGAGTCGATCTTCATCCTGCACTACGAGCGCCACGTGAAAATTCTGAACACGCTGCGAGCCCAAGGCATCGGCGTGGCGCTGGACGACTTCGGCTGCGGCTATTCCAGCCTGAATCACCTGCGGCATCTTCCCATTGATTGGGTCAAGATCGACCGCAGTTTCATTTCGGCGCTGGAGTCGGACGCGGGCAGCCGCGAGGTCGTGTCCGCATTGTTCGGCCTGTGCCAGGCGATGCGCCTGCCGGTTGTGGCGGAAGGCGTGGAAACTGAAGGCCAGCGCGAAATCCTGAAATCCCTGGGCTGCCGGGTAATGCAGGGCTTCCTGTTGGGCAGGCCGGCGCCGGCCTCCGAAATCCAGGCTTTGGCCTCGGCGGTGTCATAATCGGGGTTGCTTGCAAACCCGACCTGTTGACTTCCTATGCCCGGCAATACCCTAGGTACCCTCTTTACCGTCACGAATTTCGGCGAATCCCACGGGCCGGCCATCGGTTGCGTGGTGGATGGCTGTCCTCCCGGATTGGCGCTGGACGCCTCTGATATCCAGCTTGAACTGGACCGCCGCCGTCCCGGCACGTCGCGCCACGTGACGCAGCGCCAGGAAGCCGACCAGGTGGAAATCCTGTCGGGCGTGTACGAAGGGGTGACCACGGGCACTCCCATCGGTCTTCTGATCCGCAATACCGATGCGCGCAGCAAAGACTATTCCAACATTGCCGACACCTTCCGGCCAGGCCATGCCGACTACGCCTACTGGCGCAAGTTCGGCGTGCGCGACCCGCGGGGCGGCGGACGTTCGTCGGCACGGCTGACGGCGCCCACCGTGGCGGCCGGCGCAATCGCCAAGAAATGGCTGTCCGAGCAGTACGGCGTGAAGGTGCGCGGCTACATGAGCCAGCTCGGCCCGGTCGCGATTCCTTTCGTGTCCTGGGACGAAGTGCCCAACAATCCGTTCTATGCGCCCAACGCCGAGGTCGTTCCTGAACTGGAAGCCTACATGGACCAATTGCGCCGCGATGGGGACTCCGTGGGCGCGCGCATCGAAGTCGTCGCCGAAAACCTGCCCGCCGGCTGGGGCGAACCCATCTATGACCGCCTGGACGCCGACATCGCTCACGTGTTGATGGGGCTGAACGCCGTCAAGGGCGTGTCCATCGGCGCCGGTTTCGACTGCATCGCGCAGCGCGGTTCCGAGCACGGCGACGAAATCACGCCGGACGGCTTCCTGACCAATCACGCCGGCGGCGTGCTGGGCGGGATTTCCACTGGCCAGCCCATCACCGTGTCCCTGGCGATCAAGCCCACGTCCAGCATCCGCGTCGAGCGCCGCTCGGTCAATCGCGCCAATGAACCGGTGATGGTGCAGACTTTGGGCCGCCACGACCCTTGCGTCGGCATCCGGGCCACCCCCATCGCCGAAGCGATGCTGGCGTTGGTGCTGATTGATCACGCCCTGCGCCATCGCGGGCAGTGCGGCGCGCCGGTCTGATACGCTTGCCGCTCTTGAATTGGCTTGGAGGCCGACATGAACCAGAAGCGTCATTTTCTGCGCAATGCCGGAGCCGTGCTGTCGCTGGCGGTGCTGGCCGGCTGCACGGGCATGAATACGACCCAATCGGGCGCCGTGGGCGTCAACCGTACCCAATACATGTCCAGCATGGTGCCGTCGCAGGCGCTCGAACAGGAGGCGACGCAGCAGTACGCCGACATCCTGAAAGAGGCGCAGGCCAAGGGCCTGCTGGACCGGGATGCCCAGCAGCTGGCGCGCGTGCGCAATATCTCCCAGCGCCTGATCGCCCAGGCGGGCGTGTTCCGCCCGGACGCCGCGGGCTGGAAATGGGAAGTGCATGTGCTGTCCAGCGACGAGATCAACGCGTGGTGCATGCCGGGCGGAAAGATCGCCGTCTATACCGGGCTGATCGGCAAGATCAAGCCCTCGGACGACGAGTTGGCCGCCGTGTTGGGCCACGAGATCGCCCATGCGCTGCGTGAGCACGCGCGCGAGCGCGTTTCCCAGCAGATGGCTACGAACCTGGGCCTGTCGGTGTTGTCCATCGCTACCGGCTCGTCCGTGGCTTCCGACCTGGGCGGGGAATTGACCAGCGTGATGTTCACCCTGCCCAACAGCCGCACGCACGAGACCGAAGCGGACCGGATGGGCGTGGAGCTGGCGGCAAGGGCAGGGTATGACCCGCGCGCCGCGGTGACCCTGTGGCAGAAGATGGGGGCGGCCAGCCAGGGCAATGCGCCGCCCGAAATCCTGTCGACGCACCCGTCGGCGGCGTCGCGCATCAGCGACCTTCAAGCGGCCGCGCAGAAGGTGATGCCGCTGTACGAACAATCCAAGGGCCAGGCCGCGCGCTGATGGCGTGCGGCGCGCGGGCGGGGCGCATCAGGCCCCGTTCGTGATCCTGACTCCCTGGCCCCGCATGATGCCGATGCCCAGTCCGATCAGGATGCGCTGGGTTTCGGCGTCTGGCACGTCTTCCGCATAGACCGCGATGCCCAGGTTGCGGGCGGTTTCCAGCACCGACGCCGTCAATTGCTGGCTGCCGGGGCTCTGCGACATCCCCCCGACGAAACCTCCGCCCAATTTCACGTACGACAAAGGCAGCGTGTGCAGCTGCGCGACCGCGCCAAACTGCTGCGCCAGCCGGCGCACGCCGAGGTGGGCGCCAAACTCGGAGACGACGTGCGCCAGCGCGGTGATCTGCTCATGGCATTCCACCAGGCCGTGCGCGTCGATTTCCAGGAACAGGCGGTTTGCCAGCGAGCGGCGCTCGGTCAGCAGCAGGGCAAGCTGGCGCAGGAACTTCTGGCCCCGCAGCGAAGGCAGGGCGACGCGGATGGCGAGCTCGCCCTCGTGGCTGGCGAGCCAATCCAGGCCCAGGCGGACGGACTCCAGGTCGCAGTCGGCCACAAGATCCAGGCGCACGGCTGGCGGGATGAACAGCGTGGCGGGAATCGGTTCCTGGTTGGGCGCCGTGCGCAGCATCAACATGGCCTCGGTCCGCACGACGCGTCCGTCCAGCGCCAGCAGCGGTTCGGTCGAGAGCTCGAAATTCCGATGTTCCAGCGCGGTCTGGATGGCGTCCTTCCAGGCGCGTTCTCCGGATTCGGACGGAGACTGCATATCGGTCGCTCCCGCGATCACGACTTGGTCGTTGCCGGCGCTTTCGGCGCGCATCAGGCCGAAATCCAGGCGCGCCAGCACCGGTCCGGCCTGGCTGCCGTGCCCGTAGTCGGTCATGGCCTGCGCCCAGCGGCACAGGTGGCCTTCACCTACCGGAATGCGCGAGGCATGCAGGTCGGCCCGCAACTGTTCCGCGACCATCATGGCCTGCGGCGCCGCGCAGCCGGGCAGCAGCAGCGCGAAATCCGATCCGTTCAGCCGGGCCAGCATGGGCGACGCGACGTGCATGCGCTTCAACGTGCCCTGGATGCGTTCGCACGCCGCACGCAGCCATTGATCAATGAACTCGCGGGGCATGTGGCGGTTCAGGTCGGCCAGGTCGCGCTGGCGGAAAACCAGCACATGGCCGCCGTCGATCCGGCGCTTGCCCGCGGCGGATCCCGCTTCCAGCGCGCGCCGGAATTCATTGACGAAGTACTTGCGGTTGGGCAGGCCGGTCACGGGATCCTGGTTCAGCTCCAGTTCCAGCGATTCGATCTTGGCGTTCTGTTCTTCGACGCTGGCGTGCACGCGCTCGCGGGTCTGGTTCAACGCCTGGACCACCCCTGAAAGTTCAGGGACGCGGGCTTCGACCTGTTCAGACGGGGAATCGCGGCCGATGTCGCGCACGTGTTCGCTGATTTCGCGCAGCAGGCGGTTCTTGATCCACCCCACCAGCACAAACGCGAAAACCGCCCACAGGATGCCCGCGCCGACCACCAGGGCGATCATCTTCAGGCTGCTGCGCCACAGGGCTTCCCAGGCATAGGCATCATTGGCGACCAGGGTGACTTCGCCGATCTGGCGCCAGCCGTCGCTGACCGCGTGGGTCGCCGCTTGCGCATCGAGCGGCGCCAGCGCCTGGAACCATGCCGGCACCGAAGCCGCGGCCGCCGCGGACTTGCGTTCGATCAGGACCTTGCCGTCGGGGTCGGTCAGGCGCACCAGCGAAAAGTGCCCGCCGTCGTACAGCGCGGACACCAGCAGTTCCTGCACGACCGGATCGTTGTTCGCCGGTTGCGACAGGGACAGGGCCAATGACACGGCCGCGTCGGTGCTCTGTACCTGCAACTGCCCGGACAGGTATTCGCGCGCGGAGTTGATGCTGAGCGCCAGCGTCCCCAGCAGGATGACGCTGATGGCAAGGGTGACGCTGAGCAGTAGCTGTCGAAGAATGGACATAGTCTTGGTTCCGGACGTCAGGGGCGGATGCCTTCCCGTTCCATGCGTTGAAGTAGGTCGCGCCAGCGGCTCAGGCGGTCAACGGGCGCGGCGGCCTTGCCGTCCACGTAGACGCCGTCGGCGTTGAAACTGAAAACCGGCGTCAGGTCGCGCCGCTGCGTCGCCGGGAGAATGGTTGATATCAGGCTGTCCAGCACCAGCGGGACGGCGTTCGGGGTTTCGTAGTAGCCCAGGACCATGTGGGCCACCTGGCTGCTGCTGGCCGCGCCGCCGATGCGGGCGCGGACATAGATGAAGCGCAGCTTGTTGGCCGGGACGCCCATGGCCAGCAAGGTGAAATACTTGCCGATGACATAGTCTTCGCAATCGCCAGCGCCTTTGCCCAGGGACTCGAGCGGCGTGGCCCAATAGTCCGTCTGTTTCCAGATGAAGGAGTCTTCGCCGGAGAGCAGGGCGCGGTTCCAGAAATCGTTCGCCAGCGTCAGCCTGTCCTTGTCCGCCGCCGGAGCGGGGCTGCGCAACAATTGCAGCCAGTTCGAGACGGATTTGGAGCCCTTGGCGCCGTAGCGGCTGGCCGACAGCTTCTGCAGCTTGGCGTCGTCGACTTCGATCGCAAAGCTGCCGCCCCACCAGCACGCGAGGCCGAGCAGCGCCAGGCTGACGGCCCGTTTCAGCCGGGGCGGGCGGCGCAGCATGAGTCAGGGGGCAAGGGGGCTCGCCGCATTGATGCAGTTCTCCTGGGCGCTTGCGCAGCGGATTAGTTGCTCTTTGCCTGCCGGGCGGCCTTCATGCGGGCGCGGTCGGACGCCTCTTGGGTGAGGTTCTTGATATAGCCATCGTAGGTTTCGCCGTGAGTCGCCTTGCGGACTTCCTCGCCGACCTGGCAGGCCCATTTTTCGCCGCCGACGATCAGCGCGGATTGGGTGATCAGGTCCGCATACGACGACCGCAGGACGAAAGCGATGCTTTTCTCGTAATTGCCGCCATCGCGTTCCAGTTTGGTGGCGATCTGCCAATTGGACACGGCGTTGATGAGCACCGCATTGAGGTGGTCGAAATGCGAGCGGTAGAAGGCGTTGCGGGGCAACCTGATGAGCGCCTCGAAGAAGCCTTGGTTGATCTCGTCGTCGGGGACTTCCTTGTCCCGGTCGATCAGATCGTCCCACAGGTGCGCGATGCGGCACACCATGTCCACGTAGTCGGCCGCGGCGGCGTTTCCTTTGAACCAGGTCAGGAGCTGGTCGCGTTCAAAAAAATGCTTGGGCATGGGATACGGGAATGAACCCGCGATCCGGCCCGTCGGGCCGGATCGCGTGGCGGGTGGGTCAGTGATGATCGACGATGAGTTTACCCTTGTTCAACAGATCGTTGATGACCTGAGCGCTGGACAACGCACCATTGTTGGTAAGGTCCACGTTCTCCAGAATGATCTTCTGGTCGACGTTGTGCTGGAGGTCGCCATTGGTGCTGACGTTGATCACCGTGTTGCTGCCTTCCTTCTTGACCTGCAGATAGTTGGTCAGCGGGCTGTTGTCGTCCTGTTGCAGCAAGTCCTTCAGGTCGAGCACATCGCCGTTGTTGGCGGGCATGGCCGTCGAGAAGTCCTTGATGCGGTCCACGGCGGGAGCCGCGGCCGTGCCTTGGTCGTTCAGTTCCCACCGGAAGGTGTCGCTGCCCGCGCCGCCCACGAGGAGGTCGTTGCCCTTGCCGCCGACCAGGATGTCGTTCCCCGTGCCGCCGTAGAGGGTGTCGTTGCCCTCGCCGCCGAACAGGGAGTCGTTGCCGCCCTGGCCGAACAGCGTGTCGTCGCCCTTGCCGCCGTACAGGAAATCGTCTCCGCCGCGCGTGTCGCCGGCCTTGTCGAATTCTGCGCTGTGCTGCTGCAGGTAGTTGTAGATCTCGACGGTGGTCGGGGCGACGCCGCCCTTCTGCGCCGTCATGAAGTCCACCAGCGCCTGCCAGCCCTGGCCGTCATGGCTGCCCGCGGCATGGCCGCTCCACGACAGGTGGTCGGTGTTGATGGTGTCGCCAAAGATGATGTCGTTGCCGTCGCCGCCGTGGATCGTGTCGCCGGAGACCGGCGCCGGGTCGGTCGAGGTGCTGCCGCCTTGCAATGCGGCATTCAGCTCGTTCGCGCTGTTCACGATCTGGGGCTGGCCCACCGTGCCGTTGACGGTGTACTCCGTGGAGTTGCAGCCGCTGCCTTCCTTGACGGTTTGCGAACCCTGGCCGGTGGCATTGGTGTTGTCGAAGAAGCGCAGGTAGTCGCTGTTGATGCCCGTGCCGATGCCGATGCCGTACATCACGACCTTGTTGCCGCCCACCAGCACGCCGGATCCGTCCACCAAGGGCTTGGCCGCATTGACGGCCTCGCGCATCGCGCCATTTTCCTGGTTGCCGGAGGCTCCGTAGACGGTGGGATTGCCGTCGGTCAGGAAGAAGGTCAGGTTCTGGTAGTTGTGGGCCGCATCCTTGCCACCCGACACCTGCGAGTTGAACCAGCTCACGGCCTTGTTGAAGGCGTCCTGATAGTTCGTGTTGCCTTCGGCCGTCAACAGGTCGATCGCGTCGAGCAACTGCTTGACGTTGGACTTGCTCAGGTTGTTGATCGTGACGCCTTCCAGCGCCTTGTCCGCGAACGGAATCAGGCGGACGTTCACGATCCCGTCGTGGTTGGCCAACTGGTTGGCCAGCGACACCAGCGAACTCTTGAGCAGGTCGATCCGCGACACATTGGTGTTGCCGATCTTGTACGTCATGCTGCCGGATACGTCGACGATGAGCGAGATGTTGTAGTTCTTGCCCGGTTCCACCGCGGTGACCGCGCCGCCGCGGTCGCCCACCAGGATGTCGTTGCCGCCGCCGCCGTTCACGTCCGTATTGCTGGTGTTGTTGCCGACGCCGAGCTTGTCGGTGGACAGCGTGAACGTGTGCTCGGTCGACGTGTTCTGGCCGCCGTTGGCAATGCCGCCGGCGTCGCGCACCGCAAAGTCGAAGGTGGCGTCGCCGCCAGCGCTGGACGGCGTGAACACCAGCTTGCCGGCCTGGATGTCGGCCACACTGATGACCTGGCCGTTGACCACCGGCTGTCCACCCAAAGTCAGGGTGCCTTCGCCGGCGCCCGGGACGCGGGTGACGACCACGCTCTGGAAAGCGTCGTTCTCAACGCCGTCATTGAACGGGAAGTCGGACTTCTTCAGCGCGTACGAGGCGCCGATGTTCAGGTGCGCGGAGGCATCGCCCGAGATCGGTGCGTCGTTCGTGCCCACGATGGTCACGTTGACCGGGCTGGTCGCGGTGCCGTCCTGGGAGGCAACGGTGAAGGTCTCGGTCAGCGTCTGGCCAGCCTTGAGGTTCTGCACTGCGGCCAGCGCGTTGTTGAGCTGGTAGGTCCACTGGCCGTTGACGTCCACGGTGAACGTGCCGTATTTGCCCTGCACGGCCGCCTGCGCCTGCACGAAATTCTGGCCCGCGTCCGGATCGGACACGTTGAGCTTGCCGCTGGCGAACACCGGCGAATCTTCATACACCGAGCCGGAGCTTTGGCCGCTGATGGTCGCCGTGTCGTTCTTGCCCGTGATCGTGACGGTCAGCAGCGCTTGGTTCGTGCCGCCTTCGCCGTCCGACACCGTGTACCAGATCGAGGACTGCGCGTTCTGGTTCTGGGCCAGGTACTGGAAGTCATTGCCCGGGTTGAACGTGTAGGTTCCGTCGGCGTTGATGGTGAAGGTGCCGCCGTGCGAGCCGGCGATCGCCTTGCCTACGTTGCCGGCGACGCCGCCGACCGCGGACACGTGCAACGGATCACCGTCGGGGTCGACGTCATTGGCCAGCACGCCGTTCTTGGCGTTATTGACCCTGAGCGTCGTGTCTTCGTCCGTGGTCCCCTGGTCGTGATCGGCCTGCGGCAGCGGGTTGGTGATGTTCCACTTGAAGTTCTGCGAGGTCGATGCGCCAGCCTTGTCGGTTGCGGTGATCGTGATGGTGTGCACACCGGTCCCGCCGAACTGCGAGGCCGAGTGGTCGATCTTGCCGCTGATGACGCCGGTGTTCGGATCTATCGTCAGACCCTTCGGCAGGCCGGAAGCGCTGAACGTGAGCTTGTCGCCGGTCGCCAGGTCGGCGTCCTTGAAGTGGCTCGACAGGTCCAGGCTGATGACGGTCTGCGAATCCTCGCCGCTCTGGTTGGAAATCGCGGTCGACGTGGGGCCCGAGTTGGTGCCGGTGACGGTGACCGTCAGGGTCGCGGTCGCCGAGCCGCCTTCGCCGTCGGTGACGGTGTAGGCGATCGACGTCGTCGCGCTGACGCCGTTGGCAAGATGCTGGAAGGCGGTGCCGGGGTTGAAGCTGTAGGAGCCGTCGGCGTTCAGGGTGAAGGTGCCGCCGTTGGATCCGGCAATGGCCGTGCCGACGCTGCCGGCCTGGCCGTTCACCTGCGAAACGTGCAGCGTATCGCCGTCCGGATCGGTGTCATTGGCCAGTACCCCATGCGCGGCGTCCGCGGAAATGCTGGCGCCTTGCTTGGTGTTGCCGCTGTCGTCGACCGCGGTCGGCGCCGGGTTCTTGACGTCCCACGAGAAGTCCTGCGAGACCGAGGTGCCGCTCTTGTCGGTGGCAGTGACGGTGATGGTGTAGATACCGTCCGTGCCGCCTTGCGAGGCCGACTTGTCCAGGGTGCCGGAGATGATGCCGGTCTCGGCGTTGATCGACAGGCCCTTGGGCAAGCCGGTGGCCGAGTAGGTCAGCACGTCGCCGGTGTCCGCGTCGGAGAACTGGCCGGACACGTCGACCGGCGTGATGGTCTGGCCGTCGTTGTTGGCCTGGTCGTCCAGCGTGACGCCCGGGGTCAGGATCGGGGTGTCGTTGGTGCCGGTGACGGTAACGGTCAGGGTGGCCGAGGACGTGCCGCCTTCGCCGTCGGAGACGGTGTAGGTGATCGACGTCGTGGCGGTCTGGTTGGCGGGCAGGCTGTTGAAGGCCGAACCGGGGTTGAAGCTGTACGAGCCGTCGGCGTTCAGGGTGAAGGTGCCGCCGTTGGAGCCGGCAACGGCCGCGCCCACGTTGGCGTCTTTACCTTCGACCTGCGAGACAGTCAGCGTGTCGCCGTCCGGGTCGGTGTCGTTGGCCAGCACGCCGTTCTGGGCGTCGACGGTGAGGGTGGTGTCCTCGTCCGTCTTGCCGCCGTCATCGAGGGCGGTCGGGGCGGGGTTCTTGACGTCCCACGAGAAGTTCTGCGAGACCGAGGTGCCGCTCTTGTCGGTGGCGGTGACGGTGATGGTGTAGACGCCGTCGGTGCCGCCTTGCGAGGCCGACTTGTCCAGGGTGCCGGAGATGATGCCGGTCTCGGCGTTGATCGACAGGCCCTTGGGCAGGCCGGTGGCCGAGTACGTCAGCACGTCGCCCGTGTCCGCGTCGGAGAACTGGCCGGAGACGTCAACCGGCGTGATGGTCTGGCCGTCGTTGTTGGCCTGGTCGTCCAGCGTGACGCCCGGGGTCAGGATCGGGGTGTCGTTGGTACCGGTAACGGTAACCGTCAGGGTGGCCGAGGACGTGCCGCCTTCGCCGTCGGAGACGGTGTAGGTGATCGACGTCGTGGCGGTCTGGTTGGCGGGCAGGCTGTTGAAGGCCGAACCCGGGTTGAAGCTGTAGGAGCCGTCGGCGTTCAGGGTGAACGTGCCGCCGTTGGAACCGGCGACTGCCGTGCCCACGTTGGCGTCTTTACCGTCGACCTGCGAGACGGTCAGCGTGTCGCCGTCCGGGTCGGTGTCGTTGGCCAGCACGCCGTTCTGGGCGTCGACGGTGAGGGTGGTGTCCTCGTCGGTCTTGCCGCCGTCATCGAGGGCGGTGGGAGCGGGGTTCTTGACGTCCCAAGAGAAGTCTTGCGAGACCGAGGTGCCGCTCTTGTCGGTGGCAGTGACGGTGATGGTGTAGACGCCGTCCGTGCCACCTTGCGAGGCCGACTTGTCCAGGGTGCCGGAGATGATGCCGGTCTCGGCGTCGATCGACAGGCCCTTGGGCAAGCCGGTGGCCGAGTAGGTCAGCACGTCGCCGGTGTCTGCGTCAGAGAACTGGCCGGAGACGTCGACCGGCGTGATGGTCTGGCCGTCGTTGTTGGCCTGGTCGTCCAGCGTCACGCCCGGGGTCAGGATCGGGGTGTCGTTGGTGCCGGTGACGGTAACGGTCAGGGTGGCCGAGGACGTGCCGCCTTCGCCGTCCGAGACGGTGTAGGTGATCGACGTCGTGGCGGTCTGGTTGGCGGGCAGGCTGTTGAAGGCCGAACCGGGGTTGAAGCTGTAGGAGCCGTCGGCGTTCAGGGTGAACGTGCCGCCGTTGGAGCCGGCAACGGCCGTGCCCACGTTGGCGTCCTTACCTTCGACCTGCGAGACGGTCAGCGTGTCGCCGTCCGGGTCGGTGTCGTTGGCCAGCACGCCGTTCTGGGCGTCGACGGTGAGGGTGGTGTCCTCGTCGGTCTTGCCGCCGTCATCGAGAGCGGTCGGCGCCGGGTTCTTGACGTCCCACGAGAAGTTCTGCGAGACCGAGGTGCCGCTCTTGTCGGTGGCGGTGACGGTGATGGTGTAGACGCCGTCGGTGCCGCCTTGCGAGGCCGACTTGTCCAGGGTGCCGGAGATGATGCCGGTCTCGGCGTTGATCGACAGGCCCTTGGGCAGGCCGGTGGCCGAGTAGGTCAGCACGTCGCCAGTGTCCGCGTCGGAGAACTGGCCGGAGACGTCGACCGGCGTGATGGTCTGGCCGTCGTTGTTGGCCTGGTCGTCCAGCGTGACGCCCGGGGTCAGGATCGGGGTGTCGTTGGTGCCGGTGACGGTAACGGTCAGGGTGGCCGAGGACGTGCCGCCTTCGCCGTCCGAGACGGTGTAGGTGATCGACGTCGTGGCGGTCTGGTTGGCGGGCAGGCTGTTGAAGGCCGAACCGGGGTTGAAGCTGTAGGAGCCGTCGGCGTTCAGGGTGAACGTGCCGCCGTTGGAGCCGGTGACGGCTGCGCCCACGTTGGCGTCTTTACCTTCGACCTGCGAGACGGTCAGCGTGTCGCCGTCCGGGTCGGTGTCGTTGGCCAGTACGCCGTTCTGGGCGTCCACGGTGAGGGTGGTGTCCTCGTCGGTGTTGCCGCCGTCATCGAGGGCGGTCGGGGCGGGGTTCTTGACGTCCCACGAGATGTTCTGCGAGACCGAGGTGCCGCTCTTGTCGGTGGCGGTGACGGTGATGGTGTAGACGCCGTCGGTGCCGCCTTGCGAGGCCGACTTGTCCAGGGTGCCGGAGATGATGCCGGTCTCGGCGTTGATCGACAGGCCCTTGGGCAGGCCGGTGGCCGAGTAGGTCAGCACGTCGCCAGTGTCCGCGTCGGAGAACTGGCCGGAGACGTCGACCGGCGTGATGGTCTGGCCGTCGTTGTTGGCCTGGTCGTCCAGCGTGACGCCCGGGGTCAGGATCGGGGTGTCGTTGGTGCCGGTGACGGTAACGGTCAGGGTGGCCGAGGACGTGCCGCCTTCGCCGTCCGAGACGGTGTAGGTGATCGACGTCGTGGCGGTCTGGTTGGCGGGCAGGCTGTTGAAGGCCGAACCGGGGTTGAAGCTGTAGGAGCCGTCGGCGTTCAGGGTGAACGTGCCGCCGTTGGAGCCGGTGACTGCCGTGCCCACGTTGGCGTCTTTACCTTCGACCTGCGAAACGGTCAGCGTGTCGCCGTCCGGGTCGGTGTCGTTGGACAGCACGCCGTTCTGGGCGTCGACGGTGAGGGTGGTGTCCTCATCCGTCTTGCCGCCGTCATCGAGGGCGGTCGGGGCGGGGTTCTTGACGTCCCACGAGAAGTTCTGCGAGACCGAGGTGCCGCTCTTGTCGGTGGCAGTGACGGTGATGGTGTAGACGCCGTCCGTGCCGCCTTGCGAGGCCGACTTGTCCAGGGTGCCGGAGATGATGCCGGTCTCGGCGTTGATCGACAGGCCCTTGGGCAAGCCGGTGGCCGAGTAGGTCAGCTCGTCGCCGGCGTCCGCGTCGGAGAACTGGCCGGAGACGTTGACCGGCGTGATGGTCTGGCCGTCGTTGTTGGCCTGGTCGTCCAGCGTGACGCCCGGGGTCAGGATCGGGGTGTCGTTGGTGCCGGTGACGGTAACGGTCAGGGTGGCCGAGGACGTGCCGCCTTCGCCGTCGGAGACGGTGTAGGTGATCGACGTCGTGGCGGTCTGGTTGGCGGGCAGGCTGTTGAAGGCCGAACCCGGGTTGAAGCTGTAGGAGCCGTCGGCGTTCAGGGTGAACGTGCCGCCGTTGGAGCCGGCAACTGCCGTGCCCACGTTGGCGTCTTTACCTTCGACCTGCGAAACGGTCAGCGTGTCGCCGTCCGGGTCGGTGTCGTTGGCCAGCACGCCGTTCTGGGCGTCGACGGTGAGGGTGGTGTCCTCGTCGGTGTTGCCGCCGTCATCGAGGGCGGTCGGGGCGGGGTTCTTGACGTCCCACGAGAAGTTCTGCGAGACCGAGGTGCCGCTCTTGTCGGTGGCGGTGACGGTGATGGTGTAGACGCCGTCCGTGCCGCCCTGCGAGGCCGACTTGTCCAGGGTGCCGGAGATGATGCCGGTCTCGGCGTTGATCGACAGGCCCTTGGGCAAGCCGGTGGCCGAGTAGGTCAGCTCGTCGCCAGCGTCCGCGTCGGAGAACTGGCCGGAGACGTCGACCGGCGTGATGGTCTGGCCGTCGTTGTTGGCCTGGTCGTCCAGCGTCACGCCCGGGGTCAGGATCGGGGTGTCGTTGGTGCCGGTGACCGTGATGGTCAGGGTGGCGGTGGACGTGGCGCCCTGGAAGTCGGAAACCGTATAGGAGATCGAGGTGGTGGCCGTCTGGTTCGCGCCCAGGTACTGGAAAGCGGTGCCCGGGTCGAACGAATAGGTGCCGTTGGCGTTCAGCGTGAAGGTGCCGCCGTCGGAGCCGGCGACTGCCGCGCCCACGTTGGCGTCTTTACCGTCGACCTGCGAGACGGTCAACTTGTCGCCGTCCGGATCGGTGTCGTTGGCCAGGACGCCTTCGGTCGGATGATCAACCACCAGCGTGGCATTCTGTCCGGTCTTGCCGGTGTCGTCGGTGGCGACCGGCTCGGGGTTGCCTACCGTCCAGAGGAAAGTCTGGGAGACCGAGGCGCCCGATTTGTCGGTGGCCGTCACGGTGATGAGGTACTCGCCCTTCACGCCCGTATTGGTGTGGTCGGACGCCCAGTTGGCAAACTTGCCGCTGAACGTGCCGGTGGCGGTGTTGAACGTCAGTCCCCCCGGCACGTGGTCGACCGAGTAGGTCAGCACGTCGCCGGTGTCCACGTCGCTGAAGAAACCGGACAGTTCATAGTTGACGGTATCGCCATCCATGTTGTTCTGGTTGTCCAGGGCAACTGCGGTGGGCTTGTCGTTCGTGCCGGTGATTTCGACCGTCAGCGTGGCGGAGCTGGTGCCGCCTTCGCCGTCGGAAACTGTGTAGGTGATCGAGGACGTGGCGGTCTGGTTGGCCGCCAGATTCTGGAATGCCGAACCCGGGTTGAAGCTGTAGGAGCCGTCAGCGTTCAGGGTGAACGTGCCGCCGTTGGAGCCGGCGACTGCCGTACCCACGTTGGCGTCTTTACCTTCGACCTGCGAGACGGTCAGTGTGTCGCCGTCCGGGTCGGTGTCGTTGGACAGCACGCCGTTCTGGGCGTCGACGGTGAGGGTGGTGTCCTCGTCGGTCTTGCCGCCGTCATCGAGGGCGGTGGGAGCGGGGTTCTTGACGTCCCACGAGAAGTCTTGCGAGACCGAAGCGCCGCCCTTGTCGGTGGCGGTGACGGTGACGGTATAGACGCCGTCCGTTCCGCCTTGCGAGGCCGACTTGTCCAGCGTGCCGGAGATGATGCCAGTGGTCGAATCAATGGTCAGGCCCGGGGGCAGGCCGGTGGCCGAATAGGTCAGCACATCGCCGTCGTCCACGTCGCCAAACTGGCCGGACACGTCGACCGGCGTGATCGCCTTGCCGTCGTCGCCTGCCTGGTCGTCCAGCGTCACGCCCGGGGTCAGGATCGGCGTGTCGTTGGTGCCGGTGACGGTGACCGTCAGGGTGGCCGTGCTGGTGCCGCCTTCGCCGTCGGAAACGGTGTACGAGATCGAGGACGTGGCGGTCTGGTTGGCCGCCAGATTCTGGAATGCCGAACCCGGGTTGAAGCTGTAGGAGCCGTCAGCGTTCAGGGTGAACGTGCCGCCGTTGGAGCCGGTGACGGCCGCGCCCACGTTGGCGGCTTGACCATTGACTTCCGAGACGGTCAGCGTGTCGCCGTCCGGGTCGGTGTCGTTGGCCAGCACGCCGTTCTGGGCGTCTACGTTCAGGCCGGTGTCTTCGTCGGTCGCGCCGCTGTCGTTAACGGCGGTGGGAGCGGGGTTGGCGACATCCCACTGGAACGCTTGCGAGGTCGAGGCGCCGGACGGATCCGTCGCGGTCACGGTGACGTTGTACACGCCGTTGGTGCCGCCTTGCGAAGCCGAATGATCAATGGTGCCGGTGATGATGCCGGTGTTCGGGTCGATGGTCAGGCCCGGCGGCAGGCCGGTGGCGCTGAACGTCAGCTTGTCGCTGGTGTCGGGGTCTGAGAAGCGGTCCGAAACGTCATAGCGGATTTCGGTCTGGGCATCGAGGCCGGATTGGTTGCTCAGCGCGGACGACACGGGGCCGTCGTTGGTGCCGGTGACCGTCACGACCACGGTGGCGGTGGACGTTGCGCCGCTGGGGTCCGTGATGGTGTACGAGATCGTGCTGGTGGCCGTTTCGCCCACGGCCAGGTAGTCGTACTGGCCGCCCGGGGTGAATTCATAGGAACCGTCGGGCTGGACGACGAACGTGCCGCCGGTGGATCCCAGCACGCTGATGCCGCCCGGAACCATCGGTCGGCCGTTGATCGACGTGATCGCCAGCGGGTCGCCGTCCGGGTCGGAGTCGTTGCTGAGCAGATTGCCGCGGACCGTGGCGTTCTGATCGCCGCTGCTGGCGTCGTTCAGCGCATTCGGCGCGTTGTTTGCGGCGGCGGGCGTGGTCGGGGCGGCATCGACGTCGTCGTCGCCCGTCAGGGCTGCGCCCGAGACGCGCGGCAGGGTATCCGTACCGCGCGCCGGATTCGGATAGGCCAGGTCCAGCGGGGAGGTCGTTTCAAGAATGCGGGCCAGGCGCACAAAGCTGCTGCCGCCGGCTTCGCCGCCGCCGGCGACCACGGCGGCCGTCGGGTCCATTTCGTCGAACGGATCGCGGCCGGCTTGCAGGGCGGCCAGCAGGCGGTCGGAATCGGTGCCGGAGGGCGGTGCGACCGCGGCTTCCGTCGGATCGGCCAACGGGCCCGTCATGTCGCCATTCACCGCCACTTCCCGGCCTTCGCCGATGACGATCGGCATGCCGTTTTCAACCTGAAGCGAAACCGTGGCGCCCGAGGCGGTGACGACGTCGCTGCCGGCGGGGACTTTGCTGCCCTGGTGCAGTTCGGTCAGGGAGCCGTCGCTATTGCGTATCCACGCGCGACCGGTGATTTCATTGACGACAGCGGGGGAAGAGTTGGCCATGTTGGTTCCGTTTCAGGGAGTTATCCAAGATGGCCAGATACTACGGTTCGCCCAGGCGGGCGGATATTGTCCTCAAGGACAGTTTCAAGCAGTGATTCTGCTACGCGCTTCCACGGGCGCGGAAATGCCGTGGACCAGAAGCGCCAATTGAAGGCGGTCGGCGACGCCCAGCTTGTCGAAGACGGCCGACAGGTGCGCCTTGACGGTGCGTTCGGTGATGCCCAGCGCTTCGGCGATCTGCGCGTTGGCCTGGCCGCTTGCGGCGTAGCGCGCTACCGTGGTCTCGCGCTCGGTGAGCCGGCCGCCGTCCCAGGCATGGGTGTCCTGCGCACGTTCGGTGACCAGCTTGAGCAGCCGCGAGACCAGGGACCGTCCCATCCAGATGCCGCCCGACGCTACCACTTCCAGCGCCTGCGCCAGCGCGGCGGGCTGCGCATAGCTGTGGCAGTAGCCGTGGGCGCCGGCTCCCAGCGCCTGCGTGCCTTGCTCATCGTTCGGACTGGCGCTGGCAACCACCACCTGCAGGCCGGCCAGGGCCGGCATCCAGGACGGATCCTGCCACGAGGGGAGCCTGGGCAGGTCGGTATCCAGCACCGCCAGCGACCGGCCTTGCTCGCGCCAGCGCTGCAGATCGGCCAGGCCTCGCCCGCGGGCGGCCATCCAGCGCGCCGGGTCAAGCGCGCGCCAGTGCTGCCAGAGCAGATCGTCGTGCGTAATCAACAGGACGGGAATGGGTTTCATAAGGCCTTGAAGCTCTCCATTAACGTTCGGTAAAGGCGTTTGCCTTGGCCCGCAGAATGGGCTTGAGCAGGTACTGGAGCACCGTGCGCTTGCCTGTCAGGATATGAACCTCCGCCACCATCCCGGGGATGATGGGCAACAGCTTGTCGCCGACCGTGCTGCTGTCCGTGCGGACGCGCACCACGTAGTAGGAATTGCCTTTCTCGTCGGTTACGGTGTCCGCGCCGATCTGCTCCACCCGGCCTTCCAGGCCGCCGTAGATGGCGAAGTCGTAGGCCGTGAACTTCACTTCCGCCTTCTGGTCGGCGTGCAGGAAGCCAATGTCGCGCGGCTGAATGCGCACCTCGAGCAGCAGGGTGTCGTCCTTGGGGACGATTTCGATGATGTCCTTGCCGGGCTGCACCACGCCGCCCACGGTGTTGTTGAACAGCGTCTTGACGGTGCCGCGCACCGGCGCGCGCACTTCGGCCAGCTTGACGCGGTCGACCAGCGCCGCCTTGCCTTCGCGCAGCGTCGCCAGCTTGGTGTTGGTTTCCGACAGTTCGCTGCGCGCCTGGTTGCGGATGTTCAGCTCGGCTTCCTGGATCTTGCTTTCGGCTTCCTTGATCGAGGCCTGGAAGCGGTCGATCTGCGCCTCGGCCCCTTTCTGTTCGCCGCAATAGCGGGCCACGTCGCGCTGCAGGCGCAGCAGGTCGACCTCGGACACGGCTCCGCTCTTGAGCAGCGGGCGGGTCACCTGCAGCTCGCGCGAGGTCAGGCCGCAGCTTGCCGACGCCTGGTCCCGCTTGGCGATCGTCTCGCGCAGGTCTTCCTGGCGCTGCTTGAGCTGCTCGCGCGCAACGTTGACGGTGGCGTTCAGTTCCGAGGTGCGCGCCTGCCAGGCGTTGCGCTCCATTTCGACCAGGCCGGGAGCCTGCTTCAGCGCTTCCTCCGGCGCCACGAAGGGGTCGCCGGTGGCCAGCGCCTTCAGGCGGGCCGCCTTGGCCAGCAGCGACAGGTATTCCGCGTTGTTCTCGCCCAGCGACGAGGCAAAGCGGGTGGAGTCGATCTTCAGCAGGACTTCGCCCGCTTCCACTTCCTGGCCGGGGCGGACCAGGATTTCCTCGACGATCCCGCCATCCAGGCTCTGGATGATCTGGACCTGCCGCGACGGCACGACCTTGCCTTCGCCGCGGACCACTTCATCAATGCTGCCGGTGCCCGCCCAGATCAGCAGGCCCAGGGTGGCCAGCAGCGACGCCCACAGCAGGATGCGCGAGCCGCGCGCCTGGGATTCGTGGATGACCCATTCGGCATTGCCGATGTAGTCGGAGCGCTGCGCCGGCTTGCCCTTTTCGGCGCCGTCCAGCAACCGGTCGAAGAAGAACACGAACACGTTGCGCGGCGCACGCAGCAAACTGCCAAAGAAACCGTGCTTGGGGGCTCCAGGATTGTTCAGCATGGTCTTATCAGCTTCCGCGTCCAACGCGTCCTTGACGCAGGGCTTCGACAACTTGTTCCTTCGGACCGTCGGCCACGATATGGCCGTTGTCGATCACGATAAGGCGGTCGACCAGTTCCAGCAGCGCGGTGCGGTGCGTGACCAGCAGGATCGTCTTGGTTGCGCTGGCCTCGCCCAGCCGCTTGCGCAACTGGGCTTCGCTTTGGTGATCCATGTTGCTGCTGGGTTCGTCCAGCAGCAGGATCGGCGGGTCGTTGATCAGGGCCCGGGCCACGGCGACCGACTGGCGCTGCCCGCCGGAGAGCGATTCGCCGCGCTCGCCGATGATCATGTCGAAGCCGTTCGGGTGCAGGTTGGCGAATTCGGAGACCCCGGCCATATTGGCGGCGGCCAGGATGCTGGCGTCGTCGGCGTAAGGCGCCCCCATCGCCAGGTTGTGCTTCAGGGTGCCGTAGAACAGCAGCGGATCCTGCGGCACGTGGCCGATAGCCCTGCGCACGTCGGCCGGGTCGATCTGGCGCACGTCCACCCCGTCCAGCAGCACGGCGCCTTCGGTGGGCTGATACAGGGCCAGGGCCAGCTTTTCCAGCGTGGTCTTGCCTGACCCGATGCGGCCGATGATGCCGACCTTTTCGCCGGGCTTGAGCTTGAACGAGACCTTCTTGAGCACCGGCTGGGTGCTGCCGGGGTAGGCGAAGGTCACGTCGCGGAATTCCAGCCCGCCATGGAAGACGGGTCGGTGCAGGAACTCGGCCTCGGCCGGACGCTCGATCGGCAGCTTCATGTAATTGTCGATGGAGCCAAGCGATGTGCGCGCGTTCTGGTACTGCATCAGCAGGCCCGCGACCTGGCCCAGGGGCGCGAGGCAGCGGCCGGCAATCATGGACGCGGCGATGATGCCGCCCATGGACAGGGCCGATTCCTGCGCCAGGTACACGCCGATGATCACGACGGCGATGGATACGAGCTGCTGGACCGCCTGCACGAAGCCGACCGTGGATGAAGAAATCAGCTTGAGCTTGCCGCCGGTTTGCGCGATGAATTCCGTGGCGCGCTCCCAGTTGCGCTGAATCGTGCCCTGGGCATTGAGGGTTTTGACGGCTTCCATGCCGGTCAGCGCTTCCACCAGGGTCGCGTTGCGCTGCGACGAGGCCTGGAACGAGGCCATGGTCAGCGCTTCCATGCGCGCCTGTGCGGCCAGCGACACCAGCAGGATCAGCACGATGGCGACCAGCGGCGGCAGGATCATCCAGGGCGAGATCCAGGCCAGCGCGCCCAGGAACAGCAGGATGAAGGGCAGGTCGACCAGGGTGGTGATGGTGGCCGATGCAATGAAATCGCGGATGGATTCAAAGGAGCGCAGGTTGGCCGCGAAAGATCCCACCGATACCGGCCGGCCTTCCATGCGCAGGTCCAGCACCCGCTCCATGATCTGCGCGGAAAGGCGCACGTCCACCCGCTTGCTGGCGCTGTCCACCACGTGGGACCGCGCCGTGCTCAGGATCATGTTGAAGATCACCACCAGCGTGATGCCAATGGCCAGCACCCACAGCGTCTCGACGGCGTTGTTGGGCACCACGCGGTCATACACGTTCATGGTGAACAGCGGCATCGCCATGGCGAAGATGTTGATCAGCAGGGCCGCGACCAGCGCGTCGCGGTACAGCCTGCGGTTCTCCATGATGGCGGCCCAGAACCAATGGCGCTCGCGCACCTTGGCGACTTCCGGGGCCCGGGCATCGAATCGGAACTGCGGACGCACGAAGCAGACCAGGCCGGAGTACTGCGCGGCCAGCTCGGCCGGGGCCATTTCGATCGAGCTGCCGCCCAGCTCGGGGTGGCTGACGATCAGCTTGCCGTCTTCCTTCTTGAGCAGCAGGCAGGCGCGTTCTCCCTTCAGCAGCAGGATGGCGGGCAGGAGGTCCTGGGAGATGTCGTCCAGCGAGCGTTTGACCACTCGCGCGGACAGCTGCGCCCGCGCGGCTGCACGGGGCAGCAGGGCGGGCGTCAGGCGATGCTCTTCCAGGGGCAGGCCCGCGGACAGGGCTTGCGCGGTTGCCGTCACCCCATGCAGCCGGGTGATTTCAACCAGGCAGTCCAGCAGCGGGTCGTCGTGCGCGGCGCGGGCGTCCGCGCGCCATTCCCGGGCCGCCAGTTCAGATAACTTGTCCATCTTCGTCATCCAACAGGTCCAGATGTTCCGAGAGCCGCGCGCGCTGCTGCTTGCGCTGGGTGAGCTTTTGCTGGGCCTGGATAGGCAGGTCTGTCATGCGCAAGGTGCCGTTGGCGATCAACGCGTCGATCAAGTCTTCCAGGACGCGGACAAAGTCCGCATCCAACTGCGAGAAATCACTGCCCTGGTTTGCCATTCGGCCTCCTTGCGTCCTGCGCCGCTCAGGGTTTGGCGTTAGGCGCGTTCAGGGGCACGAGCGTGGGCGGCTGCGTGCCTTCGTTGTAGTGCACGCGCACCGGAGCCAGGCGGGCGGTGTCCGGAACGGTCGAATTGCAGAGCTTGATCACTTCGTCCGACACTTCCAGCTTGCCGTTTTCCTCGGGCATTTCATTGCGCGCGGGTTGCAGCGACAGCGCCGGCAGCAGGGCGTGGGACAACGCCAGCCAGCGGTACTGCGCAAGGCGCAGATCATAGATGCCATTGGTCAATGCGCGGCGCGATTCGAACAGTTCGTTTTCGGTGTCCAGCAGGTCGAGCAGGGAGCGCTGGCCGATCTGGAACTGTTGCGCGTATGCGTCACGCACCTTCGTGGTGGCGACTTCGTGATCACGCAGGAAAGGCAGCTTCTGGCTCAGGCTGGTGATGTTGTTCCACGCCACGGCCAGGTCCTGCTGCACGTTGCGGCAGGTGTAGTCGCGAATGTCGCGAGCGGCGTAGGACTGGGCGGCGGTCTGGCGCACGCGGGCCGAATCGGCGCCGCCGCGGTACAGGTTGTAGCTCATCACGACCTGGACGCTCGAGCTCTGGATGTCTCGGCTTTGCGGGGTGGGGTCGTTCTGGTCGCGGCCGGTGTTCGCAACGAATTCGAATTTCGGCGAAAACGCGCCCTTGGACGACTGGACTCCGGCTTGCGCGGCCTGCAGGCCCGCTTGCTTGGACAGGAAGCTGGGGTTGCGGCGCAGCGATTCATTGAAGTTGCCCGGGGCCTTGGGTAGCTTGTCGGTGATGTCGGGCGCGGGCTGCATCGACTCGGGCGGGAGGGCGCCGGTTACGCGCTGGAAGCGTTGCTGCACATCCAGCAGGTTGGCCGTCTCGGTCATCAGGTTGGTCTGGGCCAGCGACAGGCGGCCGCCTGCCTGTTCCAGGTCGACCCGGCGGCCGACACCCGATTCGGTGCGCTCGCCGATCTGCTTCAGGGTCTGCTCATGCAGGGAATAGTTCTGGCGGGCCAGCAGTTCCATGTCGCGGTAGCGCTGCAGGTCGATGTAGGCCTGCACGGCGGAAAAAGCGGTGGTGTCGCTGGTGGCCAGCACGTCATAGAAGCGCGCCAGCTTGTCGAAGCCGGCCTGCTTTACGTCATTCGTGGTGCGGAAGCCGTCGAAAATGAGCTGGCGCAGTTCGACGCTCCAGCCGGGACGGTTCCAGTTCTGGGAGCCCACGGCAGGCACGTTGCTGCGCCATTCGCGGCCCAGGTAGCCCTGCGCATTGATCTGCGGGAAGTAGGCGGCGCGGGCGACGGCCTGGCCTTCGAGGGAAGCCTGGAAATCGTGGTATTTCGCCTGGATTTCCGGATTGCTCATCAGGGTCTGTTCGACAATCTGATTCAACGTCACCGCGGGTTGCCCGGCGGGCTGGCTCGCCGGCGACGGCGCAGACTGGGCAAATGCGGCAGGAACGAATGCAAGGGCAAGCACCGAAGTCGTGCTTTTCAGCAAAAACGAAGCCATAGTGATTATTCGCGAGTCAGGTTGAGATTGAATGGCCGCCATGTTGTATGTAAATGTCAGTTTTGGCGAGTCAAGATTTGTTAATTCCTGACGGATATTTCCGGCGGTCATCTGGGTATTTTTCGCGCAACATCTACCAACTTCGTTGAATTTGCACGAACATCGCTCACATGAAAATATATTATTTCTATTAATACGGTTTATTGCGCATTATTTCGAAAGACATGTTATCAGTGCGAACGGCGATTATATCTATTTGAGAGTTTTGTATCTATTTTGGTTACCAATCTGTATCGCCGGCATTATTTAAAGCGGAGGCGAGGGGTATGTAACAAGTAGAGATACCGAGTTCCATGCGGGAACGCATAAATTCACCGGCCGTCCACATTTCGGCGATCGTGGTAGTGGTAGTACTGGTATATGTGGTGTGCTTGTACTAGGTTCAGTCGCTCGGCATAATTCCTTTCATGCCGCAGCAGCCTGCGGACGGGGAAGCGTTTTCCCCTGACGCCAGGCTCGAGCCGGATTGTCTATTTGCAGAGCGCATCCATGGCCCAAACCCTTTACGACAAACTCTGGGACGCCCACGTCGTCCACCAGGAATCAGACGGCACCTGTCTGCTCTATATCGACCGCCACTTGCTGCACGAAGTCACCAGCCCGCAGGCGTTCGAAGGACTGACCCTGGCCGGCCGCAAGCCGTGGCGCACCGGCGCCAATCTGGCGGTGGCGGACCATAACGTGCCCACGCTGAATCGCGCCCAGGGCATCGACGACCCGATCTCGCGCCTGCAGGTGGATACGCTGGATGCCAATTGCGGCAAGTTCGGCATCACCGAATTCCGCATGAACGACCTGCGTCAGGGCATCGTCCACGTGATCGGGCCGGAGCAGGGCGCCACCTTGCCCGGCATGACGGTCGTCTGTGGCGATTCGCACACCAGCACGCACGGCGCGCTGGGCGCGCTGGCCTTCGGTATCGGCACCTCCGAGGTCGAGCATGTGCTGGCCACGCAGACGCTGCTCATGAAGAAGGCCAAGAGCATGCTGATCAAGGTCGAAGGCGAACTGCCCTTCGGCTGTACGGCCAAGGACGTGGTGCTGCACGTCATCGGCATCATCGGCACCGCTGGCGGCACCGGTCACGCCATTGAATTCGCCGGCAGCACCATCCGCTCGCTGTCCGTTGAAGGCCGCATGACCGTCTGCAATATGGCGATCGAGGCGGGCGCGCGCTCGGGCATGGTGGCGGTGGACGACAAGACCGTCGAATACTTCCGCGGCCGTCCCTTCTCGCCGACCGGCGTGGTCTGGGATCAGGCGGTCAAGTACTGGCGCACCCTGCACACCGATGCCGGCGCCAAGTTCGATACCGTGGTGGAAGTCGACGCGCGCGATATCAAGCCGCAGGTCACCTGGGGCACGTCGCCAGAAATGGTGCTGCCTGTGGATTCGCGGGTGCCGGATCCCGATCGCGAGAAAGACGACGTGCGCCGCAGCGGCATGGAGCGCGCGCTGGAATACATGGGCCTGAAACCCAACACGCCCCTGACCGATATCCGCGTGGATCGCGTGTTCATCGGTTCCTGCACCAACTCGCGCATCGAAGACCTGCGCGCGGCGGCTGTTGTGGCTCGTGGCAAGCGGGTGGCCTCCAACGTGCGCCAGGCGATGGTGGTGCCGGGCTCGGGTCTGGTCAAGCAACAGGCCGAACGCGAAGGCCTGGACAAGATTTTCATTGAAGCCGGCTTTGAATGGCGTGAACCGGGCTGTTCCATGTGCCTGGCCATGAACGCCGACCGCCTCGAGCCGGGCGAACGCTGCGCGTCCACGTCGAACCGCAATTTCGAGGGCCGCCAAGGGCAGGGCGGGCGCACGCACCTGGTCAGCCCGGCCATGGCCGCCGCCGCTGCCGTCGCCGGCCATTTCGTCGACGTCCGCACGTTCCGTTAAGCGTCAAGCACCGAGTAGAAAACATGCAAGCATTTACCACTCACGAAGGCCTGGTGGCTCCGCTCGACCGCGAAAACGTCGACACGGACCTCATCATTCCCAAGCAATTCCTCAAGTCCATTCAGCGCACGGGCTTCGGCCCGAACCTGTTCGACGAATTGCGCTACCTGGACCACGGCGAACCCGGTATGGACAACAGCAAGCGTCCGTTGAACCCGGATTTCGTGCTGAACCAGCCCCGCTACCAGGGCGCCTCGGTGCTGCTGGCCCGCAAGAACTTCGGCTGCGGCTCCAGCCGCGAGCACGCGCCCTGGGCGCTGACGCAGTTCGGCTTCCGCGCCATCATCGCGCCGTCTTACGCCGACATCTTCTTCAACAACAGCTTCAAGAACGGCCTGCTGCCTATCGTGCTGTCGGAACTGGAGGTGGCGCGCCTGTTCGACGAAGTGAAGGCTTTCCCGGGCTACAAGCTGAACATCGACCTGGACCGGCAGGTCGTGGTGGCCGCGGATGGCCGCGCAATGGGTTTCGACATCGAACCCTTCCGCAAATACTGTCTGCTCAACGGCCTGGACGACATCGGACTGACGCTGCGCCATGCCGACAAGATCCGCGCCTTCGAAGCCGAGCGCCTGGCTCGCCACCCCTGGCTGGAAAGCCGTCCCATCGCCTGAACACCTCACTGAACACTGGATCGCCACATAATGACCCACAACATTGCAGTCTTGCCGGGTGACGGCATCGGCCCGGAAATCGTCGAACAGGCCGTGCGCGTCCTGCAGGCGCTGGACGTGCCCTTCGACATCAAGCAGGCGCCGGTCGGCGGCGCGGCGTTCGACCAGTTCGAACACCCCCTGCCGCCCGCCACGCTGAATCTGGCCAAGGAATCGCACGCCGTGCTGTTCGGCGCCGTCGGCGACTGGAAGTACGACAGCCTGCCGCGCGAATTCCGCCCGGAACAAGCCATCCTGGGCCTGCGCAAGGCCCTGGGCCTGTTCGCCAATCTCCGCCCCGCCATTCTGTATCCCGAACTGGCCAGCGCGTCGTCGCTCAAGCCCGAGATCGTTTCGGGGCTGGATATCCTGATCATCCGCGAACTCACCGGCGACATCTATTTCGGCACGCCGCGCGGCGTGCGTTCGTCGCCTGACGGCGCCTTCGCCGGCGAACGCGAAGGTTACGACACGATGCGTTACGCCGAATCCGAGGTGCGCCGCATCGCCCGCATCGGCTTCGAATCCGCCCGCAAGCGCAACAAGAAGCTGTGCAGCGTGGACAAGGCCAACGTGCTGGAGACGTCGCAATTCTGGCGCGACATCGTCATTGAAGTCGCACGCGAATACCCCGACGTGGAGCTGTCGCACATGTACGTCGACAACGCCGCGATGCAGCTGGTGCGCAACCCGCGCCAGTTCGATGTCATCGTGACCGGCAACCTGTTCGGCGACATCCTGTCGGATGAGGCCGCCATGCTGACGGGCTCGATCGGCATGCTGCCGTCGGCCTCGCTGAACGCCGGCGGCCAGGGGCTTTACGAACCCAGCCACGGCTCGGCGCCGGACATCGCCGGGCAGGGCATCGCCAATCCCCTGGCGACGATCCTGTCCGCCGCCATGCTGCTGCGCTACTCGCTGAACCTGGCGCCGCAGGCGGACCGCATCGAAGCCGCCGTCCGCAGCGTCTTGGCCAGCGGCTTGCGCACCGCCGACATCTTCGAGCCGGGCACGACCAAAGTCAGCACCGCGGGCATGGGCGACGCCGTCCTGAAAGCCCTGGCCTGACTCTGAGCAAGGGGCGCGCCCTTGCGGCGCGGCCCCTCTCTTATATTGGGGCCGCCTGAAGGGCGGCCCTTCGCTTTGCGGCCGCCGCCCGGGCGCATGGGGCACGGCTTATGGCCCCATTTTTTTCTAGCTGCAACGCAGCATCGCCCCGTGCATTCTGATAAATTGTTGAATTGCACGTAATTTCCCTTCCCGGACCTTGTCTCCACCTTTAAAGAGCGATTGAAATGAATCAAGCAGTAGGCCTTGTCGGCTGGCGCGGTATGGTCGGCTCGGTGCTCATGCAACGCATGCGCGACGAGAACGACTTCGCACTGATCGAACCGGTGTTTTTCTCCACCAGCAACGCTGGCGGCGCCGCGCCCACTTGGGCTACCGGCGCGGGCCCGCTGCAAGACGCCTACGACATCGACGCTCTGAAAAAACTGCCGATCATCGTCACGGCCCAAGGCGGGGACTACACGTCCGAGGTCTACCCGAAGCTGCGCGGCGCCGGCTGGAACGGCATCTGGATTGATGCCGCCAGCACGCTGCGCATGGCCGAAGACGCCATCATCGTGCTGGACCCGGTCAACCGTCCGGTGATCGACGCGGCGCTCAAGCGCGGCGTGCGCAACTTCGTCGGCGGCAACTGCACCGTCAGCTGCATGCTGATGGGTCTGGCCGGCCTGTTCAACAACGACCTGGTCGAATGGATGACCTCCATGACCTACCAGGCGGCATCGGGCGGCGGCGCCCAGCACATGCGCGAACTCCTGACCCAGTTCGGCGAGCTCAACCAATCGGTCAAGCCGCTGCTGGACGATCCCGCGTCGGCCATCCTGGAAATCGACCGCGGCGTCCTGGCAAAGCAGAAGGATCCGGCGCTGCCCCATGAGCATTTCGGCGTGCCGCTGGGCGGCAACCTGATTCCCTGGATCGACAAGGATCTGGGCGACGGGATGTCCAAGGAAGAATGGAAGGGCGAAGTCGAGACCAACAAGATCCTGGGCCGCGGCGCCGCCTTCGGCACGCCCGCCACCCCGATCGACGGCCTGTGCGTGCGCATCGGCGCCATGCGCTGCCACAGCCAGGCGCTGACCATCAAGCTCAAGCGCGATGTGCCGCTCGATGAAATCGAAGCGCTGATCGCACAGGGCACGCAATGGGCCAAGGTCATTCCCAACACCAAGGAAGCCACCGTCGCCGGACTGACCCCGGTCGCCGTCACCGGCACGCTGGATATTCCGGTGGGCCGTCTGCGCAAGCTGTCGATGGGTTCGCAGTACCTGGGCGCGTTCACGGTTGGCGACCAGCTCCTGTGGGGCGCCGCCGAGCCGCTGCGCCGCATGCTGCGCATTGCGCTGAACGAAGCCTGATGCCGTGCGGGCGGCGCGCGGCGCCGCCCGATCACACGCAATGGGCAGGCATGGGGCACCTTCGGGTGCCCTCGTTATTTGCGCGGCGCGACCAGAAGGTGGCGCATGTGCCCGCCAGCCAACGTCCATGCCCCTTTCAGGTTTGTGAAATGCGCTTGATCCATTACACTTTTCGGGTGAATTGAGGCCTTTTCGCGCGGCAAATGGCGTAAATCGGCCCTGGCCCGAAATTCGACTACAAGAACGGAATTCCAGCTTATGACCCAGCGTTCGCGCCAAGTGAAGCATGCCCGCCGTTTGAAGACCCTTCAGTGGGCCATCGCGCTGGCGATCGGCTCAAGCGTTTGTGGTTCGGCGCTGGCCATGCGCGTGGGGCATTCGCGCGTCGTTTCCGTGCCGGGCGCGCCGCTGCAGGCAATTGTGGGCTTGCAGGAACTCACGCCCGATGAGCTCCGGTCTCTGAAGGTCTCCATCGCGGACGAAGCCGCCTGGCAGCGCGCGGGCGTGAAGCCCCCGGTCCCGCTGGCCAGCATGGTGGTCCGGGTCGAAGACGGCATGGACGCCACGCGCAAGAACCTGAGGGTCCGGTCTACGCAAACGCCCGCCAGCGGCGCGGTGGATCTGCTGCTGGACATCAATTCAAGTTCGGGGCAGCGGCAGGTCCAGGTCAGCATTCTGGTGCCGTTGCGCGGCACGAGCGCCGACGTCACGCCAGCATCGGTGGGAACACCTGCGCGGCAGGGCGGCACAACGGGCACGGTCACCGTGAAATCCGGCGACTATCTGTTCGCCATCGCGCAGCGCAACGCGGTTCCCAACGCATCGGTCTACCAGATGCTGGTGGCCTTGTGGCGGGCCAACCCCGAAGCCTTTATCCAGAACAACATGAATCTGGTGCGCACCGGGCAAAAACTCAAGATTCCGGATGCGGCCACGGTTCGCGCCATCGACCCCGCCGAAGCGCGCCGTATCTTCAATGAACACGCCGAGGCCTACGCCAAGTATCGCGCTCGCGTCGGCGCTGCGGCGGGAGCCAATCCGTCCGTGGTCAAGGGGCAGGACGCTGCTTCCGGCACCGTCGCCCCGCCTGCCGATACCGGCGTGGCCAGCGCGGCGCCGTCGCAAGACCGGGTGCGCCTGTCCACAGGTCAGGCGCAGGGCAGCGCGCCCGCGCAAGCCGAGGCGCAGGCCGATGCGCGTACGTCGACCGAACGCGCGATGGCGGATGTGCAGGGGCGGGTCAGCCAGCTCCAGAGCAACGTGGACGACCTGAACAAGGCCGTGGCCCAGCAATCGGCCGGCGCCGGTTCAGGTGGCGCGGCGGGCGCGCAGGGTGCAACCGGGGCTCAAGGCGCGGCGGGAGCCGCTGGCACGACGGGTTCGCCGGGTGCGGCTGGCACGCAGGGCGCCGCGGGCGCTTCAGGCGCTGCGGGCGCTTCAGGCGCGGCAGGCGCTTCGGGTGCTGCTGGCGCTTCGGGAGCGGCAGGCACGCAGGGTGCAGCGGGCACGCAAGGCGCAGCAGGCACGCAAGGCGCAACAGGCACGCAAGGCGCAGCAGGCACGCAAGGCGCAGCAGGCACGCAGGGTGCAGCAGGCACGCCGGGCGCAGCAGGCACGCAGGGCGCAGCGGGCACGCAGGGCGCAGCGGGCACACCGGGCGCAGCGGGCACGCCGGGCGCAACGGGCGCATCCGGTGCGACGGGGGCCTCCACGCCCGCAGCGACCGACAAGCCCGTGGGCACGCTGCCCGACAAGACGGCGCCGACCGGCATGCCCGGCTGGCTGGCCGACAATTTGCTCGTGATCGTCACGGCGGTGCTGGCGCTGATTGCGTTTGCCATCGCCTGGCTGCTGCGCAGGGCCGGCGCCCGGCGCGGCGACGATGACGAAGAATCCTACGCTTACAACGAGCCGGTGCTGGACACGGCAGCGCTGAACCGCAAGCTCGACACCATCAATCTCGACCTGGACGAACCGCCCACGGACGAACCGCGCCGGGTCAGCGGTCCACGGGTTTGAAGCATGTCTAGAGTTGCATTGGGGCTGGCGTATGACGGCTCCGTTTGGCAGGGTTGGCAGACACAACCGCACCGGCAAACGGTGCAGGACACGCTGGAGTCCGCCCTGGCCAGTTTTTGCGGCGTGGCCGATCCGGTGCCCACGATCTGCGCGGGCCGCACCGACACCGGTGTGCATGGCGCGATGCAGGTAGTCCATCTGGACACCGCGCTGGACCGGCGGATGGAATCCTGGGTGCGCGGCGTGAACGCCTTCCTGCCTCCCAGCGTTTCGGTGCAGTGGGCTCAGCCGGTGTCCGACGAATTTCATGCGCGCTTTTCCGCGCGGGCCCGCACGTATGTCTACCTGCTCTGGCGCGGACGGGTTCGCCCGGCGCTGTGGGCGGGGCGCGCCGGCTGGTGTTTCCAGCCGCTGGACGTGGATGCCATGCGCGCTGCGGCCAAGGCGCTGGTCGGCGAACACGACTTCTCCAGCTTCCGTTCGTCGCAATGCCAGGCGAAGCATCCGGTGCGCCACATGCACAGCCTGGATATCGAGGAACGAGGGCCGTTCCTTGTGTTCACGCTGAAAGCAAACGCCTTTCTGCACCACATGGTGCGCAACATCATGGGCGCGCTGCTGCAGGTGGGACAGGGCAGGGAATCAGTGGACTGGATGGCGCAACTGCTGTCGTGGCGCGACCGCAAGCTGGGCGCGCCCACGTTTGCGCCGGACGGCCTGTACCTGTCCGCGATTGATTACCCTGAAGCATTCGGTCTGTTGGAACTCGACGGCGGATCTTCACTGCTGTCGCCATTTACCCAATCCTATTAGGGAAGGCGCCGCGTACGCGGCCGATTCCCGCGCTCC
The DNA here is from genome assembly GCF_000236785.1 of Achromobacter arsenitoxydans SY8. Lineage (GTDB taxonomy): Bacteria > Pseudomonadota > Gammaproteobacteria > Burkholderiales > Burkholderiaceae_B > Achromobacter > Achromobacter arsenitoxydans. The sequence goes on along the minus strand of NZ_AGUF01000057.1, from coordinate 95 downwards.
ATGGAGATCAAGCCATGCAACGCCGCGCGTTCCTGAAGCAAACCGCCTTGGGCGCCGCCGCCGGCAGCGCCGTCCTGGTGGCGGCCCCCGCGATC
>NZ_AGUF01000058.1 GCF_000236785.1 Achromobacter arsenitoxydans SY8 | reverse complement strand
GGCCAATGTTGGCTCGATTTTTTATAAGCCTTTGAAAACGCGGGATAAAAAACGGGCCAAAAATGGCCCGATCGGGCCAATATTGGCCCGCTTTGATCCTGAAGTGGGCGGCTACACGCGTCCTGCCTCGACCCTAATGCCTTGTCCAGTCCTTCACCGGTCAACACAAACCACGAGGCAGCACAATCGCGGCTCAGCGCCGGGGCGCGGCGATGCGCCCCAGTATTTTCTCCAGCGCCACGCCGATCGCGAGCACCTTGCGATCGGCGTCGGGCAATCCGTCTATCTCCAATCCCACCGGTAGCCCTCGCGCCGACAGTCCGGCGGGAACGCTCAGGCCGGGCAGTCCCGCGTTGCTGCCGGGATCGACGTTGCGCGCCAGGCGGGCGAAGGTCTCGAAGCTGCTGGCTTCGGGCGTGGCGGCGGGTGTTTCGACCGGCACGGTAGGGAACAGCAGGCCGTCCAGCGCGTGCGCCTGGAACGCGCGGCGGTAGACCTCGATGAGTTCGGCCCGATGCGTCGTGATGGCGCGTTCGTATAGCGGCTGCAACGGCAGGACCTGGCCGTCCGGCGTGGGCAGGACGCCCGGCACGATCAGGTTGTCGAATATGCCCTTCACATCGGGGCTGGATATCTGCGCCACCACGTCGTGGAAGCTCACGCCGACGCCGTGGCGGGCCAGGTAGTCCGTCAGGTCGGACTTCTGCTCGTACAGGCATAACGGCATGCCCACGGCCGCGTTGGCGGCGGGCAGGTCGGGCATGTCCAGGTCGACCAGTTGCACGCCGGCGGCGCGCAGGCGTTCCAGGGCCGCGTCCGCCACGGCCTGCAGCTCGGGGTCCAGATCGGTCCAGAAATAGCTTGCCAATCCCAGGCGGATGTCCGCGGCCGGCAGGGGCGCCAGCGGCTGCGTGTCGCCGGCCAGCACGGCGTCCAGCAGCACGATGTCCTCCATGCTGTTGGCAATGGGGCCCGGCGTGTCGCGGGTGCGCGAAATGGGCGTAATGCCAGAACCGTCGTAGCGGCCGACGCTGGGCCGGAAGCCCGCCGCCCCGTTCAGCGCGGCGGGCAGGCGCACCGACGCGCCGGTGTCGGTGCCCAGCGCGGCGGGGGCCAGGCGTGCGCCCACCGCCGCGCCGCTGCCGGACGACGAACCGCCGGCGATCAGCCGGGTATCGTAGGCATTGCGCGTGCCTTCGCCGTGCGGCCCGGGGAAGGCCGTGTTGTAGCCGGACACGCCAAACGCCAGCTCGTGCATGTTGGTCTTGCCCAGGATGACGGCGCCGGCCTGGCGCAGGCGCCGCACGACGGGCGCGTCCTCGCCGGGGCGGAAGTCGCGCAGCGCGGGCGTGCCGGCCGTGTTGGGCAGGCCGGCGACGTGGATGTTGTCTTTGATGGCGATGGGCACGCCGCCCAGCGCGCCTTTGCCGGGAGCGGCGTCGTAGGCGCGCGCCTCGGCCAGGGCGGCTTCGCGGTCCACGGTGATGAAGGCATTGAGGTCCTGGCGGGCGTCGATGCGGTCCAGGCAAGCCTGGGTCAGCGCAAGGCTGGTCAGTCGGCCCTGGCGGATCAGGGCCGCCGCGGCGGCGACGGTCAGGTCCGCCAGGGCGGACGGCAAGGGCTGTTCGGTCGTACTGGGCATAACGCTTTCCTTGGCGGTCTGTGGTCGACACGTATCTATACAAGGCCGCCGCCCAGCCTGTCGAGGGCAAGCCGCCCTTAGTGGTAAACCACGATAGCGAAAATTGGTGGACCAAATACGATTTGGTCTAACCAATTCGAGGCGCCATGACACAGCAACTGCTGTCCACGCCAGATGTTCCCGTCGCCCGTGCCGCGCCGGACCGCGGCTATGTCCGCCTGGCCGCCCAGATACACGCGCTGGTGGCGCGGGGCGAGTTTGCCGCCGGCCAGCGCCTGCCGGCCGAACGTGCGCTGGCGGAACGTTTCGACGTCAGCCGGACATCGGTGCGCGAAGCCATCATTGCGCTGGAGCTGCAGGGCGTGGTCGAGGTGCGGGGCGGGTCGGGCATCTATGTCTGCGACGCGGCGCCGGGCGCCGCTCGTGCGCCGGCCATGCAGGAGCCGGGAGCTGGCCCGTTCGAGCTGCTGCGCGCGCGCTGCCTCATCGAATCCGAGATCGCCGCGCTGGCCGCCGCCACCCGCAGCGACGCCGACCTGGACCGCATCTTCGAAGCGCTCACGGCCATGCGCGACCAGATGACCGACAAGGCCGCCAACGCCGAGGCCGACCGCCGCTTCCACCTGTGCATCGCGCAGTCCACCGGCAACAGCGTGCTGCTGGCGACCGTGACGTCGATGTGGGACCAGGCCCAGGGTCCGATCTGGGAAAAGATCGAACAGCACTTTCACACGCAGGCGCTGCGCCTGGCCTCGCAAGAAGACCATCAGCGCATCTTCGGCGCGCTGGTGGCGCGCGACGCGCCGGCGGCAAGGCAGGCGATGCGGGATCATATCGAGCGCGTCATCGGCGAATTCGCGCAGGGGTGGCGGTGATGCTCAACTGCACTATCCACGGGGCCAAGGACTTGCGCCTGGAACAACAGCCCGCCGAAGCCATCGGCCCCACGCAAGTGCGGGTGGGCGTCAAGGCGGTGGGCATCTGCGGATCGGACCTGCATTACTACCGGCACGGCCGCGTGGGCGATTTCGTCATCCGCGAACCGCTGACGCCCGGGCACGAGGCTTCGGGTCAGGTGCTGGAAGTGGGCGCCGCCGTCGCCACCGTCAAGCCGGGCGACCGCGTCGCGCTGGATCCGGCGCGCACCTGCGGCGTCTGCCGCTACTGCCGCCAGGGCGATTCCAACCATTGCGAGGCCGTGCATTTTTTCGGCAGCGCCAGCCGCTACCCGCACATGCAGGGCGCGATGCGCGAGCAGGTCGTGGTGGAGGCGCGGCAGTGCGTGCCCGTGCCTGACTCCCTGCCGTTCGAGCTGGCCGCCTTTGGCGAACCGTTGGCCGTGGCGCTGCACGCCGTGCGCAGCGCGGGGTCCCTGCTGGGCAAGACCGCCATGGTGGTGGGCGCCGGTCCGATTGGCGCCCTGGTCCTGATGGCAGCCCGCCTGGCGGGCGCCAGCCAGGTCATTGTGGTGGACATTGTGGATCAGACGCTGGCGGCCTGCGCCCGCGTGGGCGCCACGCGCACCATCAATGCCGCCGCCGACCCGGGCGCGCTGGACGCGCTGGCCGCGGGCAAGGGCTCGGTGGACGTGTGCTTCGAGGCATCCGGCAGTTATGCAGGATTGGCGAGCTGCCTGCGCGCGGCGCGGCCGCGCGGCGTCGTCGTCACGGTCGGCACGCTGGGCGGCAGCAGCGAGCATTGCCCGTTCAATCTGATCATGGTGAAGAGCCTGTCGTGCATCGGCAGCTTCCGATTCGTGGACGAATACGCCATGGCCGTGGACTGCCTGAGCCGCGGCGTGCTGGACGTGTCTGCGCTGCTGACGGCGGCGGTGCCGGCGGCGCGCGTGCACGACGCGTTTGCGCTGGCGGCCGACCGCCGCCAGGCGATGAAGGTGATGGTGACGTTCTGACCCGCGGGCCGCTGCAAGCGGCCTTTCCTCTCCTGTAGCCGGAAGTCCAAGATGAAGATTACGAATGCACGCGTGATTGTCTGTTCTCCGGGCCGCAACTTCGTGACCCTGAAGATCGAAACCGACCAGGGCTTGACCGGTATCGGCGACGCCACGCTGAACGGGCGTGAACTGGCGGTGGCCGCCTACCTGACCGAGCACGTGATTCCCTGCCTGATCGGGCGCGACGCGCACCAGATCGAGGACATCTGGCAATACCTGTACAAGGGCGCGTACTGGCGGCGCGGGCCGGTCACGATGACCGCCATCGCGGGCGTGGACACGGCCCTGTGGGACCTCAAGGCCAAGGCCGCGGGCCTGCCGCTGTACCAGCTGCTGGGCGGCAAGAGCCGCAGCGGCGTGATGGTGTACGGCCACGCCAACGGTTCCGACATCGAGCACACCGTGGACGAGGTGCTGCGCTACGCCGACATGGGCTATCGCGCCATCCGCGCGCAAAGCGGCGTGCCGGGGCTGGACAAGGTGTACGGCGTGGGCCGCGGCAGCCTGTTCTACGAACCGGCCGACGCCGACCTGCCCAGCGAGCACGACTGGTCCACCGAAAAATACCTGCGCCATGCGCCCAAGCTGTTTGAACGCATCCGTGAAAAGCTGGGCTTCGAGCATCACCTGCTGCATGACGTGCATCATCGGCTGACGCCCATCGAGGCAGGCAGGCTGGGCAAGTCGCTGGAACCCTGCAACCTGTTCTGGATGGAGGACGCCACGCCGGCCGAAAACCAGGAAGCGTTCCGGCTGATCCGGCAGCACACGACGACGCCGCTGGCGGTGGGCGAAATCTTCAACACCATCTGGGACTGCAAGGACCTGGTGCAGAACCAGTTGATCGACTACATCCGCACCACGGTAGTCCACGCCGGGGGCATCACGCACCTGCGGCGCATCGCCGACCTGGCTTCGCTCTACCAGGTGCGCACGGGCTGCCACGGCGCCACCGACCTGTCGCCGGTCTGCATGGGCGCGGCGCTGCACTTCGACCTGTGGGTGCCGAATTTCGGCATCCAGGAGTACATGCGCCATACCGAGGAGACGGACGCCGTGTTTCCCCATGCCTACACCTTCGAGCAGGGCATGCTGTATCCGGGCGACGCGCCCGGCCATGGCGTCGATATCGACGAAGCGCTGGCCGCCCGCTATCCGTACCAGCGCGCCTACCTGCCCGTGAATCGCCTGCAGCACGACGGCACGCTATGGAACTGGTAGCAGGCCGCCTGCATGCGGCAGGCGTGGCGGCGCTGCCGGCGGAGGTGGCGCGTCCCGGGTATGATCGGTCCGCGCTCAGGGCCGGCATCGTGCATCTGGGCCTGGGCGCGTTCGCGCGGGCCCATCTGGCGGCGGTGAACGACGCCGCGCTGCGCGCTGGCGCGGGCCCGGACTGGGGCATTTGCGGCGTGTCATTGCGCCAGCCCGCCACGCGCGACGCGCTGGCACCGCAGGACGGCCTGTACACGCTGGCCCTGCGCAGCGCGGACGATCTTGGCCGGCCGCGCCAGCAGTTGGGCGTGATCGGCTGCGTGCTGGAGGTCCTGGTCGCGCCCGAGGACCCGCAGGCCGTGCTGGCGCGCATCGCCAGCCCGGACACGCGCATCGTAAGCCTTACGGTCACCGAGAAAGGCTATTGCCATGACCCGGCGAGCGGATTGCTGAACCTGGCGCATCCCGACATCGTCCACGATCTGGCTCAGCCCGGCGCGCCGCGCAGCGCCATCGGCTTGCTGGCCTGGGGCCTGCGGCGCCGGCGGGAGGCGGGGCTGGGGCCGGTGACGCTGATGTCGCTGGACAACCTGCCCGCCAACGGCCGCCTGCTGCGCGGCATGGTGCTTGCGTTCGCGGCGCGGGTTGACGCGGCCCTGGCGGACTGGATCGCCTTGGGCTGCGCATTTCCGTGTTCGATGGTGGACCGCATCGTGCCCCGCACGACCGACGCCGATCGGCAGGAAATCGCCGACGCGCTGGGCGTGCGCGATGCCTGGCCCGTGCTGGCCGAGCCCTATCTGGAATGGGTGGTCGAAGACCGCTACGCGGCGGGGCGTCCGGACTGGACGGCGGGCGGAGCGCGCTTCGTGCCTGAAGCCGCGCCGTTCGAAACGCTGAAGCTGCGCATGGTCAACGGCGCGCATTCAGCCCTGGCCTACCTGTCGGTGATGGCGGGCTGGGCGACGGTGGATCAGGCCATTGCGCAGCCCGGCGTCGCGCGCTACCTGCGCGACATGATGCGCTCGGAAATCGAGCCCACGCTACCCAAGCTGCCCGGGCTGGATCTGGCGCGGTATCGCGAAGACTTGCTGCTGCGCTTCGCCAATCCGGCGCTCAGGCACCAGACGCTGCAGATCGCGATGGACGGCTCGCAAAAGCTGCCGCAGCGCCTGCTGGATACCGTGCGCGCGCGGCTGGCGGCGGACCTGCCCATGCCGGGATTGGCCCTGGCGGTGGCCGGTTGGCTGCATTTCCTGCGCGGCGCGGATCAGGCGGGGCGCCGCTACGACATCCAGGATCCGATGGCCGCTGCGCTGGCCGAGCGCTACGCGCAGGCCGAGCAGGCGGCGGGCCTGGCGGGCAAGGGGCCGCCGGCGATGCTGGCCTGGACCGGCGTGTTGACCGGCCTGGACGCCGTGTTCGGCGACCTGGGCCGGGACGCACGCTTTGTGCGGGCGGTGGCGCAGGCCGCGCAGTCGTTGCGCAGCCTGGGCGTGGCGGGGGCGCTGGACGCGCGGTATCCGCCGCCGCGCTGATCAGGCGGGCTTTTTCACTACGATCGTCGCGGTGTCGCTGGTGAAAGAGCCGTCATCGCGCACCTCGAAGTGCGCACGCACCACGTCCGGCGCGATGCCGCACATGTGGCGCAGCGCCGCCACCAGCGTGTCGGGGGTGCGCATGCGCGTGACCCAGGACTGGAATTCCAGCGGCAGGCGGCGAGGCGCCAGTTCCTGAAGGGTGAAGCCCGCCTCGGTCAGCATGCGGGTCCATTCGGCCACGGAGTAGTCGCGCACGTGCGACGTGTCGCGCAGCACTTCGATGGTCTGCAGCCAGGTATCGAGCAGCGGTTCGCCCGGCGACACCACGTCGGCGAACACGGCCGTGCCGCCGGGCTTGAGCACGCGGAAGGCTTCGCGCAGGCCGCGTCCCGCGTCCTGCCAGTGATGCGTGGAATAGCGCGACATCACCAGGTCGAACTCGCCGTCGCCGAACGGCAGGTATTCGGCCTTGCCCTGACAGGTGCCCAGGTTGGCCAGCCCGCGCTTGGCGGCTTCGCCCGCGACCACGTCCAGCATTTGCTGCGACAGGTCGTAGGCGGTGACCTGAGCGACCAGCGGCGCGACGTGAAAGCTCACGTGGCCGCCGCCACAGCCCAGGTCCAGCACCCGCGCGGCGGGATGACGGCCGGCAATGCCCGCCATCTGCAGCAAGTCTTCGCCCTGGGCGTGGACCGCGCTGGTCAGGTAGGCGGCCGCGCGCGGGCTGAACTGGCGGTCGACGGCGGCGTCATGCGAACTGGTAGTCATGGAAATCCTTGAATCGTGAAGGTGGGGCGGGTGCAGGCGCTAAGATAGGCGGGCCCGTATACACGTACAAGCCCATTGTTTATCCTGGTATGACTACTTCCCCCCAGGCCGGCGGCGCCGGCCACGAAGGCTCCCACCTGCGCCGCCAGGCGCTGGGCGAATTCGTGCGCAGCGCGCGCTCACGCATCACGCCCCAGATGGCCGGCCTGCCGGAAGGCTCGCGCCGCCGCACGCCAGGACTGCGGCGCGAAGAGGTGGCGCAGCTGTGCGGCATCAGCGTTACCTGGTACACGTGGATCGAACAGGGGCGCGAAGTGTCGGTGTCGCCGTCGGTGTGGTCGCGCATCGCCGGTGTGCTGCAACTGGCGCGCGCGGAACGCGCCTACCTGTTCGACCTGGCCGATTGCGCCGATCCGCAGCACGCCCGCGATGACGCGGGCGGAGCGCCCGGGCCGCTGCAGGAATGCGTGAACGCGATCAACGCGCCGGCCTATGTACTGGATCGCGCCTGGAACGTGCTGGCCTGCAACGAGCCGCTGCGCGACCTGTTCGACGACTGGCCCCAGCGCGACCCCGAGCCGAATCTGCTGCGCTACATCTTTCTGGACCCCGCCGCCCGAGAACTGGTGGTGGACTGGGACCAGCGCGCCCGCCGCGTGGTGGCGGAATTCCGCGCCGATGCCGGGGCGCATCTGGACGAGCCGGCGGTGCTGGCGCTGCTGGACAGCCTGAGCCGGCAGAGCGTGGTCTTCTCCCACTGGTGGACGCGCCACGCGGTCGTGGAGCGCGAAGGCGGCCTGCGGGAATTCCAGCACCCGCGCCGCGGCAAGCTCGCGTATCAGCAGATCACCTTCCGGCTGGCGACGCACCCGGATTTGAAGCTGGTGATGCTGCTGAGCGGGACCGGTGTCTGACACCGGGAGAGACAGTCTTGGGCTTGAGACAGTGCCGCGCGGGTGTCAGACACCCACGCAGAGAATGTCTACGCCGCGCCCTTTTCGCCGAACAGGCTGTCCTGCATCCCGGCGTCCACCAGACCCTGCAGCAATTTCTTCACCGGCGCGGGCAGCGCCATCGTGCCCAGCTTTTCGGCCGGCACCCAGCGTTCCGGCAAGGCCGGTTCGCGCAGGCTGGCCGCCCGCACGGGCACGAGCCAGGGGCGGATGTGCAGCCGGTAGTGCGTGAAGGTGTGGGCGAAGGCGGCCAGTTCGAAGCGCTGCTCCGGTTCCAGGCCCAGCGCGCGGGAGGCGCTGTCGGGATCGCCCGCGGCGTCGAATTCGGGCAGGCTCCACAGACCGCCCCATATGCCGGGCTCGGGCCGCTGCTGCAGCAGGAACGCGCCCTGGTGCCGCAGCACCAGCATACAGGTCTCGCGCTCCGGGATGGCCTTGCGCGCCTTGGGCGTGGGCAGCTCGGCCTGGCGGCCTTCGCGCCGGGCCACGCAGCTATCCATCACCGGGCACCTGTCGCAGGCGGGCTTGCCGCGCGTGCATAGCGTGGCGCCCAGATCCATCAGCCCCTGCGTGTAGGCGGCCATGTCCAGTCCGGGCGCGGCATCGACCTGCGCGTGCGCCAGCGCCCAAAGACGCTGTTCGACCTCGCGTTTAGCGGGATCGCCCGCGATGCCGAAGTGGCGCGTGAATACGCGCTTGACGTTGCCGTCCAGGATGGGAGAGCGCTCGCCATTGGCGAATGCCGCGATGGCCGCGGCGGTGGACCGGCCGATGCCCGGCAGGGTGGCGATGGCCTCGGCGGTCGGCGGAAAGCGCCCGTTCCAGTCGCGCACGATTTCCTGCGCGCAGCGGTGCAGGTTGCGGGCGCGGGCGTAGTAGCCCAGTCCCGCCCAGTACGGCATGACGTCTTCCTGCGAGGCGGCGGCCAGCGCCGCGACGTCCGGAAAGCGTTGCAGGAAGCGCTCGTAATAGGGAATGACGGTGGCCACCTGCGTTTGCTGCAGCATGATCTCGGATAGCCAGATCCGGTAGGGATCCCGGGTGTTTTGCCAGGGTAGATCGTGGCGGCCATGCTGGCGTTGCCAGGCGACGATGCGAGGGGCGAAGTCCATGCGGGCAATTATCGCATCGCCCTATTGCCGGGGTGGGGGGCAGCGGTTACAACCGAAAGGACGAGAAGCGCGATTCCGCCAGACTAACGCGCCGGGACTTCACTTTCACGGCCCTTGTTGGCCCGCGTGCGCTCCTCGGAGCCAACGCGCGAAGCTGGTGGGGGCATCAGGATACTGGAGTAGACATGAATGCCCCGCTTCCGCCCGCCGTCCGCGCGGCGCTTGAATCTGTCCAGCTCGACGACAAGTACACCCTGGAATCCGGCCGCGCCTGGATGAGCGGCATCCATGCCCTGGTGCGGCTGCCCATGATGCAGCGGATGCGCGACGCGCAGGCGGGCCTGAACACGGCGGGGTTCGTGTCGGGCTACCGGGGGTCGCCGCTGGGCGGCGTCGATCAGAACATGTGGAAGGCGGCCAGGCACCTGAAGGCCCACCACATCGAATTCCAGCCCGGCATCAACGAAGACCTGGCCGCGACCGCCGTGTGGGGCTCGCAGCAGGTCAATCTGTTTCCGGGCGCCCGGTACGACGGCGTCTTTGGCATGTGGTACGGCAAGGGGCCCGGCGTGGACCGCTGCGGCGACGTCTTCAAGCACGCGAACGCTGCGGGCACTTCGCGCCATGGCGGCGTGCTGGTGGTGGCGGGGGACGACCACCCCGCCAAGTCCTCGACCCTGCCGCACCAGAGCGACCACATCCTGAAGGCCTGCATGATCCCGGCGCTGTTCCCGTCCAGTGTGCAGGAAGTGCTGGATTACGGGCTGCACGGCTGGGCCATGAGCCGCTACGCGGGCGTGTGGGTCGGCATGAAGTGCATCACGGACATCGTCGAGGTTTCCGCGTCCGTCGACGTGGACCCGCAGCGCGTGCGGATCCTGCTGCCCGAGGATTTCCAGCTGCCGGCCGACGGCCTGAACATCCGGCTGCCGGATACGCCGCTGCAGCAGGAGGCGCGGCTCCTGGACTACAAGCTGTATGCGGCGCTGGCCTACGCGCGCGCGAACGGGCTGAATCGCGAGCTTTGGCAGGTGCCGCAGCACGATGCCCGCTTCGGCATCATGACCTCGGGCAAGGCTTATCTCGATACGCGCCAGGCGCTGGCGGACCTGGGCCTGTCCGACGACGTGTGCAAGCGCATCGGCCTGCGCCTCTTCAAGGTCGGCATGGTGTGGCCGCTGGAGTCGACCGGCATGCAACGGTTCGCGGAGGGGCTGGACGAGATTCTGGTGGTCGAGGAAAAGCGCCAGGTGCTGGAATATCAATTGAAGGAAGAGCTGTTCAGCTGGATCGGCAGCGGCAAGAAGATTCCGCGCGTGGTGGGCAAGTTCGACGACAAGGACGGCGGCGAGTGGTCCGTGCCCCAGGGCAACTGGCTGCTGCCGGCGCACTACGAGTTTTCGCCCGCCATGGTCGCCAAGGCCATCGCGGCGCGCCTGATGCGCTTTGAACTGCCGGACGACGTGCGCGCGGGCATCGAGGCGCGGCTGGCGTTCATCCGCGAACGCGTACAGGCGCTGGCGCGCCCGCGCGTGGTCGAAGAACGCAAGCCCTGGTTCTGTTCGGGCTGTCCGCACAATACCTCGACGCGGCTGCCGGAGGGCTCGCGCGGCATGGCGGGCATCGGCTGCCATTACATGGTCAGGTGGATGGACCGCGGCACGGATGTTTTCACGCAGATGGGGGGCGAAGGCGTGCCGTGGCTGGGACAGGCGCCGTTCACCGAGGAAAAGCACGTTTTCGCCAACCTGGGCGATGGCACTTACTTCCATTCGGGGCTGCTGGCGATACGCGCGGCGGTGGCCGCCAAGGCGCCCATCACGTACAAGATTCTGTTCAACGATGCGGTCGCGATGACGGGCGGGCAGCCGGTGGACGGGCCCATCAGCGTGCCCATGATCACGCGGCAGGTGGCGGCGGAAGGCATCGAGAAAATCGTGATCGTGACCGATGACCCGGCCAAGTACCTGGACGTGGGCGACCTGGCGCCGGGCGTGCCGGTGCGGCACCGGGACGAACTCGATGCCGTGATGCGCGAACTGCGCGAACATCCGGGCGTGTCGGTGCTGGTCTACGACCAGACTTGCGCTACCGAGAAGCGCCGCCGCCGCAAGCGCGGCGCCTATCCGGATCCGGCGCGCCGCGTGGTCATCAACGAACGGGTATGCGAGGGCTGCGGTGACTGCTCCACGGCGTCGAACTGCCTGTCGGTCGAGCCGCTGGATACCGAGTTCGGGCGCAAGCGCAAGATCAATCAATCGAGCTGCAATAAGGATTTTTCCTGTCTGAAGGGCTTTTGCCCCAGCCTGGTGACGGTGGAAGGCGGCAAGCTGAAAAAGCCGGCCGCGCTGGCCCAGGAAGACGAGGCGCCTGACGAGGACGTGCCGCTGCCGCGTGCGCATGCGCTGGATCAGCCTTATGGGGTGTTCATTGCGGGCGTGGGCGGCACGGGGGTGGTGACTATCGGGCAGTTGCTGGGCATGGCGGCGCACCTGGAGGGCAAGGGCTGTTCGGTGCTGGATATGGCGGGCCTGGCGCAGAAGGGCGGGGCGGTGTATTCGCATGTGGTGCTGGCGGGCTCGCCCGATCACCTGATGAATACGCGGGTGGCGATGGGCGAGGCGGACCTGCTGCTGGCCGGCGACCTGGTCGTGGCGACCAGCGCGGACGCGATGGCCAGGGTGAGCCCGGGCCGCACGCGGGTGCTGCTTAACAGCGATACCGCGCCGACCGCGGCGTTCGTGTCCAATCCTGGCTGGACGCTCCCGGCGGCGAGCCTGACCGGTGGGCTGCAGGAGGCTTGCGGCAAGGACCACCTGGACGCGGTGGATGCCGCGGCGATGGCCGTGGTGCTGCTGGGCGACGCCATCTATTCGAATCCGCTGATGATGGGCTATGCCTACCAGAAGGGCTGGATTCCGTTGTCGCGCGAGGCGCTGCTGCGCGCGATCGAGCTCAATGGGCAACAGGTGCCGTTGAATCTTGCGGCCTTCGCCTGGGGGCGGCGCGCGGCGCACGATGCGGCGGGCGTGGCGCGGCTGATGGCCAACGGCGGCGTGCCGGCCGCCAAGCCGCAGGACATTATCGAGATCAAGCGGCCGCGCGCGGCGAGCCCGGTGGTGGAATTGAAGAAGCCGGCGGGCGAGCTGGCGCAGGTGGTGGCGGTGCGCAAGGCGTTTCTGGCGCAGTACCAGGACGCTGCGTATGCGAAGCAGTACACGGACTTGGTGGACAAGGTGGCGCGCGCGGAGCGCGATGCCACAGGAACCGATCGGCTGGCGCTGGCGGTGGCGCGCTATTACTTCAAGCTGATGGCGTACAAGGACGAGTACGAGGTGGCGAGGCTGTATTCCGATGGCGAGTTCGTGAAGCGGGTGGGCGAGCAGTTCGAAGGGGACTGGAAGCTGCGTTTTCACCTGGCGCCGCCGGTGTTTGCGCGGCGGGATAAGGACGGGCATCTGATCAAGCGCAGCTATGGGCCGGGGATGCTGCGGGTGTTCCGCCTGTTGGCCAGGCTGCGGTTTTTGCGCGGGTCCAGGCTGGATCCGTTTGGGTATACGAAGGAACGGCGGGCCGAGCGCGAGCTCATCCGCGAATACGGCGAGACCATGTCGGCGATCCTGTCGAAGCTGAATCGGGGAAATCTGGACCGGGCGGTGGCCCTGGCGAGCGTGCCCGAGGAGATCCGGGGGTACGGGCACGTCAAGGAGGCGTCGATGGTTCGGGCGGAGGCGGTGCGGGAGGCGTTGCTGAAGGAGTTCAGCGCCAGGGTGGTTGCTATTGGGGTGCGGGCGGCTTGATGGGGAGTGTCAGGTTCTTTTGACGCCCGGCGCGTCGGCGGCCTGGGGCGCGCGGGGCTACGATTGCGGTCCGGAGCGTTCGCTCCGGACTTCCCCGTTGTCAACCTCGTCCGCCTTCGGCTCCCTACGGTTTCCCTCGGGCGCATCTACACGCCCCGCGCACCCCAGGCCGCCGCCACGCCGGGCTTCAGTGGTTGGATTTTGCCGGGTGCTGGGGCGGGCGGGGTTCTTTAGGTTCTTGCCAGCGCCGGGGTGGGGTTAGAGCGTCTTGCGGGGCCCGCCCCAGGCCGGCCGCGCGGGCGGCCTTTTGGGGCTTACGCGGTGTCTTGCGTCGGGGCGATGGCGCTGCGCGATGTTTCACCGGACCACTAAGCCATCGCCAAGTACTGGTGTGAGGCCTACTTCGCCGCGCCTGCCGACCAGCCCTTTGACAGTTCCACGGCCTGGCGCCACCGTTTCATGCGGGCCTCGCGTACGGATTGGGGCCAGGCGGGTTCGAAGGTGCGTTCGGCTTGCCACTTGGAGGCGAATTCGTCCTGGCTGGACCAGAAGCCGACGGCCAGGCCGGCGAGGCCGGCGGCGCCCAGGGCGGTGGATTCGGGGACGCGGGGGCGGACGACCGGGACGCCCAGGATGTCGGCCTGCATCTGCATCAGCAGGTCGTTGCGGGCGGCGCCGCCGTCGACGCGCAGTTCGGTCAGCGCGATGCCGCTGTCGGCGTTCATGCAGGTGAGCAGTTCGGCGCTTTGCAGGGCGATGGATTCCAGCGTGGCGCGGGCGATGTGGGCGCGGGAGGTGCCGCGGGTCAGGCCGACCAGGGTGCCGCGCGCGTAGGGGTCCCAGTGCGGGGCGCCCAGGCCGGCGAAGGCGGGGACCATGAAGACGTCGTCGGTGTCGGAGACGCTGGCGGCCAGCGATTCGATGTCTTCCGAGCGCTGGATGATGCCCAGGCCGTCGCGCAGCCACTGCACTGCGGCGCCGGCCACGAAGACGCCGCCTTCGAGCATGTAGGCGGGCTTCCAGCCGGCCTGGCCGGCCTGGGGCAGGCCCCAGCCGACGGTGGACAGCAGGTTGTTCCTGGACTGCACGGGCTTGTCGCCGACGTTCATCAGCATGAAGCAGCCGGTGCCGTAGGTGTTCTTGGCCATGCCGGGCTGGAAGCAGGCCTGGCCGAAGGTGGCGGCTTGCTGGTCGCCCGCCACGCCGGCGATGGGTACGGAGCCGCCCAGCCATTCGGGCAGGGCGTTGCCCACGATGGCGCTGCTGGGCGCGATCTGCGGCAGCACGCTGCGCGGGATCTTGAGCAGCGCCAGGATGTCGTCGTTCCAGTCCTGCGTGTGCAGGTCGAACAGCATGGTGCGGGAGGCGTTGCTGGGGTCGGTGCTGTGCACCGCGCCGCCGGTCAGTTGCCAGATCAGCCAGGTGTCGACGGTGCCGAAGGCGAGTTCGCCGCGGTCGGCCATCTGGCGCGCGCCGGGTACATGATCGAGCAGCCAGGCCAGCTTGGTGCCCGAGAAGTAGGCGTCCACCACCAGGCCGGTGCGCGACTGCAGGAAGTCGCCGTGGCCGTCTTTACGCAATTGGTCGCACAGGGGGGCGGTGCGGCGGTCTTGCCACACGATGGCGCGGGCCAGGGGGCGGCCGGTGGCGCGTTCCCAGATGAGGGTGGTTTCGCGCTGGTTGGTGATGCCGATGGCGGCCACGTCGGCGGCCGTCGCGGCGGCATTGCGCAGCGCTTCGCGCGCCACGTCGAGCTGGCTGTGCCAGATCTCGTTGGCATCGTGCTCGACCCAGCCCGGACGGGGGTAGTGCTGGCGGAATTCACGCTGGCCGACGCCGCGCACGACGCCTTCGCGGTCGAATACGATGGCTCGGGAGCTGGTCGTGCCCTGGTCCAGGGCTAGGACATATTCATTCGTCGTCACTGTTTTTCGCGCCGTTCAGGTGTGCCCCGGCCTGAGGGTCGAGGCGTCTAAAGGAGAAGGTCGATGCCATGCACAGCAGGCCGATGACGATGAAGCCCGCGACCACGTCGCTGATCGCCAGGGTTTCGGCGCCGCGCAAGGACATGCTGACGTTCAGCGTGACCGCGGCCACCCCGACGCCCAGGGTGATGCCCAGTTGCTGCGCCATGGCCGAGAAGCTGCTGGCGCGGCTCATTTTGGACGGGGGGATGTCGGCATAGGTTAGCGTATTTACCCCGGTGAACTGCAAGGACCGGAAGAAGCCCCCCACCAGGAGGATGGCGATCATCAGCCATACCGGCGTGGCGGGGCTGAACGTGCCGCAGACCACGATGAACAGGCCGGTGAGCAGGGCGTTCAAGGTCAGTACGCGGCGAAAGCCGAAGCGTTTCACGATGGGCGTGGCGACGAATTTCATGAGCAGCGCCCCGGCGGCGCTGGCGAAGGTGATCAGGCCGGCCGAAAACGGCGTCAGGCCGAAGCCCACCTGCAGCAGCATGGCCAGCAGGAAGGGGGTGGCGCCCACGGCAAAGCGGCACAGGTTGCCGCCCAGGGTGGAGATCGCGAAGGTGGGAATCCGCATCAGGGAAAGATCAATGATGGGGTGGTCCACGCGCCGGGCGTGCACGCCGTACAGCAGGCCGCAGGCGATGCCCAGGCCGATCAGGCCCAGCAGCACGGGCAGCGGCATCACGTCGCGGCCGATGGCCTCGAAGCCGCTGACCAGCGTGGCCAGGCAGACGGCGCTGAGCAGGAAGCCCACCCAGTCCAGCCGCGGGGCAGTTTCTTCGCGGATTTCCGCCACAAAGCGCAGCACCAGGAAGATGCCCAGGATGCCGATCGGGATGTTGATCAGGAAGATCCAGTGCCACGACATGTACGTGACCATGAAGCCGCCCAGCGGCGGGCCGATCACCGGCCCAAGCAGCGCCGGGATGGACAGGAAGGACATGGCCTTGAGCAGGTCTTGCTTGGGGACGGTGCGCAGCAGGATGATGCGGCCCACCGGGACCATCATGGCGCCCGCCATCCCCTGCACGATCCGCGAGATCACGAGTTGCGGCAGGTCTTGGGACAGGGCGCAGGCGACGGAACTCAGGGTGAACAGGCCGATGGCGGTTATGAACACGCGCCGGGCGCCGTAGCGGTCGGCCGCCCAGCCGCTGATGGGCACGAAGACGGCGACGGCCAGCAAATAGGATGTGATCGCCACATTGAGCCGCACCGGCGTGGATCCGAGGGCCCTGGCCATGGCCGGCAGGGCGGTGGCCACGACGGTGGCGTCGAGCATCTGCATGAACAGCGCGCAGCCCACGATGAAGGGAATCATGCGCGCCGCGCGCGCTGCGTCCAGGGTTGATGGCGGAGCGGGATTGGCGGCTGCTGCGGATTCTGCGGACATGTCGGGAGGCGGCGATGGGTGCCCGAAGATTGTAACGCCGGGGTTAAGCCCGCCGTGAAGTAAACTCCGGAGATCCGAAACCCATTGAAATTGGTGCCATGGCGACCAACTACGAATCCGAGATCACCCTTTTCCTGAAGGACTACAAGCAATCCCACCCTGGCACCGAAGAGCGCCAGCGCGAGGGCCGCGCCCGCCTTTGGGACAAACCGCAGGACTCGGAGCTGCTGGAAGGCTTCCGCGCGGCGCGCGTGCCGCAAAAGCCGTACGTGTATCAGGCAGACTGATACCCTTGCGGCGAAAATGGTCCAGAACCCCTCGGTGCCAGGCGATGCCCTGGCCGCGCTAGTGGAACCGTCCGTCGACAGCACGCCCGACACCATCGACAGCGTGGCGTTCGCGCGCCTCTATGGCGAGCCGCTGTTCCAGATGCCGACGGACCTGTACATTCCGCCCGATGCGCTGGAAGTCTTTCTCGAAGCGTTCGAAGGGCCCCTGGACCTGCTGCTTTACCTGATCCGCAAACAGAACTTCAACGTTCTGGACATCCCGATGGCGGATGTCACGCGGCAGTATCTGTCGTATGTGGACCAGATCCGCATCACCAACCTCGAACTGGCCGCCGAATATCTGCTGATGGCGGCCATGCTGATCGAGATCAAGTCGCGCATGCTGCTGCCGGTCAAGAAGACCGACACCGGCGAAGAGCCCGAAGACCCCCGCGCCGAACTCGTCCGCCGCCTGCTCGAATACGAGCAGATGAAGCTGGCCGCCCAGAAGCTGGACAAGATGCCGCAGCTGGGCCGCGACTTCGTCAGCAGCCAGGCCGTCGCCGACCTCAGCGTCGAGCGCGCGCTGCCCGATGTCAGCGTGGACGACCTGCGCGCGGCCTGGGCCGACATCATGAAGCGCGCCAAGCTGAATCAGCACCATCACATCACGCGCGAGCAGCTGTCGGTGCGCGATCACATGACGCACATCCTGCGCCGCCTGAACGACGTGCGCTTCATGGAATTCGGCGACCTGTTCATGGAGCGCGTGCGCGAAGGCGCGCCTGCGGCGGTTGTCGTCGTGCATTTCATCGCCATGCTGGAGCTGGCCCGCGAGTCGCTGCTGGAAATCACGCAGGCCGAGCCTTACGCTCCCATCTACGTGCGCCTGGCGTACACCAGCGTGGCGGCGGTCGCGGCCTGATCCTGACCGGGCTGCCCCAACCCCCGGAGATTCCCTTGAAAGTCGTACACACCATCCAGGAATTGCGCGATCACCTGCGCGGACAGAACCGCGTGTCGTTCGTGCCCACCATGGGCAACCTGCACGAAGGGCATCTTGCGCTCATGAAGCTGGCGCGCCAGCACGGCGATCCCGTGGTGGCCAGCATCTTCGTGAACCGCCTGCAGTTCGGCCCGAACGAGGATTTCGACCAATATCCGCGCACCCTGGCTGCCGACATCGAAAAGCTGGAACAGGCGCGCGACGTCTACGTGCTGTTCGCGCCGAACGAACGCGAGATGTACCCCGAACCGCAGAATTACCGGGTGCAGCCGCCCGACGATCTGGGCGACATCCTTGAAGGCGAGTTCCGCCCCGGGTTCTTCGCCGGCGTCAGCACGGTGGTGCTCAAGCTGTTCTCCTGCGTGCAGCCGCGCGTTGCGGTCTTCGGCAAGAAGGACTACCAGCAGCTCATGGTGGTGCGCAACATGTGCCGCCAGTTCCAGCTGCCCGTGGAAGTGCTGGCGCACGAGACCGTGCGCGCCGCCGACGGCCTGGCGCTGTCTTCGCGCAACCGCTACCTGAGCGACGCGGAACGCGCCGAGGCGCCGGCCCTGTACGCCGAGCTGCAGGAAATCGGCCGCCGGCTGTCCCAGGGCGAACGCGACGCCGCCGGCCTGGAGCACGACGCTGTCCAGCGCCTGAGCCAGCGCGGCTGGAAGGTGGACTACGTGGCCTTGCGCCGCCAGCGCGACCTGAAGCGCCCCGAGGCGGCCGACCTGCAGGCCGGCGAGCCCGTCGTGGCGCTGGCCGCCGCAAAGCTGGGCGCTACCCGCCTGATCGACAACCTGGAACTGGCCTACACGGCCTGATGCCATAGCGCGGCCATACCGGGGCGTTTTCATCCGCCCCTGTCAGAATTGCCAGCTTACGGCGGACGGGGCGTCCGGGCAGACTGGTTGCAATCCTATATTGCAAGCGAGCCGCCCATGCCGTCGCCCAGCCCCGATCTGGATGCCATCCTGTCGTCCCTTACTGCCCGTGAACGGCAGATCGTTGACTACGTGGCCGCCGGGCGGGCCAATAAAGTCATCGCCATCGACCTGGGCATCTCACTGCGCACGGTAGAGGCCCACCGCGCCAGAATCTTCGTCAAGCTGAACGCCCGCAATGCCATGCAACTGGCCTGCCGCCTCTGCGCGCACGGGAGGTCGGGCGCTACGCCGGTCCTGGCCGCCCGCAAGCAACATGCCACAGACGGCCGCGGGGCCGCACCAGCGTGCCGCGCGGG
Organism: Achromobacter arsenitoxydans SY8; assembly: GCF_000236785.1. Classification (GTDB taxonomy): domain Bacteria; phylum Pseudomonadota; class Gammaproteobacteria; order Burkholderiales; family Burkholderiaceae_B; genus Achromobacter; species Achromobacter arsenitoxydans. Next base: position 87,893 of record NZ_AGUF01000058.1, on the reverse strand, counting down.
CGGCAATTCCGTGGTCTTGCACGAACCCGCAGGCGCATACGCGCCTGCGCCGCCGCCACAGCCGCACGTTGCCGGCCCCCATTCCGGGGCTGGTCCAAACCCTGATCCCTGGCCTGATTCCAATGCCTCGCCAGCGCCAGAATGAATCCGGGCCTGGCGGACAACGTGTCCGTCAGGCCCGGGGGCGTTGCTGCTGGCCAGCGGCGGTCAGGCGCCGCGGGCGGGGTTCAGGGGCACTTGGGCGACGCGGCCTTGGCCAGTTCGTCGATCGGGTCCAGATCCGGCTGGCGGGTCAGGTTGTAGTTCAGGTTGGGCGTCTGGCCGCCAATGGAACGCACGCGCAGCACGTTGTTGGCAGCCACCAGGAATTCCACGCGGACATTGCCCTGGCCGTCCATCAGAATGACGCGCGGCGGGCGTTCGTCGGTGGCGTCCCAGCAGCCTTGCTCGGCCACGGGCGGGCCCTTCTGGGGATCGTTGTCAAGGTAGGCCGTGCGACCACGCCAGCGGCCATTGGGCGCCAGGGTCAGCGTCACGCGCTGCGCCGTGCATTGCATGGCGGGCGAAAAACACGGCAGGGTGCCCATATAGGTCTGGGGCTGCGGCACCAGGCTGTGCGAAGCGGCGCTGGGGGCCGAGGCCGGAACCGCCGGGGCGACTGCGGCCGGCGACGATCCGCCCGCACTGCTATCGACGCCTTCCGGCACGGCCTGGCCGTCTTCGGTGGTCTGGCCTGCCGGGTTGGCCTGCGAGGCCTGGTTCTGCGTTCTGGGAGCGTCGCGCTTGAGTTCGATCTGCACCTGGGACGGCGCGCGGATGACGCTGCGGTATCCGGCGCCGGAGCCTTGGTATTGCGCGTCGGTTACCGTGCTTTCGGCGGGCAGGTCGTAATAGCCTTCGGTTTTCTGCTTGGCGCAGCCTGACACGCCGATCACGGTGCCCGCTAGCAGCAGCCCCATGACGCTGAGTTTGCGGGAGCGGGAAACGATGTCTACGCGCGCGGCCATGGCAGCTTATCCGTGAATTGAGTCTGTCTCCGATTTTACGCACTTATGCGAAGATTCGATACGTTCGCTTAGTTGTTGTTGGGTATTGCCGGTACTTTATGCACAAATTACGACAGGGCCTCTGGCGGCCCTTCATCCTTTGCGCCATCGCCCTCAAGGCGCAGGCTGCAACGCGCGCGCATCGCGGGGGCATCTGACGGCGATGTGGCACGTTTTCGACATGCCCCTGGGCGTTTTCATCGGGCTGGCGGCATTGGCCGGACTGTTCATCGGCAGTTGGCTCACGCTGCTGACCCACCGCCTGCCCCGCATGATGGAACGCGAATGGCAGGCGCAGTGCCTGGACGCGACGGGCGCCGCGCGGCCCGCTGGCGGCGCTTATGGCCTGCTGTCGCCGGCATCGCATTGCCCCGCCTGCAACGCGCCTGTCAGTCCCAAGGGGCGGATTCCCATCGTGGGCTGGATTCTGCTGCGCGGCCGCTGCGCCGCCTGCAGCGCGCCGATCGGCTGGCGCTATCCCGTGATCGAACTGCTGACGTGCGCGCTGTTCGCCGCCTGCGCGTGGCGCTTTGGCGCGACGCCCATCGCTCTGGCGGGCATGGGCCTGTCGGCCACGCTGGTGGCGCTGGCCTGGATCGACTTCGAGTCGACGCTGCTGCCTGATGTCCTGACCCAGCCCCTGTTGTGGGCGGGCCTGCTGGTCAATCTTTTCGACGCCTTCACGAGCCTGCAGATGGCGGTGGTCGGCGCCGTGGCGGGTTACCTCTTCCTGTGGGTTATCTTTCATGTGTTCCGCCTGCTGACCGGACGCGAAGGGATGGGCCAGGGCGACTTCAAACTGCTGGCTGCGCTAGGCGCATGGTTCGGCGTCGAGGCGCTGCCCATGCTGCTGCTGAGCGCTTCGCTGGTGGGCGTGCTGATCGGCGGCGCGCTGACGTTCAGCGGCCGCGCAAGCCGCGGCCAGCCTTTGCCCTTCGGGCCCTATCTGGCGCTGGCCGGCCTGGTCACGCTGTTGCTGGGCGGCGAGCAGGGACTCTGGCTGTTCATGAGCTAGGCAAGGACTAATGGGAAAGGCGGCATGTTCAAGATCGGACTTACAGGCGGTATCGGTTCGGGCAAGTCCCGCGTGGCGGACATGCTGGGCGAATGGGGCGCGACCCTGGTGGACACCGACGAAATCGCGCGCGCGCTGACCGCCGCGCAAGGCGCCGCCATGCCGGCCATCCTGCGCGAGTTCGGCCCGCAGGCGCTGGCGCCGGATGGCGCGCTGGACCGCGCCTGGATGCGCGCGCAGGCCTTCGCAGATCCGCGCGTTCGCCAGCGGCTGGAAGCCGTGCTGCATCCCGCCATCGGACGCGAAACCGAACGCCAGGCCGCCGCGGCCAGCGGATCGTATCTGGTGTTCGTGGTGCCGCTGCTGGTGGAGTCCCTGGACCGCTGGCGGTCGCGCGTGGACCGCATCTGCGTGGTCGACTGCGACCCCGAAACGCAGGTCGCCCGCGTGCAGCAGCGCAGCGGGCTGACGGAGCCGGACATCCGGCGTATCATGGCGGCACAGGCCGCGCGGGCAAGCCGGTTGGAGGTCGCGGACGACGTCATACTCAACGACGCCACGACATCGCCGGAACAATTGCGCGCGCGGGCATTGACCCTGCATGACCGCTGGCTGGCGCTGGCGACCACGACGGGCCGGTAAGCCAGCGGCTGCCGGCACCCCTGAATATTCTTGGCCCGGCGGCCAACCACTGATAGGGCCTGTAAAAAAGCGTGATCGTTTACGAATACCCCTTCAATGAGCGCATCCGCGCTTATCTGCGGCTGGAATACCTGTTCGACAGGCTGTTCTTCTTTGCTCGCGAAGGCGACTCACGCCAGCATCAGGTTGCCGTCACCTCCCTCTTTGATTTGCTCGACGCCTGCGAACGCACGGACGTCAAGGGCGCGGTCCTGCAAGACCTGGAACGCCAGCGCCTGGCGCTGGTCGGGCTGCGCGACCATCCCGGTGTGGCGCAGGATGCGCTGGAAGGGATGCTGCGCGAAATGGAAAAGGTGGCCGGCGCGCTGGCGGCGCCCGGCAAGACCGGCCAGTCGCTGCGCGAAAACGAATGGCTCACCAGCCTGCGGGGCCGCCTTTCCGTGCCGGGCAGCGCCACGCAGGTGGACATGCCGTCCTACTACGCCTGGCAGAACAAATCCGAAGCCGCCCGCTGCGCGGACCTGCAGGCCTGGGTGTCCCCCTTCATCCCCCTGTACGACGGCCTGACGCTGGCGCTGCGTCTCTTGCGCGAATCCGGCCGCAAGACCGATATCGTCGCGGAGCAGGGCGCCTACCAGCAGATGCTGGGCGGCAAGCAGTTCCAGCTGCTGCGCATCTGGGTAGATCCCGCCCAGGGCGTTTTTCCCGAGATCAGCGCCAATAAGTACATGATCTGGATACGTTTTTCCACCCAGGATGGTGAGTTCAAGCCCCAGCAGGTGGCGCGCGACGTATCCTTCCAGATGACGCTTTGCAGCTCATAGACGGAAGTTACGCAACGGTGACGCTGGCCTGATTCCTGTTGCGGGTAGTTTCAGCTTGACGGCCCGCCGGCCGAAACCGGGACGGTCTAGTAGACAATACGGCTTTCTCCGAGTGTGCCGGAACCGTTTCCATGTCCGATAGCCGTCCTGTTTCCCAACCCTCCCGCTGGAGCCGCCGCCGCATTGTCGGGCTGGCGCTGTTGGTGCTCGTCGTGGCCGGCGTCGCCTGGCTGGCGCTGCGGCCCTCGGCCAAGCAAGGCGGCCCGGGCGGAGCGGGGGCGCGCCCCGGCGGCCGGCCCCCCATGGCGGCCGCCATGGCGAACATGGCCGTGCCGGTGCGCGTCGCCACGGCAGCCCAGCAGGACATCGACATCTTCCTGCGCTCGCTCGGCACCGTCACCGCCTACAACACCGTTACCGTCAGAAGCCGCGTCAGCGGGGAACTCGTGGAGGTGGCCTTCCAGGAAGGCCAGCAGGTCAAGGCCGGCGACCTGTTGGCGCAGGTGGATCCGCGCGCGTTCCAGGTGGCGCTGGACCAGGCCCGCGGCACACAGATGCAGAACCTTGCGCAGCTGGAAAACGCCCGCCGCGACCTGCAGCGTTACCAGGCGCTTTTCAAGCAGGACTCCATCGCCCGGCAGCAGGTGGACACGCAAGCCGCACTGGTGCGCCAATACGAAGGCGCGGTCAAGAGCGACCAGGCCAATGTTGACAACGCCAAGCTGCAACTGGATTACGCGCGCATCACGGCGCCGATCAGCGGCCGCCTAGGCCTGCGCCAGGTCGACCGCGGCAACCTCGTGTCCAGTTCGGACACCAACGGCCTGGTTGTCATCACCCAGACCCAGCCCATCTCGGTGGTCTTCACGCTGCCCGAAACGCAGCTGCCCGAAGTGCGCGCCGAACTCGCGGCCGGCAGGACGCTGGCGGTCGAGGCCTACGACCGGGCCGATACGCGCCGCATCGCCACGGGCAAGCTGGAAACGCTGGACAACCAGATCGACGTCGCGACCGGCACGCTCAAGCTCAAGGCCCGGTTCGACAACACCGACGACGCGCTCTTCCCGAACCAGTTCGTCAACGTGCGGTTGCACGTGCTGACCCGCAAGGACGCGACCGCCATTCCCACGGCGGCGATCCAGCAGGGTTCGGCGGGCGCGTTCGTGTTCCTGGTGCAGCCCGACAACACGGTGGCCGTGCGCCAGGTGAAGCTGGGCGCCATCAACAGCGGCATGGTGGCCGTCAATGAAGGCCTGCAGCCCGGCGATCGCGTCGTCACCGAAGGCACCGACCGGCTGCGCGCCGGCGCCAAGGTCGAGATCGTGGGCGGCGAGCAAGTCATCCCCGCCACCCGCGACAAGACGCTGGGCCCCGGCGCCCCGGCCGGCACGACCCCGACCGCCAAGTAAGCAGGAAAGCCCGTGAGCCCGTCGCGTCTGTTCATCCTGCGCCCCGTGGCCACCACGCTGTCGATGGTGGCCATCCTGATCGCCGGCCTGATCGCCTACCGTTTTCTGCCCGTCTCCGCGCTGCCCGAGGTCGACTACCCGACGATCCAGGTGGTGACGCTGTATCCCGGCGCCAGCCCCGACGTGATGACGTCCCTGGTGACCTCGCCGCTAGAGCGGCAGTTTGGACAGATGCCGGGCCTGAACCAGATGTCGTCCACCAGTTCGGGCGGCGCTTCGGTCATCACCCTGCAGTTCAACCTGAGCCTTCCGCTGGACGTGGCCGAGCAGCAGGTGCAGGCGGCGATCAACGCGGCGTCGAACCTGCTGCCTTCGGACCTGCCGGTGCCGCCCACCTACAACAAGGTGAATCCGGCGGACGCGGCGGTGCTGACGCTGGCGATCACCTCGCCCACCATGCCCCTGCCGCAGGTGCGCGATCTGGTCGATACGCGGGTGGCGCAGAAGCTGTCGCAGATTCCCGGCGTGGGCCTGGTCAGCGTGGCGGGCGGTCAGCGGCCCGCGGTGCGGGTGCAGGTGAATCCGCAGGCGCTGGCGGCCAATGGCCTGTCGCTGTCGGACTTGCGCACCGCCATCGTCGGCGCCAACGTCAACCAGCCCAAGGGCAACCTGGACGGGCCCCAGCGGTCCACCACGATCAACGCCAACGACCAGCTCAAGACGCCCACCGACTACAACAGCCTGATCATCGCCTACAAGAACGGCGCGCCGCTGCGCCTGGCCGACGTGGCGCGCGCCGTCGAGGGCGCGGAAGACACTCGCCAGGCCGCGTGGGTCGGGGACAAGCCCGCGATCCTGCTGAACATCCAGCGCCAGCCCGGCGCCAACGTGATCGACGTGGTCAACCGGATCCAGGCGCTGATGCCGCAGCTGCGAGCCGCGCTGCCCGCCACGCTGGACCTGAGCGTGGTGTCCGACCGCACCCAGACCATCCGCGACTCCGTCGCCGACGTTCAGTTCGAAATGCTGCTGGCGGTGGGGCTGGTGGTCATGGTCACCTTCGTCTTCCTGCGCAGCCTGACGGCCACGCTGATTCCCAGCGTGGTGGTGCCGCTGTCGCTGGTGGGCACCTTCGGCATCATGTACCTGGCCGGCTTCTCCATCAACAACCTGACGCTGATGGCGCTGACCATCGCGACCGGCTTCGTGGTGGACGACGCCATCGTCATGATCGAGAACATCGCGCGCCACATCGAAGACGGCGAAAAGCCCATGCAGGCGGCGCTCAAGGGCGCCTCGCAGATCGGCTTCACGCTGATTTCGCTGACGTTCTCGCTGATCGCCGTGCTGATTCCGCTGCTGTTCATGACGGAAGTGGTGGGCCGCCTGTTCCGCGAATTCGCGATCACGCTGGCGGTGTCCATCCTGATTTCGCTGGTGGTGTCGCTGACGCTTACGCCCATGATGTGCGCGCGGCTGCTGCGCTCGGAATCCGAACAGAAGCACGGGCGCTTCCATCAGGCCACGGGCGCCTTCATCGACCGCGTCATCGCCGCCTACGACCGCATGTTGCAGGTCGTGCTGCGCCACCAGACGCTGACCCTGGTGGCGGCGCTGGCGACATTCGCGCTGACCGTGCTGCTGTATATGGTCGTGCCCAAGGGCTTCTTCCCGCAGCAGGACACCGGGCTGATCCAGGCCATCACCCAGGCGCCGCAGTCCATCTCGTTCCCCGCCATGGCCGAACGCCAGCAGGCCGCCGCGCGGCTGGTGCTGCAGGATCCTGACGTCCAGGCCGTGTCGTCCTTCATCGGGGTGGACGGCAGCAACGCCACCCTCAGCGCCGGCCGCATGCAGATATCGCTCAAGCCGCAGGCCGAGCGCACCGGCGACCTGCGCACGGTGATGGCGCGTCTGCAGGACGCGCTGAGCGCGCAGGACGGCCTGACCGTCTACATGCAGCCCGTGCAGGACCTGACCATCGAAGACCGCGTGAGCCGCACGCAGTACCAGATGACGCTGTCCAACCCCGACCTGAAGGTGCTGAGCGAATGGACGCCCAAGCTGGTCGACCGCCTGCGCAGCGTGCCGGGCCTGGTGGACGTGGCGGACGACCTGCAGGACGACGGCCTGCAGACCTGGGTCGAGATCGACCGCGATGCCGCCTCGCGCCTGGGCATCACGGCCGCCGTGATCGACGAGGCGCTGTACAACGCCTTCGGACAGCGCCTGATCTCCACGATCTTCACGCAGTCCAACCAGTACCGCGTGGTGCTGGAGGTGCAGCCGCAGTTCCAGATGTCGCCCGGCTCGCTGGGCCAGATCCATGTGCCGACGTCAACGGGCGCGCAGGTGCCGCTGTCGTCCGTGGCGCGCATCAGCGAAGGCAGGACGGTGCTGGCCGTCAACCGCCTGGATCAGTTCCCCATGGTGACGGTGTCGTTCAACCTGGCGCCGGGCGCGTCGCTGTCCGACGCCGTGCAGAACATCACCGCGGCCGAAGCCGAAATCGGCATGCCCGCCGCCGTGGAAACGCGCTTCCAGGGCGCGGCGCTGGCGTTCCAGAACTCGCTGTCCAGCACGCTGTGGCTGATCCTGGCGGCCGTGGTCACCATGTACATCGTGCTGGGCGTGCTGTACGAAAGCTACATCCATCCCATCACCATCCTGTCCACGTTGCCGTCCGCTGGCGTCGGCGCGCTGCTGGCGCTGCTGATCAGCGGCACCGAGCTCGACATGATCGGCATCATCGGGATCATCCTGCTGATCGGCATCGTCAAGAAGAACGCCATCATGATGATCGACTTCGCGCTGGACGCCGAGCGCAAGCGCGGCCTGGCCCCGCGCGCGGCCATCCACGAAGCGGCGCTGCTGCGCTTTCGCCCCATCCTGATGACCACGCTGGCGGCCCTGTTCGGCGCCTTGCCGCTGATGCTGTCCACCGGCACCGGCGCTGAACTGCGCCAGCCGCTGGGCCTGGTCATGGTGGGCGGCCTGCTGCTGTCGCAGGTGCTGACCCTGTTCACCACGCCGGTCATCTACCTGATGTTCGACCGCATGTCGCGCCGCTGGCGCGGCGTGGCCGAGGCGCCGGCCGGAGACGCCCGATGATCCTGTCGGCGCCCTTCATCGTCCGGCCGGTGGCGACCACGCTGCTGAGCCTGGCGGTCGTGCTGGCCGGCCTGCTTGCGTTCTTCCTGTTGCCCGTGGCGCCGCTGCCGCAGGTGGATATTCCCACCATCTCGGTGTCGGCCAGCCTGCCGGGCGCCAGTCCGGAAACCATGGCGTCCAGCGTGGCGACGCCGTTGGAGCGGTCGCTGGGCAGCATTGCGGGCGTGACCGAAATGACGTCGCGCAGCTCGCAGGGCTCCACCCGCATCACGCTGCAGTTCGACTTGTCGCGCGACATCAACGGCGCGGCGCGCGACGTGCAGGCGGCGATCAACGCGGCCCGTTCGCTACTGCCGACCAGCCTGCGCAGCAATCCCACGTATCACAAGTCCAATCCGTCGGACGCGCCCATCATGACGCTGGCGATGACGTCCGACACCCTCAGCCAGGGCCAGCTCTATGACCTGGCGTCCACCATCGTGGCGCAGAAGCTGTCGCAGGTGGACGGCGTGGGCGAGGTCACCGTGGGCGGCAGCTCGCTGCCTGCCGTGCGCGTCACCGTGCTGCCCGGGGCGCTGGCCAACCAGGGCGTGTCGCTGGATGAGCTGCGCGCCACGCTGTCCAACGCCAACGCCAACCGGCCCAAGGGCGTGCTCGAAAACGACCGCTACCACTGGCAGATCATGGCCAGCGACCAGCTCAACCGCGCCGAACAATACCGCCCGCTGATCGTCGCCTGGCGCGATGGCCGGCCGGTGCGCGTGTCGGACGTCGCCAAGGTCGAGGACTCGGTCGAAGACCTGTACCAGACCGGTTTCTACAACGAGCGCAACGCGATCCTGATGGTCGTGCGGCGGCAGGCGGACGCGAACATCATCGAGGCCGTGGACGCCGTGCGCGCGCAGCTGCCCGTGCTGCAGGCGCTGATGCCCGCGGACGTAACCATGACGGTCGCGCAAGACCGCACGCCCAGCATCCGGGCATCGCTGCACGAAGCCGAACTGACCCTGATCATCGCGGTCGGCCTGGTCGTGCTGGTGGTGCTGCTGTTCCTGCGCCGCTGGCGCGCGGCCATCATCCCCAGCGTGGCGGTGCCCGTGTCGCTGATCGGCACGTTCTGCATCATGTATATGTGCGGGTACACGCTGAACACCATTTCGCTCATGGCCCTGATCGTGGCGACGGGCTTCGTGGTGGACGACGCCATCGTGGTGCTGGAGAACATCATGCGCCACGTCGAGAACGGCATGTCGCCGATGCGCGCCGCGCTGCGCGGTTCTCGCGAAGTGGGCTTCACGGTGCTGTCCATGAGCCTGTCGCTGGTGGCCGTGTTCATCCCCATCCTGCTGATGGGCGGGGTGGTCGGGCGCCTGTTCCGCGAGTTCGCCGTGACGCTCTCGGCCGCCATCATGGTGTCGCTGGTGGTGTCGCTGACCCTCACTCCCATGATGTGCGCGCGCCTGCTGCGCCCCGAGCCCAAGGAAGAAAAGCCGCCCGGGCGCTTGGCGCGCTGGTCCGCCGGCGTCTTCGAATCCATGCTGGACGGCTACCGCGTGTCGCTGCGCTGGGCGCTGGCGCATGGCCGCCTGATGATGCTGACGCTGGCGATCGCGGTCGGCCTGAACGTCTACCTGTACACCGTGGTGCCCAAGGGCTTTTTCCCGCAGCAGGATACGGGGCAGTTGCTGGGCTTCTTCCGCGTGGACCAGGGCACCTCGTTCCAGGCCACCCTGCCCAAGCTGGAGGCGCTGCGCAAGGTCGTGCTGGCCGATCCGGCCGTGCAAAGCATGACGGGCTACGCGGGCGGACGCGGGGGCAGCAACAGCAGCTTCATGCAGATCCAGCTCAAGCCCCTGGAAGAGCGCAAGGTGTCGGCTGACACGGTCATCAACCGCCTGCGCGCCAAGCTGCAGAACATGCCGGGCGCGCGCATGTTCCTGGTGTCGCAGCAGGACATCCGGATTGGCGGGCGCCAGAGCCAGGGTTCCTACGACTACACCCTGATGTCGGGCGACCTGCAATTGCTGCGCACCTGGATGCCCAAGGTGCAGCAGGCCATGGCCAAGATTCCCGAGATCACCGATGTCGATGCCGACGTCGAGGACCGCGGCCGCGAAATCAACCTGGTGATCGACCGCGAAGCCGCGACCCGCCTGGGCGTCAGCATGTCCACGATCTCCACGGTGCTGAACAATTCGTTCAGCCAGCGCCAGGTGTCGGTGATGTACGGGCCGCTCAACCAGTATCACGTGGTGCTGGGCGTGGACCCGAAGTTCGCGCAGGACATCGAATCGCTGCGCCAGGTCGAGGTCATCACCGCGGACGGCGCCCGCGTACCGCTGTCCGCCTTCACCAAACTTGAGAATGCCAACGCGCCGCTCAGCGTGAGTCACCAGGGCCTGTTCGTGGCCGACACGGTGTCGTTCAGCCTGGCGCCCGGCGTGTCGCTGGGGCAGGCCACCACCGCGATCGACAACGCGGTGGCGCGCATCGGCCTGCCGTCCGACCAGATCCAGGCCGGCTTCCAGGGGACGGCGGCGGCGCTGCAGCAGACGCTGTCGCAGCAGCCCTGGCTGATCCTGGCGGCGCTGGTCACCATGTACATCGTGCTGGGCATCCTGTATGAGAGCTTCGTCCACCCGCTCACGATCCTGTCTACCCTGCCTTCCGCCGGACTGGGCGCGCTGCTGGCGCTGCTGCTGGTGCGCTACGATTTCACCCTGATCGCGCTGATCGGCGTGTTCCTGCTGATCGGCATCGTCAAGAAGAACGCCATCATGATGGTCGATTTCGCGCTGGATGCCGAACGCCATCACGGCATGACGCCGCGCGATGCTATCTTCCAGGCCTGCCTGACGCGCTTTCGCCCCATCATGATGACGACCATGGCGGCCATCTTCGGCGCGCTGCCGCTGGTGCTGGCCTCCGGCGCGGGCGTCGAAATGCGCCAGCCGCTGGGCATTACCATCGTGGGCGGCCTGGTGCTGAGCCAGATCCTGACGCTGTACACCACGCCCGTGGTCTATCTTTACCTGGACCGCTTCCGCCTGTGGGCCGCGCGCCGGCGCGCCCCGAAAGGCGGAGCGCCCGCTTCCATAGAACGCACATGACCCGACCCAAGCCGTACCCCTTCGCCTTCTTCCCCCGCGCCGCGGTCACGCTTGCGCTGTGCGCGCTGCTGGGCGCCTGCGCGGTCGGACCCGACTACCAGCGCCCGGCGCTGGACGTGGGCGAGGCCTACAAGGAAGGCCAGGCCGAAGTGCCCGGCTGGAAACCCGCGCAGCCGCGCGACGACGCCGACCGCGGCGCCTGGTGGAAGGTCTACGACGATCCCGTGCTCAATGGCCTGGTGGACCGCCTGAACGCATCCAACCAGACGATTGCGCAGGCCGAGGCCAACTACCGTCAGGCGCTTGGACTGGTGCGCGGCGCGCGTTCCGGCTTCTATCCCACCGTCAGCTCGGGCGCCGGCATGACACGGGCGGGCAGCGGCGGGCAGAACGGTTCGTCGTCGTCCTCGTCGGGCAGCAATGTGTACAACCAGTACTCGCTGACGGGCAGCGTCAGCTGGGAACTGGACGTCTGGGGCCGCGTGCGCCGCAGCGTCGAATCGTCGGAAGCCAGTGCGGCCGCCAGCCTGGCCGACCTGGGCGCGACCCGGCTGAGCGCCCAGGCGGCGCTGGCCCAGACCTACCTGCAGCTGCGCGTCCTGGACGAGCAGAAGCGGCTGCTGGACGCCACCGTGGCGGCCTATGAAAAGTCGCTGCAGCTGACGCAGAACCGCTACGAGGTTGGCGTTGCCGGCCAGGCCGACGTAGCCGTGGCGCGCACGCAGGTGGAGAGCACGCGCGCGCAGTCCATCGACCTGGACTGGCAGCGCGGGCAGTACGAGCACGCGATCGCCGTGCTGATGGGCCAGGCGCCGTCGCAGTTCAGCCTGCCGCCCACGGTGTTCGCGCTGCAGCTGCCGCAGATACCGGTGGGCCTGCCGTCCGAACTGCTGGAACGCCGTCCCGACGTTGCCGCCGCCGAACGCCGGGCCGCCGCCGCCAATGCGCAGATCGGCGTGGCGCAGGCCGCGTGGTTTCCCAGCCTGACGCTGTCGGCGGACGGCGGATTCCGCAACGGCGAGTTCGCGGACCTGCTGACGGCGCCCGCCCGCTTCTGGTCGCTGGGCCCGGCGCTGGCCCTGACGATATTCGACGGCGGCGCGCGCGAGGCCCAGGTTGAACAGGCCCGCGCCTCGTACGACTCGCAGGCGGCCGCCTACCGCCAGGCCGCGCTGACCGGCCTGCGCGAGGTCGAGGACTACCTGATCCAGCTGCGCGTCATGGAGCAAGAGCAGATCGTGCAGCGCCGCGCGCTGGAATCCGCGCGCGAATCGCTGCGCCTGATCCAGAACCAGTACAAAGCCGGCCTGGTCGACTACCTGAGCGTGGCCGTGGTCGACGCCACGGCGCTCAACAGCGAACGCAATGCCCTGAGTTTGCTGGGCAGCCGCCTGGTGGCCAGCGTCAACCTGATCGTCGCGCTGGGCGGCGGCTGGGAAGGCCTGCCGGCGGAGCAGACCGCGCGCGCGGACTGAACGCCTAGGGATTACGCCTAAACCCCCCTCGCATTCATTGACAAGCCAACGGTGCGGGTTCTTAATGCCGTCAAAGTGACCAATCGGTCACTTTAGCGCGCAGTAACGACGCACCGAATTCCGTTTGATCAATCGAACACGCGAAAAAGCGAAGGGGAAGAGGATGGGCTGGTTATCTCGTGGGCGGGCAGCCGCCATGGCAGGACGCTGGGCAGGCGCGACGGCAGTGGCCGCGCTGGCGTTGGGAGCGGCGGCGGTGTCCGCGCAGGAATGGCCCGCGCGGCCGATCACGCTGATCGTGCCGTTCCCGCCGGGCGGAACCACGGACATCTTCGCGCGCACCATTGCCGAGCACATGCGGCCCGCGCTGGGCCAATCCATCGTGGTTGAGAACAAACCGGGCGCGGCGGGCAACCTGGGTGTTGCGGCCGCCACGCGGGCCCACCCGGACGGCTACACCATCGTGCTGGGCTCGGTGGGCACGCAGAGCGTCAACCAGTTCCTGTACGGCAACATCGGCTTCAATCCCGCCACCGACCTGGTGCCGCTGGGCATGATCGCTTCCACGCCCAATGTCATGGCGGTGGCCGCCAACTCGCCATGGCGCAACCTGGAAGACGTGATGAAGGCGGTCAAGAAAGACCCCGGCAAGTTTTCCTACGCATCGCCGGGCATTGGCTCGTCGGTGCACCTGACAGGCGCGTACTTCGAGTCAATGGCGGGGCTGCAGATGCTGCACGTACCGTTCAAAGGCTCCTCTGCCGCCATTCCCGCCGTCATCGGCGGCCAGGTCGACATCCTGATGGACAACCTGCCCAGCTCCATGGGCGCGCTGAAGGCGGGCGACCGCCTGCGCGGCATCGCGGTAACGTCGGCCGAGCGCAGCCCCGCCGCGCCCGACCTGCCCACGATGGCGGAGGCGGGACTGCCGGGTTTCGAGGTCACTGCATGGTCGGGCCTGTACGCGCCGCGCGGCACGCCGGCGCCGGTGGTGGACAAGCTGATCGCTGCGATGAAACTGGCGCTGAAGTCCCCCGATCTGCAGAAGTCGCTGGCGCAAGGCGGCGCGACGCCAGGCAACATGTTCGGCCCCGACCTGGCCGCGTTCGAAGTGAAAGAACGCGACAAGTGGGGCAAGCTGATCCGGGACAGCGGCATCAAAGCGGACTGAGTGCCGCGGCCGGCGCCTATTGCAGGGCGAAGGCCGCCGCCTCGACGGCGGGATCGCGGCCCCGCATCAGATCGGCAAGCATGCGCGCGCTGCCGGCGGCCAGGGTGAATCCCAGGCCGCCGTGGCCGGTGTTCAGCCACAGATTGCGGTAGGGCGTGGTCCCGATCAAAGGCTTGCCGTCGGGGCGTGCCGGACGCAGGCCTGCCCAGGCGCGGGGCGCGCCCGCCGGATTCAGGCGCGGGAAAAATTTGGCCACGTCGCGTTCGAGGCTGCGCACGCGCGCAGGGTCGATGGCGGCGCCGCCCGTCCCGATATCAACCATGCCGGCGACGCGCAGCCGCTGGCCCAGCCGGGCATAGACCACCTTGCGCCGGATGTCGCTGATGCTGGCGCTGGGCGCGATGCTCTCCGGCGTCAGGTCGTATGTCAGGCTGTACCCCTTGAGCGGATAGATCTGCAGGTCCATGCCCATCGGCCGGGCCAGGGACTGCGCGCCCACGCCGTTGGCCAGCACGTAGTGGTCGGCGTCGATGGCGCCGGCGGCCGTGGCCGCGCTTACCACGCGGCCGCGTTCGGATCGCAAGGCCCGCACCGGCGTATTGAAGTGGAATTGCACGGGATCCGGCGCGGCGCGCAGGATGCGTTCCAGTTCCGTGCACAGACGCTGGCAGTCGCCCGCGTCTTCGGTCGGCGTGTAGATGGCGCCCGCGATGCTGGCGCCGATGTCGGCCAGCGCAGGCTCCATGTCCAGGCAGGCCTGGCGGTCCATCACGCGCTGCTCGCAGCCCAGCGTGGCCTGGTAATCGCGCTGCGACAGCGCGTGCTCGTAGGCCGCGGCGTCCTGGTAGACCAGCAGCTTGCCGGACGACGAAAAATCGAAATCCGGGCGCTCCTGCCGCACCAGGTCATGGACGCAATGCCGGCTGTAGAGGCCCAGCGCCAGCAGCTCCCGCGTGGTGGACCGGCTGCGCGAGCGCGTGCACGCACGTAGAAAGGCGAGGCTCCAGCGCCACTGGTCGGGGTCCAGGCGGGGGCGGAATCGCAGCGGCGTGTCCCGTCCCAGCAGCCACGAGGGCAGCCGGGGAAGCACGGCGGGATCGGCCAGCGGTGCAACGAAGCTGTAGCTGAGCTGCGCGCCGTTGGCCATGCTGGTGGCCTGGCCCGGGCTGGAGCCGGCGTCCACCACGGTGACGCGATGGCCCTCGCGGTGCAGAAAATAGGCGGTGGTCATGCCGACCACTCCCGCGCCGATGACTACGATGTGCATGGTGTTCCAATCGCGCGCCGCGCAGGGACGCGGCGCGCCGGGTTAAAGAGAGGGAGCCGCCCGGAGCGGCGCGTCAGGCCGCCCAGGCGGGCGATTCGAATCCCGGCGCGGCGCGGTCTTCGCCGCGCAGCAATCGGCCGGGGCGGGCGCCCGTCGCGGCGCCGTTTTCCTCGACCAGCACGCCATTGACCAGCACCGCGTGGATGCCGGAGGACGGCAGGGTGGGTTCGGCGAAGCTGGCCATGTCGGCAACGGTGTGCGGATCGAACACGACCACGTCGGCAAGGCATCCGGCACGCAGCACTCCGCGGTCCTTCAGTCCGAATTGCGCTGCAGTCAGGCTGGTCATGCGGCGGATCGCCTCTTCCATGCCCAGCACGCGCATTTCGCGCACATAGCGGGCGAGCACGCGCGAGAAGGCGCCCCACAGGCGCGGGTGCGGACGCTGGTCATGCGGCAGGCCGTCGGAGCCGATCATCACGCTGCCGTGGCTGATGACGCGCTTCACGTCGTCTTCGTCCATCGAGAAGTAGATGGCGCCGCCGGGCGACAGTTCTTCGGCCAGTCGGGTGGGATCCTTGCCCTCGCGTGCGGCCAGTTCGCGCAGATCCACGCCCTGGATCTCGGGGCGGGTCTGCGACCACGTCACGATGATTTTTTCGCCGGCGCCGACGCGGCGCGGTTCCAGGATGGTGGACGACGCCGAATAGGGATACACGTCCATGCCCAGCGGCTGATTCGCCCGGGCGCGGTCGTACAGCGCCAGGGTCTCGGCGGTGCGGCCGTGGTTGTTCTTGCCCGTGACCTTGTGATGCGACAGGATCGCGGGCACGTCGGCGGCGCGTCCGATCAGGAAGGCCTCTTCCATGGAATCGCAGACGTGATCGGCCTCGTCGCGCAGATGGGTGGTGTACAGCCCGCGCCACGACGACAGCGGCTCGGCCACGCCGATCACTTCCTCGGTGCTGGCGTGCATGGCGGTGGGGTAATACAGGCCGGTGGAAAGCCCTGCCGCACCGGCGGCCATGGACTGGTCCAGCGCGTGGCGCATCGCGGCGATCTCCGCCTTGTCGGCGGGGCGGTCCAGGCGGCTCATCGCGGATACGCGCAGGCTGGAATGGCCCACCAGCGCCAGACTGTTGACGGCCGCGGGCGCATCCTCCAGCGCCTTTACGTAGTCCCGCATGTGGCCGTAGAGTTCGCCGGGATGCTTGGCCAGCAGGTTCAGCGGCGGCGGCACGGCGTCGCCCGGCGCGCTGACCGGAGCCAGGCTGATGCCGCAGTTGCCCGTGACGACGGTGGTGATGCCCTGGCTGACCTTGGGGCGCATGAGCGGATCGCCCAGCAGCGCACGGTCGTCGTGGGTATGGCAGTCGATGAAGCCCGGCGACACCACCTTGTCCGTGGCGTCGATGCGGCGCCGCGCGCGCCATGCCGACCCATCGCCGATGGCGGCGATGCGCTCGCCCCGGATGGCAAGGTCGGCGCGGCGGGCGGGGCCCCCAAGGCCGTCGGCCACCTGGCCGCCGGTGATGATGATGTCGTAGTCCTGCTGTTCGGGATGCGCGGGCATGGCTGCTGGGTTGGGGGTCAGGTTTCGGGCGGGGCGGCCGGCCGGGGTGGACGGCGCGCTTCCAGGTTGGCAAGAGATTCGGTGTTCAGGGCCGGCGGAAAGCCCTGGGCCACCAAGTGTTCCAGCGCGCCGTTGATCCGGTCCCAGCCTTCGGGCGTGCGCAGCGGCACCCCCAGGAAGTGGGATTCGGTCTTGGCGCGCAGCATCAGGTACAGGACGCCGGCCAGCATGACGCTGACGACGGCGGGCATGTCCACGTCGGGCGCCAGGCCGTCGACGCGGTCAATGAAGCCGCGTGCGGCGCGTTCGCGGCGCTCGGCCAGCGGCGCCGATACTTCGTTGCGTTCAATCAGTTCCCAGCGGCGCACTTCGCGCAGCGTTTCATTGCTGGCCAGCGCGTCGATCTGGGCGCGCAGCATGGACAGCACCAGTTCGCCCGGGGTGCGCTGGCTGGATTCGTCCGCCGCCAGCAGACCCGGGTTGCGCGTCCAGAAGTCCTGCTCCTGCATCCAGGCCAGCATCAGTCCGGGCATGCCGTCGAAGTACCGGTAGATGAGCTCTTTGCTGACGCCGGCGCGCTTGGCGATGGCATTGATGCCGACGCCGCCCATGCCGGTTTCCAGGATCTGGGCTTCCAGGGCTTGCAATATCAGTCGCTCGGTATTCTCACGGCGGGACATAGGCCTATTCCTTCATGATGATGAGGGATCGGGCGGGGTCTGGCGCGCCGGACACCCGTCCGTCGGCCATGTCGACGATGAGTTCGCTGATGGTGTGGCCGATCCGCCTGCCATCTTGCCAGACTTCGCTGCCCAGATAAGCCGCATTGCCCCGGCGCGGGGACGCCGGAAGGGACGGGTCGGCCTGCTCGATGGCCAGGATGCGGCCTTGTCCGTCCACCAGCACGCGGTCGCGAGCGGCTGGGGTGATCGCGACGGAGACGGGCAGGAACAGCGCGCGGCAGGCGCCCGATACGCCGGACAGGGCATGCCAGGCCAGGTCGGCCATCGCGTCGGCCAGCGGCGCGCAGGGGTGGATGGAGTTGTGCAGCACCGCCAGCCGGCACGCGCCGTTGTCGCGCCACGCCTGCCCCTGGTCGGGCCGCCGCGCTACGCGCGGCGTGTTGCCCCAGCCGATCTCGCCCGTGGCCGAAAGCGCGATGAGGCCGGCGTCGACCTCCGGGTTCGCCTGCAGCACCCGCCCGACTGCGTCCGCGGCGGACATGCCCGCCGCCATCAGGCGCAAGGCTGCCGCGTTCAGGGGCGTGCCGTCCGCGCCGGGTCGGTTGGGCAGCCGGTGGCCGGTGGCCAGTCCAATGCCGTCGGCGCCTGGTAGAAACTGCGACAGCGGTTCGGGCCGGTCGGGACCGCTTTCGATCAGCGCGGCGTGCCGGGCGTCCAGCCACTCGGCGGGCAGGTCCAGCGCCGCCACACCGCCGCGCTGGCAGGCCGATCGCCGCACGCGGCCGTCCGCATCCAGGATGGCGAACACGGCAAATCCGCCGATGGCGCCGTGGCCCAGCAGCTCGGCGGCGAGCGCCGCCTTCCGCACCGCCGCGCCAGCGCCCGGGCCATATGCCGCTACGCCTATCGTCATCGGTCAGCAGCTCCTAGTCCGTATTGCTCGTCACGGGGTCGACGATGTTCAGGTTGGTGATGAAACGCTGGAACAGCATGGCCAGGGCCAGCGGCGGCAGGGCGGCCAGCATGCTGGCCGCGGCGAACAGCCCCAGGTCGGCGCGAAAGCCCGGCATCAGCGGCGACAACCCGAGGAGCGACGCGGACAGGGTCTGCGCGGCGGTGCCGCCCGTAAGCACGATGGCGAAAAGCAGATCGTTCCATCCCACCAGGAAGGCGATGATGAAGGCCGCGGCGATACCGGGCAGCGCCATCGGCAGGGTGACGTGGCGCAGCATCTGCCAGCGCGTGCAGCCGTCCATGCGCGCGGCGCGCTCGATTTCGACGGGCAGTGACGAGAAATAGCCCATCAGCACCCAGGACAGCAGCGGGATCACGGCCGTCAGGTAAACGACCCACAGCCCGAACAGACTGCCCGCCAGCCCGATGGCGGCAAAGAACACGTAGTACGGAATCAACAGCGCGATGGGAGGCAGGGTGCGCGAGGCCAGCAGCACGTAGAGCAGCGGCCCCTTGAACGGAAATTCGAACCGGCCCAGCACGTACCCCGCCAGCGTTGCGATGGCGGTCCCGGCGGCCGCGGCCGGCAGCGCCACCAGTGCGCTGTTCACGAAGCCCGTCATGATGGCCTTGGTCTGGCCGCCGAAGATGGAGTCCGAACTGGACAGGCCCAGCACGCGCAGGTAGTTGTCGAACGTGTAGCCGCCCGTATTGTGCGCAACGCCCATGATGATGGCGGACTCGTCCATGAAGGACGCCTTCAGCGTCCAGTAGATCGGGAACAGGCTCCATAGCGCCACCAGGACCACGCCTGCCCCGACCAGCCAGGGCCGCCAGCCTTCGCCGGTGACCTGCGCAGCGTCATTTCGCATGGGAGTCTCCTTGTGGGCGCTTCTTGCGGATCAGCATGAAGTAGGCGGTGGCCAGCAGCAGCGACAGCACGGTCAGCAGGAACGCCGCGGCAGACGCCAGCCCGTACTTCGAAAACTCGAAGTTGTAGCGGAAGATCAGCAGCGGCAGGATCTGCGTGGACGTGCCCGGCCCGCCGCGCGTCAGCGAGAAGAGCAGGTCGAATTGGCGCACGGCCTCCACTGTCATCACCACCAGCACGATCAGGGTCGTGTGCTTCAGGTGCGGCAGCGTGATGTGGCGAAAGCGCGAGAGCGGACCCGCCCCGTCGACCCGCGCCGCGCGATAGAGGTCGCGCGGAATGGTCTGCAGTGCGGCCAGGTAGAAGAAGCTGCCCAGCGGCGCGACGTGCCAGACGAACGCCAGCGCCACCCAGAACAGCGCCCACTCGCTGGACAGCCAGACAGTGGCTGCGTTGGCAAGGCCCAGCGGCGCCAGCAGGCCGGTCAGCGCGCCGAAGCTGGGGTTTAGCAGGAACGAGAACACGGTTGCGGTGACGACCTGGGACATGGCCCAGGGCAGGAGGGCCAGCCCTCGCACCAGTCCGCGCAGCGGCATCTCTTCGTTCAGCACCAGCGAGATGCCCAATGCGGCGGCGAACGATCCGGCCACGCACATCGCTACGAAGCCCAGGCTGCGCCAGATCGCGTCGATGACGGCAGGGTCGCCAAGCACCTCGCCGTACAAGTCCGCGCCCACGAATTCCTCTGTGCGCAGGATGGCGTTGGTGTCGTGCAGGCTGAGCCAGAACGAATAGCCGAGCGGCACGCCGATGATCAGCGTATTCAGCGCATACACCGCGACGATCACGGTCATCGCAAAGCCCAGGTCCGACATTTCTTTGCCGCCCTGCCGGGCCAGGACCGGGCGGGCGGGAGCCAGGCTGGCGGTATTCATGATCGCGGCTCCTCGCCGCCGTACACCCGCAATCCCTGGGCGTCGAACAAGTACAGTCGCGCAGCAGGCAGCGCCAGGGAAATCGGCGCGCCGACTTCATGGCGGCGTTCGGGCGACAGGCGGGCGCGCAGGCGCGGACCGTCGTCGCCGTCGCCCGCCACGACGTCCACGAACTGGTCGGAGCCCACGGGTTCCACGGCCCACACCCGGCCTTGCAGCAGCAGGCCGTCGTCCGCCAGCGGCGCGAGGCTGATGGCTTCGGGCCGGATGCCGATCGCGGCAGCGCTGCCGGCGGGCAGTCCGCGCGCCGCGGCGGCAAGCGCGGGCGGCAGCACGTAGCGGCCGGCTTGGGTCGCCAGCACGGGGGCGCCTTCGTGCGCCTCCAGCGTCCCGCGTAGGAAGTTCATGCCGGGATTGCCGATGAAGTCGGCCACTTCCATGTTGGCGGGACGGCGGTAGATGGTGTCGGGATCGGCGAACTGCAGCAGGTTGCCGCCGGACATCACCGCGATGCGGTCGGCCAGCGTCATCGCCTCGACCTGATCGTGCGTGACGTAGATGAAGGTGGCTTGCAGCGTGCGGTGCAGGCGCTTGAGCTCCACCCGCATGTCCGTGCGCAGCTTGGCGTCCAGGCTGGACAAGGGTTCGTCGAACAGGAACAGGTCAGGGTTGCGCACCACCGCCCGGCCGATAGCCACGCGCTGGCGCTGTCCGCCAGACAGCTGATAGGGCTTTCTGTCCAGCATGGATTCCACGCGCAGCAGGCTGGCGGCCTGATCGACCCGGGCGCGCACCTGCGCCGCCGGCATCTTCTGCATGCGCAGCGGAAAGCCGATGTTCTCGCGCACGGTCATGTGCGGATACAGCGCGATGCTCTGGAACACCATGGCCACGTTGCGCCGGTGCGGCGGCACCTGGTCCACGCGCCGGTCGGCGATGCGGATCTCGCCGCCGGTGGGGGTGTCCAGGCCGGCGATCATGTTCAGCGTGGTGGTCTTGCCGCAGCCGGACGGGCCCAGCAGCACCACGAATTCGCCGTCCTGGATGTTCAGGTCCAGCGAGCGCACGGCCTGGAAGTGGGAATAGGCTTTCTGGATGCCTTGCAGGGTGACGCTGGCCATATCAGCTCCGCTTCAGGATCTTGGCGTACTTCTTGTGGAGCGCGTCCCAGCGGGCGCGCAGTTCGGTCGCCACCTGTGCGGGCGTCTTGGAGCCCTTGATCAGCAGGTCCTGGGCGATCATCTCGTGCATGCCCGTGTCCCATTCCTGATACCAGGGCGCCTTCAGGATGTTGGCCGCAACGGCCTTTTCGCGGCCTTGGAACAGCCACTGGTATACCTGTTCGGGATGGCCCGGATACATCCATTTCATGATGGCGGACTTGCTGGCCGGATCGCTGTAAAGCTCCGGGAACGGCACTTCCAGGTTGGCCTTTGCGATCCAGTTCTTGTGCGTGGTGAGCTGGCCCGCCTTGTCCCGGTAGCCGAAATGCTTGACCAGCTCCCAAAGCGCCGCCTGCTCGGCGTCGCTGCGCTTGCGGGTGGACATGCACAGCAGCGCGTGGCCCACCAGCACGGTGTCGTGTGTGGCGCCCGGCACGACCGGGTTGTAGCTGGACCAGGCGGCGATCTTGCTCTTGGCCGGGTCGTTGTAATTGAAGCTGTAGTAGTCGATGTTCAGGTGGAAGGCGTGCAGGCCCTTCATCCACGAGCTGGAGGTCTCGGTGCCAGACCAGGTCAGCACGGCGCGCTGCACCAGCCCGTCGTCCCACCAGCGCTTCCAGTCGGCCAGCACCTTGGCCAGCGGCGTGTCGGCGCCGAACGTCGCGCGCAGTTCGCCGTCCACGAAGCGTTCGCCCTCGGCAAAGCACTGGGCGATGAGCGCCCAGGGCAGGCCGGTCCACGCGTTGTACCAGGGCATCAGCATGGGATGCTCTGCCAGACCCTTCTTCTTGATTTCGCGCGCCTGCGTTTCGACGGTGGCCCAGTCCTGCGGATAGTCGGCCGCGTTGGCTGTGCCGCCGAAACCCGCCTCGCCCAGCATCTGTTCGTTGCGGAACAGGGCGAACGGCCCGCCGTTGTAATAGGTCAGCCCCAGATAGCGGCCGTCGGTCGCCTTGGCGTCCTCGACGATGCCGGGGAACATCTGCTTCTGGATGTCGGCCAGGCCGGGCATGTCGTCGATGGGCCGGATCCAGCCGGCGGCGTACCAGCGCGAGGCCTGTCCGCGCTGTGCATAGAACATGTCCAGCGGGGCCTTGGCGGCAAGCTGAGTTTCCAGCACCGCAGCGTAGTCGCCGGGAATGGGCGACAGGTTCACGGGGACGCCGGTGTCCTGCGAGAAACTCGCGGCGCCTTGCTGCACGATTTCGCTGCCCCAGGGCCAAAATGCGAACGTCAACGGCGGGGACGCCTGGGCCAGCGCCCGCAGGGGCCAGCCGCCGGCCGCCAAGCCGGCTGCCCCGGCCAGGCCTGCGGCGCCGCGCAGCAGGAAATCGCGCCGGGCGGGATCGGCTTGGCCGGGAGACTCCGGGCCGGGGCGGCAGGTCTGGCTGTCGAGGAGAGAACGCTGGGGCATGCTGGACTTCCTTGTAGTTGAAACGACGACAAAGAGAGGGTGCAGCGGAGGCGTGTGACTACGTGGTCACATTTGGCGTTCAAGATATTCCCTTGGCAATGCCAGCAGCAAGAGGGGAGTTTCCCTAGGAATGAGAAGCGCGCGCGGCAGGCGTGCGCCGCGCGCTGTCTGACCGCGGCGGCCGGCCTACAGCCCGACCGCCTTCAGGTCCGGACTTTGGCGATGCCAGTCGGTCACGGCCTGGAATGCCATGCCGATCCGGCCCAGCACGCCTTCGGCGCCGGGCTTGCCCAGCAATTGCACGCCCAGCGGCAGTCCGTTGGCGGTGAAGCCGGCGGGCAGGGCAAGGCCGGACGCGTTGACGTAATTGCCCGCACGCGTGAAGGCGGCCAGCGGCGTGGCCGCCTCGTCGACTTCTTCCAGGCGGCGCGCGCCGAAGGGTGCGCTGGGCGTCAGCACCGCGTCAAAGTCGCTCATCCAGTCCAGCCAGTCCCGGCGCGCCTGGGCGTGCGCCTGCAGGGCGGCGATGTAGTCGGCGGCCGACAGGTCTTTGCCCGACAGCACGCGGGCGCGCACGTATTGGCCAATGGGTTGCGCGGGGTCTTCGATATAGCCGCGGTGGACGGCGTAGGCCTCGGCCGCAATGATCTGGCCGTTGCGCTGCATCATCTCGCGGAAGTCGAAGGGGAAGGGCGTCTCCGCCACTTCGGCGCCCAGGCCGGCGAGCACGCGGCGCGCGTCGTCCAGCGCGGACAACGCGTCGGCGTCTACGGCGATGGGGTGCTGGGAAAGCGGCATCAGGGCAATGCGCACGCCGCGCAGCGGCTGCTCGCCGGGGGCGGGTTCGCGGAATTGAAAGGCCGGCACGCCCAGCGTCAGGGGATCCTGCGCATCGGGGCCTGCCATCAGCGCGGTCAGCAGCATCGCGTCGCGGGTGTCGCGCGTCAGCGGGCCCAGGGTATCCAGGGTGGTCGACAGCGCCACCGCGCCGTAAAGGCTGATCAGTCCGCGCGAGGTCTTCAGGCCGGTCACGCCATTCAGCGCGGCCGGAATCCGTACCGAGCCGCCCGTGTCCGACCCCAGCGCGGCGGGCGCCAGGCCGGCGGCGACGGCCACGCCGGATCCGCTGGACGATCCGCCGGGCACGCGCGGCTGCTGCAAATCCCAGGGATTGCGCGGCGTGCCCATGACAGGATTGGTGCCCCAGCCGCCGAATGCGAATTCGACCATGTGGGTCTTGCCCAGCATCACCATGCCCGCGTCGAGCAGGCGGGAGACGGCGGTGGCGGTGACGCCGCTGCGGCGGTCGCGCCAGGCTTCGGAGCCCGCCGTGGTGATTTGCCCCTGGATGTCGCATAAGTCTTTGACCGCCACCGGCACGCCGTCCAGGGGGCTGAGCAGGCCGTAGCCCGACTGGCGGCGCGCGTCGGCGGCTTCCGCCAGCCGCAGGGCGCCGGCGCTGTCTACGCTGACGAAGGCGCCCAGCGCCGGGTTGGCCTGGGCGATGCGGTCCAGGAAATGGCGCGTCAATTCCACCGAGCTGTACTGGCCCTGGGCCAGGCCCGTCGCCAGTTCACCCAGCGTGGCAAATGCGATTTCAGACATGTTTTCCTCAGGTTGATGCCATGAACCTGCCCGCCAGGCCCACGTTGGCCCGCCGGCTTGCGGGGGGCCCGGGGAGAAGGGTGCATCGCCGCGCCGATTCGGTCTATGCGCGATTTCCCGGTCCGGAAATGAAACGGCCCATGCTGGGCATGGGCCGTTTCGTCTTGCCGAAGCGGGAGGGTCAGAGGATGCCGCGTATTCCCGCAATGCCGTGCGCGCCATGGCGCAGCGCCTGCGATACGGTCTGGGTGGATTGCCCGCCCAGCGCGAACACCGGAATGCCCGCGTCGCGGTTGCCCTGCACGAAACCATCCCAGCCCAGCGTCGGCGCGCCGGGGTGGCTGGGCGTATCCAGCACCGGGCCCAGCACCGCGAAATCCGCGCCGAGGTCGCGGGCATGCACGACCTGGGCGTTGTCGTGCGCGGACACG
The DNA here is from genome assembly GCF_000236785.1 of Achromobacter arsenitoxydans SY8. Taxonomy (GTDB): domain Bacteria; phylum Pseudomonadota; class Gammaproteobacteria; order Burkholderiales; family Burkholderiaceae_B; genus Achromobacter; species Achromobacter arsenitoxydans. The sequence goes on along the minus strand of NZ_AGUF01000058.1, from coordinate 63,194 downwards.
CCCACCAGTGCGGTCTTGGGCAGGTCGGGGCGGGCGGTCAGCCGCGCCGCGTCCGCCGTGCGCAGGTGCACGCCGTCGGCTTCCTTCCACCATGCGGCGGGGTGGATGCTGTTGACCAGCAGGCGCGCGCCCGCCGCCCGGCAGCGCTTGAGGGCCTGCTGCAGGACTTCGTGCAGCGAACTGGCGCCGACGCCGTCCGGCCATTGCGGTTCGCGCAATTGCACCAGCTTCACGCCGCGCGCCAGCGCGGCTTCCAGCCGGCCCAGGAACGGCGCGATGCCGGCGCGCGAGCCGACGGAACTGATGCCGTAGGTGGTGGGCAGCTGCAGCCAGCGCAGCGGGGGGAGGGTGGCGGGCAGCAGGTCGCCCACCGAGGCCGCGTTGGCCGGGTCCACCCATTCCAGGCGCTGGTTCTCCAGGCTTTGCGGTTCGCCTTCCCAGCCGGTGACGTGGCAGAACGCCAGCCGCACGGTGGTGTGCGGATAGACGTGCACATAGGTGACCCAGGGACGCGATTGCGTGACGCGGATGCCGATTTCTTCCTGCAGTTCTCGCGCCAGCGCTTCCAGTACGGTCTCGCCGGGTTCGAGCTTGCCGCCGGGAAGTTCCCACCAGCCCGACCACGGCTTGCCTTCGGGGCGCTGCCCCAGCAGCAGCTTGCCGTCGGGACGCAGGATCAGGCCAGCGGCGACGTCGACGATCTTCTCAGACATGGCGGGCCGCCCAGTCGCGTGCGAACTGATAGGCCACGCGGCCAGACCGCGATCCGCGTTCGATCGTCCATTGCAGCGCCTCGGTGCGCGAGGGTTCGATCTGCGCTTCGGGGCAGCCCAGTTCGCGCAGCCAGTGGTGCACGATGTCCAGGTAGTCGTCCTGCTTGAACGGGTAGAACGACAGCCACAGGCCGAAGCGCTCGGACAGCGAGATTTTTTCTTCGACGGTTTCGCCCGGATGGATCTCGCCGTCGGGCTGGTGCTTGGCCTGCAGATTCTCGCTCAAGTATTCCGGCATCAGGTGGCGCCGGTTGGACGTGGCGTAGATCAGCACGTTGTCGCCCGAGGCCGACACCGAGCCGTCCAGCACGGACTTGAGCGCCTTGTAGCCGGCTTCGCCTTCCTCGAAGGACAGGTCGTCGCAGAACACGATGAAGCGTTCCGGGCGCGAGGCGACCAGCTCCACGATGTCGGCCAGGTCGCCGAGGTCGGACTTGTCGACTTCGATCAGGCGCAGTCCGCGGTCGCCATAGGCGGCCAGCATGGCCTTGACCAGCGAGCTCTTGCCGGTGCCCCGGGCGCCGGTCATCAGCACGTTGTTGGCGGGCTTGTTTTCAAGGAACTGCAGCGTGTTGCGGTCGATGGTGGCCTTCTGGCGCTCGATGTGCTGCAGGTCTTCGAGGTCGATGCGCGCCACATGGCGCACGGCGTCCAGCCAGCCGCGCGCGCCGCGCTTGCGCCAGCGGAACGCGTGGGCCGTCCAGTCGATCTCGGGCGTGGCCGGAGGCAGGAAGGCCTCCAGCTGCGCCAGCACGCGCTCGGCGCGCTGGATGAGGTTGGTGAACTCGTTGGCCGTCATGTCGATCAGGAACGGTAGTCGGCGTTGATCGACACGTATTCGTGCGAGAAGTCGCAGGTGTAGACGGTGTCGCTGACCTGGCCGCGGCCCAGCGCGATGCGCACCGAGATCTCGGCCTGCTTCATCACGCGCTGGCCGTCGGCTTCCTGGTAGGCGGGGTTGCGGCCGCCGTCCTTGGCAACCAGCACGTCGTCCAGCCACAGGCGGATGTTGGACACGTCCAGGTCGTCGATGCCGGCGTAACCCACGGCGGCCAGGATGCGGCCCAGGTTGGGGTCCGAAGCGAAGAAGGCGGTCTTGACCAGCGGCGAATGCGCGACGGCGTAGGCGACCTTCAGGGCTTCCTCGGTGGTGCCGGCTTCCTCGACGCGGATGGTCATGAACTTGGTGGCGCCTTCGGCGTCGCGCACGATCTTGGTCGCCAGGTCCAGCGCGGCGGCCGTCAGCGCCTCGCGCACGGCCGCGTAGGCGGCGTCGGACTCGCTGTTGACGTTGACGCCGGACTTGCCGGTGGCGGCGATGATGAAGGAGTCATTGGTGGAGGTGTCGCCGTCCACCGTGATGCGGTTGAACGAGGCGTCGGCGATTTCCACGGCCAGCTTGCGCAGCAGCGGCTGGGCGATGCCGGCGTCGGTGGCCAGGAAGCTCAGCATGGTGGCCATGTTGGGGCGGATCATGCCGGCGCCCTTGCTGATGCCGGTGAAGGTGACGGTCTTGCCCTCGATCTGCACCTTGGCCGACGAGATCTTCGGCAGCGTGTCGGTGGTCATGATGCCGTGGGCGGCGCTGGACCAGTGGTCGGCGGCCAGGTTGGCGATGGCGCCGGGCAGGCCCGCGACCAGGCGGTCCAGGGGCAGCGGTTCCAGGATGACGCCGGTGGAGAACGGCAGGATCTGCGCGGCGGGCACGCCCAGCAGCTTGCCCAGCGCCTCGCAGGTGTCCTTGGCCTTCTTCAGGCCTTCCTCGCCGGTGCCGGCGTTGGCGTTGCCCGTGTTGATCACCAGCGCGCTGATCGGACCGCCAGCGGCCAGGTGGGCCTGGCAGACCTGCACGGGAGCGGCGCAGAAGCGGTTGCGCGTGAACACGCCCGCCACGCTGGCGCCTTCGGCCAGCCGGAACACCGTCAGGTCACGTCGGTTGGCTTTGCGGATGCCGGCCTCGGTGACGCCGATTTCTACGCCGGCAACAGGAAAAATTTCGGACTCGGAGGGGATCTGCAGATTAACGGCCATGACTTCGTCTCTTGGTGTGAGCGGGACGGAACCGCCGCCAGGCAAGGCGGCGCGCGGGAAAGCTTCGTATTATCCCACCGCTTTCGGGTGGAGGGGCGGGCAGGGCCGTCAGGGGCCGATGCGCATCGCGGCCACGTCCAGCACGCCGGCTTCCCGGTTGCCGAGCACGCTGCGCACGGTGCCGTCCGGCGCCTGCAGCACCGATTTGCCCGCGGGCACGTCTTCGCCGCCGGCCCGGCGCGCCGAGCGTCCGCGCGAAGGCGAAAACAGCAGGTCGCCGGTCTGCGCGCCTTGCAGGCGCGGGTTGGCGGACAGGACGCGGGTGCCGGGCGGATAGGTCATGTCGCCCAGCACGGTGTCGCGGGCGATCAGGCCCTCGAAGCCGACCATGCGGCGCTGGCCATCCAGTTGCATGTCCACCTTCAGCAAGGGGATCCGCGCCACGGTCAGGGCGTCGCTGCCTTCCGTGCGCAGCAGCCAGCGCGGGGTGGCGCTGGCGGCGTCCAGCGGCGTGCCGCGGGCGGCCTGCTCGACCTTGAGCCAGGCGCCCGCCGGCACCGGCTGCTGGTCCAGCGTATTGCCGATGGCCAGGTGGCAGCTGGCGAAATGGGGTTGCCCGCCCTGGACCACGAACTCGACCCGGTGGCCGTGCGCGCAAAGCCAGCCCTCCAGCGCCTGGTCGCGGGCGATCTCGGCGGACAGCGTTTCGGCCTGCCGGCTGGACGCCGGGTAGCGGAACAGCCGGGTGGCCTGCATGCCCTGGATGGGAGCGGGGTGGGCCTCGGGAAAAACGGCCTTGTCGAACGACGCCAGCTCGCCGGGCGTGGTCAGGCTGAGCACGGTGCCGGCAGGCATCTCCACGCCCGCCAGCTTGGTGGGCTGGGCCAGCACCGTCTTGCGGCTGTCGTCGGCCTGCGCTTCGCGCTGGGCCGAGAACCACAGGCTGAACTGCTGGATGGGGAAAATGGCGCCGATGACGGCCAGGAAGGCCATCATCAGGGTGCCGCGGCGGCGGTGGCCGCCCAGCCACTCGCGCGCGCCGCGCGACGTGGCCAGCACGGCCAGCCAGGTCAGCAGCGTAGAGAGGCAGGCCAGGGAGGCCGCCATCAGTACGTAGAAATTACCGCCAGGAAGGGAAACCGGAATCATGGCGGCAATTATGCGCCAAACGGGGCGCCGGTTTCAGCGCCCCGCCGGCGTCAGTCCCGGGCGGATTCCGACCGGGTGGCCACGACCTGCAGCTTGAGCTCGCCCAGGGCCTGGAACAGGGCGTTGCGGCTGGCTTCGGGCAGGTCTTCGAACATGGACTTGACCCAGGATTCGTGAGCGCGCGCCATGCGTGCAAAGCTCTTCTTGCCCTGCGGGGTCAGTTTGATCAGCGAGCTGCGGCGGTCGGATTCGACCTTGGTGCGGACCACCAGGCCCTCTTTTTCGAGCTGGTCAGTGATGCCCGTGATATTGCCGTTGGTGACCATCATGTGGCGCGACAGCTCGCCCATCTTCATGCCCTTGGGCGCGCGCTGCAATTGCGCCATCAGGTCGAAGCGGGGCAGGGTGGTGTCGAATTCGTTGCGCAGGCGGCTGCGGATCTCTCCTTCGATGAGATTGGCGCAGGTCAGCATGCGCAGCCACAGGCGCAGCGCGTGATGGTCGTCGGGCGCGGCGCGGGATTCCAGGTCGGGGGAGTCAGTCATGGCGGGGAAGGATACCGGGAATGCGTGAAGGAGCGGGCGCCAGACCCATCTGTTCGAAGATGGCTTGGGTCAGCGGGCTATGCGGATCATTGAGCGTCAGGACGATATCGTAGTGATTTGTGCCGGGCATCGGGACATAGCTGCCGGGAAAACCGCGTTCGCGCCAGGCGGCAAGATAGTCGTCGCTCTGGCGCTTGAATTCGTCGGTTTCGGATTCGCCGTAGCTGACCACCAGCGGGCAGCCGGCCTGCGGCAACTGCAGCGCCGGGCTGTTGCGGATGGCGTCGGCCTCGCTCATGCGCATCCATTCGTTGATGTGGGTGTGCACCAGCGGCCGCAGGTCGAACAGGCCCGACAGGGGCGCGGCGCCGCGGACCACGCCGGGCGGCACGTCGTAGCTGGCGTGCCAGCCCCCGGCCAGCAGCGCGCCGACCAGATGCCCGCCGGCGGAGCTGCCGCAGATGTGGATGCGCGCCGGGTCGCCGCCGTATTCGGCGATGTGGCGATGCACCCAGGCCAGCGCGCGCCGGTTCTGGTCGACGATGCGGTCCAGGGTGACGGCAGGCGCCAGCGAATAGTTCACCGACACGACCACCGCGCCCGCCTGCGTGAAAGCGGGCGCCATGCCGCTGGATTCGTTCTTGGAAAGCAGGCGCCAGTAGCCGCCGTGGATGAACACGAAGACGGGCGCGCCGGGCTTGCCGGGAGCGGCTCCCGCGGCTGGAAATATGTCCAGCAATTCGTCGGGATGCATGCCGAACGGCACGTCCAGCGCGCATTCCAGCGTGCGCCGCGCCACGGCGCTGTCCTCGGCGTATTTCTTGAGTATCGGCTGGATGTCGGGTACTGTCGCGCGAGCGTTGTACTGGACGTCCAGTGCGGCGCGGTCGTAGTTGCGGTAAAGGGTAACCATGGCGGCAGGTTCGTGGTTTGAACTCATGGGCAAGACATTGCCGGCAACGGCCCGAAGGCAGGGTTTGCGGACAATCGCTTGCGGACAAAGGCTTGTGGGCAAAGGCCCTCTTAGTAATAACCCTTTGGTAAAAACCCTAGACTTGTTTTGCCGAATACTTTAAACCTAAACTATGAACCACGCCAGTTTTCCCTTTGCTGCATGACGGGATCACGGCGTTGCAGGCAATACTTCTTGCCGGCACCGGCCTGACGGCGGCGCAATGGCGCCGGTTGGCCGGACATAGAAGTCTTTCGAATCGCACCTTCAAAAAGAACACCCTCTGCGCGGGCTCGCGCACGGAGCACACCACCATGCGTTTGATCACTTCCCTTCTGGCTGCCGCCGCCCTGGTTCCGGCATTGGCCCATGCCGACACCATCAAGGTCGGCATCGCCAACGACATCTCCGGCCCGTTCTCGGCGCTTGGCGCCGAAGCCCGCGACGGCTTCAACCTGGCCATCAAGCAGCTGGGCAGCAAGCTGGGCGGACAGCCCGCGGAATTTGTGCAAACCGACATGGGCGGCAATCCGGACCAGGCCCGCCAGCTCGTCACGCGCTACATCCAGCGCGAAAAGGTCGACTTCTTTACCGGCCCCATCGGCTCGAACGTTGCCCTGGCCGTCGGCCCGGCGCTGTTCGCCGCCAAGGTGCCCTACCTGTCGAACAATCCCGGCCCCAGCCAGTTCGCCGGCGCCCAGTGCAACAACTACTGGTTCGGCACGTCCTACCAGAACGACGCCTTCCATGAGGCGGCCGGCAAGGTCGCCGCGGACCGCGGCTTCAAGAAGATGTTCATCATGGCCCCGGACTATCCGGCGGGCAAGGATGCGCTGACCGGCTTCAAGCGCGGCTACAAGACCGCGCCCGGCGACGAGGTCTACACCAAGCTAGGCCAGATCGACTACGCCGCCGAGATCGCGCAGATCCGCGCCGCCAAGCCCGACGCCGTCTACATCTTCCTGCCGGGCGGCATGGGCATCAACTTCGTCAAGCAGTTCGTGTCCGCCGGCCTGTCGCAAAGCGTCAAGCTGATCGGCCCGGGCTTCTCGGCCGACGAAGACGTGATCCAGGCCGTGGGCGACCCCATGCTGGGCATGTACAACACGGCGCAGTGGGCGCATGACCTGGACGTGCCGCAGAACAAGGCCTTCGTGGACGCGTTCCGCAAGGAATACAACGGCCGCTACCCGTCGGTCTACGCCGCCCAGGCCTACGACGTGATCATGGCCATGGACGCCGCCGTCAAGCAGGCCGGCGGCAAGGCGTCAGACCGCGAAGCCATCGTGAAGGCGCTGGAAAAGGCCGATTACCCCTCGGTGCGCGGCAGCTTCACCTACGGCAAGAACCACTACCCCATCCAGGCCTACTACCTGCGCGTCGTCGAAAAGGACGGCAGCGGCCGCATCACCAACAAGCTGGTGGGCAAGGTGTTCGACAAGTATCAGGACGTCTACGTCGGCGACTGCAAAAAGATGTGACCCCCCCGAAGCGCTTTGCGCTTCCGGAATGGGGCCCACCCCCGAAGCGCTGCGCGCTTCCCCCTCAAGGGGGCGTCGCTGCGGACCGGCAAAGCCGGCTCCGCGCGACCGCGCGTGGCGGCGGCTCATGAATCGTGCGCTGCGGATAGTTGCGGGAAGCAGGTTGGATAGCTTAGTGATTTGGTCGCGAGGGCCCATCGGCATCGCGCGGCAAGGGGGAAGTTTTCATGACGTTTACGCTGATCGTCGAGCAATTGCTGAACGGTCTGCAGTTTGGGTTGATGTTGTTTCTGATCGCGGCCGGGCTGACCCTGGTGTTCGGCATCATGGACATCATGAATCTGGCTCACGGCTCGCTCTACATGGCTGGCGCCTATGTCGCCGCCGAAACCATGCAACGCACGGGTTCATTCACGGCCGCCGTCCTGGTGGCCGCGGTCGCGACGGGCATCGTCGGCATCGTGCTGGAACTCACGCTGATCCGCCGCCTGGCGCTGCGCGATCACCTGGCGCAGGTGCTGGGCACCTACGCGGTCATTCTCATCGCCAATGACCTGGTCAAGATGATCTGGGGACCCGCCCCGGTCATGCTCAACATGCCTGCGGTGCTGTCCGGCCCCGTGCGCCTCCTGCCCGACCTGCTGTACCCGGCCTACCGCCTGATGATCATCGTGTTCGGCGTGGCCGCCGCGGCGGGTCTGTACTGGTTCGTGACGCGCACTCGCGCCGGCGTGCTGGTGCGGGCCGGCGCGTCCAACCGCCAGATGGCCACCCTGATGGGCGTGCGCGTGCCGCTGCTGTTCCTGGGCGTGTTCGTGCTGGGCGCCATGCTGGCCGCCGTGGCTGGCGCGCTGCTGGGGCCGATCACCTCGGTGCAGGTGGGCATGGGCGAGGAAATCCTGATCCTGGTGCTGGTGTGCATCGTCATCGGGGGTATCGGCTCGATCCGGGGCGCCTTTGTCGGCGCCCTGCTGGTGGGCATGGTCGACACGGCGGGGCGGGCCTTCCTGCCGATGCTGCTGCGCCAGGTCTTTTCTCCGGCCGTGGCTTCCAGCGTCGGCCCGACGCTCGCCGCCATCGCTATTTACGTATTGATGGCGGCTGTGCTGGTGTTCCGGCCCTCCGGCCTGTTTCCGGCGCGGGGCTGACCATGAAGACCAAAATCTGGACCGTGGTCCTGCTGGCCGCGCTGGCGGTGTTCCCGCTGGTGGCGCCGATGCTGGGCCTGGACTTCTACATTTCGTTCGTGCGGCGCGTGCTCATCTATGCGCTGGCCGCGACCAGCCTGAACCTGATCCTGGGCTACGGCGGCATGGTGGCGCTGGGACACGCGGCGTTCTTCGGCGCGGGCGCCTATGCGGTGGGCATCCTGGCCATGTCCGGCGTCACGTCCGCGCTGATCTCGTGGCCTGTGGCGATGCTGCTGGCCGCCGTGCTGGCCTGCATCACCGGCGCGATCTCCCTGCGCACGCGCGGCGTCTACTTCATCATGATCACGCTGGCGTTCGCGCAGATGCTGTTCTACATCTTCATCTCGCTGCGCCAGTACGGCGGGGAAGACGGGCTGAACCTGCCCGGCTATTCCAGCCTGCCCGGCATCGACCTGGCCAACGACGTCAGCTTCTACTACCTGGTGCTGGCGCTGTTCGCGCTGCTGATGTGGGTCTTCGGCCGCGTGGTGGCGTCGCGCTTCGGCACGGCGCTGCAGGGCATCCGCGAGAACGAGTCGCGCATGGAATCCATGGGCTATCCGGTCTACCGCATCAAGCTCATGGCGTTCACCCTGAGCGGCGCGGCGGCGGGACTGGCCGGCGCGCTGCTCGCCAACCACAACCTGTTCATCTCGCCCAGCCTGATGCACTGGACCCAGTCGGCCAACCTGCTGATCATGGTGCTGGTGGGCGGGATCGGCCTGCGCTACGGCGGCGTGGCCGGCGCGGTGGTGATGCTGACGCTTGAAGAAGTGCTGCGCCTTTGGACCGAATACTGGCACTTGCCGTTGGGCGTGCTGTTGCTGTGCGTGGTGTTTGGCGCGCCGCGCGGCCTGGTCGGGCTGTTCGGCCCGCTGTTCAGCGGACGCGCCGCGCCGCAATCGGGCAAGGTGGGCTCATGAGCAATCCGATGCATGCTTCCTCGAACGCCGCCGCGCCCGCCTTGCAGGCGCACGGATTGGTGCGCCGCTTTGGCGCGCTGGTGGCCACGGACAACGTGTCGCTGTCCCTGCAGCCGGGCGAGATCCACGCGCTGATCGGCCCCAACGGCGCTGGCAAGTCCACGCTGATCCATCTGCTGTCCGGCACGCTGGCCGCGGATTCCGGGACGCTCTCGGTCGATGGCCGCGACGTTACCGCGATGAACGCGCACCAGCGCGTCGCGGCGGGGCTGTCGCGGTCGTACCAGATCACCAATATCTTCAAACAGTCCAGCGTGCTGGACAACCTGGTCCTGGCCGTCCAGGCCCATTCAGGCAGCAGCTTCCGGTTCTGGAAGCCGCGGGTGGCCGAGTCCGCGCTGTACGAGCAGGCGCGGGAACTGGCCCGGGAATGCGCCATTGATGCCGGCCTGCTGGAACGCCCGGCCGGCACCCTGCCGCACGGCGAGCAGCGCAAGGTGGAATTCGCCCTGGCGCTGGCCGCCCGGCCCAAGGTGCTGCTGCTGGACGAGCCCATGGCGGGCATGGGGCCCGACGAAACCGTCCGGCTGACTGAACTGATCGAATCCATGCGGGGACGCGCCGCGATGCTGCTGGTTGAACACGACATGCAGGCGGTGTTCCGCCTGGCCGACCGCCTTTCGGTGCTGGTGTATGGCCGCGTGATCGCGTCCGGTACGCCGGACGAGATCCGCGCCAATCCGGAAGTGCGCCAAGCCTACCTGGGCGACGAGGAGACCGCGTAATGCTGACCATCGAATCGGCCAAGAGCGGCTACGGCGCCAGCCAGGTGCTGTTCGGCGTGGACCTTGAAATTGGCGCGGGCCAGGTCGTAACCCTGCTGGGCCGAAACGGCATGGGCAAGACCACGCTGCTGCGCACCCTGTTCGGCCAGTTGCCGCTGCGCGGCGGCAAGATCAGCTTCGCCGGACAGGACATCAGCGGCTGGAGCCCGGATCGCATTGCGCGGGTCGGCATGGCCATCGTCCCGGAAGGACGGCAGTGCTTTCCCAACCTGACCGTCCGCGAACACCTGACCGCCTTCGTGGCGGCGCGCAACCCGGAAATCGGCGAACCCTGGACCCCCGAGCGCGTGTTCGAACTCTTCCCCCGGCTCGCGGAGCGGGCCCGCAACATGGGCAACCAGTTGTCGGGCGGCGAACAGCAGATGCTTGCGATCGGCCGCGCGCTGGTGACCAACCCGCGCCTGCTCATCCTGGACGAGGCGACGGAAGGCCTGGCGCCGAAGATCCGCGAGGAAATCTGGAATTGCCTGGCGCGCCTGCGCGAGGCGGGGCAGACCATTTTGGTCATCGACAAATATGTCGAAAGGTTGCTGAGCCTGGCCGACCGCCACGTCATTCTCGAACGCGGCAAAGTGGTCTGGACCGGCGATTCCGCCGCCCTCGACGCCGACCGCGCCCTGTGGGAACGCTACCTGGGCGTGTAGCAATAAAGCTGCAATAGGCGTGGCCGAGTGGTAACAAAACCTGATATAAACCGCAATAAATCAAGATTTATATTGCTGCGGTGAAACTTAAGGTGTCCGCAACGCATCCAGACGTTTGCACCTGTATCAATTAACCCCACTGTTATCTACACTAGCCGCGCCGGCCTCCCTATAGGGTGGTTCCGGCGATCCGGCTCATGGCTCAAGAGGCAGGACACCAGCAGCAGCGCGCCGACACGGCCTGCGCTCATGTTGCGTCCCCTTTTCGCGCGTGGCGACTCATCAGGCTGTCAGGAAGACTTTGCATGGCGAAATGGGGTTTGCGCAAGAAATCACTAATGGCGTTGCTGTTGGCGTGTCTGGTCGCCCTGGCGCCGGCCGCCTTGATCGGCTGGCAGGTGCTGGACGGGGTCAAAGAACACTTCGGGCGCGCCTTTGCCGACAATTTCACACAGCTGAACCGCCAGCGCGTGCTGGCGCCGGTGTCGCGCGAGCTGGCGCTGTCGCAGCGGCTGGCCGACAGCGAGGTCACGCGCCGCTGGCTGCGCAACGAGAGCGATCCGGCCGCGCGTGAACTCTTCTTCCGCGAAGCCGACGGCTATCGCCGCGACCTGCTGGGACGCGCCTATTTCATCGCCAGCGCCGCGACGGGCAATTACTACTTCAATGACGACAAGCCGCTGTCCGATGCGCCGCGCTACACCCTCAACCCCGGCGCCGCCGACGACGGCTGGTTCTACGCGTCGCTCAAATCGCCGTCCCGCTACAACATCAACGTCAATCCCGACCTGAAGATCAAGACCACGAAGGTCTGGATCAACGTGCAGGTGCGGGACGGCGACCGGGTCTTGGGTCTGACCGGTGCGGGCCTGGACGTGGGCGGCTTCCTGAAGGAATTCGTCAACAGCGGGCAGCCCGGCGTCACGCCCATCATCGTCGACGAAGAGGGCGCCATCCAGGCGCACATGAATCCGGCGCTCATCGCCTACAACTCCGGCGCGGGCGGCGCGACGGGCAAGGGCATGGTCTTCAACCTGCTGGACGCTGGCGAGGGCCGCGCCGATCTGCTGGCGGCCATGCGCGCCGCCCAGGCCGATCCGCAGTCCGTGCAGTCGGCCTGGGTGAAGATGGACGGCGTGCGCCAGCTGGTCTCCGTGGCGTACATGCCCGAACTGCACTGGCACGTCATGACCGTAGTGGACCTGGGCGCGGCCCGCGTGCTGGAGACGGGCTGGCTGTGGCCGGCGGCTATCGGCCTGGTGGTGCTGTTCGCGGCCATGCTGCTGTGCTTCGGCTACGCGATCGAACGCCTGATGCTGCGGCCCCTGCGCCGCCTGCAGCAGTCGGCGCGCGCCATTGCCGACGGCAGCTACGACGTGCGCCTGCCGCCCGGCGGGCAGGACGAAATCGGCGATCTCAGCCGCGCCTTCGGCGTCATGGCCGACAAGGTCCGCAAGCACACGGCCGAACTGGAAACCAAAGTGCGCGAACGCACCTCGGAGCTTGAGGACGCCAATCGCGCCATGGCGGCCGCACACAAGAAGATTGACGACTCCATCGACTACGCCAGCCTGATTCAGCGCGCGATCCTGCCGGACCGCCAGCTGACCCAGTCGCTGGGCGCGCATCACTTCGTGCTGTGGAAGCCCCGCGACGTGGTCGGCGGCGACTTTTACGTGTTCCGCTCGGACGGCGCCAATTGCCTGCTGGGCATCATGGATTGCGCGGGCCACGGCGTGCCCGGCGCGCTGATGACAATGCTGGCGCGCGCCGCGATCGACCTGGCCATCACCGAGGTGGGACCGGGCGATCCGGCCGGCATCCTGACCCGTACCGACAATGCCATCCGCGCCATGCTTGCGGACGCGCAATTGCCTCGGGCCCTGGCCACCAACACCGATGCGGGCCTGGTATATATTGACCGCCAGACCGGCAGGCTGCTGTACGCGGGCGCAAAGATCAGCCTGTACGCAAGCGACGGCCAGACCTTGCGCGAGGTGCCGGGCGCCAAGCGGGCGCTGGGCGACAAGCGCGTGGGGGTCTACGAAAACATTGCATTGCAGATGGAGCCGGGCTGGACGTACTACCTGGCCACCGACGGTTTCCTGGATCAGGCGGGCGGCGAGCACGGGTTCGGATTTGGCAACACGCGATTCGCGGAGATGCTCAAGACGCACGCCGGACGGCCGTTAACCGAACAGGCGTCCGCGTTCACCCAGGCGCTTGCCGAGTACCAGGGTGGGCGGCCCCAGCGCGACGACATCACCCTGCTGTCTTTCCGTTTCGAATAATCGTTATCAAGGCGGTACCCTCCATGAATGCCTCCGATCTCTACGCGTTGGGCGAACGGTTCGACCAGAACCGCACGCTGCTGTGCTTCAACGGCCCGATCTCCCGCAGCCTGATCGAGGAAATCGGCAATGCGCTGAAGAACTACCTGAATGCCGAACACGTGCGGCCCGCGGAAGCCATGGACGTGTTCTCGGTCTACATCGAGATGATCCAGAACATCCGCCAGTACGCGGCCCTGAATGGCGATGTGGACGCGTCCGCCACGGTCGTCATCGGCCGCCGCGACGCATCCCGCTACGTGGTGTCCGCGGGAAATCTGGTCAACGCGGACGACGGCCAAAGCCTGGTCGCCCGCATCCAGGAATTGGCCGCGCTGGACAAGGCGGCATTGAAGGCCGAGTACAAGGCCCAGCTGCACAAGCCGCGCACCCAGGGCGTGGCGTCGGGCGCGGGCCTGGGACTCATCGACATCGCGCGCCGCGCCGGCGCCCCGCTGGAAGCCAGCCTGACCCCCGCCACGCAGCCGGGCAAGGCCTTCTTCAGCCTGAGCGTCGTCGTCTGAGGTCGCGCGCTTCAAGCAATATTTTCGGAGTATTTGATGAAAGACCTGATCATTCCCGGGACCCAGTCCACGCCCGCCATTGCCGCCGACGTCGCCGCCGGCGTGCTGGCGATGCGCGGCGACTCCTATCCCGAGAATTCCTTTGAACTGTTCGGTCCCGTCATCGAATGGGTTGAGACCTACCTGCAGGAACGGGCCGAACCCCTGAAGCTTGAGCTGGAACTGCTGTATCTCAATACCAGCAGCATCAAGTCGGTCATGGACATCTTCGACGTGCTGGAAGCCGCGCACCGCAAGGGCCGCGAGGTCGGCGTCACCTGGTTCTACGACATGCGCAACGAGCGCGTGGGCGAACTGGCGGAAGAGTTCAAGGAAGACTGCACGTTTCCGTTCTCGGTGGTCGGACGCCAATGAAGCCGGGCGCCGCCGAACTCGATCAGCGCATCGCCGAGTTGCTGGGGGATCCGGCCTATGCCGGCCATCCGCTGCGCGAGGCGCTGGAGGCGCTCTGGCGGCACACCGGCGAACAAATGGCGCGGATCCAGCGCGTGACCCAGCTGTCGGACGCCTACCAGAGCATGGCGCACGAGCGCGAACTGGGCCTGTGCGACCAGTTCGACCGCCAGTTGCGGCGCCTGACGCGTATCGCGCGGATCTCGGACCACTACCAGAACATGATGCGCGACTTGAACCGCGCGCTCGAGGAAACGTCCAGCCGAGACCCATTGACCGGCCTGCTGAACCGCCGCGCCCTGATGGAAATGATCAAGCAGGAAGTCCAGCGCGCTGCGCGCAGCGGCGACAGTTTCGTCGTCGCCATGCTGGACGTGGATCACTTCAAGTCGGTCAACGACCGCTACGGCCACGAAACCGGGGACCGGGCGCTCGTCGAGCTGGCGGGCGTGCTGGGCGAAAGCCTGCGCGAATACGATCTTTGCGGCCGCTGGGGCGGCGAGGAATTCCTTGTGCTTCTGCCGCAGACGCAACCGGACGCGGCCCAGACGGTCATGGACCGGCTGGTGGGCGACGTGCGCGGGCTTGCGATAGCGGCGGGGGGCGATGTCGTGCGGCTGACGGTCAGCATCGGCATGGCGCATCACCAGCTTGGCGAGACGTTCTCCGAGACGCTCAGCCGGGCGGATCAGGCGTTGTATCTGGCCAAGCAGGACGGACGCGACCGCGTCGCCCTTGGTTTCCCGAGGCGCTGAATGAAACCGGAACAGCTGTTTTCCGGGCTGGAGCCCCTTATGCTTGATTCTCATCTTGGCGGTTCGAGCGCGAACCCCCAAGGCGCCGCGTGGCATGTGGGCAATTACCTGATGTCGATGGACCGGGCGCTGCTGCTGTTCGACTTCGACGCGGCCGGCTCTCTGCTGAACGCCAACGCAAATTTCCTGGCCGCCGTGGGCTATACCCGCGAAGAGGCCCTGACGCTGCGCCACGACATGCTGTGCGACAGCATGGACGAAGGCAAGGGCATCGTCAGCGGGGAGCAGATCGGGGCACGGCTGCGCGGCGGCAAGCACTTTTCGGGCACCTGCCGCTACCGGAAGAAGGACGGCAGCTCGCTCTGGATCGAGGCAACCTATCTGCCCATGACGGACGAGACCGGCCAGGTTGCCCGCGTCTCGGTCATTTCGCGCAGGTCGATCGCCGACGCCGAGCGCCAGGAAGAAATCCGCCTGCTGATGCTGGGCATCAACGAAACCGGCAATGCGGTGGCCGTGTCCGGCTGCGACGGGCGCATCGTCTACGTGAACGACGGCTTCCAGCGCATGCTGGGCTTTTCGCGCAGCGACGCCGTGAATCAGGATCTGGGCGAACTGCTGGCCGGAGGGCGGCCCGATAGCGGTACGCGCGAGGAACTGCACCGGCGCATCGCCTGCCGCGAGGGCTACCACAAGGACGTGCTGGTCTACGACAGCAGCGGCAAGCCGCTGTGGGTGTCGGTTATGGCCAACTCGGTCTTCGACGAGCGCGGCACGCTGGTCAATATCGTCGATGTGCTGACCGACATCACGCCCACCAAGGTGCACGAGGTTCTGCAGCGCCGGGTGCTTCAGGCCATGGTGAACGAGGCTTCGGTGGTCGAGGTCATGAACATGGTCTGCCGCGAGGTCGAGCGGCTGGCGCCCGAAGTCGTGGCGACGGTGGTGCGCGTCGACGAAGCCGGGCTGTTGCGGCCGTTGGCGGCGCCCAGCCTGCCGCAGGCCTACGCGGACGCCCTCGAGGGCGTGGCGATCGGCCCGCAGGTCGGCGCCTGCGGCACCAGCGCGTATCTGGGGCGTCCGGTCATCGTGCCGGACATCGCCACCGATCCGCTCTGGGACGACTACCGGCACCTGCCGCTGCCGGATGACATCAAGGCGTGCTGGTCGTCCCCGATCAAATCCAGCGACGGCAGGGTGATCGGCACGTTCGGCTTCTATTTCCGCGAGCGCCGCCTGCCCGACGATTTCCACCATCGCCTGGTGGACGTCTGCGTCTACCTGTGCGCGCTGGCGCTGGAGCGCGAGGAAGCCCGCGCCCGCATCCGCCAGTTGGCGTTCTACGACGAACTGACGGGCTTGCCCAACCGCAATCTGCTGCTGGCCCAGGCCGAACAGGCCATCGCCCGCGCCGAGCCGGAGCGCAAGCGCGTCGCGGTGCTGTTCCTGGACCTGGACCGCTTCAAGCAGGTCAACGACACGCTTGGCCACCCGATCGGCGACGCCTTGCTGCGCGATGTGGCCCAGCGCCTGCGCCGGCTGGCGCGTCCTACGGATATCGTCGGCCGGCTGTCGGGCGACGAGTTCGTGATGCTGATGCCCGAGTTCGAGCACGGCCGACTGACGGCGGCCGCGGAGCACATCCTGGTGGCGCTGGCCCAGCCGTTTTCGGTGGGCGGCATTACCCTGAATCCGTCGGTCAGCATCGGCATCAGCGTGTTCCCGGAGAACGGGCGCGACATGGACACGCTGCTGCGCCATGCCGACATGGCCATGTACCAGGCCAAGACGGCGGGACGCAACCGCATTTCATTCTTCAGCGCGGAAATGAACCGTCAGGCGCAAGAGCGCCTGGCGCTGGAAGCCGCGCTGCGCGACGCCCTGGAGGCCAAGGCGCTGCGCCTGCACTATCAGCCGCAGGTGGGCCTGAAGAACGGCAGCCTGTATGGGGTCGAGGCCCTGGCCCGCTGGTGCCATCCCACGCTGGGCGAAATCTCGCCGGCGCGTTTCGTGCCGCTGGCCGAGGAATGCGGCCTGATCGGCGACCTGGGCGACTGGGCGCTGCGCGAGGCCTGCTCGCAGCTGGCCATCTGGCGCAACAACGGCCTGCGGGTGCCTTCGGTGTCGGTGAACCTGTCGGCCACGAATTTCCACAACCTCAACCTTCCGCGCATGATTGCCGCGACGCTGGCCGAGTTCGGTCTGGCGCCAGCGGACCTGATGCTGGAGATCACCGAGGGCGTGGTGCTCGACGCCACGGCCGGCACGCTGCGCACGATCGCCGAACTGCACAGGCTGGGTGTACGCCTTTCGATGGACGACTTCGGGACGGGGTATTCCAGCCTGGGGCACTTGCGCCGGCTGATCGTCGACGAACTGAAGCTGGATCGCAGCTTTGTGCAGGGGCTGGAGAGCGACGACGCCGCCCGGGCGCTGACCAGCGCGGTGATCCGGATCGGGGAAAGCCTGAGCCTGCCCGTGGTGGCCGAGGGCGTCGAGAACGAAGAGCAGCGGCGATTCCTGATCGAGCAGGGTTGCGCGGCGGGGCAGGGATTCCTGTTTTCGCCGCCGTTGCCGGCGGGGGATCTTGAGGAGTGGCTGCGGGGCAGGGGGTAACGGGTTCTGCTTTCTTGGCTTGGTTTGGTGTGTTGCTTGGTGCGTTGTGCAGGGTTCTTGAGACGCCCGGCGCGGCGGGGGCCTGGGGCGCGCGGGGCTACGATTGCGGTCCGGAGCGTTCGCTCCGGACTTCCCCTTCCTCATCCTCGTCATCGCCTTCGGCGATTCCTTCGGATTCCGTCGGGCGCATCTACACGCCCCGCGCACCCCAGGCCCCCGCCACACCGGGCTCTGGCGGTGTCAGCTTCACGGGCGCTGGGGTGGAGTGAGTTCTTGAGGTTCTAGCCGCCAAGGGTTGTGGTGTGGAGCGTCTTGCGGGGCCCGTCCCCGGCCGGCCGCGCGGGCGGCCTTTGGGGACGTACGCGGTGTCTTGCGTCGTGGCGATGCCGCTTCGCGGATGGCTGCTCGGGGGGGGCGTCGCAGGTGACTGACACCGGAGTGAGGCGGCTTCACTCTGCATGCAAGGTGTCTGACACCCTGGTGCGACGGGCTCCAATCTGCAACGGCGTCTCGGCGGGTGTCAGACACCGGTCGCGTGACGTCGCTGCCCACTGGAAGCCCCAAACATCCGCTCGCCGCTATTCGCCAAGTGAACTCCAGTGCCGGATGGGCGGCGCGCGCGAGAAAATTTGCGCAAGCATGCGGCTGCCTGCCGCGCGCCGCCCATCACCACTCCCCCAGTGATGCTGGAGCCACTAGCAAACCACCCGCCACCTGCGCGCAAGCGCACACCGCCGCGACGCCTCACCGTGCGTATGCCAATCGCGGCCGCCCGCGCGGCCGTGATTGGCGGGCCACGCAAGCCTCGTCCCTGACCCTGGACCCAGCAGCGTTCCGGACTGGCAATCCGCAGCGGCACGGTGCGGGTGGTGGGGTGGCGAGCAACCTCGATGCGCCCGAGGGAATCTGAAGGCAGTCGCCGAAGGCGACAACGAAGATGACGACGGGGGGGGCCGCCTAGGCAAGTCCGGAGCGAACGCTCCGGACCGCAATCGTGGGCGCTCGCCGCCCCACCACCCGCGCCGGGACGCGGATCAAGAACTCAAACGCGATGCCCGGGACAAGAACCACTGGCCGGCAACAGCTTCGTCCCGATCCCGTCTCCATATACAAACCGCGAATAAAACTGTCCCCATTTACCATCCCCTCCTAAATACTTTCCCTCATTTGCACACCCCCCACTTCAGGTATATATTTCAAGCCTAAACTATCCAGACCTAAATTTCTGCGGCTTCCCGCTACAGCATCCAGCGACCGTCGCGTACTTCGGAGCATCACGGCAATGAAAATAGTCTGCATCGGCGGCGGTCCCGCCGGCCTGTACTTCGGCCTGCTTATGAAGCTGCAGAACCCTGCCAACGAAATCACCGTCATCGAGCGCAATCGCCCGTACGACACCTTCGGCTGGGGCGTGGTGTTCTCCGACGCCACCATGCAGAACCTGCGCGAAGCCGACCCCGTTTCCGCCCAGACCATCGGCGACGCCTTCAACCATTGGGATGACATCGACATCCACTTCAAGGGACGCAGCATCCGCAGCAGCGGCCACGGCTTCATCGGCATCGGCCGCAAGAAGCTGCTGAACATCCTGCAGGCGCGTTGCGAAGACGTCGGCGTGAAGCTGGTGTTCGAAAACTTCGTCCAGGACGACCAGGCCATCGCCCGCGAATATGACGCCGACCTCGTCATCGCCTCCGACGGCATCAACAGCCAGGTCCGCACCCGTTACGCGGACACCTTCCACCCCGATATCGACCAGCGCCGCTGCCGCTTCGTGTGGCTGGGCACCAAGAAGGTGTTCGACGCCTTCACCTTCGCCTTTGTGCAGACCGAGCACGGCTGGTTCCAGGCGCACGCCTACCGCTACGAAGACGGCATGTCCACGTTCATCGTCGAAACGCCCGAAGAAACGTGGCAGGCCGCCGGCATTGAGAAAATGAGCCAGGAAGAGGGCATCGCCTACTGCGAAAAGCTGTTCGCGCCCTGGCTGGACGGCAACAAGCTGATCAGCAACGCGTCGCACCTGCGCGGTTCGGCCATCTGGATCCGTTTCCCGCGTGTCATCTGCAACACCTGGGTCCACTGGAACACCCTGGACACGGCGCGCGGCCAGCGGCGTGTGCCGGTTGTGCTGATGGGCGACGCCGCGCACACCGCGCACTTCTCCATCGGTTCCGGCACCAAGCTGGCGCTGGAAGACGCCATTGAACTGGCCCGCTGCCTCAGCGGCGCCGAGGGCAGCGTGGAAGCCGGCCTGCACCACTACGAGCAGGTGCGCAGCGTGGAAGTGCTGAAGATCCAGAACGCCGCCCGCAACTCCACCGAATGGTTCGAGAACGTCAAGCGCTACGCCGACCTGGAACCCGAGCAGTTCGCCTATTCGCTCCTGACCCGTTCGCAGCGCATCTCGCACGAGAACCTGCGTCTGCGCGACCCGGCCTGGCTTGAAGGCTTTGAGCGCTGGATCGCCGAGCGCGCGGGGGCCGCCACGCCCGACGGCCGGCGTCCCGCCATCCCGATGCTGACGCCCTACCAGGCGCGCGGCGTGCGGCTCAAGAACCGCATCCTTGTGTCGCCGATGGCCATGTATTCCTGCACCGACGGCGTGCCGGGCGATTTCCACCTGGTTCACCTGGGCGCCCGCGCGATGGGCGGAGCGGGGCTGGTGATGGTGGAAATGACCTGCGTGTCGCCCGACGGCCGCATCACGCCGGGGTGCCCGGGCCTGTGGAACGACGAGCAGCAGCAGGCGTTCGCCCGCATTGTGAATTTCGTGCACGCCAACAGCGATGCCCGCATCGGCATGCAGTTGGGTCACGCCGGCCGCAAGGGCTCCACGCAACTCGGCTGGCAGAAGATCGACCATCCGCTTTCGGAGGGCAACTGGCCGCTGGTGTCGGCGTCGGCCCTGCCGTACATCGAGCGCGTGTCGCAGACGCCGCGCGCCATGACGCGCGAAGACATGGACCAGGTGCGCGACAACTTCGTGGCGGCCGCCCGCCGCGCCCAGGCCGCCGGCTTCGACTGGCTGGAACTGCACTGCGCGCACGGCTACCTGCTGTCCAGCTTCATTTCGCCGCTGACCAACCGCCGCCAGGACGAATACGGCGGCAGCCTGGAAAACCGTCTGCGCTTCCCGCTGGAAGTCTTTCACGCGGTGCGCGCCGTCTGGCCCGAAGACAAGCCCATGTCGGTGCGGATCTCCGCCAGCGACTGGGTGGAAGGCGGGATCACGGCCGACGATGCGGTGGAAATCGCGCGCCATTTCAAGGCAGCCGGGGCCGACATGATCGACTGCTCGTCGGGCCAGGTCAGCAAGGAAGAAAAGCCGGTGTACGGCCGCATGTTCCAGACCCCGTTCGCCGACCGCGTCCGCAACGAGGCCGGCATCCCCACCATCGCGGTGGGCGCCATCTTCGAGGCCGACCACGCCAACGGCATCATCGCCTCGGGCCGCGCGGATCTCTGCGCCCTGGCGCGTCCCCATTTGGCCGACGCCTCCTGGACGCTACGCGAAGCGGCGCGGGTGGGCTATGTTGATGTCTCGTGGCCCAGCCAGTACTTCGCCGGCAAGCGGCAGCTGGAAACCAACTTTGAACGCGCCGCCGCCATGGCGCAACTGGATATCAAATGACCACTCTCACGCAACCGCTCGCCGGGCGTCACGCCCTGGTGACCGGCGGCGCCCGCGGCATCGGCCTCGCCAGCGCCCGGGCGCTGCTGCAGCGCGGCGCCCGCGTCACGCTGCTGGGCCGCGACGGCGCGGCGCTGGACACCGCGGCCGACGAACTGGCCCGCATGGGCCAGGTGCAGGCCGTCAGCGCCGACGTGGCGGACGAGGCCTCGGTGCGCGCGGCGTTCGCGCAGGCCGAGGCCGAGTTCGGCCCTGTGCTGATCCTGGTGAACAACGCGGGGCAGGCGGTCAGCCAACGCTTTGACCGCACCGACGCCGCGCTGTGGAACCAGATGCTGGCCGTCAACCTGACCGGCACGTTCCACTGCATCCAGGCCGCGCTGCCGGGCATGCTGCAGGAAAGATGGGGCCGCGTGATCAACGTGGCCAGCACGGCGGGCTTGATCGGCTATGGCTATGTAAGCGCCTACTGCGCCGCCAAGCACGGCGTGATCGGACTGACGCGCTCGCTGGCGCTGGAAACCGCGCAGAAGGGCGTCACCGTCAACGCGGTTTGCCCCGGCTACACCGAGACCGACATCGTGCGCGGCGCGGTCGCGAACATTGTCGAGAAGACCGGCCTGACGCCGGAAGCCGCCAGGCTCAAGTTGGCCGAGCGCAACCCGCAGGGCCGCCTGGTGCAGCCCGAGGAAGTGGCCGAGACGGTTGCCTGGCTGGCGCTGCCCGCTTCCGCGTCCATCAACGGCCAGGCCATCGCCGTAGACGGCGGCGAAGTGATGACCGGCTGACCCAGGCCGCCGATCCCCCAAGAATCCACGAACGGAGACACCATGAGCACCCAGCCCGAAGAGCACACCATGAAGCATCACAAGCGTCCATTCGCCGGCTATCAGGCGAAGACGTTCCTGTGGCAGGTGTCGGCGGACGGCAAGATCGGCACCATCACGCTGAATCGCCCCGAACGCAAGAACCCGCTGACGTTCGACTCTTACGCCGAACTGCGCGACCTGTTCCGCTCGCTGGTGTACGCCACCGACGTCAAGGTGGTGGTGGTGACGGGCGCGGGCGGCAATTTCTGCTCCGGCGGCGACGTGCATGAAATCATCGGCCCGCTCACCAAGATGAGCATGCCGGAACTGCTGGACTTCACGCGGATGACGGGCGACCTGGTCAAGGCCATGCGCGCCTGCCCGCAGCCCATCGTGGCCGCCGTGGACGGCGTGTGCGCCGGCGCGGGCGCAATGGTGGCGCTGGCTTCCGACATGCGCCTGGGCACGCCCGCCGCGCGTACCGCCTTCCTGTTCACCCGGGTGGGCCTGGCGGGCGCCGACATGGGCGCGTGCACGCTGCTGCCGCGCATGATCGGCCAGGGCCGCGCGTCCGAGCTCCTGTACACGGGCCGCGCCATGACGGCCGAAGAAGGCGCGAACTGGGGCTTCTTCAACGCCCTGCACGACTCCGAAAAACTGCTGGAAGCCGCCCAGACGCTGGCGGCGCAACTGGCCGCGGGCCCGACCTTCGCCCACGGCGTGACCAAGAAGCTGCTGCACCAGGAGTGGAATATGGGCGTGGACGAGGCCATCGAGGCCGAAGCCGAGGCCCAGGCCATCTGCATGCAGACGCGCGACTTCCATCGCGCCTACGAGGCCTTCGTGGCCAAGCAGAAACCCGTCTTCCAGGGGAATTGACGATGCGCGACGCTAGCTGGCTGGACTGGCCCTTTTTCGACGACGCGCACCGCAAGCTGGCGCATGAGGTCGACGCCTGGTGCGAACAATCGCTGGGCGACGTTGACCACCACGACGCCGACGCCGCATGCAAGAAACTGGTCAAGGCCATGGGCCAGGCCGGCTGGCTGCGCTATGCGGTCGCGGGCGGCCCGGAAGGGGCTTGGGGCGGCGCGCTGCCCGAAGTGGATTCCCGCGCCGTCTGCATCTTGCGCGAGACCTTTGCCCGCCACGAAGGCCTGGCCGACTTTGCGTTCGCGATGCAGGGCCTGGGCAGCGGCGCGATTTCGCTGATGGGTTCGGACGAATTGCGCCAGCGCTATCTGCCGCGCGTGGCCCGGGGCGAGGCCATCGCGGCGTTCGCGCTGTCCGAACCCGATGCGGGCTCGGACGTCGCGGCGCTGGCATGCGAGGCGCGGCTGGACGGCGATCACTACGTGCTCAACGGCGCCAAGACCTGGATCTCCAACGGCGGCATCGCGGACTTCTATTGCGTGTTCGCACGCACCGGCGAAGCCCCCGGCGCGCGCGGCATCAGCGCGTTCGTGGTGGATGCCGGCACCCCGGGATTCGAGGTCAGCGAACGCATCGACCTGATTGCGCCGCACCCGTTGGCCACGATTACCTTCGACAACTGCCGCGTGCCGGTCTCGCATCGGCTGGGCGACGCGGGCCAGGGCTTCAAGCTGGCCATGATGACGCTGGACATCTTCCGCGCGTCGGTCGCGGCCGCGGCGCTGGGATTTGCGCGCCGGGCGCTGGATGAAGGCCTGGCGCGCGCCAAGTCGCGCCGCATGTTCGGCCAGACCCTGGCCGACCTGCAATTGACGCAAGCCGCGCTGGGCGACATGGCTACGGCCATCGACGCCTCGGCGCTGCTCACGTATCGCGCCGCGTGGATGCGCGACGTGCAAAAGCTGCGCACCACGCGCGAAGCCGCGATGGCCAAGATGACGGCCACCGAATCGGCGCAAACCGTGATCGACCGGGCACTGCAGATGTTCGGCGGCGCGGGCGTGGTGTCGGGGATGCCGGTGGAGAAGCTTTACAGGGAAATCAGAGCGCTGCGTATCTATGAAGGCGCCACGGAAGTGCAGAAATTGATCATCGCCCGTGAACTGCTGAAGGCGTAAAGGGCCACCGAGCGCCTGCCTTTTGCATCGAAAACCGCATCGCACTAGCCAAGGGGAATTTTCATGGAAGTATCCGCCCACATCGACACCTTCGCCCGGGACAATCTGCCCCCGGGCGAACAATGGCCAGAATTCCTGCTCGACGGCCCCGACGTGGCCTATCCCAAGCGCTTTAACTGCGCCGTGGAATTGGTGGACGCCATGGTCGACCGCGGCCACGGCGACCGTGTGGCGCTGCGCTGGCGGCAGGACGGCAAGCCGGCCGCGATGACCTACCGCGAACTTGCCGCCCTGACCAACCGCATCGCCCATGTGCTGACCGAGGACATGAAGCTGGTGCCCGGCAACCGCCTGCTGCTGCGCGGGCCGAACAACCCCATGATGGCCGCGTCCTGGCTGGCCGCGATCAAGGCGGGGCTGGTCACCGTGCCGACGATGCCGCTGCTGCGTTCCAAAGAGCTCAAGCAGATCATCGACAAGGCGCAGATCCAGGCCGTGTTGTGCGATGTGCGCCTGAAGGAAGAGGCGCAGTTCTGCGCGCAGCCGGACCACGAGAATCACTGCCCCGGCCTGTCCCAGGTCGTGTACTTCAACGACGCCTCGCCGGACGCACTGGACGCGCTGGCGGCGGCCAAGCCGGATGCCTTCGAGGCCTGCGATACCGCTGCCGACGATGTGTGCCTGATCGCCTTCACCAGCGGAACCACGGGCTCGCCCAAGGGCTGCATGCATTTCCACCGCGACGTGCTGGCGATGTGCGACCTGTTCCCCAAGCATGTGATCAAGCCGGGGCCGGACGACATTTTCTGCGGCACGCCGCCGCTGGCCTTTACGTTCGGCCTGGGCGGGCTGCTGTGCTTCCCGCTGCGCGTGGGCGCGAGCACGGTGCTGGCTGAAAAGCTGTCGCCGGAAAGCCTGCTGGAATTGATCCAGGACTTCCTCGCCACGGTCGTGTTCACGGCGCCGACTTTCTATCGCCAGATGGCGGCGCTGGTGGGCAAGTTCGATCTGTCGTCGCTGAAGAAAAGCGTGTCGGCTGGTGAAGCCTTGCCGGACGCCACCCGCCAGCTCTGGAAGGAAGCGACGGGCATCGAGATGATCGACGGCATAGGCGGAACGGAAATGATCCACGTGTTTGTGTCGAGCCCGCCCGAGGCAGTGCGCCGCGGGGCGATCGGCCGTGTGGTGCCGGGTTATGTGGCGCAGATCGTGGACGACGACATGAAGCCCGTGCCCAATGGCACGGTGGGCCGGCTGGCCATCAAGGGGCCGACCGGTTGCCGCTATCTGGCGGACGAGCGCCAGCGCCGCTTCGTGCAGCAGGGCTGGAACCTGCCGGGCGATACGTTCGTGCAGGACGACGACGGCTATCTGTTCTATCAGGCCCGCAACGACGACATGATCGTGTCCGCCGGCTACAACATCGCGGGCCCCGAAGTCGAGGACGCGCTGTTGCGCCACGAGGCGGTGGCGGAGTGCGGGGTGGTCGGGGCGATGGATGACGAGCGCGGGCAGCTGGTGAAGGCGTTCGTGGTGCTCAAGCCGGGTTTTGCGCCCAGCGACGAGCTGGTGGCGGCGATGCAGGCGTTCGTGAAGGCGAACATCGCGCCGTACAAGTATCCGCGCGCGATCGAATTCGTGGAGACCTTGCCGCGCACCGAAACCGGCAAGCTGCAGCGCTTTGCGCTGCGCAAGATGGCATGAAAAGGCACTAAGGAAACACCATGGCAGCACCTTTCATCAGTCAGGTAGAAGTCCGGTTCCGCCATTGCGATCCGGCGGGCATTGTCTTCTATCCGCGCTATTTCGAGATGATCAACGATTTCGTCGAGGAATGGTTCGATAAGGGGATGGGGCTGCCGTTTCATGCGCTGCACGTGGACCGGCACATCGGCACGCCGATGGCGTCGGTGACGTGCGATTTCAGCGCGCCCAGCCGCTGGCATGAAAAGCTGCGGCAGACACTGGAGGTGCAACGCATCGGCGGCGCGTCGTTCAAGGCGCTGGTGCGTTTCGAGGGGCCGGACGGGCAGTTGCGGCTGTCGGCCACGTTGACGATCGTGACGGTGGATTTGCGGACGATGAAGTCGATGCCGTTGCCCGCGGATCTGCGCGCACGCATGCAGGATTATCTGGCGCCCGCGGCGTAAGCGGCGTGCGCCACCCTGTGCTTTGTTTATTTAATCAATAGGATGAGACGTTATGAAGATTCTGCAACCGCCGGATTGGATGGCGCC
Organism: Achromobacter arsenitoxydans SY8; assembly: GCF_000236785.1. Classification (GTDB taxonomy): domain Bacteria; phylum Pseudomonadota; class Gammaproteobacteria; order Burkholderiales; family Burkholderiaceae_B; genus Achromobacter; species Achromobacter arsenitoxydans. The sequence goes on along the minus strand of NZ_AGUF01000058.1, from coordinate 37,252 downwards.
CCGGGGCTATTCGAATGGTGTGCTTACCGAGATGCAGGTGGGCAGCAAGCTTGTGTTCGTGGGCGGTCAGGTGGGGTGGAACGGCCAGCAGCAGTTCGAATCCGATGACCTGGCCGACCAGGTCCGCCAGACGCTGGCGAATATTGTCGCGATCCTGGCCGAGGGCGGGGCGAAGCCCGAGCATATCGTGCGGATGACTTGGTACGTGACGGACAAGAATGAATACGTGGCGGCTTATCCGGCCATCGGCAAGCACTACCGGGAGTTGATCGGTCGGCATTTTCCGGCGATGACGGCGGTGGAGGTGGCGGATCTGGTTGAGGATCGGGCCAAGGTGGAGATCGAGGTGACGGCGGTGGTGCCGGCGCAGTGATTGTGTTTGGGTTTTGACTGGGTATCGAGGGTTCGCCGCTTGCGCCGTCTGGCCGGCACTGGGTGGCGGGGCGGCGGGCCTTCGATGCTTTGCTGGTTTTCTAGGCGCCTGATTTCTGGAGCGATGTTGCTTTGGGGGTTGGGCGCTTTTGTTTGCGGCCTTTTTTTGTGCTCGGTGTTTGAGTTCTTGAGACGCCTGGCGCGCCGGGGGCCTGGGGCGCGCGGGGCTACGATTGCGGTCCGGAGCGTTCGCTCCGGACTGCCCCGTTGTCATCTTCGTCACCGCCTTCGGCGGTTCCTTCAGATTCCCTCGGGCGCATCTACACGCCCCGCGCACCCCAGGCCCCCGGCACGCCAGGCTTGGCCTCTCGGGTTTCAATGCTGGCGGGGCGGGCGGTGTTCTTGAGGTTCTTGCCGACGGCGTCACCCTCCTAAACGCCGCGTCTCTCGCGGTAATTCCCCGAAGCGCTCGCGGTAGTACTCCGAAAACCTTCCCAGATGGCCGAAACCCACGCTTAGCGCAACTTCCGTGACGCTGGCGTCCATGTCCGTTTTCAGCCGGTTCCTTGCCGCATCCAGCCTGAAGGCGCGCAGCGCGTTCATGGGCGTGGTGTTGCGGTGTTCCTGGAACAGCCGCGTCAGGGCGCTGGCGCTGGCGCCGGCTTGGCGGGCGATGTCGTTCAGGGTCAGGGGGGCGCCCAGGCGTTCGCGCATGTAGGTTTCGGCGATGCTCAGGCGGCGCGGGACGGCGTCGCCGGCCTGGGTTTGCCAGGTGTTGGGCTGGTTGTAGAGCAGGTGCAGGACCAGGGTGTCTTCCAGGTGCTCCAGCCAGGCGGCGGGCGGGCGGCGGGCGCCGTCGTCGAGGGTGGGGAGCAGGTGGATCAGGCTGGCCATCATGCTGCGCCAGGCCGCGCCGATGGGGGTGTCCAGGCGCAGCGCGGGGCTGAAGTCCAGGGGGCGGGAGGCGGCCTGGCCGAAGGCGCGCTGGCCCATGGCTTCCAGCTTGCCGCGCGGGATTTTCAGCAGCAGTTGTTCGCAGCCGGCTTCCCAGTGCAGGCGCAGGCGGCGGTTGGGGGCGATGACGGCGGCGCAGTCGGGGTCGGCGTTGACGCCTTCGTCGCCGCATTCGATGCGGGCGCGGCCGCGCAGGGGGACCTGGACCAGCATGAAGTCCTGGAGGCGGTCGGGTTCGATGTGGACTTCGGCGCCGTAGCGCAGCGTACAGACCGTCAGCGAGCCGAAGCGGCCCCGGTTCAATTCCGCGTCCACGCGGCCGCCTTTCCAGGTCAGGCGATGCTCTTTCAGGGCTTCAGACACGCGTGCGCGGGTCTCATCCTGCTGCGTGGAGCTGAAGACGCGCCGGTTGAGCAGGGGCGCCAGCTCGAGTCGGGACCAGCCGTGCATGGATGCCTCCAGGACGGGACCGATCCCGTATCTGCAGGCAGCCTAATTTAAACGGGCCGCATTGGGAATTAAGTGAATCCCGGATAAGCGTGGCGGTATTCGGATAGAGCCGGAAAGGCTGCGGGCCTAATCTTGCCTGCAGGCGCTGCACGCGCCTATTGGAGGGAGTACGCCGCGGCGCGTAAGCTGGGCGACTTGGATCGGCGGCATGCGTGTACCGACGGCAGACGGGTTCTGTCAGCTTTCCGCCAGCGCGGCTGGCGGCGAATACGGGGTGACACATGAATCGAATTTCCTGGAGCCGGCGCGCGCTGGCGGCGCTGGTTTGCATGACGGCCGCGGCGGGCGCGTCGGCGGCGGACAAGGTCAAGGTGGGCCTGCTCACCACGCTGTCCGGGCCGGGCGCGGCGCTGGGCAACGAGATCCGCGACGGCTTCAATCTGGCGCTGCAGCACACGGGCGGCAAGCTGGGCGGGGTGCCGGCCGAGGTGGTGGTGGCCGACGATCAGCAAAAGGCGGACACCGGCCGTCAGGCCGTGGAGCGCCTGCTCAAGCGCGACCGCGTGGACGTGATGACGGGCATCGTGTTTTCCAATGTGTTGCTGCCGGTGATGCCCGCCATCCTGCAGTCCGGCACGATCTACCTCAGCACCAACACGGGGCCGGAGAACTACGCCGGCGCAGGCTGTAATCCGAATTTCTTCGCGGTGGCCTGGCAGAACGAGGACATTCCGGCCGCGATGGGCAAGTACGCCGCGGACCAGGGTTTCAAGAGCGTGGCGCTGATCGCGCCGGATTATCCGGGCGGACGCGAATCGCTCAACGGCTTCAAGCGCTTGTACAAGGGCGGGCTGTCGGAAGAGATCTACACCCAGCTCGGCCAACTGGATTACGGCGTCGAGATCACGCGGCTGCGGGCCAGCAAGCCCGATGCGGTGTTTTTCTTCCTGCCGGGCGGCATGGGCGTGAACTTCATCAAGCAGTTCAACGGGGCGGGCCTGTCCAAGGACATCGCGCTGCTGGCGCCGGGCTTTTCGGGCGACGAGGACACCATCGCCGCGGTGGGCGCGCCCATCCAGGGCCTGCGCAACACGTCGCAATGGGCGGCCGACCTGGACAACCCCGCCAACCGCAAGTTTGTCGCGGATTTCCAGAAGGCCTACAACCGTAGCCCGACGCTGTACGCGTCGCAGGGCTATGACGCCGCCATGCTGCTGGACAGCGCGGTGCGCCAGACGGGCGGCAAGCTCGACGCCGACGCCTTGCGTCCGGCGCTGCGGCGCGCGGATTTCAAGTCCGTGCGCGGCGACTTCAAGTTCAACCGCAACCAGTATCCGGTCCAGAACTACTACCTGCGCGTTATCGAGGCGGGCGCGGGCGGCAAGCTGGCCAACAAGCTGTCGGGAACGGTGCTGACCCAGTACCAGGATCCGTTCGCCGCCGCCTGCCAGATGAAGTAGGGCGCCGGGTTCCCGCAATAAAGGAGATACGCATGACTCAGAGCATTACGACGCGCGAGGTGACGATCGCCTCGCACGATGGCAAGTCCTTTGGCGCCTACCTGGCGGTGCCGGCCTCGGGCCGCGGCCCGGGCCTGGTGCTGTGCCAGGAGATTTTCGGCATCAATGATTTCATGCGCCGCGCGGCGCAGCTGCTGGCCGAGGAAGGGTATGTGGTGCTGGCGCCGGACCTGTTCTGGCGCCAGCAGCCGGGCATCCAGCTCACGGACGGCCCCGCCGACATGCCGCGCGCCTTTGAGCTGTACAAGGGCTTCGACGTGGACCTGGGCGTGAAGGACATCGCGTCGACGCTGGCCGCGCTGCGCGAATTGCCGGAACAGGAAGGCGGGGCGGGCGTGCTGGGCTATTGCCTGGGCGGCAAGCTGGCCTATCTGGCGGCCTGCCGCACGGACGCGGACGTGGCGGTGGGCTACTACGGCGTGGGCATCGAGGACAGCCTGGAAGAGGCATCCAGGCTGCGCGGGCGGCTGGTGCTGCACATCGCCGAGCAGGACGGCTTCTGTCCGCCCGAGGCGCGCCAGCGCATCCTGGAAGCGCTGGGCGGCAAGCCGGGGGTCGAGCTGTACGTCTACCCGGACATGGACCACGCCTTCGCGCGCACCGGCGGCGAACACTACGATAAGCCGTCTGCGCTGATGGCGCACCAGCGCAGCATGGCGGCGCTGCAGCGCGCCATTGGCCCGGAGTTCGACTATTCGTACCTGTGGGACAAGCACTGCGAATACGAATTCGGCACGCGCGACGTGGCCGCGACCATGGCGACGATGGTGGCCGAGCCCTACGTCAACCACATTCCGACGATGACGGGCGGGGTGGGCCACAAGGAACTGTCGCGCTTCTACCAGCACCATTTCGTCAACAGCAATCCCCCCGATACGCGCCTCGTGCCCCTGTCGCGCACCGTGGGCGCCACGCAGATCGTCGACGAGCTGCTGTTCTGCTTCACCCATACGACCGAGATCGACTGGATGCTGCCCGGCGTCGCGCCCACGGGCAAGTACGTGGAGATCCCGCTGGTGGCCATCGTGAAGTTTCGCGGCGACAAGCTCTACCACGAGCATATCTATTGGGACCAGGCCAGCGTGCTGGTGCAGGTGGGCCTGCTGGACCCGAAGGGCCTGCCCGCCGCCGGCCGCGAAACCGCGGCCAAGCTGCTGGACGAGACCCTGCCTTCCAACACGCTGATGGCGCGCTGGAAGGACAGCGAGAACAAGTAGGAGACGACATGCCTTATACCGACGAGCAACTTGGGTCCCTGGTGCGCGGAGACAGCGTGCACCGGGACCTGTACACCGATCCGGCCATCTTCGACCTGGAGATGCAGCGCATCTATGGACGCGCCTGGATCTACGTGGGCCACGAAAGCCAGGTGCCCAAGACGGGCGACTACCACACCACCCGCCTGGGCGACCAGGACGTGCTGATGGTGCGCGCCGCCGACGGCCGCGTGCATGTGCTCTACAACCGCTGCCCGCATAAGGGTGCGAAGGTGGTGGCTGACGGCGAGGGCTGTGTCGGCAAGTTCTTCCGCTGCCCCTACCATGCATGGACCTTCAAGCTGGATGGCAGCCACCTGGGCGTGCCGCTCAAGCAAGGCCTGGAAGGCACGTCGTACGATCCCGCAGACCCGTCGTTCTCCATGCGGCGCCTGCCGCGCGTGGACAGCTACCGCGGCTTCGTGTTTGCCAGCCAGTCCCCGGACGGCCAGGCGCTGGAAGACTTCCTGGGCGGCGTGCGCTCGTCCATCGACAACCTCTGCGACCGTTCGCCGGTGGGCGAGGTCGAGGTGGCGGGCGGCATCTTCCGCGTGATGCAGCGCTCGAACTGGAAGGTGTTCTACGAGAACCTGCACGACACCATGCACGCCCGCGTCACCCATGAATCGTCCTATGCCGCCGCGCGCGACGAGGCCAAGGAAATGGGCGAGATGCCGCTTGAATTGCACATCATGGACGGCAACGGCGAACCCTACGAATTCTGGGAAAAGCTGGAACTGCGCGCGTACGACAACGGCCATGGCTACATGGAAGGCATCTTCAACCCCGGGGCCGCCGAACGCGATCCCGTGTCGCGCGCGCATTTCGAGTCGCTGTCCACCGCCTATGGCGAGGACCGCGCGCGCGAGATCCTGGGCATGAACCGCCACAACACGGTCATCTACGGCAGCGGTTCGCCTCATACCGTGTTCCAGCAGTTCCGGGTGATCCGTCCGGTTGCGGTTGACCGGACCCTGATCGAGATTCAGACTTTCCGCTGCAAGGGCGCGCCGGACGGCGTGTTCAAGCGCGCCATGCTGTACGCCAACGTCATCAACTCGCCGTCGTCCAACGTCATGCCGGACGATATCGAGCTCTACAACCGCTGCCAGGAAGGCAACGCCACGCGCGGCGGCGACTGGGTCAGCATGCACCGCTACCACGGCAGCGACCGCAGCGACGCCGAGGGGATGGTGTCGGTGAACGGCACCAGCGAACTGCCCATGCGCAATCAGTTCCGCGCGTGGAAGGCCTATATGGAGGCCGGTCCCGCCGCGACGGAGAGGACGGCCAAGGGAGACGGCGCATGCTGCTAGATCTTGATTTCGACGTCGGCACGGCCGATCTGTCGCCGGCCGACGTGCCGGCGGATGCCTACCACCGCATCGCCCAGTTCCTATACCGCGAGGCGCGGCTGCTGGACGAACGGCGCTACGACGACTGGCAGGCGCTCTGGACCGACGACGGCATGTACTGGATGCCGCGCAAGCCGGGCCAGCAGAGCCCCTACGACCATATCTCGCTGTTCTGGGAAGACCGCATGCTGCGCGACGTGCGCATCCGGCGCCTGGAACATCCGCGCAACTGGTCGCAGCAGCCGCCGACGCACAGCGTGCGGCTGGTGGGCGGCGTCCAGGTCGAAGGCGTGGACGCGGGCGGCAATCTGGTGGTGCATTCCGTTTTCCAGATGACCGAATGGCGCAAGCGCCAGCCGCGCCAGCTGGCGGGGCGCTACACCCACAAGCTGGCCGCCGAGGGCGACGGCTGGCGCATCCGCATGAAGCGGGTGGATCTGGTCAATTGCGACGACGTGCACGACGCCTTCGAGGTGTTCGTGTGAAACACGCGGACGTCGCGGTGCTGGCGCTGCACTATCAGAACGATGTGCTGCATCCGGACGGCAAGATCCGTGTCGGGCTGGACGCCGACAGCGGCGCGCGCCAGCGCCTGCTGGACAATGCCGCCGCCCTGCTCGAAGGCGCCCGCGCCCAGGCGCTGCCCATCGTGCATGTGCGCATCGCATTCCGCCCCGACTACGCGGACCTGCTGCCCAATTGCGCCATCTTCCGCAACGTGGCCACGATAGGCGCGGTGCCGGAAGGGCAGTGGGGCAGCGCGTTCTACGACGGGCTGCAGCCGCTGCCGGGCAGCGCACGCGAATTCGTCGTCAAGCACACGCGCATCAGCGCCTTCTACGGCACGCCGCTGGAGGAAACCCTGCGGCTGCTGGGCGCACGGCGGCTGGTGGTGGCGGGCGTGGCCACGCATTCGGTGGTGGAAGGCACTGTCCGCCACGCCGCCGACATCGGCTTTTCGGTCATGGTGGCGCAGGACGCCTGCGCGTCCGCCGAGCCCGCGGTGCACGAGGCGTCGCTGGCCAGCATGCGGCTGATCGCCCAGACGGGTTCGGTGGCGCAGGCCATGCGCTGGGCTGCCGCGCCGGACTGATCAAGGAGCATTCATGGATTTCACAGGTTTTCCGGGCCTGGCGGGCAAGACCGCCGTTGTCACCGGCAGCACCCAGGGACTGGGCGCGGACATCGCGCGGGGATTCGCCGCGGCCGGCGCCAATGTGGTGCTGATCGGCCGCAATGCCGCGGCCGGGCTGGCCCTGGAGCAGGCGCTGGGCGGCCGCGCGCTGTATTGCGAAACCGATATCGGCCAGGACAGCCAGATCCAGGCGGCCATCGACGCCGCGCTGGCGCGCTTCGGCCGGCTCGATATCCTGGTCAACAACGCCTGCCAGTACGCGGACCGCGGCCTGGCGTCGACGCGCGAAGAATGGCACCGCACGCTGGACACGAACCTGGTGTCGGCCGCGATCTTCACGCAGCTGGCGGCGCCGCACCTGCCGCGCGGCGGGGTGGTGGTGAACATGGGCAGCACGGGCGGCAAGTTCGGCGCGGCCGGCCGGGCGCTGTACCCGGCGTCCAAGGCGGCGCTGCTGCAGATCACCAAGAACTTCGCCGTGGAGCTGGCGCCGGCGGGGATACGGGTGCTGGCGGTGTCGCCGGCATGGACCTGGTCGCCGTCGGTCGAGCAACTGTCGGGCGGTTCACGCCAGGCCGCCGACGCGGTCGGCGCGCATTTCCATCCGCTGGGCCGGGTCGGATCGGGCGAGGAAATCGCCGCGGCGGTCTGTTTTGCCTGCTCCGACGCGGCGTCTTGGATGACGGGTGTGGATATCCCGGTGGACGGCGGATTTTCCGTCCTGGGGCCCGACCGCGGGATTTCTCCGCGAGTCTGGTTCAAGGAATTGGCGCCGGGCGACGGGGCCTGATGCCGGCATGATTGCGGAAGGCCGGAGTAGCTCGAACCGGTGTCTGCATGTTTGCGGAGCCCGGTGTGGATGGAACCGGTGTCTGACACCCGCGTGGGATGCGCTTCATGCCTGGGCTGGCGCGCCCTTGGTGTCAGACACCTGCGACCGCCCGCGCGCCGTCTTCGCTAGCGGATGACGATTTCGCCTTCTTCCAGACCAGCCTTGCCGCCCACCTGGTCTTCCAGGAACTCCTGCATCTTGTTGCCGAGCTGGATCGTCGCGCCGCTGCAGAAGCGCCGGGTGGCGGCGATGGTGGCGTTCTGCTGGGGCAGCAGGTCGCGCGCGAGCTGGGCCTCTTCGGATTCCAGTTCGGCCAGGTCGCCGATGAGCTTGGCATGCGTGTTGCGCGCGCGCTCGACCACGTCGCCGCTGGCCCGCTGCGGATTGGCCTGCAGGAACATCAGCAGCTGTTCCAGCTTGGCCTTTTCCTCGTTCATCTTCAGGCGCTTGCGGGTCAGGGCGGTGCGCTTGATGTCGGCGTGCGGATCCAGGCCGGCCTGCACCCGCGTCGGAATGCCGGAGGGCGAACCGATGGTGCCGGCGCGAACGGCAAGCAGGGCGCGGGTTTCGCCGCCCGTGATGGCGCTTTGCTGGGTGTTCGGGGGACCGACGTTCACGCTGCCGCCGGCGGCAATGCTGCTCTGGCGGATTTCGCGCTCGACGTCGATGTCCTGGCCCGCGCTGATGACGGCGTTCTCGATGAACTTCGCGCGCAGCGCGCCGCCACAGACGATGTGGGCGGTCCGGGCGGCGGCGCTGGCATCGTGCAGGGTTTCGGCCATGCCGATGATGCCGCCCCTGACGGTGACGCTGCCGCCGGCTTCCACCAGCGCGGCCTCGATGGTGCCGTTCACGACCACGTCGCCCGTCACGCGCACTTCCATGGTGGCGCTGATGTCGCCGCGCACCTGCAGCGAGCCTTCGAATGTGATGTTGCCGGTGGACAGGTTGACCGCGTCCACCTCCACCATCGGGTTCACCTGCACGCCGTGCGTGATCAGCATGGGCGTGCCGGCGATGGCCGCGCGCAGCAGCAGGGGATCCTCGGGGTCGACGGCGACGCCGGACAGCTCCTTCGAGAAGGGCGTGTCGGGCAGTTCGTCGGGCAGCACGGCCTCGCCCAGCACATTGGTGCCGTCCACGCCGGGCAGCGGCGGAATCCGGCGCATGAGCGGCGTGCCGGGAGACACCAGGAGCAGGCTGCCGAGGTCGCGGTAGTCCACCTGGGCGAGTTCGTCGATATCCTCGGCGCGCGGCTTCAGGCGGTCCAGCAGGCTTTCAAAGCGGGTGGGGGTGCCGCGCGTGGGCGGGGTGCCTTGGGCGGCCAGGATGGTCTCTGCCCGTCCCAGCGCGACGGCTTCGGCCAGCGCCTGGTCCAGCACGCCAAAAACGATGCCCTGGTCGGTCAGGGCCTGGCGCACCGCCTCCAGCGCGACCGGCTTGCCGCCCTTGGGCGGCTGCAGCGTCAGCGTCGCGGCCATGCGGGTCGCGTTCAGTTCGATGTCGAAGCTGCCGTCCACCACCTTGCCGACAGGGCACTGCACGGGCTCGGCGGCGTTGCGGCAGAGATCAATGAAGGCCAGGATGGCGTGGCTGTCCAGGGCCTCTGCGGCCCAGCCCTGCGCGCCGGCCGCGGCGACCAGCGTGTCCCAGTTCGGCAGGTCGGTGTTGACCACCGGCGCATCGGCATTTTCGGATTCAGCGGTGTCGACGGCGACGGCGACGGCGACGTCGGCCGCGTTTTCGTTTGCCTGGGCCTCGTCCGCAGAGACCGACAGGGCTGGCGCCCCCGGGGCGCTGGCGGCGTCGTCCGGCGCAGCGCCGGTGGGCGCGGGCCGGGGCGGCGGCGTATAGACCGCCGTCAGGACGTTGGTTTCGGCGTCCAGCAGCAGCTGGAGCATGTTTTCTGCGCCCATTTCACCCTCTCTCCTGCCCGGCACGCGGCGGCCAGGTTTAATCATTTAGTAATTGTACGAAATATTACGTCATATTCTAAGCAGAGTACGAAATTGCCAACCGGTAGCGGTGAATTTATCGGCCGCATGCCGTAATTATGTCCCCATTTTCCCCTGTGGAGCCGGCGCGCGGTCCAGGACTAGGGCATCGGCAGGAAAGACAAACCGGCATTGCCGCAAGCAGCATAGGGGCTCGCCAACGCGTCTCAGGACGCCGCCGGAGCCCCGTCCCATGTCCCAACCACCCACTCCCATTCTTTCGGCCATGCGCGCCCTTCTGGCGCGCGCCGGCGGGATGGCGGCGGTGGCGGCCCTGGCGACGGGCGCTCTGGCGCTGGCGAGCTCCGCGCCCGCCCACGCCGCAGAGAACTACCGCTACAAGGATCCGTACGGCGTCTGGCGCACGATGAAGGTGCCCAACGGTTACGGCAAATACTACAAGCGCGCGCAGGCGCGGACCGCGGTGCGCGGCGGCGGAAAGCTTTGCCTGACCTGTGAACCCGAGGCCGGCGAAGGGGCCAGGCGGGTGTCGCTGGTGGCGGCGGCCCCCGCTACGGCGCTGCGCTGGGGGGCGATCAAGCCGACCACCAAGCATGACAACCTGATCGCGCGCGCCGCGCAGGATTCGGGCGTGGACCAGGCCCTGCTGACGGCGATCATCGCGATCGAATCAGGCTTTCGCAGCGATGCCCGTTCGCCCAAGGGCGCGCTGGGCCTGATGCAGCTCATGCCGGCCACCGCCGCACCGCTGCTGTCGGTGGACGACGTGGAGCGTGCGCTGGTGGATCCGGCGACGAATGTGCAGGCCGGCTCGCGCCACCTGCGCCGGCTGATCGACCGCTATCCCGGCCGCCTGGACCTGGCGCTGGCCGCCTACAACGCCGGCGAAGGCGCGGTGCGCAAGTACGACGCGGTGCCGCCCTACGCGGAAACCCAGGCCTACGTGAAGAACGTGACCGCCCTGTACGAGCAGTACAAGGCGCCATGAAAAAAGCGGCCCGCGGGCCGCTTTTTCTTGGCGTTTCGGTCAGAGTGCCGCGAAGACCTTTTCCGCGATGTCCAGCGTGGACTGGATCACTGCGTCGTCGTGCGTCGCCGAGACAAAGCCCGCTTCAAACGCGGACGGCGCGAAATGCACGCCGTGGTCCAGCATGGCGTGGAAGAAGCGGTTGAACGCCGCCGTGTCGCAGGCCGAGACCTGCGCGAACGAGGCCGGGATCGAATCGCTGAAGTAGATGCCGAACATGCCGCCCACCGAATCGGCAGAGAACGGCAGGCCGGCCTTGCGGGCGCGCTCCTGCAGGCCTTGGGCCAGCTTGGCGGTCTGGGCCGACAGCTTGTCGTAGAAGCCCGGCGCCGCGATCAGGCGCAGCGTGGCCAGGCCAGCGGCCACGGCCACCGGGTTGCCGGACAGCGTGCCCGCCTGGTAGACGCCGCCCAGCGGCGCGATGTGCTTCATGATCTCGGCGCTGCCGCCGAAGGCGCCCACCGGCATGCCGCCGCCGATCACCTTGGCCAGCGTGGTGATGTCGGGCTTGACGCCGGTCAGGCCCTGGACGCCCTGCGGACCGACGCGGAATCCGGTCATGACTTCGTCGAAGATCAGCAGCGCGCCGTGCTGCGTGCAGACCTCGCGCAGGCCTTCCAGAAAGCCCGGAGCCGGCTTGATCAGGTTCATGTTGCCGGCGACCGGCTCCACGATGATGCAGGCGATATCGGCGCCGTGCTGGGCGAAGGCTTCGCGCACTGCGTCCAGGTTGTTGTATTCCAGGGTCAGCGTGTGCGACACGAATTCCGGCGGCACGCCGGCCGAGCTGGGATTGCCGAACGTCAGCAGGCCCGAACCGGCCTTGACCAGCAGGCTGTCGGAATGGCCGTGGTAGCAGCCTTCGAACTTCACGATCTTGGCGCGGCCGGTGGCGCCGCGCGCCAGGCGGATGGCCGTCATGGTGGCTTCGGTGCCAGAGCTGACCAGGCGCACCTGTTCCAGCGACGGCAGGCGCGAGATCAGCACTTCGGCCAGTTCGATTTCCGCTTCCGTGGGGGCGCCGAAGGACAGCCCGTTGACGGCGGCTTCCTGCACCGCGCGCACGACTTCGGGATGCGAGTGGCCCAGGATGGCGGGGCCCCAGGAGCCCACGTAGTCGATGTATTGCTTGTCTTCAGCGTCCCACACGTAGGGGCCCTGCGCGCGCTTGATGAAGCGCGGCGTGCCGCCCACGGAGCGGAAGGCGCGCACGGGCGAGTTCACGCCGCCGGGGATGCTGCGGCAGGCGCGTTCGAAAAGCTGAGCGTTACTGGACATGGCGTTCAAGACTTGCGGTTGGGGTTGGCGGAATAGGGCGCGGCGCAGGCCGCGGCGGCGGCGCGGACGCTGGGAGCCCCGAACAGGCTGGTGATGACGGCGATGGAGTCCGCGCCGGCCTGCGCCACCAGGGGGGCGTTGTCGGGCGTGATGCCGCCGATGGCGACCACGGCCGGGCGGGGCGCGTCGCGCTCTTGCACCAGCCGGCGGGCCTCGGTCAGGACGGACAGCGGCGCGCGCACGGTGTCGGGCTTGACGGTGGACGGGAACATGGCGCCGAAGGCGATGTAGTCGGCGCCCGCGTCCAGCAGTTCGCGCGCCCGGTTCAGGTCGTCGTAGCTGGAGCCGCCCAGGATCAGGTCCGGGCCGGCTTCGCTGCGAATGCGGGCCAGGCTGTCGTCGTCGCGGCCGACGTGGGCGCCGTCGGCCCCCACGTCCAGCGCCAGGCGCCAGTCGTCATTGATCAGGAAGACCACGCCCAGTTCGCGGCACAGCGGCGCCAGCGCGCGGGCCTGCGCGGCGCGCACGGCGTCGGGCACATCTTTGCGGCGCAGTTGCAGCGCGCGCATGCCGCCCGCGGCGGCATCGCGCACCGCCTGCAGCAGGCGGTCGGTATCGTCCCATTCGGGGGTGACGCCGTACAGGCCGGCGGGAAAACGCAGGGACTTCATTGGGGCAGGATCCGGTTGGGAATGCGCCGGCCCATGCCCGGCAGGAAGCTGGCGGCCACGGAGGCGTCGGCGTGAGCCAGGCCTTGCCGCACGGCTTCAGGCATTTCCAGCCCGCGCGCCAGCATGGCCGTGATGGCGGTGGCGGCCAGGCCGCCGGCGTCGCCGTTGCGGTCCGGGGGCGCCTGCCAGGGCCAGGTGTGGGTCTGGCCGCCGGGGCCCAGCAGCACGTTGGCGAAATGGCCGGGGCGCTGGGGGCTGCCCAGCACCAGGACCCATTCGGCGCCCGCCGCCGCCAGGGCGTGCATGGGCGTAGGTGCGTCCCCGATATTGATGTCGCCGTCGGCGTGCCACTGCGCCAGGCGCAGGTGCTCGATGACCAGCAAATCCGTCTGCGGCAGCACCAGTTCCAGCGTGGCGGCCAGCAGATCGTCGGCTTCGTCCTCGTCGGCGGCGTCGGCCGGCAGCTGGGCGCGCTGTCCCAGGTGCAGCACCAGCGGCACCTGGCTGTAGTCGGCGGCGACCTGCGCTGCGACACTTGCAGTTTCCGCGGTGTATAGTCCGCCCACCTTGATGGCCTGCACGGACATGTCTTCGAGCAGGCAGCGCGCCTGGTCGTCCAGCAGGTCGGGCGATACGGGATGGATTTCTTCGATGCCGGCGGTGTCTTGCACGGTCAGCGCCGTGACGGCCGCCAGGCCATGACAGCCCAGGCGGGCGCAGGTCACGGCGTCCGCGGGCAGGCCGTCCGAACCCGAGGGATCGAGCGGACCGAAGACCAAAACGAGAGGGGGAGTAACGGGGGCCACTTGACTGCGCTTGGAGTTAGGGTTGCCCGGGACGCATTTGGCATGAATCAGGGGAACCCCTATTGGGTTTCGGTAAGATTGTCCCCATTCTAATGGAAGCCCCCCACCTTTGCCCCGCCGCGGGTACCCCGGTGGGGAATTGATGTAAGAGAGAACTATGCGTACTTGGATGTGTCTGATTTGTGGCTGGGTCTATGACGAAGAGGCCGGCCTGCCCGACGAAGGCATCGCTCCCGGCACCCGCTGGGAAGATGTGCCGCCGAACTGGGTCTGTCCTGAATGCGGCGCCCGCAAAGAGGACTTTGAACTGATGGAAATCTGAAGCCGTATCGCCGACTTATTCCGCCAGGGCTCGTAAGATGGGGCTTACCCCATCCATCGCAACCGTCGGATTGCCGTCAGGCATGATGGGCCGCATTTGCGCGGCCTCTCCAACGGTTCACTCAGACTACCCATGAAGGGGTTGCCATGACGGAAAAACTTCACGAAGACGCCACCGCGCAGGCGGCCAACTTCGCCAATCAATTCCTGATCGCCATGCCCGGCATGGTGGAAGGAAGCCTGGCGGGTTCCGTCATCTATGTGTGCGAGCACACTGAACGCGGCGCGCTGGGCCTGGTCATCAACCGGCCCACCGACCTGACGCTGGGCACGCTCTTCGAGCGCATCGACCTGTCGCTCGAAATCGGGCCGGTCAAGGACACCTACGTTTTTTTCGGCGGCCCGGTCCAGACCGACCGCGGCTTTGTCCTGCATGCGCCCGCGGGCGACTACAGCTCCAGCATCAAGCTGGGCGACATGGCGCTGACCACCTCGCGCGATGTGCTGCAGGCCGTGGCCGACGGCAACGGACCTGCGCGCATGCTGGTCACGCTGGGCTACGCCGGCTGGGGCGCCGGCCAGCTTGAAAGCGAGATGGGGCAGAACGCCTGGCTCAGCGTCGGCGCCGACGACCACATCATTTTCGACGTGCCCCCCGAAGAGCGCTACCCCGCGGCCCTGAAGCTGCTGGGCATAGATCCTGTCATGCTGGCCGGCGACGCGGGCCATGCCTGAGGAAACACTGCTTGCCTTCGACTTCGGCGAGAAGAAGATCGGCATCGCCATCGGCAATACGCTGACCCGCCAGGCGCGGCCCCTGGAAATCATCTTCAGCGAAGTGCGCGACGCGCGCTTCGGCCGCATCGCGGCGCTGCTGCAGGAATGGCAGCCGCACCGCGTGGTCGTGGGCCTGGCGCTGGACGCCGACGGCGGCGAACAGCCCGCCACCGCCCGCTGCCGCCGTTTCGCCAACCAATTGCATGGCCGCTTCGGCGTCGCGGTGGAGCTGGTGGACGAACGCGGCTCCAGCATGGAGGCCCAGCGCCTGCTTGGCACCCATGCCGCGGACGACGCGATGGCCGCGGCCGTCATCCTGCAACGCTATCTGGATACCTTGCCCGCGTCCTGACGGCCGCGGCCTGTTCTGCCCATGCTCAATCCGCAACTCGGCCGCCGCGGCGAACTCACGCATCTGCTCACCACGGAAGGCCTGCCGCGGCGCGTCGTCGAACATCTGCTGGAATCGGCGCGCGCCGGCGCCGCGCAACCGCATCCATCGCCTGAGCTGCCCGTGTTCCTCTGCCTGCCCGACACCGACACCGACACCGCGGACCGCGATGCCTTTGCGGCGGCCGCGACCGGCCTGTCGATGCTGCCGGTGCCGCTTGAGAGCGGGGCTGGCGACGCGCTTGCCGAGACCGTCGGCGCCCTGGCGCCCGGCGTGCTGGTGCTGCGCCACGGACAGAGCGGCGCGGCGCATTGCGCTGCCGCTCACGCCGCTCCGGGCCTGCGCGTGCTCAACGCCGGCGATGGCCGGCATGCCGACCCCTTGCCCGCCCTGGCGCTGGTGCAGGCGATCATCGAAACCAAGCCAGACCTCACCAGCCTGGTCGTGACTCTGGTGGGCGACATCCTCCATTCGCGGCTGGCGCGTTCCGTCATCCACGTGCTGACCACGCTGGGCGTGCCCGAGGTGCGCGTGGCGGCGCCGCGCACGCTGTTGCCCGAAGGCCTGCCGCAACTTGGCGTGCGCGCCTGCGCCACGCTAGACGAGAGCCTGCGGGACGCGGACGTCGTCATTGTTCTGCGGCTGGACGTCGAAGGCATCAGCGGTGCGCAACTGCCGTCCGCGCGGGAATACGCCTGCACGCACGGCATCACGCCCGCCGCGCTTGCGCAAGCCCGGCCCGATGTCCTGCTGTTGCCCGCCGCGCGGCTTGCGCCCGGCGTCGAGGTGGACGGCGACATTGCGGCCGCGCTCGAACCCGTCGAAACGCGCCTGGCCGACCTTGAACATCACTTGCGCGTGGCCGCACTGCGGCTGCTTGCCGGAGACCCTTCATGAGGCTGCATATCGCCAACGGCCGGCTGATTGATCCTGCGCACGGCGTGGACGGCCAGCACGATCTCTACATCGCGCAGGGCCGCGTCGTGGCGGTGGGGGCCGCGCCCGATGGCTTCCAGGCCGACCGTCGGCTCGATGCCCGCGGACTGGCGGTGCTGCCGGGCCTGATTGACCTGTCGGCGCGCGTTGCGCAAGCCGGCGGGGCGGGTTTTGCGGCATCCGAACTGCGCGCCGCGCTGGCCGGCGGCGTGACGCAGCTGGTGCTGCCGCCGGACCCGGACGCGCCGCCCGATGAGCCGACCAAAGTGGAAGCGTTGATGCGCCACGCCCAGGCGGGGCAGTGCGCGGTCCATCCGCTGGGCGCGATGACGGTGGCGCTGGCCGGCGAAACCCTGACGGAAATGGCCTTGCTGGCGCGGGCGGGCTGCCTCGCCTTTGCGCTGGGCGAAGCCGGCATCGCCGACACCCGCGTGTTGTGGGGCGCGTTGCGCTATGCCGCCGGACTGGGCCACGCGCTGTGGCTGCGTCCGCAAGACCCATGGCTGGCGCGCGGCGCGTCGGCCGCCAGCGGCGCCTACGCGGAACGGCTGGGGCTGGAAGGCCTGCCGGCGCAAGCCGAGACCGTGGCGCTGCACACGATCTTCGAACTGCAGCGGGCCACCGGAGCCCGCGTGCACCTGACGCGGCTGTCGACGGCCGCGGGGCTGGACCTGCTGCGCGCAGCCAGGCGTGAAGGGTTGCCGGTCACCGCGGACGTGTCCGCCAACAGCCTGCACCTGACTGACGTGGATATCGGTTTCTTCGACACGAACTACCGGCTGGATCCGCCGCTGCGCGGCCAGCGCGACCGCGACGCGATCCAGGCGGCGCTGGCGGACGGCGTGGTCGATGCGCTGTGCTCCGATCACACGCCGGTCGACGGGCGCGGAAAGTCCCAGCCCTTCGCGGCCTGCGCGCCCGGCGCCACGGGGCTGGAACTGCTGCTGTCCCTGACCCTGAAGTGGGCGCGCGACAGCCGCCGGCCTCTGAACGACGCGCTGGCGCGCGTGACGTCGGGCCCGGCCGCCGTGCTCAGGGCCATCGCGCCGCACGTCGAGCCCGGCGGGCACCTGGGCGTGGGCGCGCCCGCGGACCTGTGCCTGGCCGACCTGGACGACGAGTGGATGGCGATGCCGGCCGTGTTGCAGAGCCGAAGTTCCCAGACACCTTTCGCGGGTATGATGCTGCCCGGTCGTGTGCGAGCCACCGTGGTCGGTGGCCAACCGGTCTGGGAGACTCCAGTTTGAAGCTGCTGCGCTTTGTCCTACGCCTGAGCCTTGTCCTGCCCCTGATCCTCTTTGGCCTGCTTTGCGTGGGGCTGGCCTATCCCCTGATGCGCCCGGCGGCGCGCGCCCGGCTGAATCGCCGCTGGTCGCGCTGGCTGATGGCCGCCTGTGGCCTGAAGGTCATCTTCAAGGGCGAGCCGCGCCTGGAGGGGGCGGTGCTGCTGGTGGCGAACCACGTCTCCTGGATCGACATCTTTGTGCTGAATTCGGCGCGCGCCACATCGTTTGTGGCCAAGAGCGAGATCCGCGCCTGGCCGGTCATCGGCTGGCTGGTCGCCGGCGCCGGCACGCTCTTCATTGAACGCGGCCAGCGTCATGCCGTCCACGCGATGGGCGAGTCGATGCAAGCCCGCTTCAAGCAGGGCGACGCGGTCGGCCTGTTCCCGGAGGGCACGACGACCGAAGGCTTTGAACTGCTGCCTTTCCACGCAAGCCTGTTCGAACCGGCCCGCTCGGCCGCGGTCGAGATCCAGCCCGTCGCCTTGCGCTTCCTGCAGCACGGCCAGCGCAGCGGCTACGCGGCCTTCGTGGGCGAAGAATCGCTGGTGGCGAACCTGTGGCGCGTGCTGGGCGTGACGGGGCTGGCCGTCGAGGTGGTGTTCTTGCCGCCGCTGGCCGCGCGGCATCCCGACGGGAGCCTGCCGACGCGGCTGGAGCTCTCGCATCAGGCCCGCGACGCCATTCTCAGCGCGCTTTGAACCCGCAGGCGGCCGCGCCGCCTGTCCGGCGCGTCACCGCCAGCCCGCGGAAAACTCGCAGCAGCTTTCCGCCAGTTCCGCCACGCTCTCGCAAAACGCCACGTCCGCGTCCCGGCGGAACATTGCGCTGTACACCGATTGCGGCGGCGCGGTGCTGGTCCGCGCAATGACCAGCTGCCTGGCGCTGACCATGTCCGCGAAGTAGTCGCGCGGCAGGCAACTGACGCCGAAGCCGGCGGCGGTCAGCCCCGCCATGGCGATCAGGCTGTTGATGGTGAAAATGTTGCTGTCCGCCGTGTGGGGGCGCAGCCACCCGTCGTAGATCATGTTGAGCCCGGACTCCCGGCTCTGCCGCAGCAGCGGCAGCCGTGCAATGTCGGCGGGGGTGTAGACACGGCTGGCGTCGATCAGGTCGGGGCTGCCCATCCAGGCGAATTCCAGCCGCTGCAACGCCACCACCTGCAGGTTGGGTTCCGCGAACTCGCCGTGCAGGAACGCCATGTCCAGCTGGCCGGCCTGCAGGCGCTTGAGCAGGTCGGCGCCAAGGTCGATGTGCGGCTCCAACGTGATGCGCGGGTAATGCGCGCGCAGCAGGCGAATAAGCGCAGGCAGCCAGGTCATGGCCGTGATCTCGGTGATGCCGAAGCGGAAGGTGCCCGTCAGCGTGTGCTGACCTTTCAGGCGCGCCAGCAGGCGGTCGCGGTGGCCCAGCATTTCCTCGGCGAGGGCGTAGATTTCGTGGCCGCGCGCCGTCAGTTCGGCACGGTGCCCGGAGCGGTCGAACAGCGCAATATCGAAGTCGGCTTCCAGTTCCTGGATGCGCTTGGTGATCGCCGATTGCGTGGTGTGCAGCTTCTGCGCGGAGGCTGAAAACGTGCCCAGCCGCACAGTCCAGTACAGCGCTTCGATTTGTTTGAAAGTCAGCATGGGAAGTCGGTGCGAGCGGTGCAGTTCATTCCGAAATTTCCGCTAAGGGGTAACCCCTATATTCCATAAAGAGATGAAGTTCGCTGAAATTTAATCCCTTTTTTGGAATCGCAAAAGCTCGCACCATTCGGTCTGATTCATTCCTGCCGCCCGATCCCGGCCCCTGAAATCCGGGAACCTGACGGCTTAGACTCAGGATACGCAGATCGTCATGGCTACCATTTCCACCGGCGCACGCATATTGCCCGCGTCACCCGTTGCCCCCGCTTCCATCCGGGAAGCGCTTGCCGGCATCGTCACCCCCCATCTCAGCGACAACCTCGCGCGCCGCGAGGGCATCGCCGGCCTGCGCCGCTATAACGGCGCAGGCAAGCTGGTGGGAACCGCGCTGACCGTCAGGACCCGTCCGGGCGACAACCTGCTGATCTACAAGGCCATGATGCAAGTCCAGCCGGGCCACGTGCTGGTGGTTGACGCCGGCGGCGATCTTTCCAATGCCGTGCTGGGCGAAATCATGAAGCGCTACCTGCAGATCCACGGATGCGCGGGCGTCGTCGTCGACGGCGCGATCCGCGACGTCGCGGCCTTCGAGGCCGACAGCTTCCCGTGCTATGCGCGGGGGCATATTCATCGCGGCCCCTACAAGGACGGTCCGGGCGAAGTCAACGTGCCGGTGTCGATTGGCGGGCAGGTCATCAATCCCGGGGACATCGTGGTGGGCGACGAAGACGGGCTGGTGAGCTTTGCTCCTTCGGAAGCCGAGGCGCTGATCGCCGCCGCGCGCGCCCATGCCGACAAGGAGGCGCGCATCATGGCCGAAATCGCCACCGGCGCGAAGACGCAGAGCTGGATGCAGGCCGCGTTTGCCGCGAAGGGGCTCGTATGAACGGCGCCGCCAGCGAATTCCTGGCCGAACGGGCCCGCGTCATCAAGCCGTCGCCCAGCATGGCGGCCAAGAGCCGCGTCGACCAGCTGCGTGCCCAGGGCCGCGACATCATCGACTTCACCGTGGGCGAACCTGATCTGCCCACGCCCGCGCACATCGTCCAGGCCGGTATCGACGCGCTCAACAGCGGCGACATCCGCTACACGTCTTCCACCGGCGCCAAGCCGTTGCTCGAGGCCGTGCGCGCCAAGTTCCTGCATGAGAACGGGCTGGACTACGGGCTGGACGCGCTCATCGTCGGCGTGGGCGCCAAGCAGCTGATCTTCACGGCGCTGGCCGCGACGGTGCAGGCGGGCGACGAGGTGATCATCCCGGCGCCGTATTGGGTGTCCTATCCCGACATGGTGCTGGTCAATGATGGCACCCCGGTGGTGGTGGCCTGCCCGGAGTCCGACGGCTTCAAGCTCACGCCGGAGGCATTGGAACGCGCCATCACGCCGCGCACGAAGTGGGTGCTGCTGAACACGCCCAGCAACCCCACCGGCGCGATGTACGGGGCGGACGAACTGCGTGCGCTGGCGGGCGTGCTGGCGCGTCATCCGCAGGTGTGGCTCATGACCGACGAGATCTACGAACACTTGGCCTATGGCGATGCGCGCCACGCGTCGCCCGCCGCCGTGGCGCCGGAACTGGCCGCACGCACGCTGACGATCAACGGCGTGTCCAAGGCCTACGCGATGACGGGCTGGCGCCTGGGCTACGCGGGCGGACCGAAGGCGCTTATCAAGGCGATGGCCACGCTGATCTCGCAGAGCACCAGCTGCGTCAGCGCCATCAGCCAGGCGGCCGCACGCACCGCGCTGACCGCCGACCAGCAGTGCGTGCGCGATGCCGCCGCCCTGTTCCATGACCGGCGCGACCGCATCGTGGCGCTGCTCAACGCGGTGCCCGGCATCCGCTGCCCGATTCCGCAGGGCGCATTCTATGTCTACCCGTCGGTCGAGGGCTTGCTGGGCAAGCGCACGCCGTCCGGCCGCACGCTGGAAAGCGATCTGGACGTCGTGATGTTCCTGCTGGACGAGGCGGGCGTGGCCGGCCTGGACGGCGCGGCCTATGGCCTGTCGCCATACCTGCGCCTGAGCTTCGCGACCTCGATGGCCAACATTGAAGAGGGCTGCCGCCGCATCCGCGAAGCGTGCGCCAGCCTGACCTGACCTGACCTCCATTTTCTCGGCAGTACCCATACCTATATTCCAAAGGGAAATCGCATGAAGACCGTTATCTCCTCCTTCGTTGCCGCCGTTGGCCTGGTTGCCGGGCTGGCTCCCGCCGCACATGCCGATACGCTTCAGGACATCAAGGCGCGCGGCAAGTTCATTTGCGGCACCATGGGAACGGCCGAGCCGTTCAGCTTCCAGGATCCGAAGACCCGCGGCATCGTGGGCTATGAAGTGGACGTCTGCCAGGCGCTGGCGAACAGCCTGGGCGTGCCGCTCGAGCTCAAGCTGATCGCCGTCGAGGCCCGCATCCCCGAGCTGATCGCCGGCCGTGTGGACGTCGTGGCCGCCAACCTGGGCTGGTCGCCGGAGCGCGCCAAGCAGATTGATTATTCGCACCAGCATTTCGTGAGCCTGCAGAAGGTGCTTGCGCGCGATTCGGAAAAGGACCTGAAGGCGCCGGCCGACCTGGCGGGCAAGCGGGTCAGCGCAGTGCGCGGCTCGTCGTCGGAGCAGGGCGCGCGCAAGAACATCCCCAACGTCGAGCCCGTCACGTTCAAGGATCCCAGCGGCGCCTTCCTGGCCTTGCAGCAGGGCAAGGTAAGCGGTTTCGTGGGTTCGGAGCTGATGCTGGTCAAGCTGCAGAACCAGGCCGCCTCGAGCGCGGTGCCGGTCAAGATCCTGGAACCCGCGCTGTTCGTCGAACCGTGGGGTGTCGGCGTGCGCAAGGGCGATACGGCCATGCTGAACCAGGTGAACAAGGTGCTGGACGAAATGGAGTCGTCGGGCGCGGCGGCCAAGACCTTCGACAAGTGGTTCGGCGCGGGCACGCAGTTCAACATCAAGCGCGACTTCCGCATCGAAGCCATCAAGGGTTGACACGCCAAGCGTGCTGGAGCCTGGTTCGATGCATTACATCTTCGACTTCAGCGCCATATTCCAGGGCGAGTATCCGGACTGGCTGCTCAGGGGGCTGACCACCACCCTGGCGCTGGCCGGGCTCGCCTGGATCCTGGCGTTCTTCGTAGGCAGCCTGCTGGCGGTGATCCGCCTGACGGGCTCGCCCATCGCCAACGGGTTGATCGCGACCTATGTCGCGTTCCACCGCAACGTGCCCATGCTGGTGCACATCCTGTTCTGGTATTTCGGCGTTCCGGCGCTGCTGCCGCAGGCCGCCACCGACTGGCTCAACAGCCATGGCAGCGAGTTCATTCTGTCCTGCATTGCGATCGGGCTGGTGATGTCGGCGTATGTCTGCGAAGACCTGCGCAGCGCCATACGCGGCATCCCGCCCGGGCAAGTCGAGGCGGCGCGCGCGCTGGGGCTGAGTTTTCTTAAGACCATGCGCAAAGTCGTCTTGCCGCAAGCCTTTCGCATCGCGATTCCGCCGCTGCTCAACCAGACCTTGCTGCTGCTCAAGAACACCAGCCTGGCGATGGCCATCGGCGTGACCGAGCTGACCGCGGCCGGACGCGAGATCGAGAACAACACGTTTCGCACATTCGAGGCCTATGCCGTGGTGACGGTGATCTACCTTGTGCTGTCATTCCTGATCATGGGCGGCGGCGCGATCCTGCAACGACGCTACCGTCCGCTGGGAGTGCGCTGATCATGTGGGACATCCTCAAAGACAATTGGCTGCTGCTCCTGATCGGCCAGTATCCGCACGGCCCCATCGGGGGGCTCGCGGCCACCCTGGGGCTGGCCGCCATCAGCCTGGCCCTGGCGCTGCCCTGCGGCGTGCTGCTGGCGCTGGGCCGCATCAGCCCCTACCGGATCTTCTATTGGCCGTCGTCGGCCGTGGTCTATCTGGTGCGCGGCCTGCCGCTGCTGATGTTTATCTTCTGGGCCTATTTCTTCGTGCCGCTCGTCATCGGACGTCCCGTGGCGGGCACGACCACCATGGTGGTGGCGCTGGTCTGCTACGAAAGCGCCTACCTGGCCGAGATCATCCGCGCCGGCATCCAGGCGCTGCCGCCCGGCCAGCAGGAAGCCAGCCGCGCGCTGGGACTGTCGTACCTGCAGACCATGCGGCGCGTCATCCTGCCGCAGGCGCTCTACAACATGCTGCCCAGCATGCTGAGCCAGTTCGTGTCGACGGTGAAGGAAACGTCGCTGGCCTACGTGATCAGCGTGCAAGAGCTGACCTATGCCGCCAACCAGATCAACAGCGTGCTGCTGACCAAGCCCTTCGAGGTCTTCGGCTTGCTTGCGCTGACCTATTTCGTCCTGAATTTTGGCCTGAGTTCCCTGGTGCACCTGACCGAACGCCGTATCGGCAGGCGGCGCGCCGGACCTGCGCCAGCCCAGAAAGTGGTGCCCACATGATCCGATTTTCCGAAGTGCAGAAGTGGTATGGCGAGTATCAGGCGCTGGCCGACGTGACGGCGCAAGTCGACAGGGGCGAGGTCGTCGTGGTGTGCGGGCCCTCGGGCTCGGGCAAATCCACGCTGATCCGTACCGTCAATCGGCTGGAGCCCATCCAGAAGGGCGTCATCGAAGTGGATGGCAAGGACATTTACGGCAAAGACGTCCACCTGGACTCGTTGCGCAGCCATATCGGCTTTGTGTTCCAGCAATTCAATCTCTTTCCGCACCTGTCCGTGCTCGAGAACCTGATGCTGGCGCCGCTGCAGCTCAAGCGCGCCCGCCGTCCGGAAGCCCGCGACCGCGCGATGCAGTTGC
This sequence comes from Achromobacter arsenitoxydans SY8, assembly GCF_000236785.1. Classification (GTDB taxonomy): domain Bacteria; phylum Pseudomonadota; class Gammaproteobacteria; order Burkholderiales; family Burkholderiaceae_B; genus Achromobacter; species Achromobacter arsenitoxydans. The sequence goes on along the minus strand of NZ_AGUF01000058.1, from coordinate 13,517 downwards.
TGGAACGGGTGGGGCTGGCGCACAAGGCGGACGCCTATCCAGCCCAGCTTTCCGGCGGCCAGCAACAGCGCGTGGCTATCGCGCGTGCGCTCGCGATGAGCCCGCCCGTCATGTTGTTCGACGAGCCGACCAGCGCGCTGGATCCGGAGATGGTGGGCGAGGTGCTTCAGGTAATGAAGGGCCTGGCCAAGGATGGGATGACGATGGTGTGCGTCACGCACGAGATGGGCTTTGCCCGCGAGGTGGCGGACCGCGTCTGGTTCATGGACGCGGGGCGCATTGTGGAAACCGGCACGCCGGACGCTTTCTTCAGCCGGCCCCAGACAGTCCGGGCACAGAAGTTCCTGGCCGAAATCCGGCATTGAGCCTTGACGCCGCCGTGTGGGCGGCGATTACTCGCCCAGCGGATCCTGGAACTGCGAGCACTTCACCTGCACCAGCTTGCGGTCCTGCAGCCGCAGTGCGGTGAGCGATCCGCCCCACACGCAGCCGGTATCCAGGCAGATGACGTCCGGCCGCTGCAGCAGGCCCAGCGTCGACCAGTGGCCGAACACCGTCGTGACATTGCGCGTGGCGCGGTTGGGGACGTCGAACCAGGGAACCAGTCCCGGCGGCCAGGCGCCCGGCGTCACCTTGGTGGCGAATTCCATGTGCCCGTTGGGCGTGCAAAGCCGGATGCGCGTCAGGGCATTGATGATCACCCGCATCCGCTTGCCGCCCTTGTGGTCTTCCTTCCAGGTGGCGGGCTCGTTGCCGTACATCTTCTGCAGCGCTTTCTGCCAGTTCGGGCTGCGCAGGGCGTCCTGCACTTCGCCGGCCAGGGCCAGCGTCTTGGCGACGTCCCACTTGGCCAGCGTGCCGGCATGGACCAGCAGGTGGCCTTGCTCGAAATGCGCCAGCGGGCGGAACCGCAGCCAATTGATCAGGTCGGCCGCGTCCGGCGCCCGGAGGATGGCCTCGAGGGTGTCCGATTTGGACGGCTTGCGCACGCCCGCGGCCGTGGCCAGCAGATGCAGGTCATGGTTGCCCAGCACCACCGTCGCGCGATCGCCCAGGTCGATGATGCGACGCAGGGTCTCGAGCGACTGCGGGCCGCGGTTGACCAGATCCCCGGCAAACCAGAGGCGCGACTCGGGGTCGCCGACCAGGTCGGGGTGGGACAGCAAGCGATCCAGCGGCGAGCAGCAGCCCTGCACGTCGCCGATCATCCAGATACTGCCGTTCATGCGGGACTTTTACTCCAAGGCCAGCGTTGTTGGACGACACGGGTAATGGTGTGGCGGTATTCCATGTAGCTCATGGCGGCCAGCGCCACCGCCATGGCGCCCAGGTTCGGGCCCAGGGCGGTCAGCCAGGGCGGCCACTTGCCCAGCATGCCCACGTTGAGGGCAAGCTGGTTCAGCATGAAGAAGCCCACGCCCAGCAGGATGCCCACGAACACCTTGGCGCCGACGCCGCCGCGGCGGGTCTGCATCAGGCCGATGGGGGCGGCGATCGTGATCATCACCAGCAGGGTGAAGGGATAAGCCAGTTTGCGCCACAAGGCGACGACCTGTCGACCATATTGGAGCTGGTTGTCGCGCAGATAGTCCACGTAGTCCAGCAGCGTGACGATGGACATGCGTTCCGGGGTCAGCACACGCGCCAGCAGGCGCTCGGCGCTGAGCGTGGTGTCGATGGTGCGCTCCGGCAGCTTCACGACCGTGGCGGGCGGGTTCTTGGGCGGGCGCGCGTTGGCCAGCGCCGACGCGGCATCGGCGTCCAGCCGTGTCTCGGCGACGTCCTTGAGCACCAAGTCGCCGTGGGCGAACAGGCCGGACGGGGCCGTGGACAGCGCCGACAGCGTCAGGTCTTTCTTGAATTCGTAGAGCGTCACGCCGGCCACCTGGCCGTCGCCTTTCAGTTCGGCGATGTTGATGATGCGTGTGCCGCCGTTCGCGGTGGGCTCCTTGAACCAATAGCCGCTTTTGAGGCGGTCGCCGCCGGCCTTGCCGCGGAACAGCAGGTTGGCCTCGCCGGTTTTCATTTCGGCCCAGGGAGTGACGTATTCGGACAACAGGCCGGCGCCGATCATCAGGGGGATGGTCACCACCCACAGCATCCGCAGCAGGCGCATGCCGCTGACGCCGGACACCCGCAGGATGACGAGTTCATTGCGCTGCGCGAGGCCCGCCAGCGCAAGGATGGCGCCGATCAGGAGCCCGATGGGCAGAAGGTCGTAGAGACGGGTGGGGATCGCCAGCGCCTGCATGTACAGCAAGGCCATCATGGAGAACTTGTCGCCCACGTTGTCCAGATCGTCCACCAGTGCGAAGAACGTGAAAAGGCCCAGCAGGGCCATCAGGACCACTGCGCAAGAGCGATAGACCTCGCGGGCCAGGTAGCGGCGTGCGGTACGCATGTAGAAGAATCGGAATGGAGCGCGTAAACGTGAAAGCTTAACAAAATCCGCTGCGCACGGCGCCGCGGAAAGGACGGGTCTGTCCCGTTTCCCGTCAGGGGATGTCCACCATCTGCATGCGGCGCGTCAGCACGCCGACCCGGGAGTTCAGGTAGTTGGACCTGCGGTGCTTGTCGTAGAAGCGCGGATTGGGCAGCATCGCCGCCAGCCGGGCCGACTGGCTGGCCCCGAGATTGGCGGCGGTGGTGTTGAAATAATGCCTGGCTGCGGCCTGGGCGCCGAAGACGCCCACGCCCCATTCGGCTACGTTCAGATACAGCTCCAGGATCCGCTCTTTGCTCATGACATGTTCGATCATGTAGGCCAGGACCAGTTCCTGCCCTTTGCGCAGGTAGCTGCGCGAGCCGGACAGGAATAGGTTCTTGGCCAGCTGCTGGGTAATGGTGGATCCGCCGCGCATCTTGGAGCGCCCGGCTTCCTCCTGCTTCTGGTTGTATTCCCAGGCCTTGCGGATGGCGTCCCATTCGACGCCGTCGTGCCCCGTGAAATTGGAGTCTTCCGAGGCGATCACCGCGCGCTTTAGCGTGCGGTTGATCTGGTCATAGGGCACCCATTCGTGCTTCAGCTCGATAGCAGGGTCGTCCTTGCGCAGGCGCGACAGTTCTTCGCGCATCACCGCGCTGCTGCCGGGATCCCGGTAGTTGTACCAGACCACTTGGGCAAACAGCCAGAACTGATACAGCAGGATCGCGCAGATCAGCGCCATCAGCAGGCCGGTGGTGATCCGGAACCAATTGCGGCCCGAGCCGCCGCGGCTGGAGCGGGTTGCCATGCCGCTCAGCGTCCCGCGGCGAGCGCCTCGCGCAGCGCCGCCAGCACCGGGGCGGGGTCGGGCCGCACGCCGTGCCAGATGAAAAAGCTCTCGGCGGCCTGGCCCACCAGCATGCCCAGGCCGTCAGCGGTCAGCGCGGCGCCATCGGCCCTGGCCTGTTTCATGAAGGCGGTGGGCTGCGCGCCGTACATCATGTCGTAGGCGGTGGCCCCTTGCGCGTACAGCCCGGAGGGCAGATCGGGCGCGGCGTTCTGCAACCCGCTGGCCGTGGCGTTGACGACCAGGTTCCAGCCGCCAGGCGTGGCGGCGTCCGCCAGGGCGCCGGCGGTGACCCGGGTTTGCGGCGATACGCCGCCTTCGCGCCACGCGGCGGCAAGTTCTTCGGCACGGGCGGCGGTGCGGTTGACGATGTGGATGCGGGCGCAGCCGGCCTCGGCCAGCGGCTGCAGCACGCCGCGGGCGGCGCCGCCCGCGCCCACCAGCAGCACGGACGCGCCGTCCAACTGCACGCCCAGGCGCAGCAGGTCGCTCACCAGGCCCACGCCGTCGGTATTGCAGCCGTGCCAGGCGCCGTCGCGCCAGGACAGGGTGTTGACCGCGCCGGCCAGCCGGGCGCGGCTGGACAGGCTGGCGGCCGCCAGCGCATAGGCGTCAAGCTTGAACGGCACCGTGACATTCAGGCCCAGGCCGCCGTCCGCCACGAAGGCGGCCACGGCGTCGGCAAAACCGTCCACCGGCGCCAGCAGGCGTTCGTAGCGCAGCGGCGTGCCGGTCTGCTGCGAAAACATGGCGTGGATCTGAGGCGAACGGCTGTGTGCGATGGGATTGCCGATGACGGCGTAGCGGGCAGGAAGAGTCGCCTCGGTCATTGGGCTTGTGTTTCCAGGGTGTCGTTGACGAAATGCCAGGTGCGGGTGATGACCAGCACGTCCGTATCGCGGGCGATATCGGGCGGGAAGGGGGGGAAGGGAGCCGCCAGCTGGACGATGCGGCGGGCCGCCTGGTTCAGGACGGCATGCGGCGACGGCTGGTCGATCTCGACATTGGCGATGCTGCCGTCGGCGCGCACTGAGACGGTGATGCGCAGCGAGCCGTAGATGCGTCCGCGCGCCTCGTCCGGGTAATGCTGGGTGCCCACGGTTTCGATGCGGGTGCGCCAGGCGTCCAGGTAGGCGGCATAGCGGGAGGCCTCGGCGGAGGGGGCGACGAATTGCTTGCGGGGCTCGGCGCTGTACTGCTGGACCCGCGCCGCCAGGGCCGCCACCTGGGCGTTCTGGATGATGCTGGCCTGGTCCTGGGAGTCCTGGCCCAGGTCGGCGCCGTCCGGCCACGGATTGACGGCCTGGCGTTCGGCGCCCGCGGTCTGCGAGGAGCGCAGCTGGGTCATCAGCCGGGCCTGCTCGGCTTCCAGCTGCACCTGACGCCGGCGCATGGCTTCGAGCACGATGGTCTCGCCGGAGTCGCCAGTCTGGGGCAGGGGCGTGGTGGACAGGCCGCGCTCGGCGTTGCCGCCGCCGCTCATCTGGTTCTGCGCCTGGGCGCGCGGGGTTTCCGGCGGCGTTTCGCTGCGGGCGTTGAGCAGCACGACTTCCAGGCTGGTGACCGGCGGCCGCGTCAGAGCGGGCGCGCCGAAACGCCACGCCAGCGCGCCAGCGTGAACCAACAGCGATATTGCAATGCCGATACGCAGGTAATGCTGGGCGGGGGCGCCCAGCCACCAGAGAAAACGGCTCAGCGTGGAGGGGGAGTCAGCGCGTTGCACGAACGCATTGTAAGTCGAGTCCGGGCCCGCCGCGCGGTCCGTCCAATGGCTGTAACAGCTCTCGGACGGATGGAGGAGGGACGGCTAGGCCGCCTCTCCCTCCGAAGCTTCGCCCTTGACCTCTCCCACATACCGGCAATCCAGCTCCAGCGACAGTTCATCCATCCCCAGAACGTCAATCTCCACTGCCGTCCCGCGCTCCAGCTCCGGCATGCCGCCGACGCGCGTGACCAGCGGCGCGTTTGCAAACCGCACCAGGTCTTCGCGCAGCACGTGCGCGACCGTGCGGGTCACGCCGTTTTGCTTGAGCCAGCGCAGGCACCAGTAGCGCTCCATCGCGCTCTGGAACTCGGCCCAGGCCGCGTACTGCGCATCGAAGGCGCCGATGATGGCGAACAGGTCCGCGTCGCGCGGCTTGAAGGGGGCGATCAGGCGGGCCGACACGCCGTGTTCCACGGCGGCGATCAGTTGCCACTGGTTGACCAGATCGACATAGCGGCGCAGGGGCGACGTGCTCCAGGCGTATTGCGGTACGCCGATGGCCTCGTGCGGCAGGGCCTGCGTGCTCATGCGCACGCGGCCCGCCTGCTGCGACCGGTAAATGCCCGGCACGCCGTGCTGATTCAACAGGCCGCCCCACAGGTTGTTGGCCAGGATCATGTATTCGGCCACCATGCGGTCCAGCGGCGCGTTGCGCTGGCGCGGCACCAGGCGCACGGGCGTGTCGGGATCGTCGGGGTTGCCGTCCAGGTAGAAGCTGTATTCCACCCGCGAGTTGTTTTCCGGCTTGCCGCGCACGTTTTCGCGTTGCGCGGACAGCGCCTGCGCCAGCTTCCATAGCGGGCGCAGCCAGTGGCCGTAGGGCAGGTCGGCCGACGCGTCGGCGAGGCTGGCCTCGGTGACTTTGGTGTCCAGCATGTTGTGGCGCAGGTTCTCGCGCACCACGATGCGTTCCAGGCGGGTTTCGGACTCGATGATCTCGCCGGTTTCCGGGTCGGCCACGACATACAGCGACAGCGCGGGCACTTCGCGGCCCGCATCCAGGGAAAATGCCTGAATGACGCTGTCCGGCTGCATCGGGATCTTGTCGCCGGGCATGTAGACGGTGGACAGGCGGGCGCGGGCCAGCTTGTCGAATTCGCTGTCGCGGGTGACGGTCAGGCCGGGGGCGGCCACGTGGATGCCCACGCGCAGGCGGCCGTCGGGCAGGGGGGTCACGGACAGCGCGTCGTCGATTTCCGTGGTGGTGACATCGTCCACCGAATAGATCTCGGCGTCCGCCAACGGCAGCTCGCGGTCGACGGGCGGCAGCTCCAGGTCGGGGAAGGCCAGTCCGCGCGGGAAGTTCACGGCCAGGAAGCGGCGCTTGTGCAGCGCCAATGCGTGCGGCCATGCGCCCAGTTCGAGCAGCAGGCGATCCGGGGTCTTGCCTAGCTTGGCGCAGGCGGCGTCCAGCGCCTTCCATTGCTGCGAATTCTTGTCCGGGCGGATCAGCAGCGATTCCGCCGCCTGGGCGATGGGTTCGGGCAGGCGGCCGGCGGCCATTTCGTCCACCCACTCCTGCTGCTGCTCGGCCTGGCGCTGTTTCTTTTCCAGCGCCGCCAGTGCGGCGGCCAGGATGTCGGGCGGTGCGGGGCGGTAGCGGCCCTTGCCGCGGCGATGGAAGTACGCCGGCGCGCCGTGCAGGCGCATCAGCAGGGCGGCTTGCTCGACGGGCGTGGGGGCGTGGCCGAAGTAGTCGGCGGCCAGGGCGGGCGAATCAAATTCTTCCTGCGGGGCGCATTCCCACAGGAACTGCAGGTCCAGCGATTCGGCGGTGGCGGCGGCCTGGCTCATCAGCGCCGCGGGCTCAGGCGCGGCGAAGTTGAACAGGGTGTTGGCGCGCTTGATCTTGCTGCGCTTGCCCGATTCCGACTCCACCTGAAGGCTGGCGTCGGTCTCGGACAGGATATGGCCGGCCTTGAAACTGCCGTCGTCTTCGTAAAACACATACATGGTGGGGATCGTCCTGGGCGGCGCGTTCGCGCCGCCTTGCGCAGCTATTTGGGTGTTGAGATTGGATATTGATTATTAAGGGCGCGCCGGCTTGTCGCCAAGGGCGAATTCAAGCACTTCCGGCATCCAATCCGCAAAATCGGATAGGCCATGGTCGCTGCCCTGCACGATGCGCTGGCGGCAACCGGCATACCGGTCGCGCATTTCGCGCCAGTCCAGCACCTCGTCGCCAGTCGCGGCCACCAGGAAATACCGGTCGGGCTGCGTGATGCGGGGGGCATGGATGGCGGCCAGTTCGTCGACATACTCGGGCAGGAAAACGAAGGGCGCGCCGGAATGATACATGTGGTGCTCGCCGACCTGGGTCGCCAGGTCCCGGGCGGCCTGCACCGCGGGATTCAGCAGCACGGCCTTGCAGCCCAGTTGCTCGGCGATCCAGGTGGCGTAAAAACCGCCCAGCGAGGAGCCGATCACGGTCAAGTCCCGGGGGCTGGCGGCGCCGGCAAGCCGGGCCCTGGCCATGCCCATCGCCAGGTCCATGGCCTCGCGCGGGCTGGCGGGCAATTGGGGGCAGGACCAGTCGTCCGACAGGCCCCGCTGGACCATCGCGTCGGCCATCATCCGAGCCTTGAAGGACTCGGGCGAGGACCGGAAACCGTGTAGATAGAGAATCATTGTCTGCTGTTCCCGTCTGCGTTGCCTGGTTCCGCCGGAAGAAAGTCCCCTGCGCGCGTCGGCTTGCACGGGACTCTCCAGCCGATGGTTTTCACGGGGCGGAGGAATGCTTCAGCGGCCGGCCTGCAGAGCGTCCAGCAGCTTGCCATGGATGCCGCCGAAGCCGCCATTGCTCATGACCAGCACCTGGTCGCCCGGGCGGGCGGCCTTGGCGACGGCGTCGACCAGCGCCCCGATATCATCGTAGCTGGATGCGCGCTCTCCCAGGGGGGCCAGGACTTCGCCGGGATTCCAGCCCAGGGCGTGCTTGCCGGCGTTGGCGCCGAAGCAGAACACCAGGTCGGCATCGGCCAGGGCCTGCGGCAGGCGGGCGGCCATGGTGCCCAGCTTCATCGTATTGGAACGCGGTTCCAGCACGGCCAGGATGCGGGACGCGCCGACCTGGCGGCGCAAGCCCTCCAGCGTGGTGGCGATGGCGGTAGGGTGGTGGGCGAAGTCGTCGTACACCTTCACCCCGTTGACCGTGCCGCGCAGTTCCATGCGGCGCTTGACGCCGGCAAACCGCGTCAGGGCGTCGATTCCTTGTTCGACAGGCACGCCCACGTGTTCCGCCGCGGCCAGCGCGGCCAGGGCGTTCATGCGGTTGTGTTCTCCCGTGAGGTTCCAGCGCACCGTGCCGGCGGCCTTGCCAGCGCGCACTACGCCAAACGCGCCGTCGGCGTCGGGCGCGGACGCCTGCCACTGCCCATCGGGGCCGAACGTGACGGTATCCGACCAGCAACCCCGCGCAATCACACGGTCCAGCGCATCGGATTGCGCCGGACGAATGATGCGGCCCGAGCCGGGAATCGTTCGCACCAAGTGATGAAACTGGGTTTCGATAGCCGCCAGATCGGGGAAGATGTCGGCGTGATCGTATTCAAGATTGTTCAGGATCGCGGTGCGAGGCCGGTAATGGACAAATTTGGACCGCTTGTCGAAGAACGCCGTGTCGTATTCGTCCGCCTCGATCACGAAGGGGCGGCGCGCGGGGTCGTAGCGGGCCGACACATGCAGGTCCTGCGCCACGCCGCCGATCAGGAAGTTGGGGGCCATGCCAGCGGCTTCCAGCACCCAGGCCAGCATTGAACTGGTGGTGGTCTTGCCGTGGGTGCCGGCCACCGCCAGCACATGCGCGTCGGGCAGGATGTTGTCGCCCAGCCATTGCGGGCCGGACACATAGCGCGCGCCGGATTCCAGGATGGCTTCCATCAACGGGTTGCCGCGGCTGACCACGTTGCCGATGACGTAGAGGTCGGGCTTGAGCGCCAGTTGCTCGGCGCCGAAACCTTCGATGAGTTCGATTCCCTGTTCCGCAAGCTGCGTGCTCATCGGCGGGTAAACGCCCGCGTCGCAACCAGTGACCTTGTGGCCGGCGGCCCGCGCGATCAGCGCAAGTCCGCCCATGAACGTACCGCAGATGCCAAGTATGTGCAGGTGCATTGATAAATCTCCTGTCCTGCATTGTATATATAGCGGGAGCGCTGGCCGGGGCGCGGGGGTAGCGGCGCAAACCAGCCGCAGCGGTTATGATCGCGCCATGAATCGACGCCTACTTCTTTCCGCTGCCGTGGCGGTCGCCGCCACTGTCGCGGGCGGCTTCACCCTGCTGGGCCGCAAGCCCCAGGCTCCTGCGTCGCCGGCCGACGCCAGCGACCCCGTGGCCGCGCTGATGCAGATGCAGTTGCCGGATCTGAACGGCGCGTCGCATTCGCTGTCGGGCTGGAAGGGCCAGCCCATGGTGGTCAATTTTTGGGCAACCTGGTGCGCGCCGTGCGTGAAGGAAATGCCGGAACTCGACGCCTTGCAGAAAAAATACCCGCATATCCGTTTTGTCGGCATCGGTGTGGATTCTGCGGCCAACATGCAAAAATTTGTCGAGAAAGTACAGGTTTCCTACCCGCTGTGGGTCATAGGCGCCGGTGCTATCGACACGCTGCGAAAGCTCGGAAACCCTAGCGGCGGGCTGCCTTTTACTATCGTTTTCAACGCAGATGGCGGAATTAACCGGAAGATATTGGGTGAAGTGCAGCCTGATGACTTGGACAAGACGCTTTCTGGTTTAAAGGCGTAAGTCTGTTGGACAAATAGTAGGAATTGGCGTAAAAAGCTGGTTTATCGGCTGTTTTGCCAACAATTGGCAATCCACACATCGGCAAGCGCATGGCGCAAAACATACTGGTATTGCATGGCCCGAATCTGAACCTGCTAGGCACCCGTGAACCTCATATCTACGGCAGTCTCACCTTGCCCCAGATCAATGAGCGTCTGGAGTTGCTTGCGGGTGAACTGGGCGCCACGCTGACAGCGTGGCAGAGCAACCACGAAGGTGCGCTAGTTGACCGCATTCAGGCGGCACGGCAAGACGGCACGGACTTCATCATCATCAACGCAGCGGCATATACGCACACCAGCGTCGCAATTCGCGATGCGCTGGCTGGGGTCGCGATCCCATTTATTGAAGTACATTTGTCAAATCTGTATAAGCGAGAGCCCTTCAGGCAGCACTCTTATCTGTCCGACTTGGCGCAAGGCCTGATCTGCGGCCTGGGCGCGGACGGCTACGAGGCGGCTCTGCGCTACGCAGTGCGGCACTGATCTCGCACCAAACTCACCGCCTTTACATCTTATACGGCGCGGACCCGACGCTGGGACGCCGCCGACACTATCTCGGGAAGCAGCTTCTATGGATCTTCGAAAACTCAAAACCCTGATCGACCTGGTGGCTGAATCGGGCATCGCCGAGCTGGAAATCACCGAAGGCGAAGGCAAGGTCAGAATCGTCAAGTTCTCGCAGACCCTGCAGCCGGTGGCCTACCACCAGCCCGAAGCCGGCGTGCCCGCCGCTGCTGTGGCGCCCGCCGCCGCCGCCCCGGCCGCTGCTCCCGCAGCGCCCGCCGCGCCGGTCATCCAGGGCCACGTCGTGAAGGCCCCCATGGTGGGCACCTTCTACCGTTCGCCGAACCCTGGCGCCGCCCCGTTCATCGACGTGGGCGCGACCGTCAAGGAAGGCGACCCGCTTTGCATCATTGAAGCCATGAAGCTGCTCAATGAAATCGAAGCCGACAAGGCCGGCGTCATCAAAGAAATCCTGGTCGAAAACGGCGAGCCCGTCGAGTACGGTCAACCTCTGTTCGTCATTGGCTGATAGCTGAAAATGTTCGAAAAAATCCTGATCGCCAATCGGGGCGAAATCGCCCTGCGCATTCAGCGCGCCTGCCGCGAGCTGGGCATCAAAACCGTGGTCGTTCACTCCGAGGCCGACCGCGAAGCCAAGTACGTGCGCCTTGCCGATGAATCCGTGTGCATCGGGCCCGCGCCGTCGCGTGAAAGCTACCTGAACATGCCGGCCATCATTTCGGCCGCTGAAGTCACCGATTCCGAGGCAATCCACCCGGGTTATGGCTTCTTGTCCGAAAATGCCGACTTTGCCGACCGTGTCGAGAAAAGCGGCTTCGTGTTCATCGGCCCGCGTCCGGACACCATCCGCCTGATGGGCGACAAGGTCAGCGCCAAGCGCGCCATGATCGAAGCCGGCGTGCCGGTGGTGCCGGGTTCCGAAGGCGCGTTGCCCGACGATCCGCAGGAAATCATTCGCATTGCGCGCGAAGTCGGCTACCCGGTCATCATCAAGGCGGCGGGCGGCGGCGGTGGCCGCGGCATGCGCGTGGTGTACACCGAGGCCGCGCTGCTGAACGCCGTCACCATGACGCGTTCCGAGGCGGGCGCCGCGTTCAACAACCCGGAAGTCTATATGGAGAAGTTCCTCGAGAACCCGCGCCATGTGGAAATCCAGGTGTTGGCCGATGGCGGCCGCAACGCCGTCTGGCTGGGCGAACGCGACTGCTCCATGCAGCGCCGCCACCAGAAGGTCATCGAGGAAGCGCCGGCGCCGGGCATCGCCCGCCGCCTGATCGAGCGCATTGGCGACCGTTGCGCCGACGCATGCCGCAAGATGGGCTATCGCGGCGCGGGCACGTTCGAATTCCTGTACGAAAACGGCGAGTTCTATTTCATCGAAATGAACACCCGCATTCAGGTCGAACATCCCGTCACCGAGCTGATCACCGGCGTCGACCTCGTGCAGCAGCAGATCCTGATCGCCGCCGGCGAAAAGTTCACCCTGCGCCAGCGCGACATCACGTTCAAGGGCCACGCGATCGAATGCCGCATCAATGCGGAAGATCCGTTCCGTTTCGTGCCCAGCCCGGGCCGCATCACCAACTGGCACACGCCGGGCGGTCCTGGCGTGCGCATTGATTCGCACGCGTTCAACGGCTATTTCGTGCCGCCGAACTACGATTCGATGATCGCCAAGGTCATTACGTACGGCGATACGCGCGATCAGGCGATGGCCCGCATGCGCACCGCGCTGTCCGAAATGGTGGTGGAAGGCATTTCCACCAATATCCCGCTGCACCGCGAAATGCTGCAGGATGCCCGCTTCATCGAAGGCGGCACCAGCATCCATTATCTGGAACACAAGTTGGCGCAGCGTCCCTGACCGACTTTGGGGCCTCGCGGCCCCTTTTGCGTTTTGCAATGTTGTAGTTTTGTGGTCGAGCGGGCCGCGGCGCATGTCGCGGCCCGTTCACCAGATGGAAGAGAAAATCATGCGTGAACTCGTGCTCCACTGCCTGGAGGCGCAGGCCGAAGCCCTGTCGGATGCCTTGCTCGAGGCGGGCGTGCTGTCGGTGTCCGTCGAAGACGCCGACTTCGGCACGGAAGTCGAACGTCCCCTGTTCGGCGAGCCGGGCACCGAGCCCGACGTCCAGGCCTGGGACCGCAACCGTGTCGTCGCCTTGCTGCCAGACGGAGCCGATCCCGCGCAGATCATGGAAGAAGCCGCCGCAGCGGGGGAACTTGATCCGGCGGTCTTTGCCGGCTGGTCCCTGCGCGACGTGCCCGACGCCGACTGGGTGCGCCTGACGCAATCGCAGTTCGGTCCCATCCACATCGCCGAACGGCTCTGGATCGTGCCGAGCTGGCATCGCGACAATCCCGATGTGCCCGGCATGGACCCGGCCGCCGTTCCCGAGCAGGACGGGGCCATCCATATCGAACTCGACCCCGGCCTGGCCTTCGGCACGGGCAGCCACCCGACCACGCACCTGTGCCTGGCGTGGCTGGAAGCCGAGCTGCCCGCCGGCGCCACGCTGCTGGACTACGGCTGCGGCTCGGGCATCCTGGCCATCGCCGCGCGCAAGCTGGGCGCAGGCCCGACCCAGGCGGTCGACATTGACGCGCAGGCGGTGCAAAGCACGATCTTCAACGCCGAGGTCAACCACGTCGAATTGCAGGCCATGCTGCCCGACGGACTGGCTGACGGCACGTTCGAAGTCGTCGTCGCCAACATCCTGTCCAACCCGCTGAAGGTGTTGGCGCCCATGCTGGCCGGCCGCGTCGCGGCGGGCGGCCACCTGGTGCTGTCCGGCGTGCTGGAACGCCAGGCCGAGGAAGTCGCGGCCGCCTACGCGCCCTGGATCGCCATGTCGGTCTGGCGTGCGCGCGACGGCTGGGTCTGCCTGCACGGCCAGAAGCCTTGAACGTGCGGCCGCAGGATCCCGTGTCATGTCGCTGAGCACCCGCTGCCCGCAGTGCGGCACTACGTTCAAAGTGGTGCCGGACCAGCTTCGGGTCCGCAATGGCCTCGTGCGCTGCGGCGCCTGCTCGACGGTATTCGACGGCCGCGCCTGCCTGCTGCCGGCGCCGGGCGCGCCGATTGCGCCGGCTGCCCCGGCCGGCGCTCCGCTGCCGTCGTCGGCCGCGACCGTCGCCGCGCCCGTGCTAAGCGCGCCCACGCCGCACGCGCC
>NZ_AGUF01000059.1 GCF_000236785.1 Achromobacter arsenitoxydans SY8 | reverse complement strand
GGGCCAATGTTGGCTCGATTTTTTATAAGCCTTTGAAAACGCTGGATAAAAAACGGGCCAAAAATGGCCCGATCGGGCCAATATTGGCCCGATCGGGCAGGAGCGCGCAGGACGCTTCATTGCCCCGGCCTTCCACGCCATTCAACCCGATCTCGGTCTCCCCTTCCGCCCGCCGCTTCTGAATGGCGACATATTCCGCAGTTGCTCCAGCACCCAGGCCGCGCGCGCCGATAGCGGCCATTCCGCGCGATGGATCAGCCAGAGCGTGTCGACCACTGGCGCACCGCACTCGATCACCTGGATCGCGTCGGGCTGCGCGTATGCCTCGCGTGCATGCCGGGGGATGACGGTAAAGCCCAGGCCGCGCGCGACCGGTTCCAGGATCAGCGCGATCTGGTTCGTGAATCCGTGCAATGGCAACGTCCTGACGCCGGGATTGCCGGGGAATCGGCGCGCCAGCAAGCGGGTGGCCATCGCCTGTCCGTCGGGATGGTCGATGAAGCCCAACGCTTCCAGGTCTTCCCAGCGCTCCACCTTCACGCCCGCCGGCGCGACGAGTTCCAGGGGTTCCTCGGCGAACGGGGTTGCCGCAAGACGCGCGTCGTCGGGCCTTAGCGTGACCAGGCCCAGTTCGTACTGCTTGGCCAGCACGGCATCGCGCGTTTCCGGATCGGGCGCAAAGCGATGGCGGATGACCAGACCGCGATGCTGCTGCTGCAAAGTCAGCAGCAGCGGATAGAGGGCGAGTCCCACGCTGCCGGGAGTGATGAGGCTGATCTCGCCACTATCCACCGTGGCGTCCGAGAGCCGCAATTTCAGGCGCTTGTCGGCCAGGTCGAGTTCGTCGCAGTAGTCCAGCAGCGCCGCTCCGGCGGGCGTCAATTCAATCTGGCGGGGACGGCGGATCAACAAGGGGCCGAACTCGTCTTCCAGATGGCCGACGTGCTGGCTGACGGCGGCCTGGGTCAGGCCGAGCCGAATCGCCGCGCGCGTGAAGCTTCCTGTATCGACGAGGGCCACGAATGAGCGCAGCCAATGCGGATTCGTCATAACGAACTCTTATCCGAACCATAACGATTCATTAGAACAAACATCATCCGCGCGCGCTTATCCTGGCAGCATTCCTGGGCGACGAGCCCTTGCCGCGCCGCTTTCCGATCGGGCGAACCCCGGCCGCGCCGGCACAACCAGCAAACCAAGGAGCGCCTCCATGCAGAACGCCATCCTGTGGCCCGAAGGGTATCTTCCGGGCCTTACCGAAAACTTCGCGTCCAACGAGGTCATTGTTGCCGGCCTTGCTGCCGCCGACATCTGGCCGCTGCTGAGCGTTCCTTCGCGCTGGCCGACGTATTACGCCAATTCCGCCAACGTGCGCTTCCACGATGGCAAGGGGCCGGTGCTGGCCGACGGGGTCCGCTTTTATTTCGAGACCTTCGGATTCCCGGTGGAGGCGCAGTGCAACGAATTCTCGCCGCCGGCGGCCGGCAAGCCCGGGCGCGTCGCATGGCACGGCTGGGCCGGCGAGCCAGGCGCCGACGACCGCCTGGACGTCCACCATGCCTGGCTGGTCGAGGACCTGGACCACGGCCGGGTGCGCATCCTTACGCAGGAAACCCAGAAGGGAAAGCCCGCCGCCGACCTGCACGCCGCCAAGCCCAACCCGATGATCAATGGCCACCAGGACTGGCTGGACGGTCTGGTCGCCGCCGCCCGCGCCGCAAAGACGCGGCAGTGACGATTCCACGCCCAATTTCACTCATTCAGCATTACCGGGATTCACAATGTCCGCACTGTTCTCACCCTTCCAACTGAAAAGCGTCACCTTACGCAATCGCATCGCGATCCCGCCGATGTGCCAGTACCAGGCCCACGAGGGCTACGTGAACGAATGGCATCTTGCGCACTACACCGGCATGGCCCGCGGCGGCGCCAGCCTGGTGATCGTCGAGGCCACCGGCGTGTCTCCGGAAGGCCGCATCACGCCCGGGTGCACAGGTCTGTGGGAAGACGGCCAGATCGAGGGCATGGCGCGCATTGCCGCGGCCATCCGCGCGGCCGGCGCGGTGCCCGGCATTCAGATCGGCCATGCCGGCCGCAAGGCCAGCGCCAACAAGCCCTGGGAGGGTGACGACCATATCGCCAACGACGACCGCCGTGGATGGCCGACGCTGGGCCCGTCGGCGCTCGCCTTTGGCGGCGGCCTGCCCAAAATCCCGCAGGCCATGGGCCTGGATGACATCGCCCGCGTCAAGGCGGATTTCGTCGCGGCGGCCAGGCGTGCGCTGGCGGCCGGTTTCCAATGGCTGGAGCTGCACTTCGCGCACGGCTACCTTGCGCAGAGTTTCTTTTCGCCCGTCGCCAATCAGCGCACCGACCAGTACGGCGGCAGCGCCGAGAACCGCGGCCGTTTCCTGCTGGAAACGATGCAGGCCGTGCGCGAGGTCTGGCCGGAACGCCTGCCGCTGACCGCACGCTTCGGCGTGGTCGAATACGACGGGCATGACGACGCCTTCTATCCTGACGCGGTCGGGCTGGTGCGCAAGATGCGCGACAGCGGCCTGGATCTGATCGACGCGAGCATCGGGTTTTCCACCCTGAACGGCAAGACCCCGTGGGGGCCAGGCTTTTTCGTGCCGGTGGCTGGCCGCGTCAAGCGGGACACGCAGATGCCCGTGGCCGCTGGCTGGTGCATCGACGATCCGCACATGGCTGAACGCGCGGTGGCCGAAGGGCAACAGGATCTGGTGCTGATCGCCCGCGCCCATCTGGCGAATCCGCATTACCCCTACCAGATGGCGGTCGCCCTGGGCCAAGACAAGCCGAGCCGGGTGCTGCCGCCGTCCTATGACTACTGGTTGTCGCGCTACCGGGGGCCGGGCAAGGGCGCTGCGCAGTGACCGGAAGTCGGACGGCCCGCTAGCATCTGCGTTGGCGGCACGCGCCTGGCTTAGCGGCCTGGCGCGTCCGGCCGAACCGCCGCGTCCATGCGATGGCGCGCCAGCAGCGGAATCAGATCGGCCAGGCTGGCGACCGATTCCGCCTGCGGCACGGGGCTGCGACCCTTGCGGGCCAGATGAAACCCCGCGATGCCGAAGCAGCGCGGTCCGGAGTGGTCGGCGTCGACCGTATCGCCCACCATCAGGACCTCGCCGGGCTGGCAGTCCAGTCCCGTACACAAGTGTTGATAGATTTCAGGCGCGGGCTTGACCGCCCCCGCCGTGTACGACCATGCGCAAAAATCCGGCGCAAATGGCAGCAGCGCGCTCACGGGCGGCCCATAGGGCGCCGCGAGGTTCGAGCACAGCGCAATCCGATAGCCGCTTTCGCGCAACGCGTTTAGCGTGTCCACCGCGTCGGGAAACAGGCGGATGCTGGCCAATTCCTCCTGCAGCGCGGATTCCAGCCGCGCCAGGTCTTGATCGCTGATGATGCCCCCCAGAAGCCGCGCGGCCTGCGCCAGGTCGACGTCGCGGCTCATGATGAGCGCGCCGTCGCCCCGCTGCGGCACGCGGCCGGCTGCCGCCAGCAGACGGACCAGCTCGCGGAACGGGCGCCGGGGCGCCCCGATTTCGACCAAGGTGCCGAACACGTCGAACGCAATCGCTTTGATCATCGGGACATCCTCCAGTAGTCGATCACCGTCACGCGCTGCCGCTTGCGCGATCCAGGCCTCAGGGCGCCGCATTCGGGTGGCGCACGTGGATCTGGTTGATGGCGTCCAGCACGTCTGCCGGCAAGGTCACGTCGACGCTGTCGATGTTCTCCTTGAGCTGCTCCAGCGAGGTCGCGCCGATCAGGTTGCTGGTGACGAACGGGCGCTGGTTCACCCAGGCCAGGGCCAGGTGCGTGGGCGAAATGCCGTGCGCGCGGGCCAGTTCCACGTACTCGCGCGTGGCGGCTTCGGCCTGTTCGTTGCTGTAGCGGGTGAAGCGCGAATACACGGTCAGGCGCGCGCCCGCCGGCTTGGCGCCGTTCAGGTACTTGCCGCAAAGCATGCCCATCGCCAATGGCGAGTAGGCCAGCAGGCCCACGCCTTCGTGGTGCGTGAATTCCGACAGACCGATCTCGTACACGCGGTTCAGCAGGCTGTAGGCGTTCTGGATAGAGACGATCCGCGGCAAATCCTTGTTTTCAGCATGGCGCAGGAACTGGCTGACGCCCCACGGCGTTTCGTTCGACACGCCCACGTGGCGGACCTTGCCGGCGCGCACGAAGTCCTGCAGCACGGACAGGGTTTCCTCGATCGGCACGGTATGGTCGTCTTCGACCCAGGGATAGTTCAGCTGGCCGAACGTCGCAGTGCTGCGGTCGGGCCAATGCAGCTGGTACAGGTCCAGGTAGTCCGTCTGCAGGCGCTTCAGGCTGGCGTCCAGCGCCGCGGTCAGGTTCTTGCGGTCCAGGAAGGTCTTGCCGTCGCGAATGTGGCCGGGACGCTTGGGGTCGCGCACGGGGCCGGCCACCTTGCTGGCCAGCACGATGTCCTGGCGGCGTCCGGTCTTGGCCAGCCAGGTGCCGATGTAGGTTTCGGTCAGCCCCTGCGTTTCGGGCTTGGGCGGCACCGGATACATTTCGGCCACGTCGACCAGGTTGACGCCGCGCTCCAGCGCGTAGTCCAGCTGCTGATGCGCGTCGGCTTCGGTGTTCTGCTCGCCCCAGGTCATGGTGCCCAGCCCGATCAGGCTGACGTCCAGGTCGGTGCGGCCGAGTTTGCGGTATTTCAAGTTGTGCTCCGTGCGGGATCTCTGGGTAGGGAAGCCACACCTTACTCCAAGATGTTGGCGTTTCGCTGACAGGATCGGCGCCGGGATCCGGCCCGAACCTGTCAGCGCCTTCGCCTAGAAGGTCCCCCGCAACGTCAGCATGGCGTTGCGCGGCGCGCCATAGACGTTGTTGCCGTTCAGCGTGCCCACCTGCTGGTAATAGACGCGGTCGGTCAGGTTGTTGACGTTCAGCGTCATGTTCCAGTGGGGAGTGATCTGGTAGCGGACCATGGCGTTCAGGATGGCATAGCCGCCCTGGCTGAAATCGAACGGGGCAAAGGCGCCGCTCGCATCCTTCGCCGTCCCGGACACGTACGTCGCGCTCTGGATGAGCATGCTGCCGCCCACCGTCCATTTCATCCAATCGCCCGGCAGGCGGTACGCCGTGGCCAGCTTGAAAAGGTGCTTGGGCGTCACGCTGCTATAGACGCTGCTGGTGCTCTTGTCCTTGGTGGTGTTGAAGGTGTAGCCGGCCGACATCTGCCAGCCCGTGGCGATCTCGCCGCCAAACTCGACGTCGACGCCCCGGCTGATCACCTTGCCCTGCGCCGTGTAGCAGCAGTTGCCGTCGTAGGCGTTGCTGCTGCTTTCGTAGGTGGGATCCAGCACCGCCGTGCCCGTCCGCTCCACGTTGAACAGGCTGAGCGTCGCGTTGGCGGCGCCGTCGAACAATTCGCCCTTGATGCCGGCTTCGAAGCTCTTGCCCTTGATGGGAGGCAGGGAACTGCCCGGCAGCGGCCCTTGCATGACCAGCGGTTGCGGCTTGTAGATGGCCGAGTAGCTGCCATAGACGGACCACTTGTCGTTCAGGTCGTAGATCAGGCCGCCGTAGGGCGTTATTTCCGTGGACTCCTTGAACTGGGCGTCCTGGAACAGCTGCCAGGCCGCCGCGCCGCGCTTGGTCCGGATGAGCTGCGAGAACTCGTACCGGCTCACGCGCGCGCCGGCCACGACGCTGAGGCGGTCGGTGGGATGCAGGCGCAGCATGGCATAGCCGCCGACCTGCTCCTGGCCCCATGGCCCGTAGTGCGCGCTGTAGTTGAAGTCGGCGTCCGTCATGCTCGGGTTCCACGCCCCCGGATTGAACGCATCGACGGGTTCCTTGTAGTTGATCGCAAGGTTGGAGTTGGCCCAATCGCTGCGCACGCGCTGCCAGTCCGCGCCCACCACGAATTCGTGCGTGCGACCCAGCAGGTCGAAGGCGCCGCTGAGATTCGCGTCCACCATGTCCTGCTTGTTCTCGGAATTGGCGCGGCCGGCTCCCCACGTCAGTCCCTTGTACGTGACGGGGTCCACCGAGCCGGACGTGTAGTTCCAGATGCGGTCGGTCTTCTGGTCGGTATGGGTCGCGTTGAGCTTTGCGATCCAGCCGTTGCGGAACCGGTGCTCCAACTGGCCGAACACCTCCCAACGGTCGGTATCGTCATAGGCCCACGGCTGCGAGAGGTTCGCGCTGCGCGACAGGCCCAGATCCGCGCCGTTGCTGAAGCGGGGCAAGGTGGGCGGCGCGCCGTCGTTATTGATCTGGCTGTAGCTGCCGCCCAGCGTCACCAGCGTGTCCGGCCCGAGGTCGGCTTCCAGCACCCCGTAAAGCGCCGGACGCTCGGTGCTGCGGTGATCAATGTAGGAGCCGCTGTTCTGGTAGCTGAACACGCCGCGAGCGCGCAGCTTGCCGTTTTCGGATAGCTTGCCGCTGGCGTCGATCTCGCTGCGGAAATCGTCCCAGCTGCCCGCGCCCAGCGACACCTTCAATTGATTCTGCGAAAGCGGCTTCTTGCGCACCAGGTTGATGATGCCGCCCGGGTCCCCCACCCCGCCCAGCAGGCCCGAGGCGCCGCGCATGACCTCGATCCGGTCGTAGAACGCCATCTGCTGCTGCGGATCGTAGTTGTAGGAACCCAGGGCCAGCGGCGCGCCCCCATCGAGCTGCATGCTGGTGATCGCGAACCCGCGCGAATAGAAATCCACCCCGTTGTAGGTGATGCCGGGAACGGCCAGCATGGCCTGGCGCACATCGGTGATGTTCTGGTCTTCCATCTGCTGCCGGGTCACGACCGAGACGGATTGGGGGATTTCGCGAAAGCTCTGCTCGGTCTTGGACGCGATGCTGGTGATGCGCGTCGTGTACGAACCCGTGTTCTCCGTCATGCTGCGGCGTTCCGCCATGCCGATGACCGTAACCGCCTCCAGCACATCGGCGCCTCCCGCGGTTAACAGGTAGCGGTCTCCGTCGCGGCGGTACTGCAGGCCGCTGCCCTTGAGCAACGCGGCCAGCGCCTGGTCCGCGGTGTAGCTGCCGCGCAGCGCGGGCGCCGCCTTGCCTGCCACGATATCTGGCGCAAACAGGATCTGCAGCCGCGTCTGCTCGGCCAACTGGAGCAACGCTTCGGAAAGGGGCTGCGGGGCGATATCGACCTGCACCGTGGCGGACTGGGCCTGGGCTTCGGTAGCGGCCATGCCGCCTGCCAGGGCAAGCGCCACCGACAGGGCCAGGCTGCCCACGGCCAGTCTGGTCGGCAGGGGACGCCTGCGCGGCGCGGGGATCGTGATACGGGAATGTGGATTCAAGACAGGACTCGTTCGATGATTGCGGCGGGCGCATCGCGCCCGATCCCTTGGCCAAGGATCGTGACGGGCCAACCGGATGCAATTCGGCGGGCCTGCCATGTACTACGAATCAGCGCGCGAAAGTCCTGAAGAAATCGGGAAAGGAAATTGTTTCTATTTGAAACCTTGATGCCGGTCAGGCGGATCCAGGCTTCAGGTCCAGCACCGCCCCGCCGTCTTGCAGCCGGCGCAGCACCACGGGCAGCACGCCCGGCAGCGCCTCGACGATCCCCGCCGGATCGTCCAGTTTGAAGGACGCGGTAAGGCGCAACCTTCCCACGCGATCATTGGCCAGCCGCAAGGGCTGCGCCAGATAGCGGTTCAGTTCGTCCACTACCGTTGCCAGCGACGCATTGCGAAACACCAGGCGCCCGTTGACCCACGCCAGTTCGGCCGACAGGTTCACGGCTTGCGGTCCGGGCTGCCGGCCGTCGGCATCGACAAGCGTCCCCTGCCCCGCGTTCAGCACGTTGCGGCTGCGATGCCACCATGGTCCGCCGCGAACTTCCACGACACCCTGCTCGACCGCCACATGCACGTCCTGCGCCGTACGCCGCACATTGAAGCGCGCGCCCGTCACCTGGACCGTGGCCGGGCCCGCTTCCACGAAGAACGGCCGCGCGGCATCCGGCCTTATGTCGAACAGGACTTCGCCGCGCGTGAGCGTCACCACCCGCCTGTCATCAAAAAAGGCCACGTCGGCCTGCGTATCCGTATTGAGCTCCAGCACGCTGCCTTCAGACAGCGACACGCTGCGCCGCTCGCCCTTGCGCGTGGACCACTGGGCGGCATAAGCCGGCCGCCCCGGACCGCGGCCCACGCCCCAGGCGGCCGCGCCGGCCGCCCCCGCGCAGAGCAACAGGGCGCCGGCACGCAACGCCCTGCGGCGTCCCAGCCTGGGACGTTCGGGCAGTTCGCCCCCGTACAGCCGGCGGATCGCGTCGTCCGGCATGGCCTGGACGGCGCGGCTCAGCATCTGCTGCGCCTGGAACTCGATCTCGTGCTCGGGATGCGCGCGCCGCCACGCCAGAAGTTCGGCATGCTCGGCCGCACTCATGTCGCCCGCATGCAAGCGCGCGGACCAACGGATCGCCTCGGCGGCGACAGGGCTATCGCCAATCATGAGGATTCAAGGTGGCCCGGACATGCTGGCACGCCTGCATCACGTACCGTTCGATGCTGTTGACCGACAGAGCCAGCGTCACGGCGATTTCGCGGTGGGTCCAGCCTTCGATCCGGTTCAACACATAGGCGCGCCGGCAATTGAGCGGCAGTTGCGCCAGTGCGGACTCCACCGCCGCCATCAACTGCCTGGCCCGCACCACGGCCTCGGGACTGGGTACGCAGGGCTGATCCTGCTCGGGCAGGTCTTGCCAGGCAATGTGGGGATTGCGCGTGTCGCGCCGCCAGACGTCGATGCGGCGATGCCCCGCCGCGCGGAACAGAAAGCGCCGGGCATGCTCGACCGTGGTCACATCGCCGCGCGACAACAGCTGTTCGATCGCGTCGTGCGCGGCGTCCTCGGCATCGCTGCGATTGCCGAAGCGATGCGCGAACGCCTGCATGAACTCGCTGTACAACGCGAGCCAGCCGGCAAGCTGGGAATGAGGCTGAGACATGTCGGGCGCGGTATCGGAGGCAAACGGCGATTATTGCAAATCATTATCATTTATTCAAACCTGATACGTGCGCCCCGCAAGCGCTTGCACCGCCCTGTCCGTTGAACTCTTGTCGACGCGCGGCAAACGGCATACTCTGGACCGCCTATCCGCGCCAGGAAAAAACATGCTCAGGGAAATCGACGAGGTCTACCTCTTTTTCGTCGTGCTCATCATTTTCCTGGCCGTCATCGAGCTCAGCTACCGCCTCGGGCGCCGCCTGCGCAAACCGGCCGACGACGCCGCCAAAACGCACATCACCGCGCTGCAGACCGCCCTGCTCGGCCTCCTGGCCCTGCTGCTGGGTTTCACCTTCGCCATGTCGGTGACCCGCTTCGAGACGCGCAAGAACCTGGTGCTGGAAGAGGCCAACGCCATCGGCAACGCCTACTGGCGTTCGCAGCTGATTCCCGCCGAACACCGTCCCGTGGTCGCCGGCATGCTGCACGAATACACGTCGGCGTCGCTGGACTATCACCTGGCCGACCAGGACTCGCCCCGCTTCAATGCCGCGAACGCCACCGCCCGGCGCATTGAGCGCGAGATCCGGTCGGCGATGGCGGCCCGCGCCGAAAACCCGCCGTCGATCTCCACCATCATGTTCATCCAGGCCATCAACGAGATGGCGCAGATCAACGAGAAGCGCCGCGTGGCGCTGGAGAACCACGTTCCCGAACCGGTGTACTACCTGCTGTTCATCGTGGCGGCGGGGTCGATGGCGTACATCGCCTACGGCACCGGCCTGTATGGTCGCCGGCGCCCCATATCGACCGGCATGTTCGCCGCGCTGATCGCGCTGGTGCTGACCTTCATCCTGGACATCGACCAGCCCGGCAGCGGGCTGATCATGGTCGGTCAGGAGAGCATGGAGCGCATGCGGGCTACGCTGGCGCAGGAAATGAAGCCGTAGCGAGGCGGCTGGCTCACGGGAAGTATTCCAGAACCTCGTCGTTCGCATCGTCGAACGTGCCCGTGGACCGCCAGCCCAGACGCCGGTAAAAGCCATGCGAGCGCACCGCAGGGTCCGTGGCGCATCCCAGGAACAGGCGCGTGAATCCGAGTTCCTTCAGGTCCCGGATCACCAGGCCCAGCAAGGTCTTGCCGGCGCCCCGGCCTTCATATTCCGGCAGCAACGCCAGGACGACGATTTCACCGGTTTCCCGGTCGCCGAAGCAATAGCCGCAGATTCGGCCCTGGACCGTCGCCACGTAGCCGGGCAAAGCGCCGTCGCGCACAGCCGCGCCCCAGCTTTCAAGCGTGACGCCGACGGCTGCAAGATCCTGCTCCGAGAATGCGTTTTCCCGGGTCTTGCCGCGTATGTCGATGCATGCCGCCACGTCTTGCGCGCGCGCGGCCCTGTAAACAATATCCATGCTTCCTCATTCAAACAGGCGGCCCAGGAACGGCGCGGTGACGCCGGCCTTGCCGCGGCTGACTTCCCCGCGGGCGCCGGATTGAGATAGCGGGTGGTCCCATGCAAAATACCAAGTTCCAGGGATGTCCGGCTGCGCACGGCCCCGTCACAATTGCGCCTGCGGCGCGCCCGCCCCCAAAGCCCCAACCCATGTCCCCGCCATCCATGCTGACTTCCGAGCTTGCCCTCCCCGCCCCGGTGCTCCTGGTGGAGGACGAACCGCTGGTTCGCCGGCGCATCGAAAGCCTGCTGCTTCAGTTAGGCTACCAGACAGACGCGCTGGTCCACGCGGCGTCGCTTGCCGAGGCCCGCGCCTGCCTGGCGGGGCAGCCGGTCGCCCTGGCGCTGGTGGATCTGGGCCTGCCGGACGGCAACGGCATCGACCTGATCGCCGAGATGCACGCGGCCGACCCGGCGCTGGCCATCCTGGTCATTTCCGCCTGGAGCACCGAGGACGCGATACTTTCGGCGCTGCGTGCCGGCGCCACCGGCTATGTCCTGAAGGAACGCGACGACATGGAGGTCGCCCTGTCCATTCGCAGCGTGCTGCGCGGCGGCGCGCCGATCGACCCCTTCGTCGCCCGCCGCATCATCGAAGAGCTGCGCCCCCGGCCCGCCGAACAGGCCACCCCGGAAACAGGTGAGATACTTAGCCCCCGCGAAAGCCAGATCCTGCGCCTGGTGGCAGAAGGACTGGGCAACCGCGAGATCGCCGAACAACTCTTCCTGTCGCGCTATACCGTCGAATGCCACATCAAGCATATCTACCGCAAACTGGCCGTATCCTCGCGCACGCGAGCGATCCACGCGGCGCGATCGCGGGGATTGCTGGACTGAAATGGCTGCTGGGCCTGTGGCTGGCGCTGCTGTTCCTGCCGGCCTGGGCCCAGGCGCCCGCCGCTGAATCGTCGGCCTGCTCGGCGCAGATCCTGTCCATCGGCGTCGCCAAGGGCGGCGACGACGGCGTCCGCCCCGAACCCGACACCTGGACCCCCGTCACGCTGCCCGACGACTGGAGCCGACGCTGGCCCGGCTACGGCGGCACGGCCTGGTACCGGATCGAATGGCAGCCGCAATGCCCGGCCGCGCAAGCCGGGCCCGTCGCCCTGTCGCTGCAATCCGTGGTCATGGCGGGCGAACTCTACGCCGGCGATGCGCTGATCTGGCGCGACCCGCAACTGACCGAGCCGCTGTCCCGCAGCTGGAACATGCCGCGCTACTGGCTCATTCCCCAGGCGCTGATGCGCGACGGCGTGAACACGCTGTGGATCCGGGTGGTCGGCGTCGCCGGGCAGACGCCGGGCCTGGGTCCGCTGCGCCTGGGCGAGCCGCAAGCCGTGCGGCTCTGGTACGAAGACCTGGTGTGGAACAACCGCACCCTCTTCCAGGTGAACCTGATCGTCTCCGCCGTGCTGGGCGGCCTGTTCTTCTGCATCTGGGTCGTGCGCCGCGAACAGCGCACGTATGGCTGGTACGCCTTGATGGCCCTGTTCTGGGTACTGTTCATCGCCAATGTGCTGGTCACGAGCCCCTGGCCCTTCCCCGACTCGCTGACCGCGGCCCGCGCCAACGTCATGGTCCTGGTGCTGTACGTGGCCTGCTTCTGCATCTTCACCTGGCGCTTTGGCAGCCAATCGTTTCCGCGCCTGGAAAAGGCGCTGTGGGCGCTGACGGCCGTGCTGCTGGCCGTGGCCGCGCTGGCGCCGGCCACGGTGCTGCCCTGGACGAACCTTGCCGTCGTCCTGACGGCCGCCGCCATGTTCTTCGCCAATTGCCTGCAGTTTCCGCTGCATGCGCTGCGCACCCGCAAGGCGGAGCACGGCATGCTGGCCGCCTGCTTGCTGGTCTTCCTGTTCGTCAGCGTCCACGACCTGCTGCTGATACTCAAGCTGATCGGGCCCGGACCGGGCTACACCCCGTTCAGCAGCCTGGTCGTGACCCTGTGCCTGTCCGCCATCCTGGGCCTGCGCCATGCCCGCAATGTGCGGCGCATCGAACGCTTCAACCACGAGCTGGCCGACGCCGTCGCGCAGGCCCGCGCCGAACTGGCCACGACGCTGGAGCGGGAACACGCGCTGGCGCTGGCCAATACCCGGCTGCACGACCGGCTGCAGATCGCGCACGACCTGCACGACGGCCTGGGCGGATCGCTGGTGCGGATGATGGCGATGGTCGAGCAGTCCGGCGAACCGATGCAGAGCCGGCAGTTCCTGTCCATGCTCAAGCTGCTGCGCGACGATCTGCGCCAGACCATCGACAGCGGCTCCAGCGCGGGCGTCAAGGTGCCGGCCACGCCGCAGGAATGGATCGCCCCGCTGCGCCACCGGTTCATGCAGCTGTTCGATGAGCTGGACATCGACGCCGATTGGCGCTTTCCGCCGCACTGGCAGCCCGCCCCCAGCGCGCTGCAGTGCCTGGCGCTGACGCGGCTGGTCGAAGAATCACTGACCAACGCGATCAAGCACAGCCGCGCGCGGCGCATCCAGGTGCGAGTCCTGCAATTCGAGACGGGCGCGTTGGAACTGCGGATCGAGGACGACGGGATCGGCTTCGACGTCGAGGCGGTGCAGCAGGCCGGCATCAGCGTCGGCATGCGCAGCATGCACTCTCGCATTGCCCGGGCGGGCGGCACGCTGGACGTAACGTCCGCCCCCGGCCGCACGCTGCTGGTCGCCCGCATGGAGCCGCAGGCGCCCCAGCGCGACGACGCCGCCTGGCGCGCGCAGCGGGCGCCGCGGCGCCTGGCCGAGGCCGGTTCGGACTGACACGATTTACTGTTAGTCTTTCGATCCCGCGCGGCCTTTGCCGCGCCCGTCTTCTTTCCAGCGAGAACTCTCATGACCAGCCCCATGTACACCGCTTCGGTGCCCGTCCTCAAGCAAATGCTGTCCGCCTTGTCCGACGTGCTCAAGAAGGCCGAAGACCACGCCGCCGCCAAGAACATCGACGCGCAGGCCTATCTGGGCGCCCGCCTCTATCCCGACATGTTCCCGCTGACGCGCCAGGTGCAGATCGCCGCCGATTTCGCCAAGGGCATCGCATCGCGCCTGGCGGGCGCCGAAGTCCCGTCGTGGGAAAACACCGAAACGACGTTCGCCGACCTGCAGGCGCTGATCGCCAAGACGCTCGCGCACCTGGATTCCTTCAAGCCAGCGCAGTTCGACCAAAGCGAGGCGCGCGAAATCGTGCTGCGTCCCGGCACGCCGAAGGAAAAGAAGCTGTCGGGCAGCGCCTACCTGCTGCACTATGGCCTGCCGCAGTTCTTCTTCCACGTGACCACGTCGTACGCCATCCTGCGCCACAACGGCATCGAAGTCGGCAAGCGCGACTACATGGGCGCCTACTGAAGGAGCAAGCCGCGCGGCTCGGCGCCCCGCGGCAGCCCCATCCGGCCGGACGATGCCGGACGCACTGATGTGCGCATACCAGGCGCCGCCGACGGTGCAATACCGTTGACGACGGGCACGGCGCTGCATTAATTTCCAGACACGCAGATCGGCAAAGGCGGCGCATGGCGCCGCCTTTGTCGTGCACCGGCCAGAACGGCGGTAACGCGCTGCTTCTTACTGCCGGGCAGGCAGCATTCCCACGCGGCAGGACCTGACGACTCCAATGCTGAGGGCAAGACATGGCGATCTCGACAACCGTTCTGGTGGTGGGCGCGGGCCCCGCCGGCCTCTTGACCGCCGCGGAACTGCAGCGCCGCGGCGTCGATTGTTTGCTCATTGATGCGCATGACGGTCCGCTGGACTGGGACCGCGCAACGGTCGTGCATCCGCGTTCGCTCGAAATCCTGGATACGCTGGGCATCCTGGAGCCCCTGCTGGCCGCTGGCGTCAAACAGCGGCGGGCCCGCATCCACGCCGCGGGCGCCGTCCTGGGCGTCATCGACCTGGAATTGTGCGGCAGCCGCTATCCCTACAACATCGGCATATCGGAAGAAGTCACAGAGACCGTTCTGGCCGACCACCTGGAACGGCTGGGCGGCAAGGTCACCCGCTCTGCGCGGCTCGTCGGCCTGCAGGAACAGGAAGACGGCATCCTGGCGACGATTGAACGCGCCGGCGTCACCACGCAGGTGCTGGCCCAGTGGGTCGTCGGCTGCGACGGCCACCACAGCACGGTCCGCATGCTCACCGGCATCGAACAGGACGGCCACGACATCAACCAGCCCTGGGCCGTATTCGATGCGGGCATCCAGAACTGGCCGGACTCCTTCGAAGCCAACTACGCCTACCTGGACGAGATTCCCGTCATCCTGACGGCGCTGCCCGACGAGCGCTGGCGCGTCTACCTGCGCCCCAGCTCCGCGGAGTCCGATCTCGTCGAAGACGCGACCGCCACGCTGCGGCGCTACCTGCCCGAGGCGGGGTTCGACAACGTCTCCCATCCCGCCCGCTTCGAATGCCACACCAAGGTCGCGCGGCGGTTCCGCTCGGGCCGCGTGCTGCTGGCCGGCGATGCCGCCCACACCTGCAGCCCCGCGCAGGGCCACGGCATGAACACCGGCCTGCAGGACGCCTTCAACCTGGGCTGGAAACTTGCGCTGGTCTGCCACGGGCATTGCTCGGAGGCGCTGCTGGACAGCTACCACGCCGAACGCCGGCCCGTCGCGGACATGGTGATGGCCTCGGGCGAGGCCGCCGAAAGCGCGCAGATGGTGCAGGGGCAGATCGAGCGGCGTGAACGCGATCTGGCGATCCGGGCCGCCTTCGGCAACCCGGATTCCCGGCACCGTGAAGCCGTGTCCGAAGCCGAGCTTGATATCGACTACGCGGACTCGCCCATTGTCATGGGCGACCGGCACGACGCCCTCTGGCCCGGCCAGCGGCTGCCGGACCACATCGACGTCCGGTTCGCCGCAGGCGGCACGGGCAAGCTGCACGACTACGCCCGGCGGCGCGGCCACACGGCGATGCTGATCGGCGGCCCCGGCACGCCCCAGCAATCGCTGGCCGACCTGCGCCGCGACATCGAACCGCTTCTGGATGGGGCCATCCTTGAATTCGTCGTCGCCGTCACGGCGAACAGCGGCGTGCCGGACGCGGACGGCTATCTTGAGCCCGCCACGGCCGACCTGCTGGGCGTGCGCGACATGGTGTTGCTGGTGATCCGCGCCGACGGCCACGTCGGCCTGCGGGCGGACCGGCGGCACGCCGAATCCCTGTCGGCCTACATCGCGCTATTGCGTTCGAATCCGGCCCGCGCAGCCTGAGCAAGGGTAATCCCTAGGAAAATCCTGTCGATTCCGGTGCAGGCTGTTCGTCGTAGTCATGCATCCACCCTGAACAGAGGCGAACACACCATGACCACCGGAACCGTACGACACATCCGCGTCCTGCGCACCACCCCCGAACGCGTCTACCGCGCCTTCCTGGAGCCCGATGCGGTCTCCAAGTGGCTTCCCCCCTATGGCTACACCTGCACAGTCCATGAACTGGACGCCAAGCCGGGCGGCCGCCACAGAATGTCTTTCCGCAATTTCGTCACCGGCCACAATGAATTCTTCGGCGGCGAATACCTGGAACTGGTCGAATTCGAAAAGCTGCGCTATTCGGACCGTTTCGACGACCCCAACCTGCCCGGCCAAATGACGACTACCGTGTCCCTGCGGGAAGTCTCCTGCGGCACCGAGCTGACCATCGTGCAGGAAGGCATCCCCGAGGTCATCCCGACCGAGATGTGCTACCTGGGCTGGCAGGAATCCCTGCTGCAGCTGGCAAGGCTGGTCGAGACCGATATTCCCGCCAATTGATCCGCGGCGGCGCGGATCCTCAGCTTCGCGCCTCTTTCGGGCGCGTATTGAGGGCCGCCGCCGCAAGGAATAGCGCCTGCAGCGCCTGCCTGGTTGTCATTCAGGCGGGCGCCGAGCGCCAAATTGAGCTTGACCGATACTTTTACTGAACATTTGATACGACGATTGCCGCTGCTGCCCCCAAAATGTGGCGCGCGTAACGCTCGCCGTAATATCCTGGCGCGCGCTTCACACAAAAAGAGGAAGAATCGTGTCAAAAGTGTTCGCCTTGCTGGTCTCCGCCCTGCTGCCCGCCACTGTCCTGGCGCAACCCGACGTCGAGCCCCTGAAGCTCAATCCGGACAACAAGCTGTACTGCAACGCACAGACCGACTGGTGCGTGGGCATCAAGACGGACGGCAAGTTCGGGGAAAACGGCCCCTTCGCCACCAGCCGGACCCTGCGCGCCGAACGAAACATCTGGGATTCGCCCGAAATCCCGAATTTCAAGCACTTTACGGTATGGCCGGAGATAATACGCCTGAGTGAAGAGCGCGCGCTGGTCGGCGTGATCGGCCCGCAGCAGCCGGACTTCAAGCCCGAAACGCCGTTCTCGGGCGGCGGATTCTCCCGCCGCGACCTGTATCTGTACGACGTCAGTCTGGGCGAGCAGACCAGCGCCAACCTGGTGTTCGTCATGCCGTATACGGCGGACGCCTCTATCCGCGCCTGCTTCAACGACGCCGACCAGCAGAAGCGCGCGGGCCTGTGCAGCGATGTCTACAGCTTCAAGGCCGCCCTGAAAGCCCTGCCGGGCAAGGACTATCCGGACCTGCAGGTCACCACGCAGGCGACGCGCTCGCCCGCCGGCGCCAGCCGCTATGCCGACTCGAGCACGCGGCCCCCGCTGACCAAGGATCAGTTGGCGCCTCAGGCCGACAAGCAGTGCAGCTACACCGTCACCTACACGTGGCAGGAAGGCGCCTCGGTCTATGAGCCCGCATCGCCCCTGCCGGATTGCGCCGAATTCCTGCAGCCCTCGCCGCAAAGAAAGCCGTAAAGACGGCGGCCGCCGGCAACCGCTGCGCGGCCGTGTCAGAACGGCTCGTCCATCTGAACAAAATCGGACGCCTTAGCGCCCAACGCGGTTAGCATTTGCACGGTCTTGGGTTCGGCCACCAGCAGCGCCAGCGCGCCGCCATCCAGGGGCGTCTGCGCGGCAAGCCAGGCCTGCGCGGCATCGCCCAGGCGCTTGGCCAGAAGCGACATGCCCGCGGGGTCCAGATCCTCAAGCCTGTCCTTCACCGCCTGTCGTTCGGCGTCGGACAGCTTGAAGTAGGCATCCTGCTTTTCGCCTTGTCCCCAGGCGACCGGGCAGTCGCCATTGAAGAACAGGCGGGTATCGTCCATGCGCCTGCTGAAATACGGCACATCGTGGTCGCGGTACGCGGCGAGCATGACGTCGGCCATGACGTCGTCGCGCTGCGCCCGGTCTGTCTCGTTCTGGTCGGATACATGCGCAGTGGTCGCCGACTGCAAAAAGTTGGTGATGCCGCCTCGCAGATGCGTGCCCAACGCGGCCGCCGCCGCGTCCTCGGGCGTTTGCGCACCGTAGGATTTGTCGAAGAAGCCCGACAGCAAGGAACGTTGATCGGTCGTGTTGATCGGGTGCACCCGCACATGAAGCTTAGCGGCTTCATCGAGAAACGCGTTGTAGTCGTCCAGGCGATTGCCTGCGGAAATCAAGCCCTCCTTCAGTCCCTCGGCGAACTGTGCGCAATAGCGGACATTGAGCGTTTCCCTGTACTTCTGCTGCTTTCCGTCAGGCGTCTCGCGCACCCGCTCAGGCGGGATCAGCGCACCGTGGGAATCCAGCAATCGACCGTCATTGCCCCGGACCACAAGCAAGCTCTCGGTCACGTCGTCCTGCCGTGACTGCCGTTGAAAGACGCCCGCGGCGTCCAGCTTGTACTCCGGCTTGAGCCCATTTGAATCCACGGCCTTCGTCACGCCCATGGTCATGCCCATGGTGTCCATCAACGCGCCGAACTCGGCTGCCCGCTTCGCGCTGTCGGTTTGCCCCATCAAATTGGCCAGATCGAGGTGGATCGACGGCGTCAGAGCGAATTCCAGGTCGCTGAAATAGGGCTTGCGGCTGCTCACCATGATGTTCTCGTGGTGCAGGTCCGCCGCGCCGGCCAGCATCATCGCTGCGACGCCGCGCCCCAGCAATCCGTAGTAATCCTTGGCCTGGGCGTCATCCGCCACGAAATCGGCAGGACCGCCGTTGGGCAGGAACTCCACATAACCGTAATGGCCGCTTTCGCTGACGTCGGCTGGCCAGTCCTTATGGCCGGGCAGCGTCGCATGCTCGCCATCCTGCCGGGGAAGAAACTTGTAGGTCAGCTCCGGGGCCCCGGCGATATCCATCATGCTGTGGCGGTCATTGGCCAGGCTTGCACCCGACAGTGCTTCGTCGATCCTGACGTCGCGCGGCTTGTACACCACCCTTCGGTCATCGCCGAAATCCATGATGACGACCCGGTTCCCGCCCTTGTGAGGATCGCTGCCGGTGATGGTCAAGCCTTGCAGGCCAGTTAGCACGTTCCCGTCGCCGAAAAATCTGGCGGACACCGCTCCAAGATCCTTCTCCAACCGGGAAAGCAAGGTCGTCACGTTGCGATGAAAAGCCGTCTTTTCGGCGTCAAGCTGCGCGCGCAATCCCGGCACGGCTTTGCAGAGTCCCGTCAAGCCCTGGGCAAATCCATTCAGATCCTTCTGCACCGAAACGCCCGCCAAGGGATCGCGCCAGTCTTGCTCAATGGAACGCAGCTTGTAGCTGATAACCGCGCGCGTCACGCACTCTTCCAGCCGCGCGGCAAGCTGGCGTCCAAGGTCCGGCAACAAGGCGGCGTGCGGCGTGGCGTCAAATTTCGCCACCTGGTTATGCAGGCTTTGCAGCGATTCCCGCACATCGGCCGCCAGGAACGTTTGGAGCGGTCCATCGGGCAACGCCACGGCGTCCATCACCGCGTTCATCGCGGCGTCGGACACGGGCGGCGCCGGGGGATTTAGCGCCATGTCGCGCGCCGCCGTCCGGGCTTCGCGGCCCGCATCGCTGACAAGGGCCGTGATCCGGTTAGCCGTGAGCGGTTGCGCCGAATCCAGGCGGGCTGCCGCGCCGTCGTCGGCATCACCGTAGTGCGAGGCCAGCGCATGCTGGAATGCGCTCACGGCGGCTTGATTGTCTTGCGCCACCTGCGCGGCCCAAGATTGCGTTAACGTCCCGCTGAACATCCACGTTATCCAACCGGCCAGGGTATTCTGGCTGTCGTTCTTCAGTTGGCCGTCGGCGATCACGACGCGGTCGGCGTCGGGGTTGGCACGGGCAAAGTTGGCGAAGGATCCCAGTCCGATCGTCATCGCCGGCCCCTAGACCTGCAGCCAGGCGCTCGCGGACGGAACGTCCGTCGCGGCAGGCTCGTCTTCATTGGCGAATGCGTCGATCCAGCCCCTGGCCACGCTGACGAATTCGCCGACCCAGCCCGCGAGCGCGGCGCCGTTCAGCGAACCGAGCGGCCGGCGCGACGACATGATTGCCGTATCCGAGGCGGGAGCCATGCCGAACACATAAGCGCCGCCTCCCGCCCCGTTGGCCCTTAGCATGCGGACTTGCCAGGCGTCCCGGTGGCCCCCGGGCAGCGCGCCCAGGGGCGCGAAGATGACAACCCCATCGCCCTCCGGGTTCTGGGCTATGTTTACGGGCACGGTCTCATCGACCAGGAAGCTGCAAAGTCCCCGCTCATCGGTAGGCATTTCCGCCTGTCCGATCACCGCCGCGAGCTCGCTGAGCAACTCGGCAAACCTCTCGGATGCGGGCATATGCATACTCCTTCAGGGCGTGAAAGGGAAACAATCCACCCTGTAGGTAACCGGCGAGGTCGTTTGGGTTCCATGCCCGGCGCGGGCGATAGGAGTTTTCTTGCGCGGATGCGACGCTAGCACCCGCGGGCCGTGGTCCGCCTAGTCCGCGTAACCGGGGTTGCGGCGGTCCAGCCGGCGCAGCAGGCCGGGCCAGGCCAGTTCGGCCTTGCGCGCCCGGTCGGCGGGCGATTCCACCGCGGCGCGCGCCAGGACTTCCGGCGGAATGTGGGTCAGTTCACCGCCCGCCTGCGCCCGCACCTGCACCATGCAGGCGGCTTCGAGCCGATGCATGGCCTGGAACGCCTCGGCCATGCTCTGGCCCACGGTCAGCAGGCCGTGATTGCGCAGGATCAGATAATTGTTGGCGCCCAGGTCGCGCACCAGGCGCGGCTGTTCGTCGGGATTGAGCGCCAGGCCCTCGTAGTCGTGGTAGCTGAGCGAGCGCAGCACGATGAAGGCGAATTGCGACAGGGGCAGCAGCCCCGCCTTCTGCGCCGACACCGCCACCCCGTTGATGGAATGGGTGTGCAGCACGCACATCGCATCCTTGCGGGCGGCGTGGATACAGCTGTGGATGGTGAAGCCCGCCGGATTGATGTCGTATTCGGACTCCATGACCTTGTTGCCGTCCAGGTCGATCTTGACCAGGCTGGACGCGGTGATTTCGTCGAACATCATGCCGTAGGGATTGATCAGGAAGTGCTCGGTGCCCGGCACCTTGGCCGTGATGTGCGTAAAGATCAGATCGTCCCAGCCGAACAGCGCCACCAGCCGGTACAGCGCGGCCAGGTCCTTGCGCACCTGCCATTCCGTCGGGCTGACCTGTTCGCGCACGCTGGCGCCCTGCTTGCTTGCCGTATCCATCACGTCTCCGTATTTTCTGCTTTGCCCCGCGGCGTCCGCGCAGCGGGTTCCACCACGCACTTTATTCCTTTCGAGCCGGCATCGCTCGCCGGGAATCGGCCACCGTCCGTCTGGTGAAACAGCCCCATACCCTTTAACCTGTGCGCCAGCCCCAGGAGAATCCGCAATGCAGCTCGCGCTTTACGGTCATCCCTTTTCTTCGTACACGCAGAAGGTGCTCATCGCGCTGTACGAAAACAGTACCCCCTTCGACTTTCGCCCGATCGGGCCGGACTCGCCGGCCCATGCGCAGGAGTGGCTGCGGCGCTGGCCGCTGCGCAAGTTCCCGCTGCTGGTGGACGGCGAACGCGACATCGCCGAAACCAGCATCATCATCGAATACCTGCAGCTTGCGCACCCCGGCCCCGTGCGCCTGCTGCCCGCCGACCCGATGGCCGCGCTGGACGTGCGCTTCCTGGACCGGTTCTTCGACCTGCACGTCATGAACTGGGTGCAGCACGCCGTGAACGGCGCGCTGTCCGGCGACCCCGCCAGGCGCAAAGAGGGGCTGGCGCTGGCCACGGAAAAACTGGAGCTCGCCTACGCGTGGCTGGACCCGCTGATGGCGTCCAGGACCTGGGCGGCGGGCGCGGAATTCACGCTGGCCGACTGCGCCGCCGCCCCCTCGCTGTTCTATGCCGACTGGACCAGCCGGATCTCTGGCGCCTACCCCCATCTGCAGGCCTACCGCGCGCGCCTCCTGGCGCGCCCGTCGTTTGCCCGCGCCGTGGAAGACGCCCGGCCCTACCGGCCGCTGTTTCCCCTGGGCGCGCCCGACAGGGACTGAACACCGGCGTACGTTGCACGGCAACGTGCGAGAATCCATGCCACTCCCTTCCGGATGAGGACACCCACCGTGCAGCAAACCTTGCATCGTCACCTGCCTTCATTCTTTCGGTCGCACCTGGAATCCCTGTCCGGCATCGGCCTCATGCTCGGCACGCTGTTCTTCGCCGCGGCGCTGACGCCCACCCTCATCCCCCGCACCCACGTCACGCAGGGCGTGCTTGCCGGCGCCTGCTTCGCCGCGGGCTACGGGCTGGGCGTGTTGTGGCATTGGCTGTGGGCCTACATGGAGCTTCCCGAGCCTAAGGGCCGCGCGGCGCGTCTCATCAACGCCGGCATCGGCCTGCTGTGCCTGGGGGTTGCCATCGTATTCCTGGGCCGCGCGGCGGAATGGCAGAACACGATCCGCGCCCTCATGCAGATGGAGCCGGTGACCAGCGCCCATCCCGTGAAGGTCAGCATCATCGCCCTGCTGACCTTCGCCGTGCTGCTGGCGCTGGCGCGGCTGTTCAAGCGGTTCGCGCGCTTTGTGGCCAGGCAGGTTCGACGCGTGGTGCCGCGGCGCGTGGCCAATGTGACGGGCGCGGCGATCGCGATCCTGATCTTCTGGCTGCTGGCCACCGACGTGTTTTTCCGCGGGGCGCTGCACGTGCTGGACTCCTCGTTCCGCGAATTCGACGCGCTGCTCGAACCCGAGCGCCCACAGCCCACCGCCGACCTGAAGACGGGCGGGCCGCAATCCCTGGTCCGCTGGAACGAACTGGGACGGGCTGGCCGCGAATACATCGCCTCGGGGCCGACCGCCAGCGAAATCCAGCGGCAATCGGGGCGCGACGCCAAGGAGCCCATCCGGGTCTATGTCGGGCTGCGCGGCGCATCCACGCCCCAGGCGCGGGCGCGGCTCGCGCTGGACGAGATGAAGCGCGTGGGCGCCTTCGAACGTTCCGTGCTGGTGGTGATTACCCCCACCGGCACAGGCTGGATCGACCCCGCAGCCGCGGATTCGCTGGAATATCTGCTGCACGGCGACGTCGCCAGCGTAGCGATGCAGTATTCCTATCTTTCCAGTCCGCTGTCGCTGCTGGCCCAGCCCGAGTACGGCGCTGAGGCCGCCCGCGCCCTGTTCCTGGCTGTGTACGAACACTGGACCAGCCTGCCCAAGGACCGGCGGCCCCGGCTGTACCTGCATGGCCTGAGCCTGGGCGCGAAGAACTCCGCGGGATCGGCCGAACTCTTCGAGATGATCGGCGACCCCATCCAGGGCGCCCTGTGGAGCGGCCCGCCTTTCGAAAGCCGCGTCTGGCGCACGATCACCGACGCCCGCAACCCGGGATCGCCCGCCTGGCTGCCCGAACTGCGCGACGGCGCCTTCGTGCGCTTCATGAACCAGTATGGGTCGCCGGTGCCCGACGACGCGCCCTGGGGTCCGATGCGTGTCGTCTACCTGCAGTACGCCAGCGACCCGGTCACGTTCTTCGACTACCGCGACCTGTACCGCCGCCCGGCCTGGATGAACGAGCCGATGGGGCCGGACGTGTCGCCCGAACTGCGCTGGTATCCCGTGGTCACCATGCTGCAGCTTGCGCTGGACATGGCCGTGGGCACCAACACGCCGATGGGCTACGGCCACGTCTTTGCGCCGCAGCACTATGTGGACGCGTGGGTCGCCGTGACCGGCGTCAACGACTGGTCGCCGGACGCCCTGGCCGGCCTCAAGCGCTATTTGCTGGAACGGGCCCAGGCCTCGATGGAAGACGAACAAGGCAGCGAAGGCGCCTACGAAGGACGCGGAGGCTAGGTCTTCCGCTATGCAGCAGCCCATGGATCACACACCCCACGACCGCCTGCGGTCCTTCTTCTGGAGCGCGGACACCCTGCGCAGCCGCAGCGTCAGCGCACGCCTGCTCGCCGGCCAGGTCGACGTGCCCGCGCCGCCCGCGCGCGTGCTCGCCGATTGGGACCGCGAAATCCGCACACGGCTGTTCCTTGAACCCGGCGACGTGGAACAGATGCCGCTGGCCCGGACCCGCGCACGCTGGCCCGAATTCGGCCTGTGCCTGCAGGCCATGCGCGACTGGACACGCGCGCTGGGCCTGGGCGACGTCCTGGACGCCAGCGACATGGCGCTCATGGCCTGCCGCGGCGCGCGCTATCACCACGACGGCGGCCAATACGGCGGCTCCGCGTTCTGCAACCTGTTCCTCAGCGAGGACAAGGGACTGGACGTGCACTTTCCCGGCACCGGGCACCGCATCGCGCTCAAGCCGGGCGTCGCCATGGTCTTCGACACCTGCCAGCCCCACGCCGTCATTCCGCGCCGCGCCAGCGGCTTCGATGAAGCCGATTTCGCATCGGGCCCGGACCTCGCGCAACTGTTCCTGACCTGGGAGCTTCCCATCGAAGACCCCCGGGTCGCACAAGCGCTTGGAATCGCATTCGATGTCGACCCTGCAACGGCGCTGCGGCTCGATGACGAACAGGTCTGGGCGGATGGCGCGCCCGCGGCGGTCAGCCCGGATTCCGGGCGCTGGAAACCGGTGGACTGATCCGCCCAACCAACGGCGGCGAACCGTCCGCGCGCCGGCCGCAACGTGCACACCCCTCGGGTATATTGGGTTCCCCCAAAGCCCACGGACGCTCGATGCCCATGTTCAAGACTCCCGCGCGCATTCCTCATTCCTGGCTGGGCGCGCTGGCGCTGGCCGGCCTTTCGCAGATCACCGGCGCAGTCAGCGCCGCCCAGCGCACGGTGTATGCCGGCGAACTGCAGGGCGCGGGCGAAGTGGTGATGGAACTGGATAGCGCCACGGCCCCGAACGGCCAGCTGAGCGGGCGCTACTTCTATCCGAAGCGCGGCGTGGACATCCCCTTGAAAGGCACCGACCAGGCGCTGCTGGAACCCAAGCCTTATTGGGAGGCCGCCAAGGCCGGAAATGCGGCGGGCGCGCAGGCCGACGCCGCCGCGACCTGGCAAGGCACGCGCGACGAGCAAGGCTACCGCGGCGTGTGGACCGACGCCCGCACCGGCAAGCAGCGCAACTTCACCCTGAAGCGGGTTGCGCAGTACGAGACCGGCGCGCAGGCGAACGATGGCGGCATCGACGACGACGCGGATATCAATGCGACGCGCGCGCCCTACGAGGCCTTGAAGCTGGCCGGCCACGCGGTTCCCGTCGGCCCCGACGTCGGCAGCGCCAAGGTGGCCTACCGCATGTGGCAGGACCCCCGCACCAAATTCAGCTATCCGCGCCTTAGCCGCCACCCCGACGCGCAGGTGCTTGCGCGCGTGAACCACCTGCTGGAGCAGCGCCATTGGCGGATGAGCCACGCGGCGCTGGCATGCCTGGCGTCGGCCTACACCAGCGGCTCGCCCTCGGCGGGCACGCTGGGCAACTACGACGAAGAAACCATTGCCGTCCCCTGGCTGTCCAGCGCGCTGATGACGGTGACCGAAGCCGGCAGCCTGGATTGCGGCGGGGCCCATCCCAACAACCATTTCGACCCCTACACCCTGGACCTGCTGCGCGGTGAATACCTCGACTGGAACCGGATCTTCGACGCCTACGCGCCCGGCGATGCTGCGTCCCGCCCCCCCAGCGCGGCGCTGCGCGACCTGGTGAGCCAGGTCCAGAAATCGCTGGCCGCGCGCGACGAAGCGGGAATGACCGAGGACCGCTCCCAGGAAGGATGCTGGGAACTCTGGCCCGGATACCTGGCGCTGGGCGCCGCCACGCCAGGCGCATTGAGCCTGTCGGTGTCCGGCGTAGGCCATGCGTCTGGCGTGTGCCTGGGCACGCAGGCGCAGGTGCCGTTCCAGGACCTGAAGGCCTATCTGAAACCGGGGGGACAGGCGTATCTGGTTACGGACTGAGGGGGCTGAACTAGGGTCAACCAGTATTAATTTATAAAATAATTCACTTAAACTGCCTCCGGTACCTAGAACAACACCGGAGGCATTTTCATGACCAGTCCCCTGACTGACACGGGTTTCACTAAGCAGGGCACGGTGGCGCACGTGCTTGCCAATGCGCTGAAAAAACACGGCATCACCCATTTCTTCGGCCAGAGCCTGCCCAGCATGTTCGTGCTTGCCGCCGAGCAGGCCGGCATCAAACAGGTGTCCTACCGTACGGAAAACGCGGGCGGCTACATGGCCGACGCCTACGCCCGCATGAGCAACAAACCGGCCATCGTGACGGCGCAGAACGGCCCTGCCGCAGCCCTGCTGGTCGCTCCCCTGGCCGAGGCGCAGAAGGTTTCGATTCCCGTGATCGCGCTGATCCAGGACGTCAACCGGGACCAGCACGACAAGAATGCGTTCCAGGACCTGAACCACATTGCCATGCTGGAATCGGTATGCAAGTGGGTGCGCCGCATCGACCTGGCCTCGCGCGTCGAGGACTACATTGATCAGGCGTTCGTCGCGGCCACATCGGGCCGCCCAGGTCCCGTGGCGTTGCTGCTGCCGGCCGACCTGCTGCAGGAGGCGGCCGTACCGGCCCCCTTCAAGCGCACGGTCGCCCTGGGCCGCTTCCCGCTGGACCGCCCCGCGGCCAACCCGCAAGCCATGGAGCAGGCCGTGGCGCTGCTCGCATCGGCCAGACGACCGGTGATCGTGAGCGGCGGCGGCGTGCATGTGTCGCAGGCTGCGCAGGAACTGACAGACTTCGTCGACGCCATGAGCATTCCGCTTGCCACCACCAATATGGGCAAGGGCGCCATCGCCGACAACCACGAACTGGCGCTGGGCGTCATCGCCAACTGCCTCGGGCCCAATGGCTCGGGCCGCTATCTCAAGCCTTTCATCAGCGAGGCGGACGTCGTGCTGCTGGTGGGCAATCGCACCAATCAGAACGGCACCGACAGCTGGGCCCTCTACCCCAAAGACGCCGTCTACATCCACCTGGATATAGACCCGCAAGAGATCGGCCGCAACTACGAAGCCCAGGTGCGGCTGGTGGGCGACGCCAAGGCGACGCTGCAAGCCATGCTGCAACTGGCCAAGACCGCCGACACCAGCGCCCGCAAGGCGGCGCGCAAGGATGTGGTCGCCGCCATTTCGCGCGGCCGCGACAGGCACCAGAGCGAAGTTGCTCCCCTGTTGCAGAGCAATGAGGCGCCGATCCGGCCCGAACGCATCATGGCCGAACTGGACGCCTTGCTGGGCGAGGACGACACCGTGGTGGCGGACGCCAGCTACTCCACGCTGTGGGTGACCAACTATCTCAAGGTGCGCAAGAGCGGCCAGCGCTTCCTGACGCCGCGCGGCCTGGCCGGCCTGGGCTGGGGCATGCCCATGGCCATGGGCGCGCGCGTCGCCAATGACGGCGGCACCACGTACTGCCTGGTCGGCGATGGGGGATTCGGCCACGTGTGGTCCGAGATGGAGACCGCCGCGCGCATGGGCATCAAGGTGGTCACCATCCTGATCAACAACGGCATCCTGGGCTACCAGAAGCACGCCGAATGCCTGAAATACGGCTCACACACGAGCGCCGTGCATTTCGCTCCGGTGGATCACGCCGCCGTGGCCCGCGCTGCGGGATTGAACGGCGTGCGCGTAACCGATCCCGCGATGATCCGTGAGGCCCTGCAACAAGCCGCCCAAAGCGACAAGGGCAGCCTGATCGAGGTGATGTGCACGGACCAGGCCTATCCGCCCATCACCTTTTACAGCCCCGACGCCGCCGTCTGACGGCCCGTTTCCAATGTGTGAGGACAAGCATGAATAGAGTCGCATTGGTCACCGGCGCCGCCAGCGGCATCGGCTTCGCCACCGGCGTCGAGCTGCTCAAAGCCGGACACACCGTCTATTTCACCGACCGCAATCCCACGGATCTGGCGCGGATAGCCGCCCCGCTGCGCGAGCGCGCCCATGCCGTGATCCTTGACCTGAAGCACCTGGCGGATATGCGCGCGGCGACAAAGGACATCCTTGCCCGGCACGGCAGCATCGACATCCTGGTCAACAACGCGGGCATCACGATCAAGGGCGCCGACGGCAAGCCGCAGGGCTTCCTGGATGCCACGGAAGAGCAATTCTTCGAGATCATGCGCATCAACTCTCTTGCGCTGATGCAGATGACGCAACTGGTGCTGCCAGGGATGATGCAGAAGCGCTGGGGCCGGATCGTGAACGTGGCATCGCTGGCCGGCCGCAGCAAGTCCATCGTGTCGGGCCCCCTCTACATGATGAGCAAGGCGTCGGTGCTGGGCCTGACGCGCGCCACGGCGGCCGAAATGGGCCCGCACGGCATCACCTGCAATGCGGTGGCGCCCGGCCGCATCCTCTCCGCGATGACCGAGAACGCCGCGCCGGGAGTCAATGACGGCTATGCCGCGCAGATTCCCGTGCGCCGCATCGGCGACCCTATCGAAGTGGCCAGCGGGATTGCCTACCTGTGCGGCGAGCACGCCGGTTTCACCAACGGCGCCGTCATCGACATCAACGGCGGCTTCTTCATGAGCTGAACCATCGGGGCGCCGTCTGGCGCCCCGGTGCGCAAGCCGCCGTTCCAACGTCCGCCGCCCGCGCGCTGGCGGGCCGGTTCCAGGAGAAATGATGGGTCAAGACAAATTGAACGTTGCGCTGGTGACGGGCGCCGCCGGAGGAATCGGCGCCGCGACCGCCCGCGAGCTGCACGCCGCCGGCTTCCGGCTGGTGCTTTGGGACGTGGCCGGAAACTTTCCGGCGGAGCTGGCGGGCGACACGGACCGCGTGCTGACGCAGACCGTGGACGTTGCCGATACCGCCCAGGTCGACCTCGCGCTCTCGGCCGTGCGCGAGAAATGGGGAGGCGTATCCGTCCTCATCAACAACGCCGGGATATCCCCCAAGACGCCGGACGGCAAAGGCCGCGGGA
The DNA here is from genome assembly GCF_000236785.1 of Achromobacter arsenitoxydans SY8. GTDB lineage: Bacteria > Pseudomonadota > Gammaproteobacteria > Burkholderiales > Burkholderiaceae_B > Achromobacter > Achromobacter arsenitoxydans. The sequence goes on along the minus strand of NZ_AGUF01000059.1, from coordinate 31,677 downwards.
TCCTGGCGGTGTCCGCGGACGAATGGCGCAAGGTCCTGGACATCAACCTGACCTCGCTGCTGACGCTGATCCAGAAAACCGCGCCGGACATGATGGCGCAGGAATGGGGCAGGATCGTCAATCTTTCCTCGCAGGCCGCCCGCACCCGCTCCACCGTGCCCGGCGTCGCCTATGTCTGCACCAAGACCGCCGTGCTGGGCCTGACCCGGTACGCGGCCGATGAACTCGGCCCCTATGGCATCACCTGCAACGCGGTGACGCCGGGACGTATCGCGTCGCCCATGACCGCATCGGCGGGAGCGGACGTCACCGAGCGGCTCAACGGCAACACGCCGCTGCGCCGCATGGGCACCGCACAGGAAGTCGCCCGCGCCATCGCGTTCTTCTGCGCCCCCTCGGGCGATTTCGTGTCCGGCGCGGTGCTGGACGTCAACGGAGGTCTGTTCATGCAGTGACGCAGTCGGGGGCCACCCGGCATGACTACAAAAAAGAGGAGACAAGCATGAAACTCAAAGCCTTGGGCCCAGCCATCGCGCTGGCCATGCTTACCGGCGCCGCCATGCAGGCGTACGCCCAGGACAACTACCCCAGCCGTGCCATCGAACTGAGCGTGCCGTATGGCGCGGGCGGCGCGACGGACGTCATGGCGCGCAAGTTCGCGACCTTCCTGGAAAAGGAGCTGGGCCAGACCATCGTGGTGCAGAACCGTCCCGGCGCGCAGGGCACGTTGCAGATGGGCCAATTGGCCAAAGCCAGGCCCGACGGCTATTCGCTGGGCGTCGCCGGCTACAACGCCCTGACTTACACCGCGCAGCGCATGTCCAAGCCGCCGTTCACGGTGGATGACTTCACCTATTTCGGCGAGATCGGAACATTCTCGTACGGCCTGGTGGTGCCCAGCCAGTCCGGCATCAAGAACATGGACGACTACATCGCCGCCAGCAAGCAGCCCCAGGGCATTACTTACGGCGTGACGGGCGCGCCCAACAACATCCCCTACGCCACGCTGAAAAAGACCACCGGCGGCAAGTTCGAAGAGGTTAACTACAAGTCCGGCCTGGAGGCCGCCACCGCGGCGGCGGGCAATCACGTGGAATCGGCGCTGCAGAATCCGCAGGACATCCTGCCGCTGGTGCAGTCAGGCCAGGTGCGCCTGATCGCATCCATGACGGGCCAGCGCATCATGGGCCAGGAAAGCGTCCCTACCGCGCGCGAGCAGGGTTATGACGTGCAGGTCTACAGCAGCCTGGGGCTGGCTGCGCCCAAGGGCATCCCCGAGGATGTGCGCAGGAAGCTGCAGGACGCAACCCTGAAAGTGCTGCAAAACCCCCAGTACGTGGAATTCATGAAGACCCAGCACATGTACGTGAACCTGGTCGATGGCCCTGCCTTCCACCAGAAACTGCGCGATGGCTACGTGAGCATGGGCGCGTTCATCAAGGAAATGAACATCCCGATGCTGAACTGAGCGGGCGCGCGCCTGGAAATCGACGGCGGCGTCAGCATGAACTGGCGCCCCGATAAAATAGGAGACAATCATGACTACGAAACGCATCATTCTTGCGCTGGCCGCATCCGCCGCCCTTGCGCCGCTGGCCGCCCACGCGCAGCAGGCAGCTGACTATCCCGAGCGCGAACTGAACATGTACGTGAATTACGGCGCCGGCGGCAACACGGATGTCGCCGCGCGCGGCTTGGCCAGGGGCATGGAATCCATCCTGAACAAGCCCGTGGTCGTCCAGAACCGCGCCGGCGCGCAGGGCACACTGGGCGTATCGCAATTGGCCAAGCAGAAGGCGGACGGCTACACGTTCGGCATCGTGACGTACTCCACCATTTCCATCACGCCGCATCTGATGAAGGTGGACTACACGGCCGACAGCTTCGATTTCGTTGCCGGCGTAGGGCGCTTCAAATACGGCGTGGCCGTGCGCGCGGACTCGCCATACAAGACGCTGGACGACCTGGTGAAAGCCGCCAAGCAAGGCAAGGGCGTGTTCTTCGGCGCGCCGTCGGCGCCCAACAATATCGCCATGTATGAGCTGGGCCGCAAGACCGGCGGCAAGTTCGAGCAGGTCAGCTACAAATCGGGCGCCGAAACCGTGTCGGCCCTGCTGGGCGGGCAGGTCGATGTCATCGTGCAGAACCCGTCGGACATCATCCCGCACGTCAACGCCGGCAAGATGCGCATGCTGGCCAGCGCCAGCCCCATGCGCTGGACCGAAATGCCCGACATCCCGACCATGAAGGAACAGGGCTACGACGTGGAAGTGGACTCGTGGCTGGGACTGGCCTTTCCCAAGGGCGTGGACAAGGGCGTGCGCGACAAGCTTGAGCTTGTGGCCATGCAGGCGCTCAAGTCGCCCGAGACGTCCAAGGTCTTCGTGCTGGGCGGCATGGAACCCGTAGCGGTCAATGGCGCCGAGTATCGCAAGATGCTGATTGAAGGCCGCGAGTTCATGGGCCAGGCCATCAAGGCGGCCAACATCCCCACCAATCAGTAGCGCGCGAGCGGCCGGCGGTTTCGCGCGCCGCTGGCCGCGCTGCTACTCAACCTGCTGCAGCTGGCGGCCCGCGCGCTGGCGCTCGCGCACCCGTTCCATCTTCTTGAAAGGCTGCACCGTCAGCGCTTCCGGGCTGAGCTTCTGGCGCAGCACTTCCATGATCTTCGTGCCCGAGCTGGAGAGGTCCCGGATAAGCGCGGTCTCGAGCAACAGGGCGTCTCCGGTGCGCAAGGCCTCGAGGATGTCTTCGTGCGGATGCGTGCCACTGAAGACGGAAGGCGATCCCTTTTCATACAGGAAACCGATGCTGGGACCCGTGATGGCCCACAGCGTCTGGATCATCGTCTTCAGGTAGGACTTCTCTTCCATGCGGCACAGGGCCATGTGAAACAGGGCGTTCTGCTTGAGCTGGTTGCGCACGTCGCCACGCGACTTGGCCTTGACGAAGGCCTGGTGCAGTTTTTCAAGCTGGGCGATCTGCTTCGGCGTCCAGTCGTCGACCGTTTTCAACGCCGCCATGACCTCTAGCTTGGTGCGGATGGCGCGCACTTCCGTCAGGTGCTCGACGGAGGGAATGGGCACCCGTACGCTGAAGCCGCGCTGGCCGATCAGGATGTCTTTGGCCACCAACTGCAGCAGCGCTTCGCGGATCGGCGTCTGGCTCATGCCCTGGAAAGCCTCGTCCTCCATGAGCTCGCGCAGCTTGAAGGTGTGGCCAGGCATGTATTCGCCATAGGTGAGCTTGGCGATCAGGACTTCGCGAACGGTATCCGTGTGATTGACTTTGGACATGGAAATTCCCAGCGGCAGGCCCCGAAGCAGGCCTCGGCATTATTTTATAACTGGACGCCCGCGCCGGGACCGGCGCTCAGCGCCGGAATCCGCCTCCCCTGAACCCGCCGAAGCCCCCGCCGCCGAAGCCATGGCCGCCCATGCTGCGGCCTTCCATCGCCCCCGCGCCGCGACCCTGCCAGCCGCCGGCCTCGCCCATGTTCCGGCCCTGCCAGCCGCCTTGCGCACCCGTGCCCTGCCCGGAAAAATCGCGCGCCTGGCGCTGGCCGTTCAGGTAGTTTCCGTTGGCCTGGGCGTTGGGCTGCACCGGCTGCCAGCCCGACGACGTATGCTGCTGCCAGCCGTTGTCGTTGTGCTCGTAGACGTTGCCGTTATGGTCGGCATACACGTTGCCGTTGTTCCACGCCACGCCGCTGTCCGTGTTGCGGTTGTAGCTGGCGCCGCGCCGGTCCACGCTGTCCGGTCCCTGCCCCGCCGTGCCGGTGGCCGTCGCGGACGACGCCGTGGTGCGGCCCGTGTTCGGATTGGTGCGCACGTCCTGCCGGCCCGCGGCCCACTGGCCGTCGTCGTTTTCGACCACGCCCGCGCGGCCGGCGCCCGACGCGCCCGTCACCGGATCGGTGTAGGCGCCGCGCCGTCCCGCCGCCGCATTGCCGGTGTATTCGTTGTAGGCCGCGCCCCGCGTGCCTTCGAATGCGGCGCCGGTCTGCGGGTTGTAGCCTTCGGCATGGGTACCCTGCCATTCCGTGCCCGTCCAGCCGTTCCAGCCGGCTGCGTGCGTGACCACGCCGGACCCGCCCCAGGCGCCATAGACGTCCACCTGGTTCACGTTGACGCCGCCCCAGTAAGGCGCGCCCCAATAGGGTCCCCAGTACGGCGCCGCGCCGCCCCAGGTCTCGGCGGCGGCGAACCCGAATGCAAAGCCCGCCGCGGAGTCAAAGGCCGCGTTGTAGCCATAGCTGGGCGGATAGCCCACCCAGGTCTCCTGCACGATCACCGGCGGATACGCGTAGCCTGTGCCGTAGACAACGGTGCCGTCGGGCGCGACCACCACGCCCATGTAGCCGGGCGTGTAGCCGAACACCACGCTCTGCGGGGTCGAGCCGTAAACGTGTACATAGGTCACGTAGTGCAGCGGCGAATTGGCGGGAATCGCGTAAATGGCGGCCGGCACGTGGTCGGCGACGCGCCACGGGCCGGTAGGCGAGTCCGACACGAACCACACGGCGTTCGACAGCGCGTAGTAGCGGCCGTCGGCCTGGATGACCGGCACCTGGGAATTGGCGGCGTAGCGCAACGACGTGCCCTCGATGGGCCGCATCATCGGCGCGCCCCCGGCGTACACGACGCGCAGCGTCGCGCCCTGGCGCGACACGGTCGCGGTCTGCGGGATGGTGGACGCGATGACGGCCTCCTTGGCCTGGGGCGTGCCGGGCACCGACACCAGCACCCCGCCCTGCGGATCCCGCGGCGAAATTTTTGCGAAGTCGCGCGGCAGCTGCTTGCCCGGCACGTAGGTCCACGGCCCCTCCAGCCTGGCCCCGCGGAACCAGCGCCCGGACACGAGCAGGTAGTAGCGGTTGTCGCCCGGGTTCATGAACACCGCGTGATCGGCGTTGGTCACCGACAGCAGAGACGTTCCCGGGACCGGCCGCAGCTCGGCCTGTCCGATGGTGATGAGCAGCTCGGCCGGGACCGTGGACACTTCGATGTCGGGCGCCCGCTGCGGCGCCTTGGCGCCATGGGGCATCAGCGGATCGGGCGCGGCCTGCCGCCGCGCCGCGTCGGCGGCGGCCAGCAGCGCAGCCGTCGGCTGGGCCATGACCTTCCACGGTCCGTCGATGCCGCCAGCCTCGTACCAATGTCCCGCCGCCTGCAGGTAAAGGCGGCCCGCGCTGTCGCCCAGCATCAGCGCGCGCGTATTGACCACGCGGCGCCAGCCCTGCTGCTGCGGCAGCGCGGCCCATGCGGGCGCGCCGTCCACCAGCACCAGGACGGCCGGCACGGTCCGGTAGATGATGCGCGGCGGCGCGTTATCGACGGGCACGGGCTTGGTGGCGGGGTTGTCCTGCGACAGCGTGTAGCTGAGCTGCAGCGCGTCCAGCGGCGTGACCACGCCCTTCGCGGGCAGGCGCGCTTCAAGCTGGCTGCGCAGCTTGTCGGCCTGCTGCGGCGCGGTGGGCACCTGCACGCGCTCGACCCGGATGTCCGACAGGTGCACCAGCCCCGCCGGCTTGTTGACCTCGGCCCGCGCGGAGAAATCCGCCACGCCGTAGGTCGGATTGCCCTTGGCTGCGCCGACCGCCACCGCCATGCGGCCGGTGATGCGATCGGCGGACCAGGAGTCGATCTGCGGCTGGTAGAGCTCGACGCGCGTCCCGTCCGGGGCGGTGAAGCTGCGCGGCCACTGCAGCGCGCTTACGGCGCCATCGGATGGGGCGCCATCGGACGGGGTGGCGTCGGGCTGGGCGGGCGCGGCCGCCGCGGCCGGATTCGGAGGCTGGCTCTGAGCCTGGACTTGTGCGACGGCGCCGACCGCCAGGCAGGTTCCCGCGGCCATGCCCGCCAGCCGCGAGGTCCAGCGGAACGTCCCCGCAGGCGTGCAAAAGCACGAAGACAGGTCATGCAAACGTAGCAATCGGGACAAGCCAGTCATGTCACGCTCCTTGGAGACTTCGGGCCGTCTGGGAGGCCGGCCGCAGGCTCCGCCATCCGGATCATTTCGGGGCGCCGCCGCTACGGGTTATACGCCAGCGGGACACCGCCTTCAATCGGCGGGACGTCCAGCATTCTGAACACGGCCTGAATAAGCAACAGAACGTTAACACCGTCAAAAAGCTATTGCTCGCATTCGGCAGAACTTCTATAACTCGTTCTCACCAGGGCTTGCTGCTTTTGCCCGATTGCCTTTTCGCTGCAATCCAACTAGAGCGGCGCAACGCCCGCCACACGACGCGCAGCCTCGCGCGAATCGCCAGCCCCGCCTGCCTGTTTCCGGCGGCGCGCCGGCGTCTTCCAAGCATCTCCTACGGCAAGAACACTTCATCCAAGAAGTCGTGTGAAGGAGTAGCTCATGGCCCTTACCCTGACCCATCCCGGGGTGTACATCCAGGAAATTCCCAGCGGCGTGCGCACCATCGCCGGCGTCTCGACGTCGGTGGCGGCGTTCCTGGGAGCGGCCCCTCGCGGCCCCGTCAACAAGGCGGTCCGGATCTTCAGCTTTTCAGACTACGAGCGCGCGTTCGGCGGGCTCGCCGACGACTCCGAACTCGGCTACGCAGTGCGCCAGTTCTTCATGAACGGCGGCACGGACGCCTGGGTCGTGCGGGTGGTCAAGGAAGCCTCGCCCGCGCAGCGCACGCTGCGCAGCGCGACGGCGGTGGACGTGCTGGCGATCACGGCGCTGGACCCGGGCCTGTCCGGGAACAGCATCCAGGTCCGCGTCGACTACGCGACCGCCGTGCCGTCCAGCACCTTCAACATCCAGTTCATTCGCGGCAGCGACGGGCGGGCGGAAAGCTACGCCAACGTGTCGATGAATTCGCGGGACGCTCGCTACCTGCTGGACCTGGTGCGCGGCGCCTCCCAGCTGGTCAAGCTGGAACGGCCGCTGTCCCAGGGCGCGCTGGACGCGCTGCCCGCCGGCACCAGCGTCAGCGGCGTGCTGGGCGACGTGCAGACCCTGCTGGACGCGACCCACACCGATTTCCGCGTAGCGGTAAGCGGGCTGGAACCTGTGGGCGTCAGCATCGCGCTGCCCGGCGACATCTCGGGCGGCACGCCGACGCAGCGCCTGACATCGCTGTGCGCGGCAATCCAGGCCAAGGTGCGGGCGCAGGCGCTGGGCCGGCCGGCGCTGGCCAATTTCACGGCGGCGCGCAGCGGCAGCACCATCGTGCTGACCTCCGGCGCCGGCGGCGAGAACGCCAGCGTGCGCGTGCTGCCTGGCGCGCGCAACAATGCGGCGGGCGTGCTGATGCTGGGTTCGCTGGCGGGCGGCGTGGAAACCGACGGCGCGGCCATCATCCGCCCCGCGCCCACGCCCGACGCCGCCACGCTGACCAGCGACGCCTTCGGCGCAACCGACCTGGACGCGCTGCCCGATGCGACGCACACCAGCCTGCGCATCACGCTCGACGGCCAGGGCCCGGACCTGGTCAGTGTGGGCGATGCGGCCGCCGCGGGCGGCTCGCCCGCCGCCAAGCTGGAGGACGTGGCCGCGCGCCTGCAAGCGGCCGTGCGCGCGCTGCGCCCCGGCACGCCGGCGTTTCGCGACTTCACCGCCCGTGCGCAAGGCAGCACGCTGGTGCTGGCCAGCGGTTCGCGCGGGCTGGGTTCCACCATTGCGGTGGCGGCGGCCCCGGCCAATGACCTGGCCGGTTCGCTGCACCTGCTGGCCGGCGCCGTGGCCTCGCCCCCGCCGGTCGATGCCCTGCTGGAAGGCGGCACGGAAACGGCCTACGGCCCGGACGACATCTACGCGGCGTTTATCGGCAGCCGCGCGCTGCGCCAGGGCCTGTACGCGCTGGAAGACGCCGACATCTTCAACCTGCTGTGCCTGCCCGCCATCACCCACAGCGGCGTGCTGGCCGACGCCGTGTCCTACTGCGAGGAACGGCGCGCCTTCATGATCGTCGACGCGCCGCCCACAGCGGCCGACCCCGCCTCGATGGTCGCCGTGGCCACCGGCGCCGCGCTGCCCAAGTCCGACCATGCCGCGGTGTACTACCCCTGGACCTACGTGTCCGACCCGCTCAAGAACGGCAAACCGCGCCTGGCGCCGCCCTGCGGCACCGTGGCGGGCCTGTATGCGCGCACCGACGGCAATCGCGGCGTCTGGAAGGCCCCGGCCGGCACCGACGCCAACCTGACGGGCGTCGTCTCGCTGGCCGCCACGCTCACCGATGGCGAGAACGGCAGCCTGAATCCGCTAGGCGTCAATTGCCTGCGCACGTTCCCGGTCTATGGCGCCGTAAGCTGGGGCGCGCGGACGCTGCGAGGCGCCGACCAGCTCACGTCGGAATACAAGTACGTGCCCGTGCGCCGCCTGGCCCTCTACCTGGAGGAATCGCTCTACCGCGGCACGCAGTGGGTGGTGTTCGAGCCCAACGACGAGCCGCTCTGGGCGCAGATACGGCTGAACATCGGCGCGTTCATGAACACCCTGTTCCGGCAGGGCGCGTTCCAGGGCAGTTCGCCGCGCGAGGCCTACCTGGTCAAGTGCGACCGCGAAACCACCACGCAGGACGACATCAATCGCGGCGTCGTCAACATCCTGGTGGGCTTCGCGCCGCTCAAGCCCGCCGAGTTCGTCGTCATCAGCATCCAGCAACTGGCCGGCCAGATTCAGGCTTGAGCCCGGCGACCGTTCCGGGCCGCATCGGCCCGGGACTCGCCGACCACGGTTACCAGGAGATCGCCATGGCGCAGTTCACCGTCAACCCGCAACGCTTCGATCCGTACAAGAACTTCAAATTCCGCGTGAAATGGGATGGCCGCTACGTAGCCGGCGTGAGCAAGGTGTCCGCGCTCAAGCGCAGCACGGAAGTGGTCGAGCATCGCGAAGGCGGCGATCCGTCCAGCGGCCGCAAATCGCCCGGCCGCAGCAAGTACGAGGCCGTCACGCTGGAGCGCGGCGTCACGCACGACCGCGAATTCGAGCAGTGGGCCAACAAGGTGTGGAATTTCGGGTCGGGCCTGGGCAGCGAGGTGTCGCTGAAGGACTTCCGCAAAGACATCATCATCGAGGTCTACAACGAGGCGGGCCAACTGGTGCTGGCCTACAAGGTGTTCCGCTGCTGGGTGTCGGAGTACCAGGCCGTGCCCGACCTGGACGCCAACGCCAACGCAGTCGCGATCCAGAACATCAAGCTCGAGAACGAAGGCTGGGAGCGCGACTACGAAGTCGCCGAGCCTTCCGAGCCCAGCTTCGTCGAGCCGGCCTGATGGAGCGCTTCGATGGACGCCCTGATCGAATCGCAGATTCTCGCGCTGTGGGAAGCGGGCCGTGACCGCCATCCGATAGACCGCGGCCTGCAGGCGCTGGCCATGGCGATGCCTGGCGCGGCCTTGCAGGAACTCGCGGCGCGGCCCGTGGGATGGCGCACGCTGGCGCTGCTGCGCCTGCGCCGCGACACCTTCGGCCAGCGGCTGGCCGCGTGCGCGGATTGTCCCGCCTGCGGCTCGGCCATGGAATTCGATGTCGACCTTGCGGCGCTGCTGGACGCGGTGTCCGAACCTCCCGACGATTCCGTGTTCGAGGCGCATGGCGCGTCCTGGCGCCTGCCCAGCAGCCGCGACCAGGCGCTGGCGGCGCATGCCGCCGATGGCGCCGAAGCCCTGATCATCCTGCTGCGCGCCTGCCGCCAAGGCGGCGCGGACGACACCGCCTTGCCGCAGGGCGCGGCGCTGGACGATATCGAAGCGCGCATGGAAGCGCTGGACCCCGCCGCGAACATCGAGCTGTCGCTGAGCTGCGTAGACTGCGCGCACGAATGGGCGCTGGCCCTGGACGCGGACGCCTGCCTGTGGGAGGACATCACGGCCTGCGCCCGCGCCCTGCTGCTGGACGTGCATCGCCTGGCCCGCGCCTACGGCTGGACCGAAGGGCAGGTGCTGGCGCTGGGGCCGGGCAGACGCGCCGCCTACCTGGACCTGGCGGACAGGGAGCCCGCGCCATGAGCGGATTCCTGCGCCAGCTTGCCGACCGCAGCCTGGGCCTGGCGCCGCGCATGCGCAGCGCCGCCGCGCTGTCGCCGGTGCGCGCGCGGGACGGCTTCGCGGTGGTAGACACTGGGCAGGACGCCAGTCCCGCCGTTGTTGCGCAGCGTGCCAGCGTGCATGCCCCGGCGCCGCCAGCGGGCCTGGAAACGCTGGACCGGTGGGCGCGCTTGCAGCCCAGCCTGGCGCCGCAAGCACAAACGACAGCGTTGCGCGCGCGCGGCCCGGGACGCGATGCGCCCATGGCGGCCGATGCGCCTCTGGCCCGAGCGACGGCGCCCCGCCCCGCGTCCCGGCAGGTTTTCCCAGAGCCATCCACCGAAAGCGCTGATCCGCGGCCCCGCACGTTCATGCCGCGCGCCGATGCGCCGGATTCGCAGGCGCGCAAAGCGGGTCCGCCCACGGGCGGCGTGCAAGCCGCCCTGCGCGCGCTTCAAGCCCAAGGCGTCGGCGAGCCGGTTTCCACCAGACCGGACGCTGCGCCCGCCCTGGCGGATCGCAGCGAACTCGCGGAAGACGCCGCGCCCGCAGCGAGCGTCGTGTCCATGCCCGTCCGCGCGCGCACGCCCGAACGGGACGCGCCCGTCTCCCGGCCCGCCCCGGCCCGCCAGGCAACGCCCGACATACACATCACCATCGACCGCCTCGAAGTCGCTCCGCCCGCGCCCGCGCCGCGCGCCGCGTCCCCCGCGCGCACCGCGGCGCTATCGCTGCGCGCCTATCTTGCCGCCAGGCGGACGGGGCTGCCATGAGCAACGCACTGGCCATCGCGGCGGTCACTGCCGTGCTCAAGGATCTGCTGGATTCGGGCATGATCGACCACGCCGTGACGGATGCGCTGGGCGCCGGGGTCAAGGTGTCGGCGCTGGCGCCGGATGCCGTCTCGCTCGACAACCAGGAAGATCCGCAGCTCAACCTTTTCCTGCATCAGGTCACGCACAATGCCGCCTGGCGCAACGCGGGCCTGCCGTCGCGCAGCGCGGAAGGCGACCGAATCTCCAACCCGCCTCTGGCGCTGGACCTGCACTATCTGCTGACCGCCTATGGCCGCGCCGAACTGCAGGCCGAGGTGCTGCTGGGCTATGCGCTGCAGCTGCTGCACGAATCGTCCATGCTGCCGCGCGAAGCCGTGCGCCGCGCGCTGGACCCGGACGTAGTCGACGGGGCCATCCTGCCCACGGTCTACCAGAGCCTGCGCAGCGCGGACCTGGCCAGCCAGATCGAGCTGCTGAAGGTCACGCCGTCGGCACTGGGCGCCGAAGAGATGTCCCGCCTGTGGTCCGCGCTGAAGGCCAACTATCGTCCGACCGCGGCGTTCCAGGTGTCGGTGGTGCTGATCGAATCGCGGCGGCCAGCCCGCGGCGCGCTGCCGGTGCTGACGCGCGGCGAAGCGATACCCGGCAGTCCGCGCGACCGCGGCGTGCTGGTGTTCCCCGGGCTGACGCCGCCGCTGCCCACCCTGCTGTCCGTGCAGCCGGCGGGCAAGCAGCCGGTGGCGGTGGCCGGCGGGGCCGTCACCCTGCTGGGCCATCACCTGGACGGTCTGGCGCGCCAGGTGACGCTGCGCCACTCGGCGCTGCAGGCGGAGCGCAGCGTGCCCGCCGATGCGGGCACGGATACGTCGCTGCGCTTCACCATGCCCGCGGATCTGCCCGTGGGCGTCTACCGCGTGCATGCTGCCGTGCAGGCGGCCGATACCGGGCGCCAGCGCGACAGCAACCAACTGGCCCTGGTGCTTGCGCCCGACCTCGTGCTGCCGCCCGCCTCCGCCACGCGCGCTGCGGCTGCGGTGCGCATTGAACTGGGCGTGTCCCCGCCGCTGCTGGCGGGGCAATCCGCCAGCCTGCTGCTGGGCGACCGCGAGCTGCCGGCCGAACCCTACACGGCGCCCGCCAGCCAGCTCGCCTTCATCTGGCGCGACGCGCCGGCGGCCGGCACAACGTTTCTTGCGCGGCTGCGCGTGGACGGCATCGAGAGCCCGCTCGTCGACCGCGAGGCGGTCCCGGTCCGCTACCTGAACCGTCTGATCGAGCTGCCATGAACGCGCGCGCGCCCCTGCCCTGGACCGACGCCAACCAGCAACTGCTGGCCGCGGAGTTCGCGCGGCTGCGCGCGCGCCTGGAAAAGCCCGGCGAACCGCCGCCGCGCCAGGATGCGCAACAGCTCGCGCAGGCCCGCGCGGCGCTGGACGGAGACGGCGCCGCGGACCAGCTGAGCGCGGCGTTCGGCCTGTCCGCCTTCGAGCGCGACCTGCTGCTGTTGTGCGCGGGCGTGGAAATGGACGCTGGCCTTGCAGACCTGTGCGCGCAGGCGCAGGGGCGCGGCGGCGGCTTGCGCCACGCCAGCTTCTCGCTGGCGCTGGGCGCGCTGGACGGCGCGCACTGGAGCGCGCTGTCGCCGCAGCGCCCGCTGCGCCGCTGGCGGCTGCTGGACGTGGACGACACGGCCGACCTCAGCACCGCCCGGCTGCGCATCGAGGAACGTGTCCTGCACTTTCTTGCCGGACTGAACGAACTGGATGTGCGCTTGCGCCCCCTGTTGCGGCCGACGCAGCAATTGGCGCATGCCGCGCCCGCGCACACGGCTGCCGCGCAGCGCATCGCCGACTGGATCGCCGCCGAAGACGGCGGGCCCCTGCCCGTGTACGTGCTGGAAGGCGACGATCCCGGCGCACAGGAAGACGTGGCCGCGCGCGCCGCCCGCGCAGCCGGGCTGTCCTGCCTGACGATGCAGGCCGAAGACATCCCCACGGCTGCTGCCGAACGCGATGCGCTGCTGACGCTGTGGCAGCGCGACGCCGTGCTGCTGGGCGCGGCCCTGCACATCGAGGCCGCCGACGCACTGCCGCCCGCGGCGCGCCAATTCGCGGAGCAGGCAGGCGGCCTGTGCTTTCTAGCCGTGCGCGAACCGGTCAGCCTGCGCGCGCCGTCGCGCCATTGCGCCGTCTCCCGCCCGCAGGAGGCCGACCGCCTGGCCCTCTGGCGGCAGGCGCTCGGACCCGAAGCCGCCGCGCACGCCGGCGCCGGGCTGGAACAGGCCGCCAGCCAGTTCGGGCTGGACTCGCGCAGCCTGCAGCTCACGGCGGCCGCGCTCGCGCCTCAGTTGCAGGATTCAGCGGCCGATTCCGCCGCCTTGCTGTGGCAAGCCTGCGCGCAGGCCAGCCGCCGCCGGCTGGATGGCCTGGCCCAGCGCCTGGCCCCCGCGGCCCGCTGGGACGACCTGGTGCTGCCCGAACCGCAGTTGTCGGTGCTGCGCCAGATCGCCGCCCATCTGCGCCAGCGCTACCGGGTTCACCAGGACTGGGGGTTCGCAGCGGCGCAATCGCGCGGGCTGGGGCTGGCCACGCTATTCACCGGCGAAAGCGGCACGGGCAAGACCATGGCCGCGGAAGCGCTGGCGCGTGAAACCGGGCTGGACCTGTACCGCATCGACCTGTCGGCGGTCATCAGCAAGTACATCGGCGAAACCGAGAAGAACCTGCGCCGCCTGTTCGAGGCCGCCGAGGACGGCGGCGCGATCCTGCTGTTCGACGAAGCCGACGCGCTCTTCGGCAAGCGCTCCGAAGTCAAGGACAGCCATGACCGCTACGCCAACATCGAAATCAGCTACCTGCTGCAGCGCATGGAGTCCTACCGCGGCCTGGCGGTGCTGACCACGAACCTGAAGTCGAACCTGGACGGCGCCTTTCTGCGGCGCCTGCGCTTTGTCGTGCAGTTTCCCTTTCCCGACCTGGAGCAGCGCGCCCGCATCTGGGGCGGCGTGTTCCCGGCCGCCACGCCGACCCGCGGCCTGGACCCGCGCCAACTGGCGCGCCTGAACCTGACGGGCGGCAGCATCCGCAACGTCGCGCTGAACGCGGCCTTCCTGGCCGCCGACGCCGGCACCGAAGTCACCATGGCGCACGTGCTGCAAGCCGCACACGCCGAAGCCGCCAAGCGCGAACGGCCGTTGGCCGACGCCGAAACCAGGGGATGGCCATGAAGCCCGCAATACACCTGCATATCCGTGCGCTCAGCCTGCCGAGCCATGACGCGGCCCAGCGCAATGCCTTCTTCGCCGCCATGGTGCATGAACTGATCCGGCGCGCGTCCGAAAACAGCGGCGCCCCCGCCGACGCAAGCGCCGGCCGGGTGAGAGTGGTCGCCGACAACATGGCGCCGGGCGACGCCAGCGCCCGTGCGGCCGGTATCCGCGCCGCCCAGGCGGTGGCGAGCGCTGCGCGGAACAAGGCCTGAGCCTCGCGCCATCCAGGGATATCGACATGAGACCCCCCGCCCCGCTCTTCGCGCCCCAGCCCGATGCCTCGCCGCCGCGCTCGCGCCTGCTGCAGCGCCGCTGCGCCTGCGGCTGCGGCGGCAAATCGTCGTGTTCCGCCTCGCCGCTGACCGGGCGTGCGCGCCGCGGCAAACTGGCAGTCCCGGATCAGGTTGAAGAGGTCTTGCGCAGCACCGGAGAACCGCTGGCGCCCGCCGACCGCGCGGATTTCGAACACCGCTACGGCCATGACTTCGGCCGCGTCCGCATCCACGCGGACGCGCGGGCGGCGGCGTCGGCGCGCGCCCTGAGCGCGCAGGCCTATACCGTGGGTCCGCATGTGGCGTTCGGCGCCGGACGCTATGCGCCGGGCACGCGCCAGGGCCGCGCCCTGCTTGCGCACGAACTGGCGCACGTGGTGCAGCAAGAAGCGCGTTACCGCCCGGGACTGCCCCTGGAACTGGGCCCCGAGCATTCGCCGCAAGAGGCCGAAGCCGACCGCGCCGCGAATGCGCTTGCCCACCCCGCCGCCACGCGCGGCACGGCGTCGCAGACGGTGCAGCGCGCGGGCATGGGCGACCTGCGCGTGGCCGAGGCCGAGGCGCGCAAGTGCCCCGCCACGCACGCCATGCCCAACGATGTCTTCGACGCCGTCAACGAAGCGTGGTCCAAGTCCGGCCACGGCGAAGACACCGTCACCGAGCATGGCGGACGCATCGTGTCCGACAAGGACGGCAAGCGCGTCATCCGCACCGGTTCTGGCGGCGGCGGCAGCATCAGCCTGCCCGCGGAGAAGAAAGGCGACTACACGCTGGGCACGTTCCACACGCATCCCTACAGCAAATCCGAGAAGTCCAGGCTGGGCGTGAGCTTTTCCGGCGCCGACGTGGCCAACTTCGTGGCCGGCAACCAGGGCTGGGTGAAGTACGTCGGCGCAGGCAGCTGCAATTACGCCCTGAACATCCAGGACTACGAAGCCGTATACGACTGCCGCAAACGCAACGTCGACATCAAGACGCGCTGGAACGACGCGTTCGCGGCCGCGACGGGCACCTTCCAGGAAAAGGTCGAAACCGCCGTGCGCGCGTCCATCGACGGCTGCGGCATCTGCTATTACCGCGCCTGCCGTCCGGACGCGGCCAGCGCCGTCCCCAAGAGCATGAATCTGATCTAGACCCGAGGTGCCGCCATGGAAGACTGGGTAGGAAAGACCGTGGGAGAAGTGCTCGATCTGTGCCAGACGCGGTACGCGGACGTCGTCATGGTCGACGAGCCGCCGGGCAAGCTGCGCGCCGTGGAGCTGGAATGCGTGGCGCGGATGCCGGCATCGCGCTACGTGCTGGAATTCGACTACCGCCCCGAGCTGTTCAGCGCCGCGCGCCACTGGCCCGAATCGCTGGTGGGCGTGCAGAAGATCACCGCCGTGCGCAACGCCGCCGAACCGCAGGCCTACCCATGAGCGGCCCGCTTTCGCCCCGCCTGCTGCGCGGCGGCATCATCCTCATTGATCCGGCCAGCGGGGCCGTGCAGCGCGTGATCTCGCTGCAGTACAACCCCGAGACGCTGACCCGGTCGCTGCAGCCGCAGACGGTCGACGACGGCGGCGCTGCGGCCGAACCGCTGCGCCTGAAGGGGCCGCCGGCCGAGACGATCAAGCTGGACGCCGAGCTGGACGCCACCGACCAGCTCGAATTTCCCGACGACCATCCGCAGGCGCGCGACACGGGCATCCACGCTCAGCTCGCCGCGCTGGAGACGATCGTCTATCCGGACAGCGCCGCGCTCATCCGCAACAACCAGATCGCCAACCTGGGCACCCTGGAAATCGCGCCCACCGTGGCGCCGCTGAGCCTGTTCGTCTGGAGCCGGGAACGCGTGGTGCCCGTGCGCGTGACCGATTTCTCGATCACGGAAGAGGCCTTCGACGCCCGGCTCAATCCGATCCGCGCCAAGGTGTCGCTGGGCCTGCGGGTGCTGCACGTGGGCGACCTGGGATTCGGCGACAAGGGCGGCCATCTCTACCTGGTGTATCAACAGCGCAAGGAGCGGCTGGCCGCCATGGCCGGCCTGGGCGACCTGGGCGCTGTCGGTCTGGAGTCCCTGCCATGAGCGTCCAGCGTTTTCCCGCCAACAGCCGCTATCACGATGTGCCCACGGCAGAAATGCCTGGCCCCGACGGCCGGCCGCTGGTCTACCTGCGCCGCCGCTTCCTGCCCGACCCCGCCGCGCTGACGCCGGTGGGGGAACTGAGCGTGGCGCCGGGCGACCGCCTGGACCGGCTGGCCGCCGCGGCGCTGGGCGATCCGCTGCAGTTCTGGCGCCTGGCCGACGGCAACGACGCGCCGCGCCCGGCGGCGCTGGAACAACCCGGCCGCAGCCTGCGCGTAACGCTGCCCGCCGCGCTGGGTGCGGCCATGGGGGCCGGCGATGCTTAATGGCGTGCACCTGACGCTGCTGGTCGGCCCGGGCCTGCCCGTGCCTGCGCCGCGGCCGCTGATGGACGGGCTGGAAAGCGCCGAGGTGTCCTCGTCCGCCGACGGCCCCGGCGGCTTCCAGCTGACGTTCTCCATCAGCAACCGCTCGCCGCTGAACACGCTGCTGGTGATTGCGGGCGGCCAGGTGCCCTGGCTGCGCGTCATCCTGATCGCGACGCTGAACGGGCTGCCCACAGTGCTGATGGACGGCCTCGTCACACGCCAGGAACTGACCGACGGCAACGCGCCCGGCCAATCGCGCCTGACCGTCACGGGCGAAGATCTGACGGTCGCGATGGACAAGCAGGACATGAGCGGCCTGCCCTATCCCGCCATGCCGCCGCCCGCCCGCGTGGCCGCCATCGTGGGGCGCTACGCGCTGTACGGGATGCTGCCGCTGATCGTGCCGTCGCCGTTCACCGATGTGCCCATTCCGGTCGAACGCATCCCCGTTCACGAAGGCACCGACCTGGCTTACGTGCGCCAGCTGGCGGCCGAGGTCGGCCATGTGTTCTATATCGAGCCCGGCCCGATGCCCGGCGCCAATGTGGCCTACTGGGGCCCCGAGATCCGCCTGGGGCCGGTGCAGCCCGCCCTGAACCTGGGCATGGACGTGCACAGCAACGTCGATTCCCTGTCGTTTTCGGTCAACCAGTCTGACGCGTCCCTGCCCGTCATCTTCATCCAGAACCCGCTGACCAAATTCCCGATTCCCCTGCCCGTGCCGGACATCAGCCTGACCAGCCCGCCGCTGGGTCTTTTGCCGCCGATGAGCAAGGGGCTGACCCTGCTGAAGGAAACCGCGAAGCTGTCGCCGGCCGCCGCCCTGGGCCGCGGCCTCGCGATGGCCGCGGGCACGACCGCGGATGCGGTCACCGCCGACGGCTCGCTCAATGTGCTGCGCTACGGCCACGTGCTCAAGTCGCGCCAGCTGGTGGGCGTGCGCGGCGCGGGCCTGGCTTTCGATGGCCTGTATTACGTCAAGCGCGTGGACAGCACGCTCAAGGCCGGCGAATTCCGGCAGCAATTCTCGCTGGCCCGCAACGGCCTGATCTCGACCTTGCCCCTGGTGCCCCCATGACAGAACCGCAACGCCACTACGGCAAATTCCGCGGCGTGGTGATCAGCAACATAGATCCCATGCAGATGGGCCGCCTGCAGGTGCAGGTGCCCGACGTGCTGGGCCTGGGCGTCTCAAGCTGGGCCATGCCCTGCGTGCCCTTCGCGGGCCAGCAAAGCGGCGCCTTCGTGCTGCCGCAGATTGGCGCGGGCGTGTGGGTCGAGTTCGAACAGGGCAAGCCCGACTACCCCATCTGGGTCGGCGGCTTCTGGGGCTCGGCGGCCGAGGTTCCCGCGCTGGCGCTGGCGGGCCTGCCGGTGTCGCCCAGCATCGTGCTGCAGACCGGCGGCCAGAACACCCTGATGATTTCCGACCTGCCCGGCCCCACGGGCGGCATCCTGCTCAAAACCAAGACAGGCGCGATGATTTCGATCAGCGACATCGGCATCACCCTGTCCAATGGCCAGGGCGCCACCGTGATGCTGGCCGGCCCTGTCGTCAACATCAACCAGGGCGCCCTGACGGTGACCTGAGGAGACCGCGCCATGCCCGGACCCCTGCTGCATCTTGGCGCCACCGTGCTGTGCTCGCACGGCGGCCAGGCCGTGCCCGTGGCCCCCAACCCGCGCGTGATGCTGTCGGGCCAGCCCGCCGTGACGATACTGTCGACCTACTCCATCGCCGGCTGCTCCTTTCCGCCGCCGCCCTCGGGCAACGGTCCCTGCGTCACCGGCATGTGGCTCAGCGGCGCCACGCGCGTGCTGATCGCCGGGCAGCCCGCCGCCCTGCAGGCCGGCGCCTCGGTCTGCATGCCCACGGGCACGCCCCTGATGGCGCTGCAGGCGCAGCCGCGCGTCGTGGGCATGTAAGGACCGCCGCCATGCCCTATCTGCGCTTTCCCTTCGGCCCCGACGAACGCGGACGCAGCCGCGGCGCCGACGACGCCACCCACGTGCGCGACATGATCGAACAGGTGCTGTTCACCGTGCCGGGCGAACGCGTCAACCGGCCGGATTTCGGCTGCGGGCTGCTGCAACTGGTGTTCGCGCCCAACAGCGACACGCTGGCGGCCGCGGTGCAGATGAGCGTGCAGGGCGCGCTGCAGCAGTGGCTGGGCGAACGGATCGCCGTGGAAGCCGTCAACGTGTCCAGCCGCGACGCAGTCTTGCAGGTGGAGGTGCAGTACGTGCTGCGCCAGGGCCAGCAGCGCCGCCTGGCGCGCTTTACCCGGGACCTGCCATGAACCGCCAGTTCCGCAGCGCGCATCCGCGCCGGCTTCAACTGCTGCGCGCCCAACAGCCCCCGGGCGACAACGGCATCGCCTATGTCGAAATCGACGCGGCCGACCAGCGCACGCTGCGCGTGATTTGTGCGCACCCGGTTTCCGGCATTGGCCGCGCCCATGTGCGCATCGAAGGCGGCGCGCGCATCCGCGGCATCGCGCTGGCCGCGGACCCGGTGCTGTCGGGCAACGAGATCCGGCTGACGGTGGACAAGGCCGGCGACTTCTCGTGGTACACGCTGGCTTTGGTTAACCCGGCCGATCCAGACGCGCCGGCGCCGGGCTTCGACCTGTGCCTGTCCACCATCGAAATCAACTTCAAGGCGGGCTGCCCGTCGGAGTTCGATTGCGCGGACGTGCACGCCTGCGATGCGCCCGCGCCGCCCGAGCCGCTGCTGGATTACCTGGCCAAGGACTACGAGATTTTCCGCCGCCTGATGCTCGACCGGCTGTCGCAGAGCATGCCGGACTTCACCGAGCGCAATCCCGCCGACTTCACTGTGGCGCTGGTGGAAACGCTGGCCTACGCGGCCGACCATCTTTCCTACGCGCAGGACGCGGCCGCCACCGAGGCCTACCTGGATACCGCACGCCGCCGGACTTCGCTGCGCCGGCATGCGCGCCTGCTGGACTATCCGCTGAACGACGGCTGCAATGCGCGCGTCTATGTCGCCTTTGAGGCCAACGCACACGGCGACGGCCGCGTCGTGCCTGCCGGCGCGGCCCTGCTGACCAGTTCCGCCGAAGCGGCGCTGGCCGCGCCCGTGCGCCGCCGCGACGCGCTGGACGGACTGCCCATGCCGGGCGTGGAGGTGTTCGAAACGCTGCACGACCTGACGCTGCGCACCGCGCACAGCCGCATCGCCCTGCACGACTTCGCCGATCCCGCCTACTGCCTGCCGCGCGGCCAGACACAGGCGGCGCTGGTGAACGACCCGCCGCTCACGCTCTCGCGCGGCGACGTGCTGGTGTTCGAAGAGACGATCGGCCCGCTCACCGGCCGCCAGGCCGATGCCGACCGCGCCCACCGCCACGCGGTGCGGCTGACCGAGACGCGCATCGGCCGCGACGATCTGACCGGCACCGACCTGCTGCTGGTCGCCTGGCATACCGACGACGCGCTGCCGTTCCCGCTGTGCGTTAGCCGCGAGTTCGAGCAAGGCGGCGCGCTGGTCAAGCAGGCGGTGTCCGTGGCGCTGGGCAACGTCGTGCTGGCCGACCACGGCCTGCGCCGCGACTGGACGCCCTTGCTGCCGGACACGGCGACGGCGCGGGACGATCCGGCCGCCCGTCCGTACCGCCCCCGCCTGCCGGACGCGGGGCTGGCCTGCGCCGAACCTTACCGGCATGAACTGGCGGCCAGCGCCGCGCTGTCCGCGGGCGCTGCGCTGGCGCAGGATCCGCGCCGCGCCCTGCCCACCGGCATGAGCTTGCTGGCCGACGACCCCGACCAGCCCGGCGACGTCCCGGCGCCCGCCAGCGCGCCCTGGGCGCCGCAGCGCAGCCTGCTCGGCAGCGCCCGCGATGCGCGCGAATTCGTGGTCGAAACGGAAGCGGACGGCGCCGCCTGGCTGCGCTTCGGCGACAACCGCTACGGCGCCGCGCCCGCGGCGGGCGAGCGCCTGCTGGCCCGCTACCGCCTGGGCGGCGGACCCGGCGGCAACGTAGGCGCCAACGCCATCGGCGCGCTGGTCAGCGACGATCCGGACCTGATGCTGGGCGTTGCCCGCGTGCGCAACCCCATGCCCGCGCAAGGCGGCGCAGCGCCCGAACCCGCAGACGCGATCCGGCTCAACGCCCCGGAAGCTTTCCGCGTCCAGGAACGCGCGGTCACCGCCGACGACTACGCACGTCTGGCCGAACGGCATCCTCAAGTGCAGCGCGCCGCCGCGCGGCTGCGCTGGACCGGAAGCTGGCACACCGTGTTCCTGACCGTCGACCGGCGCGGCGGCCTGGAGGTCGACGCGCCATTCCGCACCGCGATGCGGGCCTTCATGGAACGCTTCCGGCTGGCCGGCCAGGATCTGGAGTTCTCCGATCCCGTCCACGTGCCGCTGGTCATCCTGCTGCGGGTCTGCGCGGCGCCCGGGCACTTCGCCGCGGACGTCAAGGCGGCGCTGCGCGATGTCTTTACGTCGGGCCTGGACCGCAGCGGCAGGCCCGGCTTCTTTCACCCCGACCGCTACACCTTCGGCACGCCGCTGGCGCTGTCGGCGCTGATGAGCGCGGCGATGGCCGTGCCCGGCGTGGCGTCGGCGCGCGCGGAGCGCTTCCAGCGCTGGGGCCGGGAGCCCGCCGGCGAACTGGACAGCGGCCAGCTCCTTGCCGCGCCCCTGGAAGTGCTGCGCGCCGACGGCGATCCCAACTTCCCGGAAAACGGCCGCATCGACTTCATCGTGGAGGGCGGCTCATGACGACACCCGCCGACTGCGGCTGCTGCGCCGGACAGCCCGCACTGACCCCGTCCGACCTGGCCAATCCGCCGGGGCAGCCCGCCCTGCGCCTGCGCATCGGCACCCATGGGCGGTTCCTGGCCAGCCTGACCGCCGATCTGGCGCGCTCGCAGGCGCTGTCGGCGTTGACCACGCGCGACCGCGACGACCCCGTGCTGGCGCTGTTCGACGCCTGGGCCGCGGTGCTGGACGTGCTGGCGTTCTATCAGGAACGCATCGGCAATGAAGGCTATCTGCGCACGGCGACGGAACGGCGGTCGGTGCAGTCGCTGGCGCGCGCCATCGGCTACGAACTTCGGCCGGGCGTGGCCGCCACGACGTGGCTGGCTTTCACGCTGGAGACCGCGCCCGGCGCGCCGCTGCGCGCGCGCGTCGAGCCTTGGACGCGCGCGCAGAGCGTTCCCGCGCAGGACGAGCAGGCCCAGACCTTCGAGACCCTGCAGGCGCTGGAAGCCCGCGCCGCCTGGAACGCGCTGCAGCTGGCCTGGCGCGAGCCGGTGCCGCCGCGCTTCGGCGCGCGCACGCTGTGCCTGGCGGGCGCCGCCACCCGCCTGAAGCCCGGCGACGCCGTGCTCATCGTGGGCGACGAGCGCCTGCGCGACCCCGGCAACGAGAACTGGGATTTCCGGCGCCTGACGCAGGTTCGCGAATTCACGCCCGGCCCGGGCGAAGACGGCGCGCCGGCCTACACGCTGATTTCGCTGGACCGGGGCCTGGGCAGCGCCGCGCCGCACGTGCAGCCGGCGCAGCGCAATCCGCGCTGCCATGCCCTGCGCGCGCAGGCGCGCCTGTTCGGCCACAACGCGCCCGATTGGCGCGCCATGCCTGCCACGCTGCGCGCGGCCTACCTGGGCATGGCCGACGACGCCAAGCCTGCATTCAGCCAGTTTCCGCAATGGCCCGGCTTCACCCTGGCCGATGTCTCCGACCCGCCCGGAACCGCCGCCCCCGGCACTGGCCTTTATGGGGAGTACTACCGCGGCAAGGCCTACGGCCAGCGCGTGATGACGCGCACCGACGCGCAGGTCGACTTTCACTGGGCCGCGAGCGGCCCGGGCGACGGCATGCCCGCGGACAACTTCAGCGTGCGCTGGACGGGCTGGGTGCTGGCGTCCGTCAGCGGCAGCCATGTCTTCCACGTCACCGCCGACGACGGCGTGCGGCTGTGGGTCGACGGGGACCTGCTCATCGACCAATGGCGCGAGCAGTCGCCCACCGAGTACAGCGCCAGCGTCCGCCTGACGGCCGGACGCAAGCACGACATCCGCATCGACTACTACGAGGCCACCGGCGACGCCACGATCTCGCTGGCCTGGACGGTTCCGGGCCAGGCGCGCCAGGCCATCCCCGCAGCCAGCCTCTATCCCGCCGATGTCCATGGCGTGCACCTGGACGCCGCCTATCCGAAATGGATGCCGGGCGGCTGGGCCGTGCTGTCGATGCCGAGCTACGAAGAGCTCTACCGCATTGCCGACGCGACGCCCGATGCGCGCGAGGGCTTTGCGCTGGCGGGCGCCACCACCCGCCTGACGCTGCGCGGCGAACGCGTGCGCGAGCAGTTCAACCACGCCCTGCGCGAAACCGCCGCCTACGGAGAATCCGAACCGCTGGACTGGGGCGCGCGTCCCGCCTCGGGACTCGCCCAGGGCCATGAGCTAGTGCTGGACGCATACGAACCCGACCTGCCCGAAGGCCGCATGCTCGCGGTGACCGGCCTTGTCCTGGCCGAGGACGACGCCGCCAATGCCGCGCCGGGCGCGCGGCTGTTGCGCGGCGATCCGCTGGCCAGCGTGCGCGTGGCGCGCGACCGCGCCAGCGCGGACCTGGAATTCGAGGACGGCGCGCGAGTCACGGTCAGTCTGGCCGAAGCCAGCGACATCGTGCGCATCCAGCGCAACGACAGCGCCGGCGGGCGCACCGCCCTGCTGCTGGACGCCGACCTGGCGCACGCCTACCTGCCCGCCACGGTGCGCATCAACGCCAACGTCGCGCCCGCCAGCCACGGCGACAGCCGGCAGATGCGCATCCAGCCTGAAGTGCTGGGCAGCGGCGCCGGCAACCGCGCCTTCCAGCGATTCACGCTGCAGCAAAAGCCCCTGACCTTCGTGCCCGCGCCCACGGCCAGTGGCGCGGCCAGCACGCTGGAGCTGCGGGTGGACGGGCTGCTGTGGAACGAAGCGCCGCGCATCACGGCGCTGGCCCCCGACGAACGCGCCTACCTGCTGCGCCTGGACGACAGCGGCGGCGCCACGGTGCAGTTCGGCGACGGCGCGCACGGCGCCCGCCTGCCGTCCGGCTCGGGCAACGTCGAGGCGCGCTACCGCGTCGGCCTGGGCCGCCAGGGCAACGTCGCCGCCGGCCAGCTGAGCGTGCTGCTGACGCGCGCCCCAGGGGTCAAGGCAGTGGTCAACCCGGCTGCCGCCACCGGCGGCACGGATCCCGAAGCGGGCGACATGGCCCGCCGCAACGCGCCGCTGCGCGTGCGTACGCTGGACCGCATCGTCTCGCTGCGCGACTTCGAAGACTACGCCGCCGCGTTCACCGGCATCGGCAAGGCGCAGGCCGTGTGGCTGTGGGACGGCGAGCAAAGGCTGGTGCACCTGACCGTGGCGGGCGAAGACGGCGCTGCCCTGGACCCCGCCGGCGCGCTTTACCGCAACCTGCTGGCCGCCATCGACGCGGCGCGTCCGCCGTATCAGCCGCTGCGGGTCGCGCCCTGCCGCTACCTGGATTTCGGCCTGCGGGCCGGACTGGGCATCGACGCCCGGTACGAAGCGCCCAAGGTGCTGCAGGCTGCGCACGCCCGGCTTTTGGACGCGTTCGGCTTTGCCGCGCGCGCCTTCGGGCAGCCCGTGCACGGCGCCGAAGCGCTGGCGGTGCTGCAGGAGGTGCCGGGCGTGCTGTGGGTGGACCTGGACGCGCTTGTGTTCAATGCCGGGCTGGACGGCGTAGCGGCGCGGCGCAGCAGCGGGCCCGACGCCACGCTGCCCGCGCGCAGCGCCCGCTGGCAGCAAGGCAGCCTGCAGCCGGCCGAACTGCTGCGCCCTGACCCGGCCAACCTCCTGCTGTCGGAGCGCACATGACCACACGCCTGGACGCCGATGCCCTGCTGGCCCTGCTGCCGGCCTTTTACCGGGAACGGGACGCCGCCGCGGGCGGTCCGCTGCGCGCGCTGCTCGACGTGCTGGCGCGCCAGGGCGCGCTGGTGGACGCCGACGTGGACCGGCTCTACGACAACTGGTTCATCGAAACCTGCGACGAGTGGGTCGTCCCTTACCTGGGCGACCTGCTGGGCGTGCGCGCGCTTTATCCGGTGGGCGGCGGTTTTTCTCCCCGCGCCCTGGTGGCCAACACGCTGCGGCTGCGCCGCCGCAAGGGCACGGCGCTGGTGCTCGAAGAACTGGCCGCCAACGCCACCGGCTGGCCCAGCCGCGTGTCCGAGTGCTTCGAGCGGGTCGCCACCACGCAGCATGTGAACCATCCGCGCCCGCATGCGCTGCGCACACCCGACCTGCGCCGTGCGCGCGCGATGGAGCGCGTGGACGGTCCGTTCGGAACCGAACTGCACACGGCGGACGTGCGCGCGCTGCCCGCCGGACGCTACAACCTGCCGAACGTCGCGCTGTTCCTGTGGCGGCTGCAGTCGTACACCGTGCAGCGCGGCGACGCCGCGCCCGCCACGACGCTGGACGGCTTCTACACCGTCGATCCGCTGGGCCAGGACCAGCCCCTGTTCAACCGGCCGCGCACCGAGACCGACATCGACCGCCTGGCCGAACCCATCAACGTCCCGGAACCCCTGTCGTGGCGCGACCTGCATGCGGAACTGGAGGCGCGCCGCCAGGCCCTGACCGATGGCGATGCGCCGCCCCAGGGCTGGTTCGCGGACGGCGGCGCGGGGCCAGTCCTGCAGGTCTGGATCGACGGCCAGCCCGTGCCCGCCGAACACCTGGTCATCTGCGACCTGGCGCCGATCCCGGGCGTATCGCCCGAAGCGTGGCGCCGTCCCGACGCGACGCTGCTGGTCAAGGCCCGCAAGCCCGGACGGCCGGATCGCGGCTTTCCCGCAGTGGGCGGCCTGCTGGTGGGCCTGGATCCGCGGCGCGGACGCATCGCGCTGCCAGAGGGAACGGTGGCGCAGTCCGTCCAGGTCCGCTACGCCTACGGATTTCCGGGCGATATCGGCGCGGGCCCGTACGACCGGAGCGCGACGGCCGACGACGATCCGGCCGCAACGCCGCCCGACGCCTTCGACGTCGAGCTGCGCGTGCCTTCCGGCACAACGCCGACGCTGGCCTCGGCGCTGGCTGCGGTGCTACCGGGGCAGCGCGCCCGCATCATCGTCGATCACGACGGCTCCGAAGCCGTGACGCCAGATCTGAACCTGCCCGACACCTTGCTGGCCATCGAGGCCGGGCCGCTGCGGCGGCCGGTCGTCGTGGGCGACTGGCGGCTGCGCGGAAACGCCAGCACCCGCCTGCTGCTCGATGGCCTGCTGCTGGACGGACGTCTGCGGCTGGAGGGCGCGCTGCGCGCCGCGACTCTGCGCCATTGCACGCTCGTCCCCGCGCGTGGCGGCGTGCGCCATACGGGCGCCGCGCCCGAGCTCGAACTGACGCTGCACCGCTGCATCTGCGGCCCGGTGCGCAGCGCATCGCCGCTCGCCTCGGTGGACATCGCCGGATGCCTGATCGACGCCCAAGGCGCGGCCCAGGCTGCGGTGGACGTGGACGACAGCGCCCTGCGCGTCATGGCCAGCACGCTTTTCGGACGAGTGGCCGCCGGCCGGCTCGACGCGTCCAACTCGCTGTTCGGCGCGCCGCTAGCCATCAACCGCCGGCAGGAAGGCTGCGTGCGCTACTGCCATGTGCCCCAGCTGTCCGTCACGCCGCGTCGCTACCGCTGCCAGCCCGACCTGGTCATGCAGGACCTCGGCGCGGCGGCCGCCAAACGGGCCGCCGCGCGCGTCGCCCCGACGTTTACGTCCACGCAGTTCGGCACACCCGCCTACGGCCAGTTGGCACGCGGTTGTGCCGCCGAGATCCGCGAAGGCGCGGACAACGGCGCCGAGATCGGCGCCTGGAACTTTCTGCTGCAAACCCAGCGCGAGGCCAATCTTGCGCTGGCCCTGGACGAGTATCTGCGCTTCGGACTCGAAGCGGGAATGATCGCCGTGAACTGAGCCCCCTGTCTTCGGGAACAACACCATGAAAGCCGATCTCAGCCGCCTCACCTTCGACCCCGCCCGGCGCTACCGGGCCGTTCGCATGCAACAGGGCCGCGTGCAGATGGACGCGGACTGGAACGAGCAGCAGGACATCCTGAACCGCCGCATCGAAACCGAAACGGCGGACACCGTCGGCCCCGTGGGCGTGCCGCTGGAGGCGCCAGGATTCGCCCTGGCGCCCGCCGGCAAGGATCTGTCGCTATCCGCCGGCCGCCTGTACGTGGACGGCCTGCTCTGCGAAAACCCGCAACCCGCCACGGTGGCACGCCAGCCCGACCTGCCGCCGACCGCCTCGCCCGTGCTGCCCGCCGGCGCGTCTGCCCTGCCACTGCCGCCGCCAGCGCTGACGCCCGCCGACATCGACGGCGTCGTCGTCTTCGGTTCGACAGGACAGGCCGCGCCGCCGCCCGAAGGCATGTACCTGGCCTACCTGGAGGCATGGCAGCGGCACCTGTGCACGCTGGACCTGGCGCCGGGCGACGCGAGCATGCGCGAAGTCGCCCTGGGCGGCCCCGACACCGCAACCCGCGAAAAAACCGTCTGGCAGGTGAAGCTCATGCAGGTGGGCGCGCCCGACGCCGCCCTCACCTGCCTGTCGGCCCTACCCCCGTGGGACGCGCTGACGACACCGCCGGACGCGCGCATGGCCGCGCGCGCCGAAGCCAGCGTGCCGCCCAAGACGCCCTGCCAGCTCCCGCCCGACGCCGGCTACCGTCTGCTTGAAAACCATCTCTACCGCATCGAAATCCACCAGGACGGGGCCGGCGCGGGCAAGGCCCGCTACAAGTGGTCGCGCGAAAACGGCAGCATCCTGTCGCGGGTGGTGCGATGGCTGGACGATCCGGTCGCCAACGAATTCGAGGTCGCCAGCATCGGCCGCGACGACGTGCTGGCCATCACCGCCGGCTGCTGGGTCGAGTTCCTGGACGACACGCACGAGCTGCTGGGCCAGCCCGGTCCGCTGGCGCAGGTCGTGCGCACCGACGGCAACACGGTCACGATCGACCCCGCCACCCTGACCGGACACCCGCTGGACGCGCCGCGCTTTCCCGCCAACCCGCGCGTGCGCCGCTGGGACGGCGTGGCCGAAATCACGCCTGCGCCCGTCAACAGTCCCAACGCGGGCTGGGTCGAACTGGAACAGGACGGCGTCGAAATCAAGTTCTCGCCCGGCCGCCTGCGTGTGGGCGACTACTGGCTGATCCCCGCCCGCACCGCCACCGCGTCGATCGAGTGGCCGCAGGCGCCGGACGGCAAGCCCGCCTTCAGCGCCCCCGCGGGCGTGCTCCGCGCCTTTGCCCGGCTGGCGCTGCTGCGCTGGCAGGGCGGCGCCTGGAGCACCGTCAGCGACTGCCGGCCGCTCTTTCCCGCGCTGACCGACCTGACCCAGCTCTACTACGCGGGCGGCGACGGCCAGGGCGTCAAGCCCAATCCCGCCATGACGCCCGACGTGGTGGCGCTGCCGTCGGAACTGCGCGCGGGCGTCGCCAACGGCAGCCATCCTGTGGCCAATGCGATTGTGCGCTTCACCGTGGACGCCGGCCGCCTGCCCAACGGCACGGCCACGCAGGACGTGCCGACGGGCGCCGACGGCGTGGCGGCGATCTCCTGGTCGCTCGCCTGCGACCCCGCCCGCCCCGTGCAGCGCGCCACGGCCCAGTTGCTCGTCGCCGGCCAGCCTGCGCCGGACCGCTACCTGCCCTTGCGCTACACGGCGACACTCGCCCTGGCGTCCGAGGTGGCCTACGATCCGAGCGGCTGCGCGGACCTGCTGGCCGAACAGGCCTACACCGTGCAACAGGCCCTGGACGCCTTGTGCAAACGCACGCATGGCGGCGGCTGCTGCCTCACGATCGGCCCGGCCGGCGATTTTCCGACGCTGGACCGGGCGCTGCGCACACTGATCGGCCAGGATCGGCTCGATATCTGCCTGTGTCTCACACCCGGCGAACATAAGCTGGAAGACGATCTTGTCATCAAGGGACCGCGTGTTCGCCTGATGCTGCATGGCTGCGGGCCAGCCAGCCGCCTGATGCTGGGGGAGCGCAAGTTCAGCCTGAACAGCTTTGCCGCCGTGTCGGTGGCCGATCTGACGATCTCGCGGCAAGGCCAGCCCGAGCCGATCGACTTTTCGAGTTGCGTGGAACTGCGGCTATCCCGCGTCGATTGCGCGGGGCCCGCCGGTCCGGGCGCCAGCCTGGTGCGCATCGAAGGCAGCCGGCGCGTGCACATCGACGGCTGCCGCCTGGTTGCGGCGGGACGCGGAACGCCGCAACGCCTGGATTCTCTGTTCAGCCGCGCCCCGACCATGGCCGTGCTGAAGGCCGCGCTATCGCCGCAATCCCTGCTGGACGACGATCGCGACAAGGCCGCCCTGGCGCTCGCGCGCCAGCCCATGGAGGCGCGCAAGGCCATGGCGGCCGAAATCACCGCGCTGCTGCGCGCAGGAACGGCAGGCAACGCCTTATCTATGAACCCTCGCATCCAGGCAGCGATGACCGCACTGGTCACGCATCTGGGCCAGGAGTCGCCTACAGCCAAACGGCTGCATGTCGCCATCAGCGCGCTGGCGGCCGCCCTGTTGGCCGACCCCTTGTCCTGCGCGCTTGCGCTGCTGGACAACGACGCCGACACCACGGTGCGCGACAACCGCCTGCACGGCGGCATCACACTGTTTTCCGAGTCGGGAGAATTCCCGGAGCTGACCCTGGATCAGCTCAAGTTGCTGGGCGCAGGCATCCGCACCGGCAAGATGGTGCCCGAAGGAGACGGCACGCTGACGCTGCAATGCAATCAGCTTTCAAGCATTCGGCTGGGCGCCGAAGCGGCACGCGCCATGTTGACCATCATTCAGACCGGCGGCGAATTCCCGGCCTGGCGCCGCCTGCACGTTGCGGACAATGCGCTGGAGGCTTATAGCCACTTTCCGGCGCTGGACGCGGCCCTGACCGGCAACCGGCTGCCGGTCAATGGCGATACCGGCGCGCTCATCACCACCCAGGCCAAGATCATCGGCAACTTCGCACACAACGATTTCCGCCTGTTCGTGTCGGGCGCCAATCTTGAAAGTCTGGCCAACGGCGGCCTCAACGTGGTCACGGTCTAGGCCGGCTTGCCGGCCGCCATACGGCGCAAATGCGCAACGCAAGGGGCGGGGGCACCGGCAGGAATCCGGCCCCCGCCCCGACGCCTCACCACTGCACCGAAGCGCCCACGCCTGCCGTCGCACCGGTCGCGCTCATGCCCACGCCGGCCTTCAGCTTGATGCGGTCGTTCACACGGGCCGATGCCCCCACCGCCACGGCCTGATACCCGCGATACGTCGCCACGCCCGCGCCCAGCGCGAACCTCTTGCCGAGGTCCACATCCGGAATCATGGTCAGCGCCGTGGTGGCCGCAATACCCGAATAGGCGTTGCGCGCCACATCGTTCACTACGCGGTTCGTCTGCGACAGACGGTTGTCCAGCTGGCTCAGGCCCTCGCGATTGCTTTGCATGTTGCGATCCAGCGAACTCACCGCATCGCCCACATTGCCATACGTCTGACCATCAACCTGATACGACGGGCCCGTCACCACGCCAGTGGCCGCGTCCATACTGGCGCCGCCACCCAGCCCCGCAACCACCGGCGCCAGCTGCCCGACATTGACGCCATCGGTCTGCTGCGTGCCCGCCGCCACATTCGTCACCTGCCGTTCAGCGCCCTGGGCGCCCACCGACACCGTATTCGCACGATCCGCAACCGAGTCCGCGCCCAGCGCAACGCTGTTGCCCGCCGTCGCCGACGCTCTCGACCCGATCGCCACGCTACGGGTGCCCGCGCCCACCATGGCCGAATCACTGCCATCACCCGCTCCATCGGATTTGACATAGGCGCCGACCGCACTCACGCTATCCACTTGCTGCGCCATCGCATAGATCTGGCTGCCGTTCACCGCGTCCGTGCTGTCCGCCGAGATCACGCCGTCGGCCACGCCCGTCACCTTGCGCGCGCCGTCCGTGCCGTTCATGTCCACCAGATTGCCGCCCACATTTGCGGCAACCGTGATGGCGCCCGTCATCGCGGCCTACTTGACCAAACCCAGCTCGTTGCCTCCCACAACCGTACTGATGTCTTCGACTGTGGCCTGCATCTCGGTGAAACGGCTGTCCAGACGGCTTACCGCCTCGCCCACCGTCCGGTAGGCCGTTCCGCCCACGCTGTAGGACGGCCCCGAGATCGAGCCATCCAAGTTGACGAAGGATCCGCCGCCCAGCGCGTCGGCCACCGAACGGCTCGCCGCATGAAGCTGGCCGCCGTTCACCGCATGCAGGCTGCCGGCCGCGACAACACCGTCAGCAACGCCAGTGAGCTGACGGGCGCCCGCCGTGCCGGTGAAGTCCACCAGACCGCCATCTTGCTCCTTGCCCACGGACAGGACGCGTGACACATCATCCTGCTTGACCAGGCCCAAGGCGCCCATGTTGATGCTGGCCGTCAGGTTGTTCAGGTTCGTGGTGTTCTGCGCCACCAGCCCGTCCAGCGTGTTCAACGCCGTCGTGTTCGCCAGCACGTTCTGGTTGGTGGCGTACAGCTGCGAACCGCTCACCGCCTCCAGGCTGGATGCATTGAGCGCGCCGGCCTTCACCCCGTCCAGCGTACGCGCACCGGCCGTACCGCTCAGATCCACCAGCGTGCCGTCCAGGCTCTTGGCAATCGTGATGTTGCGCGATACCGCGTCCTGACGCACCAGCCCCACGCCGCCGCTATTCAGCGAATTCGTCAGATTGACGATATCGCCTTCGTTCTCCGTCACGCGGCCGTCGATCGCCGTGATCGCCGAGGTATTGCTCGTCACCCGGCCATCCAGGTTGCTGATGGCAGTCGAGTGACCCGCCACGTTCTGGTTGGTCGCGTACAGCTGCGAACCT
>NZ_AGUF01000060.1 GCF_000236785.1 Achromobacter arsenitoxydans SY8 | reverse complement strand
GCCATGGTGGGTTGCTTCATCACGATTTACTTCGCAGTGACGCAGTTCGGCAACCAGCCCATCCAGGAAGGCATCGTCAAGCGCGGCCTGGTTATCGAGCAGGCCGCTTCCAAAGCCGGCGAGGCCCCGGGGGCGTTGAACGCCGTCGCCGCGCCCGCCAAACCTTGACCGGGGGAGTGCACGCATGGGAATGCGATCGTTGATGTGGATCCTGTGGCCGTCGTTTCTGGCTGCCGCCGCGGGTAGCGCACTGATCTTCGCCTTGATCGACCCGCTGGACGTCGCCATTTTCGGGCACGTCCCGTCGGGTCGGGTGGGCTTCTATACCGTGTCTTTCTTCGTGCTGTGGGTGATGGCGGGCCTGTCCAGCGCCCTCACGGCTTACCTGATGCCGAAGGTGGAAGAGGACGAGGACTTCTGAGGCTCAGGCCTTTTTGACGAATTCGGACTTCAGGCTCATGGGGCCGAAGCCGTCGATCTTGCAGTCGATGTCGTGGTCGGCGTCGACAAGGCGGATGCCCTTGACCTTGGTCCCCATCTTGATCACGCCGCCCGAACCCTTGAGCTTAAGGTCCTTGATGACGGTGACGGTGTCGCCGTCCTGCAGGACGTTGCCCGCCGAGTCGCGGTAGATCTTCGTCGCATCGTCCGCCGCGGTGTCGGCTTGCGCCGGCCACTCATGCGCGCATTCCGGACAGACGAAGAGCGCACCGTCTTCGTAGGTGAATTCCGACTGGCATTGGGGGCAGGAGGGCAGTGCGCTCACGTTGGAACCTCATGAAAACCGCGCTGATCGCGCAACGCGCAAGTATACGTGCCCACAAGTCGCGCCCAGGCCGTTAATTCCCGAAATCCAAACACACCGTTCCGCCAGACTGAACAAGCGGTAACGGTGCGGCGGGTAAAATCCTCGGCTATCAGTTTAGTTGGGGGCTCGCGTGCAGCCGGTCATTTCAGTTCAAGGCTTATCCAAACAATACGCCTCGGGGTTCCAGGCGCTCAAGAACGTGAGCCTGGACATCCAGCGCGGCGAGATCTTCGCGTTGCTCGGGCCGAACGGCGCGGGCAAGACCACGCTGATCAGCATCATCTGCGGCATCGTGAATCCCACGCACGGCAAGGTGCTGGCCGACGGCCACGACATCGTGTCGGATTTCCGCGCGGCGCGGTCCAAGATCGGGCTGGTGCCCCAGGAAATCTCCACCGACGCCTTCGAAAGCGTGTGGAACACGGTCACGTTCAGCCGCGGCCTGTTCGGCAAGCCGGCCGACCCGGCCTACATCGAAAAGGTCCTGCGCGACCTGTCGCTGTGGGACAAGAAAGACAGCCGCATCATGGCCTTGTCCGGCGGCATGAAGCGCCGCGTCATGATCGCCAAGGCGCTGTCGCACGAGCCCGCCATCCTGTTCCTGGACGAACCCACCGCGGGCGTCGACGTCGAACTGCGCCGCGGCATGTGGGAAATGGTGCGGCGCCTGCGGGAAAGTGGCGTGACCATCATCCTGACCACGCACTACATCGAGGAAGCCCAGGAAATGGCCGACCGCATCGGCGTGATCCGCAAGGGCGAGATCATCCTGGTCGAGGAAAAGGATGCGCTGATGGCCAAGCTGGGCAAACGCCAGCTCGCCCTGACGCTGAAAGCGCCGCTGCCGGGCATCCCGACCGCGCTGGACGCCTATCAGCTGGATCTGTCCGCCGACGGCTACAAGCTGGTCTACTCCTACGACAACCAGGGCGGCGGCGATATCTCGCGGCTGCTGCACGACCTTAGCAGGCTGCAGATCGAATTCACCGATCTGAATTCATCCGAAAGCTCGCTCGAGGACATCTTTGTCAGCCTGGTACACGGTCAATCATGAACTTCTACGCCATACGCGCCATCTATCTGTTCGAAATGGCCCGGGCCTGGCGCACGCTCATGCAGAGCGTGCTGTCGCCGGTGATTTCCACCTCGCTCTATTTTGTGGTGTTCGGGTCGGCCATCGGCTCGCACATGGTCGAGATCGACGGCGTGAGCTACGGCGCCTTCATCGTGCCCGGCATGATCATGCTGTCGCTGCTGACGCAAAGCGTCGCCAACGCCTCGTTCGGCATCTACATGCCGCGCTTTTCGGGGACCATCTACGAAATCCATTCAGCGCCCATCTCCTACGTCGAGATCGTCATGGGCTACGTGGGGGCCGCCGCCAGCAAGTCCATCATCCTGGGCCTCATCATGCTGGCCACGGCGCGCCTGTTCGTGGCGTTCGAGGTGGCGCATCCGTTCTGGATGCTGGGGTTCCTGGTGCTGACCGCCGTCACCTTCAGCCTGTTCGGCTTCATCATCGGGATCTGGGCCGACGGGTTCGAAAAGCTGCAGATCATTCCGCTGATGATCATCACGCCGCTGACCTTCCTGGGCGGCACGTTCTATTCCATCAACATGCTGCCGCCGTTCTGGCACACCGTTACGCTATTCAACCCGGTGGTGTACCTGGTCAGCGGCTTTCGCTGGGCCTTTTTCGGCGTGGCCGACGTCAGCGTCGAAATCAGCGTGGGCATGACCGTGGCGTTCCTGATCGCCTGCCTCATCGGCGTGCGCTGGATCTTCAAGACGGGCTATCGCCTGAAGACGTAGACCGGCCCGCGCAAGGCGGCCATCGTAAAAAAACGCCACGCTCCCGTGAAGGGGCGTGGCGTTTTGCCGCGGCCAGACTGCCGCCGCGACAGCGGGGGAAGCGGATCAGCGCGGGGCCGGGGCGCCCTGGCTCATGTTGATCACGCGCTGCTTGAGCTGGGGATCCTGCTGAACGGCCTGGCCGATGCCGTTGAATTCCTCGACCGTCAGGCCGTCGGCGCGCACCAACTGAACCATCTTGGCGTCGGCTTCCTGCACGACCTTCTGCTTGGCTTCGTTGGTCTTGGCGGCGTCGACCTTGGGACGGTATTCGTCCACGACGCCCGAAATCTTTTGCGATGCCGAGGCAAAGCGCTGCAATTGCTGGTCAGACGGCTTCACGGCGGCGGGCGCCATGCCGGGCTGCGCCTGGGACTGTCCTTGGGGCTGGGCGGCCTGTTGCGCCAGGGCAGGTGCACCGGACAGCGCCGTCGTCAGGATGGCGGCGGATAGGAATGCGTAAGTGGAACGCTGCATGAAACCTCCATGTTCCGGTTGAATGTGCGTCCATGATGACGACGCGACCCGCCCCGGGACAAGTTTCGCGATGTGTTTTCCTGTGTCGGCAGGCCACGATATGCGCCGGCGCGCCGGGAGGACGGCCCCAGGGAGCGTCACGGAAACGTTTTGCGCGGTTTCGTAGTCGCTGCTGGCCGCGATGTGACCTTAGGTTTGCGGGCGGCGGCGCCATCCACCTCCGCTACACGATCAGCATGGCGAGCATCACGGCGGCCAGCAGCAGCACGTACACGCGGGCGTGCAGCCGGTCGGGAATGCGGGGGATCAGCGGGGCGGCCAGGCGGATGCCGGCCAGCGAACCCAGCGCGAGGAGGGCGAAGGCCAGCAGGTCCACATAGCCCACGATCCATGGCGCCAGCGCGGCCGGCAGCCCACTGGCTGCGGCGATGTAGGCGATTGTGCCTGCGATGGCCACCGGCAAAGTCAGCGGGTTGGCCATCGCGGCGGCCTTGGCCATGGGCAGGCCGCGGCGGCGCAGCAGCGGCACCGTCATTACGCTGCCTCCCACCCCCAGAAACGCCGCGACCGCGCCGATGGCCACGCCGCCTAGCGTGGCCGCCCGCCCCAGGGGCCCGGGCGCCTGCCCGTCGCGCTGCGCCAGAAAACCCTGGCGCAGCAGGCAATCCAGGATCGTTGCGCCCAGGTAGGCAATGAAGGCGTACCGCAGCAGGCTTGCGTCCGTGCGGGTGGCGGCCAGCGCGCCCAGCAGGGCGCCAGCCGCGATATAGCCGGCCAGCGGCCAGACGTAGGCGTGCACGATGTTGCCGGCGCGCTGGTGCTTGCGCGTCGCCGCCACCGAATTGACGATCATGACGCAGGTGGAGGTGGCCACCGCGATGTGCATTGCCGACTGGCCGATGGCGTCGTGCGCGCCGTGGGCAGCGGTCAGTACGCCATACAGCACCGGCACCACCACGAAGCCGCCGCCGAATCCGAACAGTACGGTGGTGACGCCGCTCAGGGCGCCGAACAAGGCCAGAACCAGGTAGATCATGCCGTCCATCCAATGCGGGAAAGCCGCCACGATACGGCGGGCGGGCTTGGCCTGCTTTCCAGGTCTGGACAATAATGTTTTTGTTTCGGCCAACCCGTCCTGACGCCCGGCGCCATGCGCAATACCCATATCGACCGCTACGACCACGTGGACCGCGCGGTGGTCGCCATCGGCAACGACTACCCGCCAGGCGAGCTGCTGCCCGACCATGCGCATCGCCGCGCCCAGCTGCTCTACGGCGCCACCGGCGTCATGCATGTGGTTACGCGGGACGGCAATTGGGTGGTGCCGCCGCAGCGGGCCGTCTGGATACCCGCGGGCGTGACACACCAGGTCCGCATGCTGGGCGTGAGCACCCGGAGCGCGTATATCGAGCCCGGCGCGGCGCGCGCGGACCGCCATGCCTGCGAGGTCGTCGACGTGTCGCCGCTGTTGCGCCAGTTGCTGCTGGAGGCCGTAGACATGCCTGCCGACTACGACCGGAACGGCCGGGACGGCGCGCTGGCCGCTTTGCTGCTGCACGAGGTCGAGCGCGCGCCGGTGCTGCCGCTGCATATTCCGCTGCCGCGCGATGCGCGCCTGGCGCCGCTGTGCCGCGCCTTCATCGCCGCGCCCGACGCCCGTCTGCCGCCGCAAGTCTGGGCGGACGGCCTGCACATGAGCCTGCGCACCTTCACCCGCTACTTTCGGCGGCAAACGGGCATGGCGTTTTCAGAATGGCGGCAGCGCGCCTGCGTGGTGCTGGCGCTGGCCCGCCTGGCCGCGGGCGAGCCGGTTACGGCCATCGCGCTGGATTTCGGTTACCAGAGCCCGGCGGCGTTTTCCACGATGTTCCGGCGGGTGCTGGGCATGCCGCCGACGGAATACCTGAGGCGGGACCCGGAGCGGCCCGCCTGATCCGGCGGGCGCGGGCGTCAGGCGGCGTACCAGAACACCGCGAAGAAATGGCAGGCGGTGCCCGCCAGCACAAAGAGGTGCCAGATGAAATGGCTGTAGCGCCAGCGGTTATCGAACACGAAGAACACGACGCCGCCCGTGTAGGCCAGCCCGCCCGCCACCAGCCACCACAGGCCGCCGGCCGGCACCAGTTCCAGCAGCGGCTTGACGGCGATGACCACGATCCAGCCCATCGCCAGGTACAGTCCGGTGGACAAGGCCGGCCGGTTGAGCCGCTTGCTGGCCTTCAGGCCCACGCCTAGCAGCGCCAGCCCCCACACCAGTCCGAACAGCGTCCAGCCCCACGGACCGCGCAAGGCGCCCAGCGCGAACGGCGTGTAGGTGCCCGCGATCAGCAGGTAGATGGCGGAGTGGTCCAGCACGTTGAAGATTTGCTTGGCGCGGCAGCGGGGCAGGGCGTGATAGATGGTGGAAGCCAGGTACAGCAGGCACATGGAGGCGGCGAACACCGCCGCGCCTGCGATGAAGGCCGCGTCGCCCTGGCGCACCGCGGCCGCGATCAGCAGCGGCGTCCCGGCCAGCGCCCCGGCTGCGCCCACCCCATGGCTGATGCTGTTGGCGATTTCTTCGCCCAGGGTCTGGGGACGGTCGTTGGGAAACATGAATGATTCTTATCGAGGCAAGGCTTCCACAATAGGCGTTTTAGGGGGCGGGCTCAAGCGCCAGACGGGTTTCGCGGACGGCAATCCGGGACGGCTTTGATCTTGTGCAAGCGGGCGCGCAGCCGGGGAAAAATCGGGCCGGAATAGTTACTGTGTGATACATTTAACGCGCTAAACAACCGCCCTCAGAGGCGGCTTGCTTTTCTCTTTCCGGGCATACACCGCCGTCGGACCGCCCGCGCCGATGCGACGGCCATTCTCAGGGGAAGTACCGATGATTCCGGCAATCGGCCTTATGGCTTCCAGTAAAGTGGTCGAGGTTCGTCCCATCCCCACGTCCGCCGTGGCGCTGGTCTCCTGTCTGGATCCGCTCGCAGGCGCCGCCGCGCGTCCGCCCGCCCGCTGCTGACGACACGCATCTTCCCTTCGGGGCGGCATCGCCGCCACGCCCGTGTTCCTCCCCCTGCGTCGGACGCTGGCGGTGGCGCAAACAGGATCTACCGAACAGGCCCCAGCCATGGCGCGCAGTTTCAGCAGTCTGTTTTTCAAAGCGGCGAAGAAAATCACCAAGTTGCAGCGTGCGGCGTTGCGCATGGCGGCGCCGAAGGCCGCCCGCAAGCGCACGGCGAAGGCGCGCAAGAGCGCTGCCGAGGCGACGCGCGCGGCCAAGGCCATCAAGGCGGCCAAGGTCGCCGCCGCCGCGGCTGTCGCGCCGCCGCTGGGCCTGGGGCGCTGGGAGGCCTCCCGCCAGTTCGTCGACGGCTCGGGCCGCAGGCTGGCCTTTTCCCGCTACACCCCGGAATCCGCGCCCGGCGCGGGCATGCCCTTGGTCGTGATGCTGCATGGCTGCCGGCAGACGTCGGCGGCGTTCGCGCGGGGCTCGCGCATGAACCAATGGGCCGATGCTGGCGGCTTCATGGTGCTGTATCCGCAGCAGTCGATGACGCGGCAGGTGCAGCGCTGCTGGCGCTGGTTCCAGCCGGACGACGATCACGGCGGGGCCGAGGCCGACCTGATCGCCGCCCTGATCCGGTCGGAGGTCGTGCGCCATGGCCTGGACCCCGAGCGCGTCTACGTCGCCGGCCTGTCAGCGGGCGCCGGCATGGCGGCGCTGGTGGCCTTGCGGCATCCCGGACTGGTCGCCGCGGTGGCCATGCATTCCGGTCCGGTGGTGGGCGACGCCCATAGCGCCGCCGCCGGCATCGCCACGATGCGCCGGGGCAGCGTCAAGCCGATCGTGCCGTTGCTGGAGTCGGTGGCGGACCCGGCCGTCTTCCGGCTGGGCATGCCCGCATTGATCCTGCAGGGACTGCTGGATCCGGCCGTCGCGCCGCGCAACGCCCGTCAGCTGTTCGAACAGTTCCGCGCGGTGAACAACCCGAATCCCGAAGCGCTGCCCGTCGAGCGCGTGCTGGGCCTGGGCACCGAAAAGGCGTACCGCCGGGTGGACATCCTGCGCGGCCGCAAGACCGTGCTGCGCCTGTGCGAAATCGCGCGGGTGGAGCACGCGTGGAGCGGCGGCGATGAATCGGTCCGGTATCACTCGCGCAGCGGCCCGGATGCGTCGGCGCTGGTGTGGCGGTTTTTCCAGGGACAGCGCCGCGTCGGGGCCGCCCAGGCGGCCGGGGACGAGGCCGCCGCGGGGTGATTCCGCCCGGGCGCGTAGGGCGCAGGGAGGCCTGTCCCGCCTTGTTATTGTTGGCGCTTGATGAATGGATATGTCGGCCCCGGACGCGGCTGGATTGACGTCACGCGGCGTAAGATCGCGGCATTCCCGATCAGCCCGGCGCACCGTGCGCCGGCCACGCAAGCATTACGGAAACCACTGCCATGTCCCTATCCATGTACCAGGCGTCCGTGCCTGTCTTCATCCGCGGCCTGAAGGTGCTGGCCGCACTGCTGGAAAAAGCGGCCGCGCATGCCGAAGCGAACGGCATTGATCCCGCCCAGCTCGTCAATGCCCGGCTCGCGCCCGACATGTATCCGCTGTCGGGCCAGGTCCAGCGCGCCAGCGATGCGTCCAAGTTCGCCGTGCAGCGCCTGTCGCAGAACGAGGCGCCCAAATTCCCGGACAACGAGACAACGCTGCCGCAATTGCAGCAGCGCATCGCCGACACCCTGGCGTATGTGCAGAGCGTGCCGCCCGAGCAGATCGACGGGGCCGAAAGCCGCAAGGTCGCCTTAAGCTTCGGCGACTTCAAGCCCGAATTCCAGGGCGACGACTACCTGTTGACGTTCGCGCTGCCGAACTTCTATTTCCATGTCACGACCGCCTACGGCATTTTGCGGCAGGCGGGCGTGCCGATCGGCAAGATGGATTTCCTGGGGCCGTACCCGCAGCAGGGCGGATCGGGCGCGTAGGGCGCAGGGAGGCAGGCGCCTCCCTGTCCCTTCATTTTTTCGTCGCGTCTCCGCAGCCTTCCATCGGGCCCATCTTCGCCATGTTTGCCTGGATTTCCTCGGGCGTCAGGTCCTGCTTGTGTGTTGCGAGGGACCAGCGGTGCCCGAACGGGTCCACCACCTGGCCGTAGCGGTCGCCCCAGAACATGTCGGCGGCGGGCATCGTGATCTGGGCCCCGGCGGCCACCGCTTGCTGCAGCGCGGCGTCCACGTCCTTTACGTACAGGTGCAGGCAGATCGGCGTGCCCTTGAGCGCCTTCGGCCCCAGGCTGCCCCATTCCGGAAAATCGTCCATCATCATCAGCACGGAATCGCCGATACGGATGGCCGCGTGCATGACCTTGCCGTTGGGGCCGGGCAGTCGCACGATTTCTTCTGCGTTGAACGCCTTCTTGTAGAAAGCAATGGCATCGGACGCGCCTTCGCACACGATGTGCGGGGTCAGCGTATGCATGCCTTCGGGAATGTACTTGACTGCATTGGTAGCCATGTTGTGTCTCCAGTTTTCCAGAGGGCGGCGCTTGTGGCGCAGCCCTAGTTTCCGACCAGGGTGGCGAACCCTCCCCAGCACATGCGCTTGACGTCGAACACGCCGTCGCAGCACATGTCCGCCAGGCGAGGATCCGCCATGACCTTGGCGTTGATGCGGTTGCGTTCTTCCTTGCTGGGGTAGAGGATCCAGGCGAATACCACTGTTTCACCTTCGCGCGCTCCGGCCGCCGCGCTGAACGACGCGAAGCCTTCGCCGTCGATTTCATCCGCGACGCCTTCCCGGTAGTCGAGGGCGCCGTGTTCCCGCCAGATTCCTTCTGCGCGCTGGGCCATTTTCTTGTACGCGTCCAGGTTGGCCGTGGGCACGCTCAAGAGGAAACCATCTATGTACTTTTCCATCAGTCACTCCTTGGGTCCGTGTTGTTCTGTTTTGCGCCAGGACGCCCGCGAGCCGCCCCGGCAGCCGTCCGGATTCAGGGCCGGCAGATGTCACTGTATCGGGATCCCGGCGTGTTTCAGATAGGCGATTGCGACAATCTTGCGGGTAGATTGCGTCAGCGTGCAGGCGTATGCTTGGCGACATGAAAAACGTCGCGTTCCTGCTGCCCAAGGGGGCCAATATCGCCGCGCTGGAAACCGCGCGCCATGGCTTCCTGGTCGCCAATGAATACCTCGCCGCACATGGCCGCGAGCCCAGGTTCCACGTCCGGACCCTGGGCCTGACGCGCGAGGTCAGCCTGGACGACGGCCGTATCAAGGTGCAGGCCGACATGGTGCTGGCGGACGCGCGCGACATCCACATCGCCATTGCGCCGCCGCTGCTGGGTTCGGTGTCCGACGCCGTCCTGACCAACCGTGAGCTCATCGAATGGCTGTCGCGCCACCACCGCGATGGCGGCGAAGTCGCCAGCCTGTGCATGGGCGCCGCGCTGCTGGCCGCAGGCGGGGTGCTGGACGGCCAGCAGGCGGTGGTCCACTGGGTCGCGCAGAACCTGTACGCCAGCCTGTTCCCCAGCGTGCAGTGGATCAGCGACCGCGTCGTCATGGCGGAAAACGGCGTCTACACCAGCGGGGGCGCGTTTTCGGCGGCGCACCTGGTTCTGCACCTGATCGAAAAGTACACCGACCGCGACACCGCGATCTGGTGCGCCAAGTACTTCCAGCTGGACTGGAGCCGCCAGAGCCAGTTGCCGTTCAGCGTCTTCATGGGCCAAAAGGCCCACGCGGACGACATTGTGCGGGCCGTGCAGGACTACATCGAAGGACGCTACACGGAAAAGATCACCGTCGAAGAGCTGGCCGACCGCCACGCGCTGGGCCGCCGCACGCTGGAACGGCGCTTCCGCCAGGCCACCGGCAACAGCATCGTCGAATACGTGCAGCGCGTGCGCGTGGAAGCGGCCAAGCAGCGCCTGGAGACCTCGCGCAAGAGCGTCGCGGAAGTCATGTACGAAGTCGGCTACAACGACACCAAGGCGTTCCGCGACATCTTCAACAAGTACTGCGGTATGTCGCCGGTGGGGTACCGCGAGCGCTACCAGTAGCGCCGGCGGGCATCAGCCCTGATGGCGGTACACGCGCGTATCGCGCATGACGAAGCCGGCCGATTCATACAGGTGGTGCGCGGACAGGCGGCTGGGGTTGGACGTCAGGTCCAGCGTCCGCGCCTTCAGTTCGCGGCTCTTCACGATGGCCGCATGCGTCAGCGCCATGCCCACCTTCAGCCCGCGCGCCTGCTCGTCCACCACCACGTCCTCGATCCAGGCGCGCACACCCGTCGGGATGCGGAAATGCACCAGCGTCAGCGTGCCCACGATGCGCTGATCGGGTTCCATCGTGGCCACGAATACGTGATTGCTGGGCGCCCGGATGATTTCGTCCAGGTCGGCCTTCGACAGCGCGGGTGCGCTCTTGGACAGTTGCGGCAGCAGCCGTGCGAAGGCCTGCACCAGCTTGTCGTCCGCTTGCGTCGCCAAGGCGACGGTCACGCCATTGTCCAGGGGTTTCATCGTTTGCCTCCAGCGCGGTGTCAGCGCAAAGGGATGCCAGGATGATCTTAGCGGCGCCGCGCTTGCCTACTTGCCGCAGGCTACCCGCAACGCCTTCATCTGCGGGCTGTCTTCCGGAAACCGGACGAACTGCACCTGGCGCTCATCCGGGGTTTCGTCGCCCACAGAGGCGATAAGCTTGTCGTTCATGTAATAGCTGGTGGCCGGCAGAAAGCCCACCTGGGTGCGCCGGCAGCTGAACATCACGTCCGTCACGGAACGGTTGTAGCGTCCGCTATTCTTGTTCGCGCCCGGGATGGCCTGGGGCGAGGCGTACCTGAATTCCATTTTCCCTTTGGCGGTGCCCGACGCCTGCCGCGAATCCGGCTGGCCCGAGATGCGAATGGAGGCGTTGGGCAGGTCGCGGTGGGGCGGCACGTCGAACCATTGTTGCGCCTGGGCGCAGGCGCCGGCGGCAAGGCTGGCCGCGGCGGCCAGGGCCAGCCGGGCGGTCAGGCCCCGTATCCGGGAAGGGCGGGCGGAAACAGCGGTCGTTGTGCGCATGGTCGTTCCGTGGTCGAGAGCAGGTTGCCCAAACCGTCCGCGGGTGTGGAACCGGGCGGACGTGGGATCCGGGTCGGGGCCTCAACTGTAGCAAAATGCGGTCTGGCGCCGCGCGCGCGGCGCGCTTTATTTTTGAACAGATCCCCTTGCGACAATGACAAGCTTCCCCCAACTCCGCGGCCAGTTCGCCCGGTTCGGCGAACTGCGCCCGCAGCCGCGCAACCAGTGGAACGGCGGCATCCCGCTGCCGCCGGTGCTGGCCGACTTCTACGAGCAGGTGGGCCCGTGGGGCTCGACCTACCACGAGAACGTGGGCCCAGTCGGCATCACGCTGTCGGAAACCAATATCAGCTTCCCTCCGCTGCACCGCCTGTGGAACCTGCAGGCCGGTTATCGCTGGGACGCCTCCAACGGCCAGCGCGTGCCGCAGTGGCAGGACAACTGGCTGGTTATCGCGGACCGGAATGCGGATCCGTTCATCCTGGAAACCGATAGCGGGCGGATCCTGTACGCCATGCACGGCGCGGGCGCCTGGAACCCGGACGAGCTGGCGCCGGACCTGCCCACGCTGGCGGCGGCGCTGGCCGCGGTCGGGCTGGTGTGTCTGGAGGCCGACGAAGACTTGCACGACGACGACTGGGAGATCAAGCCCGCGCATCGCGAGCGCGCACTGCGCGACCTGGCCCGCGTGCTGGGCGACGAACAGGAAGCGGAGATCTTCCTGGAAACCATCGAGTTTTAAAGAAGGAATTGACGGATGGCGACCTACGCTGAACTGGCCGAAGCCAGCGGCATTGCCCTGCCCGGCGCGCTGCGCCAACTGATCGACGCGGGCCTCACGGGCTACGGCGACATCGAGGCCTGGCGCTCGGACTGGAAGGGCAACACGCTGGCCGCGAGGCCCGTGCTGTCGTGCATGGCCGACCTGGAATGGATCGACGCCGGACAGGCCAGCGAGACCGTGCAGGAATGGCTGAACCCTGCCTACCAGCATGGCAGGCGTTTCCTGCCGTTTGCGGAAACGGGCGCGGGCGACGCCTATTGCCTGACACCCACCGCCGATGGCGGCATCGGCGTTGCGCTGGTCTGGCACGACAGCGACGACGCGCGCATCGAATGGGCGTCGTTTGATGCCTTCGTCTTCGACGCGCTGTTGCGCAGCGCGCAGGAATGCACGCATCTGATCGAGGACGGCTTCAGCCCGGAAGAAAGCGTGACATGCGTCAGGGAGAACATCCATGTCGTGAAGGCATACTTGCCCGATGCCATGCGGGCCGGGTTGGATCGCCTGCTGGCAGATGCCGCGCGTTGCGCGACGGGCGAGCCGGGCGCGCTGGCCGGCCCGGACGCCGTGCTTGCAGCCGAGGCCCTCCTGCCGCCAGTCGACGACGAAACGTTCGACGTGGTGGTGCGTTGGGAGTGTGGCGAGGCATAGCGTGCGGCGGCGGCCCGGCATTCGACCGATACATCAAGGACACACCATGCACATTCGACGAAGGCTCTGCGCGAGCCTGCTTTTCACCGGCATGTTCGCCGGCGCGACCGGCGCCGCCTTCGCGCGTTCCGAACTGCCGTATATCGACAGCGTCGTGAACGAAGCGGCCCGCGAGGTCATGCGCGAGCACGACATCGCCGGGCTGGCGATCGCCATCACGCACCAGGGCAGGCAGCGCTTCTACACCTACGGCGTGGAATCGCTGCAGACGCGGCGGGCGGTCACGCGGGACACGCTGTTCGAACTCGGATCCATCAGCAAGACCTTTACGGCCACACTGGCGGCCTATGCCCAGGCCAAGGGCCTGCTGGCGCTGACCGACAGCCCGGCCCGGTTCCTGCCCGAACTGGCCGGCAGCGAATTCGCGAAGCTGACGCTGTTGAACCTGGCCACGCACACCACCGGCGGCTTTCCGCTGCAGGTTCCGGACAGCGTGCGCAACGACGCGGAGCTGATGGCCTACCTGAAGGCGTGGCAGCCCGAGCACCCGCCGGGCACGCAGCGCAGCTACGCCAATCCCGGCATCGGAATGCTGGGCGTGGTCGCCGCCGCGAGCATGAAGCAGCCCTTCACGCA
Source organism: Achromobacter arsenitoxydans SY8 (assembly GCF_000236785.1). Classification (GTDB taxonomy): domain Bacteria; phylum Pseudomonadota; class Gammaproteobacteria; order Burkholderiales; family Burkholderiaceae_B; genus Achromobacter; species Achromobacter arsenitoxydans. The sequence continues at coordinate 34,152 of NZ_AGUF01000060.1, read as the reverse complement.
GGCGATGGAAAAAGAGCTGTTTCCGAAGCTGGGGCTGTCCAGCACGTACATCGACGTGCCCGCGGCCAAGGCATCGCGCTACGCGCAGGGCTACAACAAGCAGGGTGCGCCCGTGCGCCTGAACCCCGGCGTGCTTGCGGCCGAAGCCTATGGCGCGAAGTCCAGCGCGCGCGACATGCTGCGCTACGTCGAGGCCAGCATGGACATGGACGTGCTGGACAAGGACATCCGGCGCGCCATCGCCGATACGCACGTGGGCTACTACCAGGTGGGCGGGATGACGCAGGACATGGTCTGGGAGCAGGTTCCGTATCCGGTGAAGCTGGACACGCTGCTGGCGGCCAATGCCGGCACGCTCTTCAGCCAGAGCCATGCGGTCACAGCCCTGACGCCGCCGCTGGCGCCGCAGGCCGACGCATGGATCAACAAGACGGGCACCACCAACGGGTTCGGCGCGTATGTGGCGTTCGTGCCGGCGCGCAAGATGGGGATCGTCATCCTGGCCAATCGCAACTATCCGAACGAGGCGCGGGTCAGGCTGGCGGCGCGGCTGCTGGCCGAGCTGGACAAATAGGCGGACGGGGGCAGGGCGGGGCGCCTGTACAGACGCGTCCGGTGGACCTGTACAGTGAGCCGGACGCGGTGCAAGCCGCCATTGCGCGGCGCTGGTACACAGCACAGAATCGTGCGCACGCCTGGCCGCGGCGCCGCGGCCGTTCCCTTACCAGGAGTTCACATGAGCCTTGCCCCCGCTTCCGAAACCTTGGCCGACCTGCGCGTCGACGGTGCGCGTCTGTGGCAGTCCCTGATGGATCTTGCCCGCATCGGCGGCACCGAAAAAGGCGGCGTGTGCCGTCTTGCGCTGACCGACCTGGACCGCCAGGGCCGGGACCTGTTCGTGAGCTGGGTGGAAGACGCCGGCTGTGAGGTCCGGGTGGACGCCATCGGCAATATCTTTGCCCGGCGGCCGGGGCGCAACAACGCGTTGCCGGCCGTGATGACCGGCAGCCACATCGACACCCAGCCCACGGGCGGCAAGTTCGACGGCAACTACGGCGTGCTGGCGGGCCTGGAAGTGCTGCGCACCCTGAACGACGCGGATGTGCAGACCGAGGCGCCGCTGGAATTGGCGGTATGGACCAACGAAGAGGGCTCGCGCTTCGTGCCTGTGATGATGGGGTCGGGCGTCTACGCGGGCGCGTTCACGCTGGCGCATGCCCTGGACCAGCAGGACCGCGAAGGGGTGAGCGTGCGCGACGCGCTGGCCGCCATCGGCTACGACGGCAAAGAGGCCGTGCCGCCTGCGCGTCCGGACGGCGTGGGCGCGTACTTCGAGGCCCATATCGAACAGGGTCCGGTGCTGGAGGCTGCGGATACGGTCATCGGCGTGGTGACGGGCGCCCTGGGCCAGCGCTGGTATGACGTGGTGCTGACGGGCGTGGAGGCGCATGCCGGCCCGACCCCGATGCCGCTGCGGCGCGATGCCCTGCTGGCCGCGTCCGATCTGGTGCGGGCCGTGAACGACATCGCGCTGGCGCACGCGCCCGACGCGCGCGGGACCGTTGGCTGGATGGATGTGTTCCCCAATTCGCGCAACGTGATTCCGGGACGCGTGCGCATGACGGTGGACCTGCGCGCGGCGGATGACGCCACGCTGACGGCGATGGATGCCGCCCTGCGCGCGGCGGCGGACGCGGCGGCGCAAGCCGGGGGCGTGACCGTGCAGGTGGAGCAGGTTGTGTATTTCGCGCCGCAGCCGTTCGCGCCCGGTCTGGTGCAGGCGGTGCGCGAGGGCGCGCGCGACCTGTCGCTGTCGGCGATGAACGTGGTCAGCGGCGCCGGGCACGACGCGGTCTATCTGGCGCGCGTGGCGCCGACCGCCATGATCTTCGTGCCGTGCAAGGACGGCATCAGCCACAACGAGATCGAGGACGCCCGTCCCGATCACCTGGAAGCGGGATGCAATGTCCTGCTGCGCGCCATGCTGGCGCAGGCGGGCATCGCCCGCTGAAGCCGTGCTGCACCAGCGCGGCGCATGCTGCGCCGCTTTGGTGCCAGCGCCGGCCACGCCCGCCGTTCTGGTATTCCCTGCCTCCTTGTCTGCCTTGCCTCGGGACGCTTTGCCGCGTTCCCGATTGGCATGGATATTGCTTACACAAATTTTGTGTACTAACTCTGTGCACTTGCGACGCGCCTTCGCGGGGACGCGCAAGTCCAGGGTTGGTTTCCTCCCCGGCTTTACCCCATGCAAGACATTGGAGAACCACAATGCAGACACGGAGTATCCGCATCAAAACCCTGGCCGCCGCCATCGCGCTGGCAGCCGCGGGCGCAGGGGCCGTCGCGCCCGGCGCGGCGCACGCAGAAAAGGTGTTGCGCATCGCCATGACGGCGGGGGACATTCCCCGCACCCTGGGCCAGCCCGACCAGGGCTTCGAGGGCAACCGCTTCACCGGCATCCCGATGTACGACGGCCTGACGCAATGGGACCTTTCCAAGAAGGACGAGGCCAGCGTGCTGATCCCCGCCCTGGCGGTGTCATGGGAGGTGGACGGCGCGGACAAGACCAAGTGGGTGTTCAAGCTGCGCCCGGGCGTGAAGTTCCATGACGGGTCGGCCTTCAATGCCGATGCGGTGGTGTGGAACGTCGGCAAGGTCCTGGACAAGAGCGCGCCGCAGTTCGACGCGAGCCAGGTCGGCGTGACGGCCTCGCGCATGCCGACGCTGAAGTCGGCCAGGAAGATCGACGATCTGACGGTGGAGCTGACGACGTCCGAGCCGGATTCGTTCCTGCCCATCAACCTGACCAATCTGTACATGGCGTCGCCCGCGCAGTGGAACAAGAAGCTGGCCGAGGTGCCGGCGTCGGTGACCGACCCGGCCGAGCGCTCGCAGAAGGCCTGGGCCGCGTTCGCGGCGGACGCTTCGGGCACCGGCCCCTTCAAGATGTCGAAGTTCGTGCCGCGCGAACGCCTGGAAGTCGTCAAGTACGACGCGTACTGGGATGAAAAGCGCCGCCCGAAGATCGACCGCGTGGTGATGCTGCCGCTGCCGGAGGCCAATTCGCGCACGGCGGCGCTGATGTCGGGCCAGGTCGACTGGATCGAGGCGCCGGCCCCGGACGCGTTCGAGGCTATCAAGAGCCGCGGCTTTGTCATCTATTCCAATGAGCAGCCGCACGTGTGGCCGTGGCAGCTCTCGTTCAAGGAAGGCTCGCCCTGGCTGGACCAGCGCGTGCGCCAGGCCGCCAACCTGTGCGTGAACCGCGGCGAACTCAAGCAGTTGCTGGGCGGCATGATGGGCGAGCCCAAGGGCACGGTGCCTCCCGGCCATCCGTGGTGGGGCGATCCCAAGTTCGCCATCAAGTACGACCCGGACGCGGCGCGCAAGCTGATGGCCGACGCGGGCTATTCCAAGGCCAAACCGGTGAAGGTGAAGGTGCAGACGTCCGCGTCCGGCTCCGGCCAGATGCAGCCCCTGCCCATGAACGAGTTCGTGCAGCAGAACCTGAAGGACTGCTACTTCGACGTGAGCTTCGACGTGGTCGAGTGGAACACCCTGTTCACCAACTGGCGCAAGGGCGCGAAAGACCCGTCCGCTAACGGCAGCGACGCCATCAACGTCAGCTTCGCCGCCATGGACCCGTTCTTCGCCATCGTGCGCTTCGTCAGCACCAAGACCTTCCCGCCCGCGTCCAACAACTGGGGCTACTTCGGCAACGCCGAAATCGACGGCCTGATCAAGGACGCCCGCACCACCTTCACGCCCGCCGAACGCGACGCCGCCCTGGCCAAGCTGCACGCGCGCGTGGTGGAAGAGGCGCCGTTCGTCTGGATCGCGCACGACGTGGGTCCGCGCGCCATCTCGCCGAAGGTCAAGGGCGTGGTGCAGCCCAAGAGCTGGTTCATCGACATCGCCACGATGTCTATGGACTGATCTTGAACGCGCCGGAGGCCTCCGTGCGAGGCGTCCGGCGCTTTTCGGGGCCCGCGCGTGGCTCCTTCCGCGGTCTACGGACCCTAGCCGGTGACGCCTATGCTGTCCTATATCTTCCGGCGCGTGGTGTACGCCCTGCCCATCATGGTGGGGGTCGCGCTGCTCTGTTTCCTGCTGATTCACCTGGCGCCCGGCGATCCGCTGGTGTCCATCCTGCCGCCCGACGCGTCTGCCGACCTGCAGCGCCAGCTCATGCAGCTCTACGGCTTTGACCGTCCGCTGTTTGAGCAATTCGCGGGCTGGTTGTGGCGTGCGCTGCATGGCGACTTGGGTACGTCGATCGCCAGCGGCCGGCCCGTCGCCGCCGAAGTGTTCAACGCCGTGGGCAACACGCTGCGGCTGGCCTGTCTGGCGACGCTGCTGGGCTTTGTCGTGGGCGCCTTTCTGGGATTCGTGGGCGGCTATTACCGCAATTCGCCGATGGACCGGGCGGCGTCGCTGGTGTCCGTCGTCGGCGTGAGCGTGCCGCACTACTGGCTGGGCATGGTGCTGGTCATCATTTTCTCGACGCAGCTGATGTGGCTGCCGCCAACCGGCGCGGGGCCGGGCGGTTCGGGCGAATGGGTGGCCGACTGGGCGCATTTCCGCCACATGATCCTGCCGGCGGTCACCATGTCCGTGATCCCGATGGGCATCATCGCCCGCACCGTGCGCGCGCTGGTGGCCGAGACCCTGTCGCAGGAGTTCGTGGTGGGCCTGCGCGCGCGCGGCCTGAACGACCTGGGCGTGTTCCTGCACGTAGTGAAAAACTGTGCGCCCACGGCGCTGGCCGTGATGGGACTGCAGCTAGGCTATCTGCTGGGCGGCTCCATCCTCATCGAGACCGTGTTCTCGTGGCCAGGAACGGGCTTTTTGCTCAACGCGGCCATCTTCCAGCGCGACCTGCCGCTGCTGCAGGGAACGATTCTTGTGCTGGCGCTGTTCTTCGTGGTCCTGAACCTGGTGGTCGACATCCTGCAAGGCCTGTTCGACCCGCGCATCGAAAGGAACTGAGATCATGACCGAATCCGTTGCAAGCCTGGCCGCGCCTGCGCCCCAGGCCCCCGTGGCAAGGTCCCCGGGCTACTGGTCCAACGTGCTGCGCCGGCTGCGTTGCGACCCGGTGGCGCTGGCGGCAGGCGCCGTTATCCTGGCGCTGATCGTCATGGCGATCCTGGCGCCGTGGATCACGCCGGCCGACCCCTTCCAGGCCTCCATGCTCAAGCGCCTGCGGCCCATCGGCACTGAAGGCTATCCGCTGGGCGCGGACGAGCTGGGACGCGACATGCTGTCGCGCCTGATGCTGGGCGCACGCCTGTCGCTGTTCATGGGCATCGTGCCGGTCATCGCCGCCTTCGTGGTGGGCAGCGCCATCGGCATTCTGGCGGGCTACGCGGGCGGCTGGACCAACACCATCATCATGCGGGTGGTGGATGTGTTCTACGCGTTCCCGTCGGTGCTGCTGGCCATCGCGCTGTCGGGCACGCTGGGCGCGGGCATCTTCAACGCAATCCTGTCGCTCACCATCGTCTTCATCCCGCAGATCGTGCGCGTGGCCGAAAGCGTCACCACGCAGGTGCGGCGCAGCGACTACGTGGACGCGGCAAGGGCGTCCGGCGCGCGGCCGCTGACCATCGTGCGGGCGCATGTGCTATCCAACGTGCTGGGCCCTATCTTTGTGTATTCGACCAGCCTCATTTCGGTGTCGATGATTCTGGCTTCCGGGCTGTCGTTCCTGGGACTGGGCGTGCGGCCGCCGGAGCCCGAGTGGGGCCTGATGCTGAACACCCTGCGCACCGCGATCTACACGCAGCCCTGGGTGGCGGCGCTGCCGGGCGTGATGATTTTCATCACCTCCATGTCCTTCAACCTGCTGTCCGACGGGCTGCGCTCCGCCATGGAGGTCAAGGAATGAACGACGTCACGGAAATCCGTCGTCCCGGGCACGAAGACCTGGGCGGACCGGCCCAGCCGCTGTTGAGCGTGCGCGGCCTGGTCAAGCACTTTCCCCTGAAGCGCGATCCGCTGTCGCGGCGGCAGGGCGGCAACGCGGTGCGCGCCGTCGACGGCGTGGACTTCGACGTAAAAAAAGGCGAAACCCTGGGCGTGGTGGGCGAGTCTGGCTGCGGCAAGTCCACGACGGCGCGGCTGGTGATGCAGCTTATCGGCCAGGACCGCGGCGAACTGGTCTTTGACGGCGTCGCCGTCGGCTCGCGCGCGCTGGCCCTGCGCGAGTTCCGCCGCCAGACGCAGATGGTGTTCCAGGACAGCTATTCGTCGCTCAATCCCCGCATGACCATCGAGGATTCCATCGCGTTCGGGCCGCGGGTGCACGGCAGCCCGGCGCGCGAGGCCATCGCGGCGGCGCGCGGGCTCCTGGGCCGCGTGGGGCTGGACGCGCAGCGCTTCGCCGGCCGCTATCCGCACGAGCTGTCCGGCGGCCAGCGCCAGCGCGTCAACATCGCGCGCGCGCTGGCGCTGAACCCGCGGCTGGTCATCCTGGACGAAGCCGTGTCCGCGCTGGACAAGTCCGTCGAGGCGCAGGTCCTGAACCTGCTGCTGGACCTGAAGGACGATTTCGGCCTGACCTACATGTTCATCAGCCACGATCTGAACGTGGTGCGCTACATCTCGGACCGCGTCATGGTTATGTACCTGGGCCAGGTGGTCGAACTGGGGCCGGTGGACCAGGTGTTCGACGCGCCGCGCCATCCCTACACGCAGGCGCTGCTGCGGTCCATGCCGTCGATGGAACCCGGCGTGCGCACCGAGTCCGCGCCGCTGTCTGGCGATCCGCCCAATCCCATTGATCCGCCCGCGGGCTGCCGCTTCCATACGCGCTGTGCCCAGGCGCGGGCGGCGTGCGCTCGGGAAGCGCCGGCCATGACGCAGCGCGACGGCCACGCCGTGCGCTGCCTGATCCATCAACCCGAATCCGGCTATGCCGCCTCTGGAGCCCTGTCATGACGGCCGCGACGCAACCCCTGGTCAGCATCCGCAACCTGGAAGTCGCCTTTCAGGCGGGCGCCAAGACCGTGCAGGCGCTCAGCGGCGTGAGCCTGGACGTGGGACGCGGCGAGGCCGTGGCGCTGATCGGCGAATCCGGCTCCGGCAAGAGCGTCACCCTGCGCGCTCTGATGCGGCTGCATCCGCCGCGCCGTACCCGCATGCGTGGCGAGATGCTGGTGGACGGCCGCGACGTGCTGGGCATGAATCCGCGCGAACTGGCCGCGCTGCGCGGACCGGTGGTGTCCATGGTGTTTCAGGAGCCGCTGCTGGCGCTGGATCCCGTGTACACGGTGGGCCGGCAGATCGAGGAAATGGTGCGCCGGCACACCGGCAAGAGCGCCGCCGAGGCGCGCGCGCAGGCGCTGTCGCTGTTCGAGCGGGTGCGCATTCCCAGCCCCGAACGGCGGCTGCAGGCGTATCCGCACGAAATGTCCGGCGGCATGCGCCAGCGCGCGATGATCGCGCTGGCCCTGTCGTGCTCGCCCAAGGTGCTGCTGGCCGATGAACCCACCACGGCGCTGGACGCCACCGTGCAGATCCAGATCCTGCTGCTGTTGCGCGAATTGCAGCGCGAGTTGGGGCTGTCCATCGTCTTTGTCACGCACGATATCGGCGCGGCCGCCGAAATCGCCGACCGCGTGGCGGTCATGTACGGCGGGCGGATCGTGGAGCAGGGCGCACTCGTCGACCTGCTGCGGGCGCCGCGTCATCCGTACACCCAGGCCTTGCTCAAGGGCCGGGCTCACGGCGCCATGCAGAAAGGCCAGCGCCTGGAAACCATCCCGGGTTCGCCGCCCGACCTGGCCGCCTTGCCGCCCGGCTGCTCATTCGCGCCGCGCTGCGGCCACGCCCAGCCGCGGTGCCGGGAGGCCGTTCCCGACATCGTGCCAGTTGCGCGGGGGCACGAGGTGCGCTGCGTTCTGGTGGAACGGGCGGTGGCGGCTTGATGGCATGGCGGTGCGCTTCGCGCTTGTTTCGGGGTACATTCCTTGAAGCGAAACCGACAGCACTCCGCCACAAAGGGCGAAGGCCATGACAGCACGAGAACTTGAAACCGCGTTGCTCGCCCGTTGCGCCCTGGCGGCGCGGGAAGCGCAATCGAGCGCCCTGGATCAGCGCGAAGCCAATGTCTTCCGGCTGGCGGCGATGGTTGTCCAATCCCGATTTCCGCGCGAAGCCAAGCGTTTGATGGGGGCAAGCGAGCGCTATTTTTCCACCCACCCCGATGAACGGCTGCCTCCGGCGGACGTCGTGAAAAGTGGCTGGATCTTCAGTTTGCCGCGCCTGCGCGACATGTTGAGCAGCCAGTTGGAGGCGCGCTGAAGTCATGGCGGGACAGCAACTGTTTCATACTCACACGGCGTTGGCCGAGGGCTTGCGCGATCTGCTTCGCCAGCTGGAACAGCGGCTTTCGCTGTCGCGCGCGGTCAATGTCTACCTGGCAGGCGGCATGGCCGTGCACCTGTATACCGCCAGTCGGGTAACAACTGATGTCGATGCAGAATTTGGGGGCCGCATATTTCTACCCAATGACCTGATGGTGGAGGTGACCCTCGAGGATGGTTCGCCGCAGGTTATCTATTTCGATACCAATTACAACTCCACTTTTGCGTTGATGCACGAGGACTATCAGGAAGATTCCATACCCGTTGATCTGGGCGCGGGCTATCTCCGGCTGCGAGTCCTTTCCCCGGTCGACCTCGCGGTCAGCAAGGTTTCGCGTCTGGCAGATAACGACAAAGAAGACATTGCGGCGCTGGTTCGGCTTGGCTTGACCTCGGCAGATGAAATCGAGCGGCGTGCGCAGAGTGCGCTGGGCGGATATGTAGGGGGGCAGGCCATGCTGCTACTGAATCTGCGCGATGCGCTTGCCGTAGCGCGGCGTGCCGAGTTCGAGCGCGTCAAGACCGGTGCCGGCACAAAGGATCAGGGCGCCTGAAGACAAGCTAAACGGCACAGTGAGGCCAGCCGTGTGCGATACGTTGGGCGGCGTTTGGGACAAGCGCCGCCAGGACGCCGAACCCCAAAACTGTTTCAACCTATCACCGTCAAAACCCGTCCCCAATAAACCTTCCTTTTTCTTGGCCGATAATGCAGGTCGTTGCCCAAAGCCGGACCTGTCATGCCCTGCATTACCCGCCGTATCGCTTTTCCCCTGCTTGCCACGCTGGCGGCCGTTCTGGCCGGATGCTCGTCGCCCAAGCCCGCCTATGAAAGAGAGGACTTCGCGCAGAGCGACACGTTCTCGCGCAGCTTTCCCGCCGCCAGCAACGCGGCCTGCGACGCCGGGCGGCGCGCCTTGCTCAGCCAGGGCTACAACATCGACAAGTTCGATGCGTCGCGCGTGACCGGGCACAAGAATTTCCAGGGCGAGGACGGGCAGCACACGCAGATCAGCTTCAATATCGAATGCGCGTCGGACGCCAGCTCGAATGAGCGCGCGACCGTGTTCGCCAATGCCGTGCAGGACCGCTATTCGATCAAGCGCACCGGCAACTCCGCCAGCGTGGGCGTGAGCGTGCTGGGGCAGGTTTCCATGCCTTTCGGCGGCAGCGACGATTCGCTGGTGAAGACGGGCAGCCAAACCGTGACCCGGCCCAAGTTCTATGACGGCTTCTTCCAGCTGCTGCAGCGCTACCTGCCCGATGCGCAGGCTGCCGCCGCGCCGCATGAACCGGCGCCCGCGCGCGGCAAGAGCGCCGCACCCAAGGCGCCGCCCGTGCCGGCGGATCCGGTGGTCGCGCCCAACGCGCCCGCAGACACGCTGAATCCTGCGGCGGCGGGCGGCGACAAGCCTGCGCCGGCCGCTAGCGGCGAATCGGGAACGGGCGCCGCTACCGGCTCCGCGAACCCTGCACCGGCGGCAACGGCGGACAAACCCGCTGCGCCCCAGGACAAGCCTGCGGCGACGCCGGCCCCTGCCGCCGCAGAGTCCGCCGCACCTGCCGCGCCGCAAGCCGGCAACTGACGCAGGCGGCGCCAAGCCGAACGCCGGGGAGTTTGCCGTAGCGCAAATCGCCGGCGTCGGTCCGTCGCGCCAGGCCATGCGCGACCGGCGATAATGCCGGCCATGACCTACCAATTCCTGAAAATGGCCCACGTCGCGGCCGCCGTGGCCTGGCTCGTGGGCTCGCTGTTCGTCTCCCTGTTTCTCCTGACCTCGCAGCCGCAGGATGGCGACGATGCGCCCAAGGAGCGCAAGATGCTCCATGCGCTGCGCCGCTGGACCCTGTTCGTCACCACGCCCGCCATGGTCGTCACCTGGCTTATCGGCCTGCACCTGGCCATGACGTTCGGCTGGTTCGCCATGGGCTGGATCTGGATCAAGGTGGCCTGCGCGCTCGGCCTGTCCGCCTTGCTGGGCATGCAGAGCGCATCGCTGCGGCGCATGGCCGGCGGCAGCGCCCGCCGTCCGCCGATGGTGGACCTGTATGCGCCGTTCACTGTGCTGGCGGCCGCGGCCATCGTGACGCTCGTGGTGGTCAAGCCGTTCTAGCGTGGCGCATTCTGCCGCGCGCCGCACGCTACGGGACGCGGCATATGCCGCGCCGCCATATCCAAAGATGCCTGTAATAACGACTCAACCAACTATTCGTTCGCGCGCATAAGTCCCGTCCCTAGAATCGTCTCTCTCATAACTGCGTTGACTTAGAGGCGATTCCATCATGACTATCCGTATTCCTGCCGCCGGGACGTCCGGGGATCCAAGCGTTGCGCGCGGCGCGCGCCAGTCGCGCACGGCTTGGGCGCCGGTTCTCAAGCGCCTGCTGGGCGCGGTGCTGGCGTCGGCCGCCATGTTCCATGGCCCGGCGTTCTCGGCCGATCCGAAGCCGCTCAAGGTTGGCGTGCGCGGGGGCGTGGACGAGCAGATCTGGGAAGTGGTGACCCAGGTGGCCAAAAAGAATGGCCTGGCCGTCGAGCCCGTGGTGATCACCGGCACCGCCAGCCCCAACGAGGCGCTGAACAACGGCGACCTGGAGGCCAATGCCTTCCAGCACATTCCCTTCCTTAACGACCAGATCAAGCAGCGCGGCTACAAGCTGGTGCCGGTGGCCAATACGCTGATCTCGCCGATCGCGTTCTATTCGAAGAAGTACAAGTCGCTCAAGGACCTGCCGGAAGGCGCCAAGGTGGGCATTCCCAACGATCCCAGCAACCAGACCCGCGCGCTGGTGATCCTGCGCGACCATGGCCTGATCACGCTGAAGGACGGCTTCGACCCCGCCACGGGCACCGCCACGCTGGCCGACGTGACGTCCAACCCCAAGAAGCTCAACTTCGTGGAGAGCGCTTCGGTGGTGCTGGCCCGGTCGCTGCCGGACGTGGACACCGCGGCCATCGTCAACAGCTTCGCCTACCAGGTCGGGCTGATCGCTACGCGCGACGGCATCGCTGTGGAGAAGAAGGAAAACAATCCCTACGTCAACATCATCGCGGTGCGCGAGAAGGACAAGGACGCGCCCTGGGTGCCCGCGCTGGTCAAGGCGTACCACTCCGAGGAAGTGCGCCAGTTCATCCTGAGCAAGTACGAAGGCTCCGTCATCCCCGTCTTCTAGGCCATGATGCAACGCGAGCTTTCCATTCCGGGCGGCGGCCTTGCGCCGGCGTCCGCGGCCCCGGACGCGCACATTGTTTTCGAGGGGCTGCAGAAGCAGTACCAGGGCCCCGCCGGCCCCGTCGCCGCCCTGTCCGACGTGTCGTTCCCGGTCGCGCGCGGCGAGGTCTTCGGCATCATCGGACGCAGCGGCGCGGGCAAGTCCACGCTGCTGCGCTCGATCAACATGCTGGAGCGCCCCAGCGCGGGCCGCGTGCTGGTGGACGGCGTGGACGTGGGCGGGCTGGACGAGAACGCGCTGGTGGGCCTGCGCCGCCGCATCGGCATGATCTTCCAGCACTTCAACCTGCTGTCCGCGAAGACGGTTGCTGAGAACGTCGCATTGCCGCTGCGCGTGGCGGGCGTGAAGCCGGCCGCCGCGCGTGCGCGGGTGGAGGCGCTGCTGGACATGGTGGGGCTGCGCGACAAGGCGGACGTGTATCCGTCGAAACTGTCAGGCGGCCAGAAGCAGCGCGTGGGCATCGCGCGTGCGCTGGTCCATGAACCCGAAATCCTGTTGTGCGACGAAGCCACGTCTGCGCTGGACCCCGAGACCACGCAATCCATCCTGGCGCTGCTGCGCGACATCAACCGCAAACTTGGGCTGACAGTGGTGCTGATCACGCACGACATGGCGGTGATCCGCGAAGTCTGCCACCGAGTGCTGGTGCTGGACGCCGGCCGCAAGGTGGAACTGGGCGAGGTCTGGCGCGTGTTCGGCAACCCCCAGGCGGACGCCACGCGCGCGCTGCTGCGGCCCCTGCAGCATGACCTGCCGGCGGATCTGGCCGCCCGGCTGGTGCCGGACCTGTACGGCCGTCCCGGCGTCGCCGTGCTGCGCCTGCAATTCACCGGGCAAGGACGCCCGGACGGAGTTTCGCTGCAGGCGCTGGCGGCCGTGGGGCCGGGCGCGACCTTGCTGCACGGCGGGCTGGACCGGTTGCGCGGCCATGCGCAAGGCAGCCTGCTGGTGTCGGTGCCGGCGGACGTCCTGCAGGAAGAGGCCGCGCGCGCCGCGCTGGTGGCCGATCAGATAAAGGTGCTGGGTTATGTCGTTGCCGATGCTTGATAAGTACCTGCAGGCCTTCCTGCAGACCCTCACGATGGTGGGCATTTCCGCGGTCATAGCGATCGTGTCCGGACTGGCGCTGGCGGTGGTGCTGACGGTGACCGCGCCCGGAAACCTGTATCCCAGGCCGCGCCTGAACAAGGCGCTGTCCGTCACGGTGAACACCTTCCGCGCCATCCCGTTCATCATCCTGCTGGTGGCGATGCTGCCGTTCACACGCTTGCTGGTGGGCACGACGCTGGGCACCTGGGCGGCGATCGTGCCGCTGTCCGCCAACCTGATCCCTTTTTTCGCGCGCATCGCGCAGGTCAGCCTGAACGACGTGGACCACGGCCTGGTGGAAGCTGCCCGCGCCATGGGCTGCCGGCGCTGGCACATCGTGCGCCACGTGCTGCTGCCCGAGGCCTTGCCGGGCATCATCGGCGGCATGACCGTCAGCGTGATCGCCATGATCAATGCGTCGGCAATGGCCGGCGCGGTGGGGGCGGGCGGACTGGGCGACCTGGCCATCCGCTACGGCTACGAACGCTACGAGACCCGCGTCATGTTCGAGGTGATCGTTATCCTGATCGCGCTGGTGTCGATCGTGCAGTTCACCGGCGAATGGCTGTCGCGCCGGGCCGACCACAAGCGTTAGGCGGGGCGGGCTGCAGCGTGGACAGGCAACGGGCGATGCGCGGCGCAAATGGAGGTTCAGCGGGAGGTTCGGCGGGCGGTTCAGCGCAGCGGCGCCTGTGGCACCGCTGCCAGCGATTGCACGCCCAGTTGCTCCTGTTCGCCGACCATCCGGCTGACGGACTCCTGGTGCTGGCGGAAGCGGCGCAGGTCGCCGTCGCGGCCGAACATCAGCTCGTTCTTGTCCGCGTACCAGTACTGCCGATTGTCGTCCAGCAATGTGATCATCTGGCCGAATTCGCGCAGGATCTGCGATTCCAGATCCCACAGGCGGGTCAGCTTGGCGTTGCTGGCCGCATTGGACGTCTGCAGCGCGGCCAGGATCTTGTCCTTTTCGGCGTCGGCGATGGTCAGCGAGCGCACCAGCGCCGGCATGCCGTTCAGCACGTCCAGGCTTTGGCGGCGGTAACCGGGCACAAGCCGTTCGGCCTGCTCCAGGATGAGCCGGCTTTCGATCAGGCCGGTGTCGCGCGCCAGCCGCCTGGCGTCGAACAGCCGCGGCAGGCCGATTTCCTGCAGTTCCTGCAGATAGGCGCGGTGCTGCGCCAGACGCGCGCCGGCCACGGTCTTCATGACGCGTTCCATTTCCCCGTAGGGCCCCGACGCCCGGGGCGCGGGGTCGATGGCAGGCACGTCCTCTGGCGCGCCGCTGCCGCCGGCAGCCTGCTGGCGCAGCGTGTCGATGGCCTTGCGGATCTCGGCGTTGGCGATGTCGCGCTGGCGGTTGTCGTCGTTGTGTTCGGCGAAGGGCGGCACGACGGCGGCCAGCAGGAACACGCCCAGGCCCAGCATCACGCGGGCGCGGTTGCGGGGCGTCCTGAAGCGGCGCCACAGCGAAAAGAAGGCAAGCGCGGCGAACACGATGAGGCCCAGGATCACCGCGTAGCCCAGCGCAAGCATGGCGACGGCCTGCAGTCCCTCCGGGCCTCTGCTGAAGACGCTCCAGGCCAGGATCGCGGCATAGACCACGGCGGTGGCCGCCTTGAGCGCCCAGCCGGGCTGGGGCGGCGGCGCGGCGGGTCCGCGCATATCCGAAGGCGCTGCGGCCGCGGGTGTGCCGGCCAGGGGCGACGCGGGCTCTTGCGGGTCAGTCATGGCGCGCCAGGAAAACGGGGGAAGTGGCTTTCGAATGTAAAGACTCGCCCGCGCCCCGTCAATGCCGCGCCGCAAAGGCCCACCACGATTTCAAGGCAAGGGCGATCGCGCCCTCGCGTCCATCCATGACAGGAGTTTCAACATGTCCGACACCCGGCAACACGGTTTCGCTACGCGCGCCATTCACCTGGGTTACGACCCGCTGGATGAGCAGGGCGCGCTGTCGCCGCCGCTCTACCTGACCTCCACGTACACGCAGGACAGCATCGAAGCCTTCGACCAGATCCGCCTGGGAGAAAAGCAGGGCTACGTCTACGGCCGCACGCGCAATCCCACGCAGGCCCTGCTGGAGGAACGCCTGGCGTCGCTGGAAGGGGCCGAGGCAGGTGTCGTGACGGCGTCGGGCATGGCGGCCATATCGGCCACGCTGTTCTCGCTGCTGCGCAGCGGCGATGAAATCGTCGTCGACCAGATCGTCTACGGCACCGCTTTCACGCTGTTCACGCAGGGGCTGGAACGCTTTGGCGTGCGCGCCGTATTCGCCGATTTCACGCGGCCGCAGTCGGTGGCCGCCGCCATCGGCCCCAGGACGCGCGCGGTCTACTTCGAGACACCCGCAAATCCGAACCTGCGCCTGGTCGACATCGCGGCGGTGTCCGCCATTGCGCGCGGGAAGGGGCTGCTCACCATCGTCGACAACACCTTCGCCACGCCGGTGCTGCAGCGCCCGCTGGAGCATGGCGCCGACATCGTGCTGCACTCGGCCACCAAGTACCTCGGCGGCCATGGCGACCTGCTGGCCGGCGCCGTGCTGGGCCGCAAAGAACACATCGACGCGATCCGCCTGCAGGGGCTGCGCTATTTCACCGGCGCCACCTTGTCGCCGTTCACCGCATTCCTGGTGCTGCGCGGGATCAAGACGCTGGAGCTGCGCGTGCAGCGCCACAGCGAATCCGCGCTGAAGGTGGCCAAGCTGCTGCGCGAGCATCCGGCGGTGGCCGACGTGTTCTACCCGGGCCTTGCCGGGACCGCGGGCGCGGATATCGCGCTGCGCCAGCAGGCGGCGGGTGGCGGCCTGGTGGCCTTTGAATTGAAAGGCGGCCTGGCCGCGGGCAGGACGCTGCTCAACAGCCTGAAGCTGGCGCGCATCGCGGTCAGCCTGGGTGATCCGGAAACGCTGATCCAGCATCCGGCGTCGATGACGCACGCCAGTTACTCGGCCGAGGACCGCGAGCGCTATGGCCTGTCCGAAGGGCTGCTGCGCCTGTCGGTGGGCCTGGAAACGCCCGAGGACATCCTGGCGGACCTCAAGCAGGGCCTGGACCGGGTGTAGCGCGTTAGGCCGGCGGCGGTGGGCTGCCGGCGCGCCGCCAGCCCACCCATTCGCCTTCGGCCTGGTCATGGCGCCGGCCCCGCGCGGCTGCGGCCAGTCCCGCCCGCAGCATGTCCAGGTCCAGGCCAGGCAAGTTGCGCAGCAGGGCGGGCGGCAGATGGTCGATATCCAGCACGGACGCGTCGAAATCCATCGTCATCAATCCGCCGCCGTCGGACGGAACCCGCACGAACCACAGGCTTTCCATGTAGTCGCCCGCCCACGGATCGGGGTAGAGGGCCTGCGTGTAGCGAAATCCGAATTCATGAATCTCGCTCCACGGCCAGAACTCCCGCAGGCCCATGGCGCGCGCCAGTTCGCCGGTGCGCGTGAAACCGGCATCGTCGAAGCCCACCGTTTCCCGCAAGGGATCCTCGGGCGCCGGCGGTCCGGCGAGCAGCCGCTTGAAGAATGACCACATGGTTTCTAAAGAGGGAGACAAAGGCCCAGTGTAATGGGGTCAGGTCAGTGTAAAAATGTTACAACCGTTGATTCTCATCAATCTGGCGCGCCCTGGCGCAAGTTAGGGTAGTCGTTTTTGCCTGACGGGTCGCCGGCGACTGGCCGGCAGACGCGGACCTGGCGAACCAGCGCAGCAAGGATAGGATCCATGACAGACAAGACATCGCAAGCCACCGAACAAGACGTTGCCGCCACGCCCGCAAAGCGGGCCACGGGCGCCGCCAAGCGCACGGCTGTCGCGCGTCGCGCTCCGGCCCGGAAGGCCGCACAGGCCGCTCCGCTTGCTGCCGTCCAGCCCGTCGCCGAACCCGTCGCCACGGCTGCAGCCGAGCCCTTCGTCGAACCCGCGGCCGAGATCCGCAAGCGCGTGGTGGCGCGCCAGGACGCGGCCCGGCAGGAGACTGCGGCAGTGTTGTCCGATATCGCGCGCCGCTACAAGGTGGGCGCGCCCGGCGAGGCGCACGAGGCCTTGCGTTGCGTCATCGACGAACTGTCTCCGGACGATGCGCAAGCCGTGCATCGCGCGCTGCTCGAGGCCAACACGCAGTCGGCGCGCATTCGCCGCAATCCCGACGATGAGCTGGCGGTGGACTGGCGCGAGGGCATCTACCCGTACCGCCATCGCATGCTGCGCCGGAACTACGAAAAGCAGAAGTACAAGCTGCAGGTCGAATTGCTGAAGCTGCAGGCCTGGGTCAAGGCGACGGGCCAGCGCGTGGTCATCCTGTTCGAGGGCCGCGACGCGGCGGGCAAGGGCGGCACCATCAAGCGCATGATGGAACACCTGAACCCGCGCGGCGCGCGCGTGGTCGCGCTGGAAAAGCCGTCGGACACGGAAAAGGGCCAGTGGTACTTCCAGCGTTACGTGCAGCACCTGCCCACCGCCGGCGAAATCGTCATGTTCGACCGCTCCTGGTACAACCGCGCGGGCGTCGAGCGCGTCATGGGCTTCTGCTCGCAGGATGAGTACCTGGCCTTTCTGCGCCAGACGCCCGATTTCGAACGCCACCTGGTCACCAGCGGCATTATCCTGATCAAGCTGTGGTTCTCTGTCAGCCAGGAAGAACAGCGCCGCCGTTTCCTGCAGCGCAAGGTGCATCCGCTCAAGCAATGGAAGCTGAGCCCGGTGGACCTGGCGTCGCTGGACAAATGGGACGATTACACCCGCGCCAAGGAAGCCATGTTCGCGCACACCGATACCGCGGACGCGCCCTGGATCGTCGTGAAGTCAGACTGCAAGAAGCGCGCGCGGCTCAACGCCATGCGCTACGTGCTCAGCCGCATCCCGTATGAAGGCAAGAGCGACGATGCGCAGATGGCGCTGGATTCGCTGATCGTGGGACGCGCGCTGTAGGCGTTCAGCCGCCCAGCGCCGCCAGGTTCAGCACGTGGCTGCGCCCGATCCACACGGCGCAGTCGCGGTGGTCGCGCAGTGAATGGCCGGTGTTGGGATGCATGAAGACGTCCAGCGCGCCATGATTCAGCGTCAGCCACGTCGCAATCGCGGCCAGTTGTTCCGGCGCGAAGGCAATCTGGTAGCTCCATTGCGGATGCGGGCCGACGGGGCGCTCATGAAAGCGCCCCATTTCCATTTTGTCGCCGAATTGCGCAATCACCCGTTCGCGCAGCGCGAACGCGGCATCGCGGCTGTCCGCGTCGAAGTACACGTGGGCGTGCCAGCTGGCGACATCCGTCACGGCAAGATCAGTCATGTGTTTCACCTGGTTCAGCCGCCCGCGCGTTTTGCGCGGTGGCCTTGTTTCGTCAGCGCGTCGATGATGCGGTCGCAGTGGTCTCCCTGCACCTCGATGACGCCGTCCTTCACCGTGCCGCCCGAGCCGCAGGCCGTGCGCAGCTGCTTGCCCAGCACGCCCAGCGCCACGGGGTCCAGCGCCAGCCCCTTGACCAGCGTTACGCTCTTGCCGCCGCGGCCCTTGGTCTCGCGCGATACGCGCGCTACGCCGTCGCCGGCGGGCGCCGGTCGCGCGGCCTGTTTGCATGCGCACTGCGCGATCGGCTGCCGGCATACGGGGCACATGCGGCCGGTCTCGGTGGAGTAGACCAGCCCGCCCGTCGAGGCGCGCTTCATTGCGGCTTGCCCCGCATCTGGTCGATCAGCCGCCGGTCGCGCTTGGTGGGGCGTCCCGCCTCGATGCCTAGCGCCGGTTCGGGCGCAAGGCGGCGCATTTCCGCTGCGCGTTCGCGCGCGGCGATGCTTTCCGGCGTTTCCTCGTACAGCAGGCGGGCGGTCGGAGCCGGGCCGCGCACTCCGCTGACCGCCACGACGCGCACCTGCACGGCGGGGTCTTCCTTGCGCACGGCGATCACGTCGCCCGCCGCGACTTCGCGCGCGGGCTTGGCGGGCTGTCCATTGACGAAAACGCGGCCCTTGCCGATTTCCTGCGAGGCCAGGCTGCGCGTCTTGTAGAAGCGTGCCGCCCAAAGCCATTTGTCGAGTCGGATCTTGTCCATCCTGCGGGTTCCTGCGGAAAACTGTCTGAGGCATCCATGATAGCCGCGCCCGCCAGCGCGCCAGCTTCCCGCGTCTTTGCGCGTTCGCGGCAGGCAAAAAAAAACGGCGCTCCGAAGAGCGCCGCAGGACCGGCTACGCGGCAACCGGGCTGGCAAGCCCGGCAGTACTCAATCCAGCTTCAGGCCCGCCTCCTTCACGACGCGCTGCCACTTGTCGATCTCGGCGCGGCGGAAGGCGTCCAGGTCGGCGGGGGTGGAACCGATGGGTTCAGCGCCGATGCCGGCCAGCTGCTCGGCGATCGCGGGATCCTTCAACACCTTGGCCAGCGCTTGCGACACCTGCTCGACGATGGCGGGCGGGGTGCCGGCGGGCGCGAATACGGCGTTCCATTCATAGGTCTCGTAGCCCGGCACGCCGGACTCGGCGATGGTGGGCAGGTCGGGCGCGGTCTTGGAGCGTTCCAGGCCGCCGACGGCCACGGCGCGCAGCTTGCCGTTTTTCACGTGCTGCCAGGCCGAGCCCATGCTCGCGAACATCACCGGAACCTGGCCCGACATCACGTCGATCATGGCCGGGCCGCCGCCTTTGTAGGCGACGTGCTGGAGCTGGGTCTTGGCAAGCAGGTTGAACAGTTCGCCGGCCAGGTGCTGGGCGGAGCCGGGGCCAGCCGACGCGAAGTAGACGTGGTCCTTGGCGCCAGGCTGGCCCAGCTTGATCAGGTCGGCCACCGACTTCACTTCATACGAGGGCGTGACGACCAGCACGTTGGGCACGCGCAGCAGCAGCGACACAGGCGCGAAATCAGCCAGCGTGTCGAACTGCATCTTGCTGTGCAGGGCGGGATTCTGGGCGTGGTTGGACGCGTCCAGCATCAGCGTATAGCCATCGGGTTTGGCCTTGGCGACCACGGCGCCGCCGATCATGCCGCCTGCGCCGCCGCGGTTTTCAATGACCACGGGCTGGCCGAGTTCGGCGGCGAGCTTGGGGCCGATCAGGCGGGCCACCACGTCCACGGTGCCGCCGGGCGGATAGGTGACCACCAGCGTGACAGCGCGCTCGGGGTAGGCGGCGTGTGCCGCGCCGGCCGCGCCGGCCAAAATGCCCGCGGCAGCGAGCAGGGCGCCGCGGCGCGCCAGGCGTTTGAACATAGGGGTCATGGTGTGTCTCCTTGGAATTTGAATAGCCGCAGCGGGGTGTCGGCAAGCAGGACGCGCCGCTGCGCGGGGTCGTCGATCCAGGCGTCCAGCCACTGCGTGGCGGCGGGGTAGGACGCCAGATGGCGGTGCTCGGTATGGGGCCAGTCGCTGCCCCACATCAATCGTTCAGGCGTGTAGGCGTCCAGCAGCTGCTGCGCGGCCAGGCGGCCCGACGCGGCGCAGGCGGGGGCGCTCCAGTTGCGGTACGGCGCGGACAGCTTGACCCAGACCTGGCCGCTGCCGGCTTGCCGCAGCAGGTACTGGAAGGCGGGGTCGGATACGCCCAGCGCGGGATCGGGCCGGCCGAAGTGGTCCACCACGACGCGGCAGCCGGCCGCCAGCAAAGCGGGCATCAGGCCTTCCAGGCGCGCCGCCTGCAAGTGCACTTCCACGTGCCAGCCCAGCGCATTGACGCGTTCCAGCAGCGTTCGCCAGGCGAGCGTCTGCAGCAGGGGCAGGTCCAGGCCGATCAGGTTCAGGCGGATGCCGACCACGCCGGCATCGGCCAGCAATCGCAGTCCGGCCTCGGAGACGTCCGGGTTCACGACGGCCACGCCGCGCAGGCGCTCTGGGGCGGCGCGCAGCGCCTCCACCATGTGGCTGTTGTCGGTGCCCAGGAAGCTGGGCTGCACCAGCACGCCGTGGCTCAGTCCGTGCGCGTCCAGCAGGCCCAGGTAATCGGCCAGCGTGGCGTCGTAATCGGGCGTGTGGCGGCGCGTGTCGGCCAGCGCCAGGCCTTGCCGGAATACGTGGGCGTGGGTGTCGACGGCGGCGCCGGTGACGGGCGGGGGCAAAACGGTCTCCTCGTGATGCGCGCCGGGCATGCGGCGGCGATGTTCTTCTGATAGCCGGAATTCTAGGTAGGCGATGTATAGTTTTCCATTCTGTAAAACTGCTTTTTATATATTGAATTGATATGGAAACCCGGCACCTGAGGTACTTCCTGGCGGTCGTGGACCAGGGCAGCGTCAGCCGCGCGTCGGAATGGCTGGGTATCGCGCAGCCGGCGCTCAGCCAGGCGCTGACCCGCATGGAAAAGGACCTGGGCGTGCGGCTGTTCGAGCGTTCGCGCCAGGGCACGACGCCCACGCCGGCCGCCACGGCCATCCTGGAGGATGTGCGCGCCAGCGTGGCGCGCATCGACGCGGCGGCACGGCGCGCGCGCGAGATCGGGCGCGGCAGCGCGGGCCAGCTGACGGTAGGCTTGGTGTCATCGGCGCTGTTCGACACCCTGCCGCGCGCGCTGCGTGAAATGCGCCGGCAGGCGCCCGGCGTGCGCATCATCTTGCGCGAGATGAGCAATGCCGAGCAGGCCGAAGCGCTGCAGACCGGAGAAATCGACATCGGCCTGATGCATACGCCCGTGGCGGTGGGCGGGCGCATGCGGGAACGCCAGCTGTTGCGCGATCGCCTGGTGGCGGCGGTGCCCGACGAATTCGACGTCGGCGCCGATGGCCAGGTGTCGATGGCGCAGATCGCGCAGGCGGGCCTGGTGATGTATCCGCAGGCGCAGTTGCCGGCGTTTTATGCGGGGATTCTGGACGCCATGCGCAAGGGCGGCCATGACGCCCACGTGGCGCAGGAGGCCAACCGCACGCTCACGGTGCTGTCCTGCGTGGCGGGCGGTTGCGGCGTGGCCTTGCTGCCCAGCTGGATCCGGTCCATGGACTTTCGCGGCGTACGCTTCTGCGAGGTGCGCGACGGCGAGCGTCTGCCCAGCTTCGACCTGAGCGCGATCTGGCCGGCCCGCAGCGTGCCGACGCTGGCGGATCTGTTCGCCAACCTGGACCTGGGGACAGATTGATTAGGTCATCTTCTTTCAATCTGCATTCAACATCCCGCAAATATCCTTAAGCCAGGCTTAAGGGCCGTTTTTCGCCGGAACTTGGGGTTGCCGTCCCGTCTAACCAGGAACGTCTTTGCGAGGTTCCCGGCCCATGGATCTGAATTGGCAGCAGCAGCTTGCGGAAAGCGCCCTCTGGATGGCGCGCGCATTCGCCCTGTCCGCCTTGGCGATGGCCCTGGCCGCCTTCGTGCTGGCCCGCTGCACCGACTGGGGGCGCAAGTTCTGGCGGCTGGCGTGGCCGTACCTGACGCCCCGCCGCAGCTGGCGGCCGTTGCTCACGCTGGCCCTGCTGCTGTTCCTGGCGATGTTCGCGGTGCGCATGACCGTGCTGTTTTCGTTCTGGTACAACGGCTTTTACAGTTCGCTGCAGGCACTGGACCAGACGGCGTTCTGGCGTTTCCTGGGAATCTTCGCGGTGCTGGCCACGGTGCATGTGGTGCGCAGCCTGGCCGACAGCTACGCGGGCCAGGCCTTCGACATCCATTGGCGCGTGTGGCTCAACGAGCGCCTGACGCGCGACTGGCTGGGGGCGGGAGCCTATTACCGCGGCCATTTTCTGCAGGAGCCGGTCGACAACCCCGACCAGCGCATCGAACAGGACATTGCCCAATTCGTGACCGGGTCGCGCACGCTGGCCATCGGCGCGCTCAGCGCGATCGTGTCGCTGGTGGCGTTCACCATCATCCTGTGGGGCCTGTCTGGCCCGCTGGCGGTCGGCGGCGTTGAGATTCCCCGCGCCATGGTGTTTATGGTCTACCTATACGTCATCGTCGCGACGTGGCTGGCGTTCAAGATCGGGCGGCCGCTGATCAAGTTGAATTTCCTGTCCGAACGCCTGACGGCGAACTTCCGCTATGCGCTGGTGCGCCTGCGCGAAAATGCCGAGAACGTGGCGTTCTACCGAGGCGAAGAGGTAGAGCGCGCCACCTTGTGGACGCGGTTCACGGCCTACATCGCCAACTTGTGGGCGCGCGTGTACCGGGGCCTGAAGTTCGACGGGTTCAACCTGTCGGTCAGCCAGATCGCGGTGGTGTTCCCGTTCATCCTGCAAGCGCCGCGATTTTTCAGCGGCGCGATCAAGCTGGGCGACGTCATGCAGACCTCGCAGGCCTTCGGGCAGGTGCAGGATTCGCTGTCGTTCTTCCGCAGCTCTTATGACGCCTTTGCGCAGTACCGCGCCACGCTGGATCGCCTGAACGGCTTCCTGGACGCCAACGAAGCCGCGCGCGCCTTGCCCTCCGTGCAAACCGAAGCCGGGGCTCGCGGCCTGGATATCGCGGGCCTGAGCGTGTCGCGGCCGGATGGCGCGCGGCTGCTGTGTGATCTGAACCTGCGCTTGCTCCCGGGGCAGGCGCTGCTGATCAAGGGTCCTTCGGGCAGCGGCAAGACAACCCTGCTACGCGCGCTGGCGGGCCTGTGGCCGTATGCCGACGGCGCCGTGCGGCGTCCGCTGGGCGATGCGGCATTGTTCTTGTCGCAGCGCCCGTATCTGCCCCTGGGCGACCTGCGCGGCGCGGTGGCCTATCCGGGTCTGGCGCAGCCGGAGGAAGATGCGCGGCTGGCCGACGCGCTACGCCAGGTGAACCTGGGCCATCTGGCCGGCAGGCTGGACGAGGTGCAGGACTGGTCGCGCGTGCTGTCGCTGGGAGAGCAGCAGCGCGTCGCGTTCGCGCGCGTGCTGTACAACCGGCCTGCGGTCGTATTCCTGGATGAGGCGACCTCGGCTACGGACGAGGGCCTGGAGCACATGCTCTATAGCCTGTTGCGCGACGCCTTGCCGGACAGCATGCTGGTCAGCGTGGGCCACCGCAGCACGCTGGATGCGTTCCATACGCACCGCCTGGACCTGGACGGCGCGGGCGGGTGGAAGATGGGGCCAATGGGGGCGGGGCGCCGTGCGGATCCGCTGCGGCGCGAAGCCGCGTAGCGCGGCTTCGGCCGGAACTCGGCCCCGCGCAGGGCCGCCCGGCGGACCGCGCATGGCGGCCCTGTGCGGATTCAGGTGCCGACGCGCAGCGGCCCGCTCATCTTGCGCAGCGCCGCCACCACGCTTTGCGCCGTAATGCGGCCGGTCTTGGGATTGGCCGACGGGATGTTCTGGATTTCCATCGAGAACGAGGCCGAATCGGACACGACTTCGACGCGGTGCAGATTGCGTTCGAGCGAAGGATCTGCCCAGATTTCCAACGTGGTGCGGTCGGGGCCGATGCCGGCCAGCGACACGCTGACCGCCACATTGAGGTTGGCCGGGAAACCGACCGCGGCTTCGCGCGGCGATCCGCGGAAGATCAGGCGCGGTTCGGTGATGCCTTCGATGTCGATGTTGTTGTCAGTGAGGTAAGGCGCGCCCAGCAGGCCGCGCACCGGCTTGCGGGTGATCATGGTGACCGAATGGATGACGCCTTCGGCGGCCGCGGTGATGGCGTCCAGCCCCAGGATGGCGCCCGACGGCACCACGATCTGGCCGCCATGCTGGCGGGCCACGTCGATCAGGTCTTCGTGGCGCAACAGTGCGCCGGAACTGAGCACCACCATTTTCTTGCCGGCGCGCAGCACGGGTTCTGCGATGTCGCGGAACACGGCCGCGGGCGCGCATTCGACGACCACGTCGCAATGCTCGGCCAGTTCGCCGATGGTGGTGAATTTGGGCGCGCCGTTGGTCCAGGCGAATGCGGGTGGCGCGTTGGGGTCGCGCACCGCAACCGCGGCGAGCGTCAGGCCGGGCAGGCCGGCGTCCAGGGATTGCGCCACGGCTTGGCCGATGGCGCCGAAGCCGGCGATGCCGACACGGTAGCTGTTCATGGGAATCCGGAAGGTTGGGCACGCGCAAGCCGTGCGGGCGGTTCGGAAAAGCGGCGCGGCGATGGCGCCGCGCAAGCTGCCGGCCACTGTAGCCAGCGCATGCCCACGCGTCAATGCGGAATGCCCGCAGGGCCGCGGCTACACTGGGTGCACCCGCAAGACGCCGCCCGGAACCCGCCCATGCAGATCTGCCCCGAAACGCCCGATGACCGCGACGCCATTTTCGCCGTGACGCAGGCGGCGTTCCAGAACCATCCCCACAGCCAGCAGACCGAGGGCTACATCATTGATGCGCTGCGCGCGGGGGGCGCGCTGGCCTTGTCGCTGGTGGCGCGCGTGGATGGCGACGTGGCCGGGCATGTCGCGTTCTCGCCCGTTGCGGTCAGCGATGGAACGCCGGGCTGGTATGGATTGGGACCGGTGTCCGTGGCGCCGGCGCGTCAGGGCCGCGGCATCGGCGCAGCGCTGATCCGCGACGGCCTGTCGCGGCTCAAGGCGATGGGCGCGGCGGGTTGCGTGGTGATGGGAGAGCCGGGCTATTACAGGCGCTTTGGCTTTGCGCAGGAACCCGCGCTGACGTATCCCGGCGTGCCGCCCGAGTACTTCATGGCCTTGGTGTTCACGCAGCCGGCGCGGGGTGTAGTCTCGTACCACGACGGCTTTTACGCCAGCGCGAATTCCTGGCCGTCGTAGCGTTCCACGATCCGGATTTCACCCGAAGCCTGGAAGCGGATCCGCGCCCACAGCCCGCCGCACGGCGCGGCGGGGCTGTGGATCTAGCCGCCTTTCTGCGCCTTTGCCATGTAGTCGAGGGTCAGATTCGACAGCGCGCGCACGCCGTTGATCAGACCCGATTCGTCGACGTAGAAGCGCGGCGAATGGTTGGGGGCAGCCTTGTCGACGTCCGTGCCCTTGGGCGTTACGCCCAGGTAGAAGAACATGCCGGGCACTTTTTCCTGGTAGAAGGAAAAGTCCTCGGACGCCGTGGACTTGGGCTGCAGGCCGTAGTTGCCTTCGCCCGCGACGCGGCGCAGCGTGGGGCCCATTTGCTCGGCTAGCGCCGGCGGATTGACGGTGGCGTTATAGAGCTCCACCACCCGCACGTCGGCCTTGGCGCCCGCGCTCTGCGCGATCATGTCGGCGGTGCGGGCGATGCGCTGGTGGATGTCCTTCTTCATGCCTTCGTCGTAGGTGCGGATGGTGCCCGTCATGGCGACGCTGTCCGGCACGATGTTCATGCGGTTGCCGCCGTGGATGGCGCCCACCGTGATCACCGCGGGTTCCAGCATGCTGTTGATCTGGCGGCTGGGGATGGTCTGCAGGCCCAGAATGATCTGCGAACTGACCACAATGGGATCAATGCCAGACCAGGGACGTGCGCCGTGGGTCTGCTTGCCGGTGACGTCGATCCAGAACTGGTCGGCGGCGGCCATGGCCGGGCCGCCGCGCCATGCCAGCCAGCCCGCCGGATAGGCGCTGGACACGTGCAGGCCGAAGATGGCGTCCACCTTGGGGTTGTCCAGCACGCCTTCCTGGACCATCATCTTGGCGCCCCAGATCTTCTTGCCGTAGGGTTCGAAATCCGCGGGGCTTTCCTCGGCCGGCTGGAAGATGAATTTCACGGTGCCGGGCAACTGGTCCTTCATGCCGGCCAGCACTTCGGCCGTCGCCATCAGGATGGCCGTGTGGGTGTCGTGGCCGCAGGCGTGCATCACGTCCACTTCCTTGCCCAGGTACGTGCCCTTGGCCTTGGACGCGAACGGCACGTCCACCTGTTCCTTCACCGGCAGGGCGTCCATGTCGGCGCGCAGCGCCACCACGGGGCCTGGCTTGCCGCCCTTGAGCACGGCCACCACGCCGGTGCCCGCGACGCCCGTCTTCACGTCCATGCCCAGGGCGCGCAGGTGGTCCGCCACCAGCTTGGACGTGCGGTGTTCCTGGTTGCCGAGTTCGGGATGCTGGTGGATGTCGCGGCGCCAAGCGATGAGCTTGTCTTCGATGGCCTTGGCGCGCTGGTCGATCTGCGCGGCCAGGGCCGGGTCCGCCGCGGGCTGCACCGCGCCTTGGGTGCCGGGCGCGCCTTGCGCGGCGGCCGCGCCGGACATGGCCAGATGGGCGGCCAGGGCCAGCGGCGCCAGGCGGAACAGGAATTTACGTTGGGGCATGTCTCCTCCTCTTGGTTGTTAACCTGTTATTGATGAGGATCTTACCCGAGCGCCCGGGCCGCGTCGTTGCTGTTTCCTGCGCTTACTTTGCGTGGAATTTAAGCTGCGGCCGGCGCCGCAACAGGGCCGGCCGCCGAGACGCCGAAGCGCGCTATTGCAACTTGATGCCCAGCTCCTTGATCAGCGGTCCCATCTCGGCGCGGTCCGCCTCGATGGTGGCCGCCAGCTCCTCCGGCGAGCTGCCGATCGGGATCATGCCCAGCGTCTCCATCTGCGCCTTCATCGCCGGATCCTTGAGGATGTCCGAGACGGATTTCTGGATCAGCGCCACGCGATCCTGGGGCATGCCCGCCGGCCCCATCAGTCCGATCCACGGCTGCGGGGCATAGTCCAGGCCGGACTCCTTTAGCGTGGGCGTGGCGGGCAGGCCGCCGAAGCGTTGCGGGCTGGTGATCGCCAGGGCGCGCAGGCGGCCGCTGTCGATCAGGCCCTTGGAGCTGGACGGCGCGTCCAGGCCCACGTCCAGCTGGCCGCCGATCAGGTCGTTCTGCGTTTTGCCGGACGACGACGAGGGCACGTACAGCGCCTTGATGCCCGCGCGCCGCGCCGTCTGCTCCCAGACCAGGTGAAAGGCGGTGCCGATGGAGAACGAGCCCACGCTCAGGTTGCGCGCGCGGCTCTCGCGCACGAAGTCCTCCCAGGTCTTGAGCGGACTGTCCTTGGGCACGATGAAGATGAAAGGCGTGCGCGCCACCAGCGAAATGGGCTGCAGGTCTTTCTGCGTATCGAACGGCAGGCTGTCCACCGCGAAGGGCACGATGGTGACCGACGACGCCACCACCATGCCCAGCGTATAGCCGTCGGGCGCGGATTTGACCAGCGCGCCGGTGCTGATGATGCCCGACGCGCCCGGCTTGTTTTCCACCACCACGGGCTGGCCCCAGGCGGCGCCGAGCTTGCTGGCCAGCACGCGCAACATCACGTCCACCGGACCGCCTGGCGGGTTGGATACGATGATCTTGACCGGCTTGTCGGGAAAGGCGGCGGTGGCGGCCAGCGGCATCAGCAGCGCCAAGGCGATTGCGGTTTGCTTGAACATGGAATTCCCCTTGTATTGTTGGTGTGCGGTCGCGCACGGCAGGTCCGTGCGCGCCGGCGCGCGCGAGGGCGCGCATTAACGGCTCAGGCCAGGATCTGCATGTGCGGCGCGGCGGGCCAGTCTGGGCCGTCTCCCCGGATGAACGAGATCCACGCCCGCTGCGTCTGCCGCGCAAGCTGTTCGCCCTGCGCGGGCGGCAGGCCGGCCAGCATGGGCGCGCCGGCAAACGCCTGCAAGGTGTCGAACACGAACGGCAGCTCGATGCAGTGGCAGGCCCCGAAGCGGTCGGTCGGCGTCACGTCGAATCGCGCAAGCCAGGCGTCGCGGCCTTGGGCGATGGCCTGCCTGGCCCACAGGCGCGACGGCGCGCCGAACACCGAGTCGCCCATCTCCTGGCTGGCGGCGCCGGTGCCATGGTCGGGAAAAGCGGCCATCTCGTCGCGCGTGTAGCAGACCAGCACATCGGCGCGGCCCGCTGCCTTCAGCATCGCGGGCGCGATGTCGTTCGGCAGCACCTGGCCGTCGAGCACGGGGGCAAAGAGGCTGCGGCTGCTGCCTTCCGCGCGCAGGGCCTGCATCACCTCGGGCGCCTGCTGGGCGGCCAGCAGCGCGGTCACGGGCAGTCGGCGGGCGGCCTGAAGCGAGTCGGCCCCGGCCGCCTGCAGAAAGGCCTGGCCCAGCGTGTCGGCCTGCTGCGCGGTGCGAAAGCCCCGGCCCAACGCGGCGCTCTGCAGAATGGCGCGAGAAAAGCGCGGCTTGCGCGCCAGCATGGCGCAGATAGATGACGCGCCGGCGGACTGCCCCATGACCGTGATCCGTTCAGGATCGCCGCCCAGGTCCTGGATGTTGTCCAGCACCCAGTCGATCGCGGCCTCCTGGTCGAGCAGGCCGGCGTTGGCCGCCTGTCCGGGAACGTACAGCCAGCCCAGGGCGGCCAGCCGGTAGTTGACGGCCACGACCACGATGTCGCCGCACTGCGCGAGGCGGGCGCCGTCGTACCAGTCCAGCGCGCCGCCGCCGCTTTGCCAGGCGCCGCCGTGCAGCCACACCACGACCGGACGCTGCTTGCCGTCGGCCGCGGGCGTCCATACGGTCAGGTGCAGGCAGTCTTCGGATTGGTCGGCGCTGAAGTCGCCCATGGCGCCGCGCAGGCGCGACGGCAGTTGCGGCGCGACCGGGCCCGGCCGCGTCGCGTCGAGTTCGCCGCGCCACGCCGCGGGTTCCGGCGGCGCGAAGCGCAGGCTGCCCATAGGCGCCTGCGCATAGGGTATGGCGCTGTAGCGGCACACGCCGCCGTCGCGCACGCCGGTCAGCGTGCCGGCCCGCAGGGCCGCCTTCACGCGTTCACTCATGTCCTGCCCCTTGTATCGTTGTCTGCCGTCCGGCCGCGGCGGACGCAGCGGCCGCCGGACGCAGACTATGGTAGGGAGGATTGGGGCGCGCCGGGCATTCCGGTTTTGAACGAAGCCATGCGCAACGCGCATGGCCGCGATCAACGGGCAGGCAGGCCTACTTTGCGATGCGCGCGTCCAGGCTGTTGTCCGCCAGGGCCTGCGCCTGCGCCTGCGACATGCCCAGGTGCTCGTAGAGCGCGTGGAAGTTCTCGTTGACGTAGCCGCCGAAGTACGCCGGGTCGTCGGAATTGACGGTGACCTTCACACCCGCGTCCAACAGCGACAGGATGTTGTGGTCGCGCATGTGGTCGAACACGCGCAGGCGGGTGTTGGACAGCGGACAGACGGTCAGCGGGATC
Organism: Achromobacter arsenitoxydans SY8; assembly: GCF_000236785.1. Taxonomy (GTDB): domain Bacteria; phylum Pseudomonadota; class Gammaproteobacteria; order Burkholderiales; family Burkholderiaceae_B; genus Achromobacter; species Achromobacter arsenitoxydans. Next base: position 4,567 of record NZ_AGUF01000060.1, on the reverse strand, counting down.
TGTTCGTCGATCAGGCGCGCGATCAGTTCGGGGTCTTCGGCGGCGCGCACGCCGTGGTCGATGCGCAGCACCTTCAACAGGTCCAGCGCCTCCCAGATGTATTCGGGCGGGCCTTCCTCGCCCGCATGGGCCACGGCGGGCAGGCCTTCGGCGCGCGCGCGGTCGAACACGCGCTGGAACAGGCGTGGCGGAAAGCCCTGTTCGCTGCTGTCCAGGCCCACGGCGATGAACGCATCGCGGTAGGGCAGCGCGGCCTCCAGGGTGCGCATCGCCTGTTCTTCAGGAAGATGGCGCAGAAAGCTGAGAATCAGGCCGCTGGTTACGCCCAGCTGCTTGCGGCCGTCTTCCAGCGCCTGGCTGATGCCGTTCACCACGACCTCGAACGGCACGCCGCGGTCGGTGTGGGTCTGCGGATCGAAGAAGGGTTCCGTGTGCACCACGTTCTGCTCGCGGCACTTTTGCAGATAGGCCCAGGTCAGGTCGTAGAAGTCCCGCTCGGTGCGCAGCACATCCGCGCCCATGTAGTAGAGGTCCAGGAATTCCTGCAGGTTGTGATAGTTGTAGGCGCCGCGCAGGGCATCAATGTCGGGCCACGGCAGGGCGACGCCGTTGCGCTGAGCCAGCCGGAACAGCAGCTCGGGTTCGAGCGAACCCTCCAGGTGCAGGTGCAGTTCCGCTTTGGGCAATGCGTTGAGCCAGTCGTACATGGGTGCTCCGATTCTTCAGGTGTTGCGGGTTCAGGCGGCCAGGGCGATCCCGTCCGCCTGGATGGTTTGTTCAAGGTGGTCCGCGAAGGCGCGCGCCTGCCGGGTGCTGGGACGGTCGCGGCGCCAGATCGCGGCAAGGGGCGATCTGCGCAGCGCGGGCCGGGCGGGCAGGATGGCGAGTTCGCCGCGCGCCTGGCGCACGGCCGCGACGCTGCCGGGCAGCATCCACAGGTACTGTCCGCCCAGCAGCATTTCGCGGCCGAACTCCAGCGACAGGGCGCCGATCATATCCGGAATCGGCAGGCCGGCCTGGCGCAGGGAGTTTTCGAGTTCGCCGCGAATGCGGCTGCCGGGCAGCGCGGTGATCCAGGGGTAGGCGACGTAATCGGCCAGCGTCGCGCCGGGCAGTCCGGCCAGCGGATGGTGCGTGGCGCAGGCCAGCACCACGGGATCTTCGAGCAAGGTGGTAGACCGATAGATCTGCGGATTGACGGCGGACGTGAAGCGGCTGATCAGCACGTCCAGCGCGCCGGCGTCCAGGTCTTCGATCAGCCGTTCGTGCGAGCCGATCTCGATGGTGAGCGTGACGCGCGGATAGGCCTGGCGGTAGGCGCGCGCTGCCTCGGCCAGCGGCCAGCCCGCGAACATCGAAAAGCAGCCCACGGCCAAGCTGCCTTCATCGCCGCGCGACACCGCGGCCAGATCGACCTCGGCTTTGCGAAAGCCGGTAAGCAGCTGGCGCGCATGGCGGCACATGGCTTCGCCCAGCGGGGTGCAGGTGGTGCCCTTGGCAGTGCGCTCGAACAGCCGCGCGCCCACCAGTTCCTCGATTTCGGCGATGGCGCGGGACAGCCCCGATTGCGTGCTGTGCAGCTGGGCCGCCGCCTTGGACAGGTTGCCCAGTTCGGCGACGGTCAGCACGATTTCCAGGTGCCGGATGCGGAGTTTGCCTCGGAAGGGAGTCATGGCGCGGGAGACGGGGGCGATGTGCTGATTATTCTCCGCGTCCCGGCGCTTGGCAACGCAATCGCGGGATTCGGATATAGTTCGTCGCCAGGCTGCGCGCGCGGGGGCGGCGCGGCCTGCAACGGGAGAAACAGCCATGATTCCAGAGGCGCCGCGCGCGGGGCGCGCTATCCGCTATGCCGCGGCCGCGCTGGCGTGCGCTGCGCTGGCCGCCTGCGGCGTGTCGCGGGTGGACGAGGTCTCCGTGAAGTGGCCCCCATTCAAGGACGGGACGCTGGTGGCGCTGCCGTCGGATTTGGCGCAATGCCCGGACCTTGCCGGCGTCTACCGCGCCCAGGGCGAGCGCCGCGAAGGCGACCCGCAGGCCGCGCTGCTCAAGGACCTGCACGACTTTCTTTTATATCCGCTGGACCTGCCGGGCCTGCGCGCCACGTCCGAGCCGGCATGGCGCTCTTCGCCGGCCGCCACCGTCGCCTTTTCCCGGGCCGCCGACGGATGGGATGTGCTGGCGCTGGACGGCCAAGGGGCGCGCGCCGCCGGGCGCCTGCCGCTGCTGGCCGCCGCGGATGGGGCTCCGGAGGACGAGAGCTTGCGGCGGCCCGGCGACGCGCTCCGCCGCGAGGCCGGCTGCACGCAGGGCCGGCTGTGGGTCAGCGTGCGCCATGACTGGCGGCAGCACGAATCGACGGGCGTGCGGCGCCACGTCGCGATCCTGCGCAAGGAGTCGGGCGGCCTGCTGGTGACCGTCCAGCGCGAATCCGACACCATCGGCATGCTGCTGCCCTGGTACACCAACGACAGCAGTCAGGCCCAATACTGGTTTGCCCCCGCGGCCGACCATCCCTGAATCCCGCGGGCTCGCCCGCGTTTTACGCTAAAGAGAAACTGCAGCATGACCGCCAAGCGACTTTTCATCTGGACCCTGTTCTTCGCGCTGTTCGTGGCCCTGACGGCCTTATTCTGGCGTCAGCTGTTTGACCGGACCCCGCGCTCGCTGCGCGACCTGGGCGGCACGCCCGTGGGCGAAGACGTTCATATCTACGGCGAATCGCCGCGTCTTGACCGCGAGGCCGACCGGGCGCTGCTGGCCGATGCCAAGCGCGGCAACCCGAGCGCCCAGTACATGCAGGGAACCATCATGGAATTCTCGGACATGAAGGAAGCGCTGCGCTGGCACGAGGCCGCCGCCGCACAGGGCTACGAACTGTCCATCGAACGGCTGCGGCAGTTGCGGGAGACGCCGCCCGCCGCGCAATAGACACCCCTGCCTTGAACGCGCCCGCGCAACACGCCCGCTTCGTGTCTGGCCCCCTGGGCGGCCATGTGCTGGAAATGATCCTGACCGGCTGGGCGAGCATGCTGGCCGTGTTCGCCGTGGAGTTCCTGTCGCTGCTGTACCTGGGCACGCTCCAGGACGAGGCCGTGCTGGGCGCGGTGGGCTTCGGTTCCATGACGCAATTCACCATCACGTCGATCTGCATCGGCGTGACGGTGGGCGGCGCGGCCCTGGTGTCGCGCGCGCTGGGCGCGCAGGATGCGGCGCGCGCCAGGACGCTGGCCGGGGCGTCGCTGATCCTGATGGCGGCAGCCGCGGCGGCGTCCGGCGCGCTGTTTCTGGCGGCCATCGGTCCGTTCACTGCGGCGATCGGGCTGGCCGAGGACGTGCGCGGGCACCTGCTGTCGTATGTTCTCATCACGACGCCGTTCACCGTGGTCATGGGGGTGGGCATGATGCTGTCGAACCTGCTGCGCGCGGCGGGCCAGGGCCGCCAATCCATGTGGGTGCTGCTGGCGGGGACGGCGACCGTCGCCGTGCTGGACCCCTTGGTCATCTTCGTGCTGGACGGCGGCATGGAGGGCATCGCCTGGGCCGGCGGGGTGGGGCGCGTGGCCACGTTGGCGCTAGGAGGCTGGCTAGTGTTCCGCAAGCATCGGCTGGTGGCTTGGCCGGCCAGGCGGGACCTGCGCGAACACCTGGCCGCAATCGGAAACATCGCTTTGCCTGCGGCGCTGACCACGCTGGCCACGCCCGCGTCGGTGATCTTCACCGTGTCCACGTATTCCAGCTTCGGTCCCAGCGTGCTGGCGGGCGCGACGGTGGTGGACCGGCTGCTGCAGCTGGCCTATTCGCTGTTCTTCGTACTGCCCGGCGCCATCGGGCCAATATTGGGCCAGAACCTGGGCGCGGGCCAATGGGACCGCGTGCAGCAGACCGCGGCCCTGACCATGCGCTGGGCGCTGCTGTACGGCTTTTCGGCGGCGGCGGTGCTGGCGGTGCTGGCGCCGTGGATGCCGGACCTCTTCCAGGTGACCGGGCCCGGCCGCGACCTGGTCATTTTCTTCTGCCGATATGGCAGCTTCGCGTGGGCGCTGAACAGCCTGTTCTTCGTGTCCATCTCCGTCTTCAATAACCTGGGATACGCCACGTATTCCACCGTCATCGGCTGGCTGCGCGCCACGGTGGGCACAGTGCCCTTCGTCTGGCTGGGTGCGCACTATGGCGGGCCCCAGGGCGTGATGCTGGGCCAGATGGGCGGCTTCGCGCTGTTCAGCCTGGTCGCGATCGTGCTGTGCCGGCGGGTGCTGCGCGCGCCGCCCGCCGATTTCGCGCCGCGCGCGGGATAGCGCGGACCGGCGCGTCCCCGGGGCGGTTCGATTTCGGCTGCCGGTCGCGGTACGATCCCTGCTGACTTCGATTTTTCAGGAAAGCCATGCGCCAGAGTTCCATTCGCCCTCGAATCGACAGCTTCTCCCGCGTGCTTGTGGCCGCGGCATTGGCCGCTGCCGCAGCGGGCGCCGCGCACGCGCAGTCGCCAGGATCGGCGACCGGTTCGCGCGTCCAGTCGCCCGAACCTGCCCAGCCGCTGCCCACCCTCACGCCCAAGCGCAGCTTC
>NZ_AGUF01000061.1 GCF_000236785.1 Achromobacter arsenitoxydans SY8 | reverse complement strand
GGACGACTACCGGAACATACGGAAAATGTTTAGCAATCTGAAGGTGCGCACGGGCTTGATGCTTGCCCAATTGGCAGTCGCCGTGGCCGCGCTGATTGCGATTGTCCTGGGTTGGAACAGCATGCAGTCCAACGCCCAGGAGATCAACGCCTTGGATACCTTGAGCGTCCAGCAGAACAATTTGATCAAGGACGCCTATACGCAGATGCTGCGCGCCACGATCCGCGCGGACATCGCCGCCGCCCAGCGCGCCGCCGGCGACACCAATGGCGCCAACGAGAATTCGCGCACTGTTCAGCAACTGGTCGCGGACGCCAAGAAGAACATGGAGACGTTCAAGGCTATTCCCAAGACCACCGCGTTCGGCAAGTCCGCCGAGGGCGAGCTGGTGTCGTCCTTCAACAGTTTCACGGATGCGGTGCAGTCGATGATGGCGGCGCTGGACAAGGGCGACGCCGCGGCCTACCTGTCCCTGAAGAACACCAAGGCGGGCGCCGCCAGTGGACAGTTCTTCAAGCAGCTGGGCGCCTTCGCCGGCAACATCAATAAGTACAGCGAAGAAATGGTTGCGTCGGCGCGGTCGCAGGCCGCGGTGATGACCTATGTCTACATCGCGCTGGCGGTGCTGATCCTGGCGGTTTCGCTGGGCGCCTTCCTGTTCATGAACCG
>NZ_AGUF01000062.1 GCF_000236785.1 Achromobacter arsenitoxydans SY8 | reverse complement strand
CGCCGCGCTGGAAGACGCCAACCTCAAGCCCGGCCAGCTGCCGCACGCCTCGCCGTCGGTGCGCAAGTTCGCACGCGAACTGGGCGTGAACCTCTCCAAGGTCAAGGGCTCGGGTCCCAAGGAACGCATCACCGCCGACGACGTGCGCGGCTTCGTCAAGCAGGCCCTGTCGGCCGTCCCGGCTGCCGCCGCCGGCGGCTCGGCCGATGGCGCCGCGCTGGGCCTGCTGCCGTGGCCGAAGGTCGACTTCACCAAGTTCGGCCCGATCGAAGCCAAGCCGCTGTCGCGCATCAAGAAGATCTCCGGCGCGAACCTGCACCGCAACTGGGTCATGATTCCGCACGTCACCAACAACGACGAAGCGGACATCACCGACCTGGAAGCGCTGCGCGTCACGCTGAACAAGGAAAACGAGAAGTCGGGCATCAAGGTCACGATGCTGGCTTTCCTGATCAAGGCCGTGGTTGCGGCCCTGAAGAAATTCCCCGAGTTCAACGCCTCGCTGGACGGCGACAACCTGGTGCTCAAGCAGTACTACCACATCGGCTTCGCCGCCGACACGCCCAACGGGCTGGTGGTGCCGGTGATCCGCGACGCCGACAAGAAGGGCATCCTGCAGATCGCGCAGGAAATGACCGACCTGTCCAAGAAGGCCCGCGACGGCAAGATCTCGCCCGCCGAAATGCAGGGCGGCTGCTTCTCGATCTCGTCCCTGGGCGGCATCGGCGGCACCTCGTTCACGCCGATCATCAACGCCCCTGAAGTCGCCATCCTGGGCGTGTCGCGCTCGGCGCACAAGCCCGTCTGGGACGGCAAGCAGTTCGTGCCGCGCCTGATCGTGCCGCTCTCGCTGTCCTACGACCACCGCGTCATCGACGGCGCCTCGGCCGCGCGCTTCAACGCCTATCTGGGCGCGTTGCTGGCCGACTTCCGCCGCATCGCGCTGTAAACGGGGAGCCCTATGAGCAATACCGTTCAAATCAAAGTGCCGGACATCGGCGACTTCAAGGAAGTGGAAGTCATCGAAGTGCTGGTTGCCGTGGGCGACACGATCAAGGCCGAGCAAAGCCTGATCACGGTCGAATCCGACAAGGCCTCGATGGAAATCCCCGCGTCGCAGGGCGGCGTGGTGAAGTCCATCGCCGTGAAGGTCGGCGACAAGGTTGCCGAAGGCGCGGTCGTGCTGGAAGTCGAGGCTGCGGAAGCAGGCGCCGCCAAGGAAGAAGCCCCCAAGGCCGACTCCAAGCCGGCCGCGAAGGACGCTTCCAAGTCCGAAGCGCCCAAGGCCGCCGCGCCCGCCGCCGCCACCTACAGTGGCTCGGCCGACGGCGAATACGACATGCTGGTGCTGGGCGCGGGCCCCGGCGGCTATTCCGCCGCCTTCCGCGCCGCCGACCTGGGCCTGTCCGTGGTCCTGGTCGAGCGCTACGCCACGCTGGGCGGCGTCTGCCTGAACGTCGGCTGCATTCCGTCCAAGGCGCTGCTGCACAACGCCGCCATCATCGACGAGGCCCGCGAGCTGGCTGCCCACGGCATCAGCTTCGGCGAGCCCAAGATCGACCTGGACAAGCTGCGCGGCTACAAGGACAGCGTGGTCGCCAAGCTGACCGGCGGCCTGGCCGGCATGGCCAAGGCGCGCAAGGTCACCGTGGTGACGGGCGTGGGCGAATTCGCCGACGCCAACCACCTGACCGTCAAGGGCGCCGACGGCAAGACCCAGACGCTGCGCTTCAAGCAGGCCATCATCGCCGCCGGCAGCCAGTCCGTGAAGCTGCCGTTCCTGCCCCAGGACGACCGCATCGTCGACTCCACCGGCGCCTTGCTGCTGCGCGAAGTGCCCAAGAAGATGCTCATCATCGGCGGCGGCATCATCGGCCTGGAAATGGGCACGGTGTACTCCACGCTGGGCGCGCGCCTGGACGTCGTGGAAATGCTGGACGGCCTGATGCAGGGCGCCGACCGCGACCTGGTCAAGGTCTGGCAGAAGAAAAACGCCTACCGCTTCGACAACATCATGTTGAAGACCAAGACCGTGGGCGCGGAAGCCAAAAAGGACGGCATCTACGTCAGCTTCGAAGGCGAAGGCGCTCCCAAGGAGCCGCAGCGCTACGACCTGGTCCTGCAGGCCGTGGGCCGCAGCCCCAACGGCAAGAAGATCGGCGCCGACAAGGCGGGCATCGCCGTGACCGACCGCGGATTCATCGACGTCGATCGCCAGATGCGCACCAACGTGCCGCACATCTACGCCATCGGCGACATCGTCGGCCAGCCCATGCTCGCCCACAAGGCCGTGCATGAAGGCCACGTCGCCGCGGAAGCCGCAGCCGGCCAGAAGTCCTTCTTCGACGCGCGCGTCATCCCGTCGGTGGCCTACACCGATCCGGAAGTGGCGTGGGTCGGCCTGACCGAAGACGAAGCCAAGAAGCAGGGCATCAAGATCGAGAAGGGCGTGTTCCCCTGGGCCGCCTCCGGCCGCGCCATCGCCAATGGCCGCGACGAGGGCTTCACCAAGCTGATCTTCGACGCGGAAACGCATCGCATCCTGGGCGGCAGCATCGTGGGCACCCACGCTGGCGACCTGATCAGCGAACTGGCCCTGGCCGTGGAAATGGGCGCCGACGTCGTCGACATCGCCAAGACCATCCACCCGCACCCCACCCTGGGTGAATCGGTGGGCATGGCGGCCGAAGTCGCCGAAGGCGTGTGCACCGACTTGCCGCCGATGAAAAAGAAGTAACGCGCCGCGGCTAGCCGCCGTTGCAGCACAAAGCGCCGGGCCTCTGTAAGAGGGCCGGCGCTTTTTTTTTGCGGCAAGCTGGACGAGCCGGCGGGCCGGCCGAACACGAAAAAGCCGCCCGTCGGGCGGCTCTTGTCCTGATCCACGCAGTTGCCTGCGCAGCGGGCCTCAGGCGTGCGTGTTGATGCGCGAGCCCAGGGTGCCGTCGATGGCCAGCACCGGCAGCGACTGCATCAGCGTCGCGACCGAATCGGCCTGCGCGTTGATCGCCTTCTTCATCACGGTTGCCTGCACCTCTTGCATGACGTTCACGTCGCGCAGAGCCAGGGCGGAATTGACGGTGTTATTGACGGATGCATCCATGGTCTAAGTGTCCTGGTGATGTAAGGCCGCGTTAGCGGCCAAGGCAAGCGGCATTATGGGGCACGCCGCAGCATTGATGCAAAACATTTCGCAATGATTGCCGCTGCAGTGCATTGTGGCCGGGCTTCGTGGCGGGCATGTGACAGGTATTGCATCGCCTCAAGGCTGCGCCGGGCATTCTTTGACTACGCCCCAGCCCTGATTCGGCTCGCAGAACTGCCTGCGGGCGGTCCACGCGCACTCGGGCCGCTCGAAAAAGCCCGTTTCCGCGCAGCGCGCCAGTTCTTCCCTGAGGGCGCCTACCCAGGCAAGCGGATCGGGCGCCGCGATCTCGGTGATGCGCAGGGTGGAGTGGGGACCCGCGTCGGCTCGCGCATCGGCGGCGGGCGTGCGTGCCGTGGAGATGGCGGCCGGTGTCGCTGCGGCAGGTGCGGCGGCAGGCGCCTGCGACTCGGGCGGTGCTGCCGTGGCTGGCTGCTCGGGCTGCGGCTGCTCGGGCTGCGGCGCACTCGGGATGTGGTCGGGCTCGCTCGCTTCTGGCGCGGCAGGTTCGCTGACTGGCGCCGCGGGCTGTTGCGGGCCCGGGTCGGCGCCGGGCGGCAAAGCCGGGGCCGGCACCAGCGGCACGCGCACGGGACCGGCCGCCGTGGCGCCGGATATCGTGGTGTTCGGCGAATTCCAGGACACCACCAGCAACACCAGGGCGCCATAGATGGCCAAGGTGTAGAGCACAGTCAACGTCGCGGAGCCCACGCGCCGGCGGGTAAGGGGAGTCTCTGCGTCGCGTCCCATCAGGCTGCGCCATCCGACCAGCGCCGCGCCGGGGGCGGAAATCAGTCCCCAGCACAGACGGCGGAACCAGCCGGGCTGCTGCGGCAGGGTGGCCTGCACCTGGGCGGCCAGCAGCGCGCGCAAGGCGCGATTCTCTTCGCGCAGACGCAAGGTCTGCGTATCCACCGGCGCCTCAGTGTCTGGATCCGGAGTGCCGTCGTGCTGCGTAGCGTGTGGATCGGGGGGCGTGGCGGTCATGTCGTGAAAACTACAGTTACAAAAAAATGTAACCACGATTATGAAGCAATTGGCTCAGCTCCAAAAGAGGAACAGCACGGAAAATTGGCGCCTTGGCGCCAATTACAGGGGAAGGGGGGCAGATTTCCGCTGTGTATCCTCTTGGATGCACTCATCGGAGCGTTCAACCTTCGGCAGGGGGCACTACGCGGGGCAGCCGTGAAACGGCTGCGCGATAGCCTCGCCATCCCGCCATTCAAGCTAGAGGCATTCCACCCGTAGCCCAGACAACCCTTTTTGTGTGAGTTGCTGTTGTATCTCCGCAGCATAGTTGGGGTTGCTGATCAGCAGCAGGTCGTCATTGGTCACTTCGGAGAAAAAAGTCTCCGGCGAGTGAATAGGAACCAAAGATCCGGGGAGGAATTTGCCAGCTTTCGCCGGGTTGATGTCCACAGCGAAAGCAACACGACTTCTGGACCCACCGTGATTCAGGTAGTGCATCAGGAACATGCAGCCCTTTGTGGCGGCTCCCCAGATGAAGACTCGAGATGAGGCTTTCAGGGTGGTCGAGATCGCGTGGATCCGGCTGGTCAGGTCCGGGAATAGCGCGTCGAAATCCATCGTCTCCCAGCTTTCGTTCCGATAGGCCTCGCCAAAAGAGGGTGAAACTTCCCCGAGGGAGGCAATCGCATACTGGTACTGCTCTTCGAAAAGGCAGCCTTGCGCGCGGACTTTGCCGGAGAATAGCCGAGCCAAAGCTGTCGTGGAAAAGTAATTGACGTGCTCGTAAGTGATGTCGAAGAACGTTTGGTTGGCCAGGATCCAATCGAAACTTGGCACCTCCACGTATACCAAGGCGTCGCCGAAAACCTTACCCAGCAATTCCAGGAACTCGTGCGGCCGTTGAATATGTTCCAGAACGTGCCGTAGGACGACCAGATCCGCTTCAATGCGGTCCGTGCCGTCCAGATAGCGCTTTTCTATTCTGGAGTTGCTGCCTTCATAGGTTGCGTCATAGCCGTAGGCCAGGAAATGCCCGTCGGCTATGGCAAGTTCAAGGAAGTCTCCTTTGCCGCAACCTACCTCGACCAATTTGCTGCCTGCAGGAAGCTGCCTTTTCAACAGGTCCAATACGGACCTCATGTGATCCTGAAACTTGGGGGAGTGCGCCTGGCTATTCTGGTAATTGTCGTCGTAGACGGCAATTGCCGGGTCGAACTCGCCGTTCTCGACAAAGTCCAGGCGGCTGTTGCGGCGCAAAGATAGCAGTCCGAAAGACTGTTCGCCCGCCTCATCGACTGGGCAGTTGGGCACGGTAGGCACGCGCAGGACTTGGATTGTCATTTTCTACGGAGGAATCCGCTCGGAGCGACGGTGATAAGTAGTTGGTCTTCGAGTTGGCGGTCAATCTCGAACGCCAGCGGTTGATCATCGGCGCCTCTGAGCGCGCCCGACTCCAACTGCTTCATATACTCGAATACGGCGGTTTTCGGATTGTTGGACTTGCCCCAAGGACGAGGCGGACCGACGTCTTCAGGCAGGTCTTCAACGATGGTGTCGAACACGACGCAATAGCTCCCCGGGGAAACCAGAGGGGCGTACAGCTTCAGCTCTTCCAGCACGTGGTCGTGCGTATGATTGCTGTCCAGGCACACGAGGATCCGCTTGTGGCCTTGCGCAAGCTTCTTGACCTGGGAAAATGTCTCGGCGGATACGCTGGATCCCTGGATCATTTCGATGCGCTTGGACATGGGGTGGGCCCGAATGGCGTCCAGGTTGTGCTGGCGGATATCAATATCTATGCCCAGAACCTTCGCGTCGGGATTGCCACCGCAAGCCGCTATCAGCTCAAGCATGCTCGCATAGAAGATGATTGAGCCGCCACGGGCGATGCCCGTTTCGATCACCAGGTCAGGCTGTATGTTCCACAACAGCTGCTGTACTCCGACCATATCCTGAGGATGCTGGATGATCGGACGTCCCAGCCACTCAAAATGATATGAGTACTTGAAAGCTGCGGCCTTGGCCAGCCATTTCGACGTCAAGTCACGGAGTTCCGGATCGGAACCTTGCCGGTTAATCTCTTGCTCGCATTCAGACTTGAATGCTTGGTGGTCATCCATGATCATTCCTTGTTGTTTGCTCCCCAGAACGCCATCGGCTCATAGTCTGGGTAGGGGTAATAGCCAAGTTCAAGTTCCATCTTCACTCCGTGTTGCCGGATTCGCTCCTCGACAAGCCGACGGATGGAAATGGGGGTTGAGCTGCACACATGACTGGGCCCTTGGCCAGGGCTTTCCAATTGCTTGACCAGGCCTGCGGCGACATCCTCAACGGGCAGATAATCCCGTAGTTGTTCGCCTCCACTCATGCGGAAAGTCGAATCCCCTCGGTCGATCGCCGCATCTAGCTGAGCGAGCACAGAACGGGGATTCTGGCCGCTTCCATACATATAAAAGAGGCGTACCCACTTCAGCAGAAAGTTCTGTTGATGCTGCAGGTGCTGGAGCTGCTGGTGCAGCATGTTTTTTGCGGCCGCGTACGGCAACACGGGCTGTGGATCGGTCTCCGGACGGATCGGCCCGCACAGATGCCCATACTCAAGGCACGTGCCTGCGACCAAAACAGTCTGCACGCCATGCTCCACCATATGTTTGATGAAGCGATAGTTGGACGGCAGACTGGTTTCCAGGTGGCTCAAAGATCGGAAGTCGGTCAAGTCCGACCAGGCAAGGTGCATCAGTCGTGACCCGGGGAGGGGCATGAATCCGGAGCTATTGCCCAGCAGGTCGATTTCATGAAAATCGACATGTTTGTACCAGGCGTGTTGGCGCGCCTTCTCTTTGCTACGACCAAGCGCCACGACGGCGTATCCGCGATCAAGCAGTAAGGGAACAACATGGCGGCCGATGAATCCCGTTGCGCCGCTAACGACAATAGGACGGGCATCCGTCGGGCGATTTGGACGGAGTGGCAGAAAATCAGGAGCAGGTCTTACGGTCATGAGCGGAGGCAGATTTAAGCGAAGATCGCGATGGCCCAGGGCACTCGCCTTGCAGCTTTGCTTTACGTGACGATTCCCGAAAACCCGTCTTCAATCAGCGGATGCTTCTGGTCCCGATCGGAGACGATCGTGGGCGGCAGCGGCCATTCGATGCCGACCTGTTTATCGCAATAGAGAACGCCTCCCTCAGACCCAGGCGCATAGGGAGCTGAGTTGCAATACACGATCTCGGAATCATCCTCCAACGCTTGGAAGCCATGCGCAAATCCCTCGGGCACGAGCAGCGCTCGTCCGTTTTCCGGGGACAGTATTTCCGCATGCCAGTGCAAGAAGGTCGGTGAGCCGGCCCTCAGGTCAACAGCAACATCCCAGATCTTTCCGCGTATGCAACTGACCAGCTTCATTTCGGCGTAGGGGGGAAGCTGGTAATGCATGCCGCGTATGGTGCCTGCAGTCCGCGTGTGCGTGTGATTGATCTGTTCGATGGGACGATTCCATCCACATTCGCGTAGATCCGCCGCGTCGAAAAGACGTACGAGAAATCCTCGTTCGTCGCGATGAGGGCGGCGCTCCACGATTTTCAGACCTGCTATGGGTGTGTCCAGAATGTGCATGCTCATGTTTTTGCCACGTAGTCTCGTATGTCCGCCAGACAAAGTTCAAGTGGGTTGGCTCCATCCGCGAACCGCTTGTACCAGCGAATGCTGCGAGTGACGGCGGCCGGTAGATCCCAGCGTTCGCGCACTTTGAGGACGCTCCTCGAAAGCGAGGGGTCCAGCAGCAACAAGCCGGCTTCGTGAGGGCCTTGCGCCACCTCGGCGTAGTCCACGCTGCCTCGGCCGTAGGATTTCAATGCCAGATCCACCACTGTGCGAACGCTCGCGGTCGCTCCGGCGTCAGGACCAAAGTTGTAGCTGCCGGCAAGTTCGGGAGATTCCCACAACGTTTCCGCGAGACGCAGATAGCCTGCTAGCGGCTCCAGCACATGCTGCCATGGACGAACCGCGTCTGGACGCCTGACGTGCAGGCAGTCGCCGCTCTGCCACGCCCTGACAGCGTCCGGCAATATCCTGTCGGCTGACCAGTCGCCGCCTCCGATTACATTACCGGCGCGGGCGCTCGCCACCGCAACGCCTTGCGCGCAGAGGAATGCGTCCCGGTAGGAAGAGATAACAATCTCGCTTGCCGCTTTGCTGGCGCTGTACGGATCGTGACCGCCCAGTTCGTCGCATTCACGGTACGGATATGTCCACTCCCGGTTTCGGTAAACCTTGTCGGTTGTCACCATAACGGCAGCTTTGACGGTGTCCGCAGCGCGCAGAGCTTCGAGAACGTTGACGGTGCCCATGACGTTGACGGCATATGTCCTTGCCGGGTCGACATAGCTGGGTCGCACCAGCGCCTGAGCAGCCAGGTGCAGCACAATATCCGGCCGAACCTCGCGCACTTTGTCTGTCAGGTCGGAACTGTCCCGCACGTCCAGGTATGCGCTGTCTACAAGGCTGCCAATACCGGCTGCCTCATACAAATTGGGACGGGTGACCGGGGGCAGAGCAATGCCCGTGACATGTGCGCCCAGCTCGTGCAGCCACAATGCAAGCCAGCTGCCCTTAAAGCCGGTATGACCGGTCAGGAGGACGCGCTTTCCACGCCAGAATTCCGGGCTGGGATTTACCAGATCTTCCATGGCGCGTTACCGGTGTTCCACAGGGATTCAAGCAAATTCTTTTCGCGCAGGGTGTCCATGGGTTGCCAGAATCCCAGATGTTCGTACGCGTGAAGCTGGCCATCGCGGCTCAGGGCCTCGAGCGGGGTCGTTTCCCAAGTGCTCGCGTCGTCTTCGATCAGCGAGAGCACACTCGGCGAAAGCACAAAAAAGCCGCCATTGATCAGTCCGCCGTCTCCGCGCGGCTTTTCGGTGAAACCAGTAACTTGGGAGCCGTTGCACTTCAGCGCGCCGTAGCGGCCAGGGGGGCGCACAGCGGTAACTGTTGCGGCTTTGCCGTGGTCGTTATGGAACGCGATCAACTTGCCAATGTCTATATCGGCGACACCGTCGCCGTACGTGAAGCAGAAGGCCTTTTCGTCCTTTACATAGTCCGCGACGCGCTTGAGGCGGCCACCGGTCATGGTGTTCTCGCCCGTGTCCACAAGCGTGACTCGCCATGGCTCGGCCTTGCGCTGATGCACTTCCATGCGGTTGTCGGCCATGTCGAACGTGACGTCCGACATATGCAGGAAGTAGTTAGCGAAGTACTCCTTGATCATGTAGCCCTTGTAGCCGCAGCAAATCACGAAGTCATTCACGCCGTGGGCGGAGTAGGTCTTCATGATGTGCCACAGAATGGGCCTGCCGCCGATTTCTATCATCGGCTTGGGACGCGTGTGGGTTTCTTCGGAGATGCGGGTGCCGAGCCCCCCGGCCAGGATGATTGCTTTCATTTCTCGTTTTCGCACCAATTCTTGAACATGCGTTGAATGGCGGTTTCAAAGTCGCGCGTGAAGCCGACTTCGTCCATCAGGGCGCTTTCTTGCACTTGCTGGCGGAGTCCTCGACGTATCTCCGCCAGACGGGGAAGGTCTGAGGCGAGCGCTATCACTTTCTCGATGTACTCGTCTTCGCTGTGGGCGATCCAGTCCTCGCAGCCTGCAGCCGCCAGGAGGGAGCTGCCGATTCTCCCCACGCCCGGCCGGCCGGCAAGCGTCACGTAAGGGATGCCCATGTATAGCGATTCGACGAGGGTGGTTCCGGAGTTGTGCGGGAAGCAATCCAGAGCGATGTCAGTTGCCCGTAGCACATTCCATGGCGGAGTACGGAAGTCGACGTGGAGCCTGTGTGCCGGAATGCCTGCTGCGGCAAATCTGGCCTTCAGCGAGGCGCGCATTCGCTGGTCAATGTAGCTTGAACTGTCTACCACTAGGCGAGCAGACGGGAGTCGCCGTAGTATTTCGGACCATACGCGGATCGTGCGATGGTTAATCCGGATAGCCCGGGTAAGTGTGACGAACGTTACGTAGCCATTCTCAAGTGCCGGCAGCTCACTGACGTCGCCCATGCCTTGGTGCGGCCTGTAGACGAGATTGCTCCGCAGGTGCCATGGACGTTCGGAGAAAAAGTCTTCCGTCCCGGCAGGGGCCATGATTGCATCCGTAGCGATATAGTCGATGGCGCTCAAGCCCGTCGTGTAGACGTAACCTAACCAGGTCGCGGAAACCGGTGCCGGCTTGCGTGCGAACGCACCCAAGCGGTTCCCCTTAGTATGCCCAGCGATGTCGATCAAGACATCGATCCCGTCCGCGCGAATGCGTTCGGCGAGTTTCGAGTCATCCAGCTTCGCAGTGGGCACCCAATGATCGAAGTAGGGCTTTAGGCGTCGCGTAACGTCGTCTTCGTTGGTCAGTTCGGCATAGGCATACAGTTCGAAGCGCTTGCGATCTGCATGCTCGAGCAGCGGCTCGACAAAACGATTCGCAGCGTGTTGGCGAAAGTCCGGCGATACGTAGCCTACCTTTAACTTCCGGTTCGCGTCTCTGGAATTGGTATGGGGCCTCCACTTATTGCGTAGCGGCAGGTAGAGCTGTCGATCGCACTCTTGATAGCTTGCGAAAACCTCTGCCGCTGTCTTGTCCGGAGAGTAGTTGGCGGCGAACAGCAAGTTGTCGTAGCCGGCGGGAGATGTGGGGAACGCATCCACGGCTTCGCGGGCCGCAATTTCGGCAGCCTCGATGTTGCCCGCGTCAATAAGCACCTTGCAAAGGTTCACGCGGGATTTCCTGTGCCCAGGGTCGTAAGTCAGCGCGGTTTCGTACGCCCGCCTGGCCTCGTAATAGCGATGTTCGCTATTCAAGGCATCGCCCAGGGCCGAATGGGCTTCGGCATTTCGGGGTTCCAGTTCGATCGCGCGGCGGCCTGCGGTGATTGCCTCCGACGTACGTTGGAGGCGTGACAGGGCGACACAGAGCAGCATGAAGGAGCGATAATCTGCGGGTGCGTGCTGCAGCATGCGCAGGGCGGATTGCAGGGCCTCTTCAAGCCGGTTGCCGTTGAACTGGCTGGCGGTCAGTATTTCCCATGCATCGATATAGGCGGGGGCAAGCTGGGTAATGTGGCGCGCAAGCGATTCTGCTTGCCGGAGATCGTTCTGCCGGGCCAACTCCTGCATCCGGTTAGCCTGGTTCAGGAGGGCGGGGGCAAGTGTCGCGTTATTGGAGTCCGAGCCGAGTATTCTTGACTCCAGGCTTCGGCGCGCAAGCGCGCCCACGTACAAGCCGATGTAGGGAGCGTTCCCGGCGCTTTCGTCCAGGCCATTTCGCAACAACGTGATCCAGGTATCCGACGATCCGCTGGTCAATGCGTACCGGCGCAGTAAATGCAGCAGTGCCGCGATCTCGGAGGTACCATTCTGCAGTCCGTCGACTTGTTTCCCTGTAAAGGCTTGATTTGCAAGGCTTGCCAGCGACTGGCCGGCAGCTATGCCTCTCGCCAGCTGCTTTTGTTCGCCGGAAAGGTGCAGATGTACGGGTTCGTGCCACAAATTGAAGCCGGATATGCCGGGAGTCTCCGGATCGGGCAGAAAATCGACGCAGCCTAGTATGCGATTGACCTGGTCAGCGGTGGCGTCATACGGGCTTTCGTCGAGACTGTAGTGGACGACGCTATGATTCAACAGCAGTTTCAGACTGCCGTCGAGGGTGCTTCTGCCCGCCGCATCGTCCAGACCCGCGCGTTTCATAAGCACGGCCAGGAGCGTAGTGTAGGGCAGAGAGCCCGGCCATGCATGTGCCAGGGCGTTTACGACCGTTTGGGTGGCTTCATCGGGGATGGTAATGCCTTGACCCCGGTGGTTGACGTAGGTTGCGTCATCGCTTTCCTGGTGTCCCGCTAATCGGTGCAGCCCGCTGGCCCAGCGCAAATCCTGCATGCGCTTGAGGTCCGGGCTACGCTCGACTTCGTCGCTGCGGGACGTTGATACCAGCAAGCTCTGGCGAAAGCCGCGGCAGGTCGCGAAGTCCAGGTACTGCTGCTTGAGCGTCGTCGGCTGGCCCAGGGTAAGCAGGCTGTTTGACAGCGATACTCCCTGTCCGAAATTCAATGCGATTTCCGACAACGGTTGGCTGTCGCCCGCATAGGATAGGTCGGCATGAGCCGCGCGTTCAGCGAATTCTATGAAGTAGCAGGCGGAGCTGGAGAGCGCAGTAGGTCCACCCGTGTCGTCGGGGGAGTCGAGCTGCCCGCCGATTCTGCGAGCCATAATGCCCAAGGCTTGGCCCATGGGGTTGATGCCAGCGAGCCCATCGTCAAAAAGCGCCAAGGCTGCCTTCGCGCTCGCTTTGACCTCGGCTTCTGTCTGCGCAGCGTGGGCATGCAGCAATAGCGCATCTCGCACTATTTCCTGAGCCTTCGCTCCGGGATATACGTGGTAGTCGACATACAACAGGCCCAGCGGAGAAAGGTGGCGGCCACAATATGCCAGCAAGGACTGAGCCGCGTCAGCCTGTAGGCGGCTGTACAGGCCTGTAACGATGATGTAGTCGAATTCGCCCAGATTCTCGTCCAGGGACTCGTAGTCCTGGCACAAGAGCTGAACGTTATCCAGTTTCAAGCGGCGAACGACCTCAAGACCTTGGTCGACGTGCGCGGGGGAGGCCTCTATGCCAATGATGCGCGCTCCCGGATAGGCTGAGGCGAAAGGCAAGATGCCTTCGGCGGAGCCGCAACCTACGAACAAAACCCGTGCGGTGGGCAGGGGGGCGGATGATAGTCCGTATAGATGGGCTGTCGCCCGTAGGTGCCGGGGAGAGTGACTGGGATCCAGGCGGCCAGGATCGGCTTGGGTCTGGCGGTGGATATAGGCCGAATTCGACATGTCTGCGGGTGGTTGGCGCTTGGGCGCACGTTGATATGTCGAAATTCTAAGCACCGCGCAGTGGAGCCATTTGACGGATCAGCATTGGAATTCGCCGCCAGTTTAGGCAACAAAAAAACCCGCCGGAGCGGGTTTCTGGTGCAGGTCCGGACTCGAGTGTCCGGACCGCTGGCGTGGAAGGAAAGCCGGGGCTTTCTTCGCGCCAGCCTGCGCGTTGCGAATTAACGCAGCAGCGACAGCACGGTTTGCGGCACTTGGTTGGCCTGGGCCAGAACCGAGGTGCCAGCCTGTTGCAGGATCTGAGCCTTCGACATGTTCGACACTTCCGTGGCGTAGTCGGCGTCTTGAATACGCGAACGAGCGTTGGAGAGGTTGTTGACCACGTTGTTCAGGTTGGCGATCGTCGATTCCAGGCGGTTCTGCACAGCACCCAGTTCGCCGGTCAGCTTGTCCAGCTTCGTGAAGGCGGCGTCCAGCGTCTTCAGCGGATCGGTCGTCTTCGTGCCCTTGCTGGTCGTTTCCGTCGTCAGTTGGCCCGACGAGCTGACGTAGGCGGTGGCGCCGACTTGAGCGGCGTAGTCACCGGTGCCGGTACCGCTCTTGACCGTGGCCTTACCCGTGTTGGGGTCAACCGTGTAGGTCGTGTCGTACGTCTCCGTGGTCGTAAACACGCCCTTGCCGTCGACGAAGGTGTCGGTCGATTCGCCGTTCGCCAGAGCAACGTCGGCGCTGGTGATGCCCGAGCCCAGCGTGACGGTCACGTTGGCGTTGGCTTTGACGTTGGCCAGCAGCGCGTCGGAGGCGATGGTGTCGGTGAACGTCAGTTGGCCAGCGGTACCGGTGTTGGAGTACACCTTGCCGCCGATCGAGACCGACGAGGAACCGGCGGCGGCGGTGTTGGCGCCGGCCGCGTTCATCACGTCGCCGAGGTCGGCAGCAGTGGCGCTTGCGCTGTTGGTGGTCAGGTTGCCAGCAGCGTCCAGGTAGGCAGCTTGGCCGTCGATCGTGACCTTGCCCGTTGCGTCGACTTCGAAGTTGGTCGTCGCGGTGCCGTTAGCGTGCGTGTACGTGCCTTGGACGGTGCCGGTGGCCGGACGCAGCGAGGTAGCCAGCGTGTCGATGGCGGCGGAGGTCGAGGCAGTCTTGTTCGTGAACGTGAAGTTCTTGTTGGCGGCGTCGTACGTGTAGTCGACTTGGGCGGCGCCGGTGCCAACGCTGACCTTGTTGCCGTTTTCCAGCTTGCCGAAGACGTCGTCGGCGGTAGCGGCGGCGTGGGTCGTCGTGACTTCCCAGTCATTGCCGGTGGCGGAGCCGCCAGCAGCTTGCAGGTCGGACACAGTGGCGGTGCGGTTTTGCGTCACGCCAGTGCCGTTGACGTTGAAGCCGTCCAGACCCAGGGTCTTGACGCTGATTTCGGTCAGGTTCAGGGTGATGGTTTCGCCGTCGTTGGCGCCGACTTGCAGCGTCAGGGGCTTGGCCGAATCCGACAGAACCTTCACGCCGTTGAAGTCGGTTTGTTCCGAGATGCGGTTGATGTCCGACAGACGCTGGTTGATTTCGTCTTGCATCGAGTTGAGCTGCTCTTGCGAGTAGCTGCCGTTGGCGGCTTGCACCGACAGTTCGCGAACGCGCTGCAGGTGGGTATTGATTTCGGAGGCGGCGCCTTCCGTCGTCTGAGCCAGCGAGATACCGTCGTTGGCGTTACGAGCGGCTTGGGTCAGGCCCTTGACGTTGGCGGTGAAGCGGTTGGCAATGGCCATACCGGCGGCGTCGTCCTTGGCGCTGTTGATGCGCAGGCCCGACGACAGGCGCTCAATGGCGGTGCCCAGGGAAGATTGCGACTTGTTCAGGTTGTTCTGAGCAACGAGCGACAAGTAGTTGGTATTGATGACTGCAGCCATGTTTAGGCTCCCAAGAGAGAAAGGCTTCTTCAAACCGGGCAGCTAGGCCGCCCATCGTGTTAACGGGAGAATTCGCTTACTTGCGTCTTCGAATTTCTCCGTTGCCAGGATTACGGCAGGCCAAAATCAATCTTTAGGCCTATTTCACGAAAGTCTTTTTTATTGTTGCGTCGCTGATGTCGCCGGCTCTCGGCCGCTGTCGCGCCTCCGTCCTTCTTACAAATGGGGGGGGGGCATTGGTGACATGCCAGCTTCGGCTGCTGCGCCTGCGGGGCTGGGCGGGCGTGCGTGCGATTGGCGGGGTGGAAATGAAACAGGGCGCTCGTGGCGCCCCGTTTTGCAGATTGATGGCCCCAGTGTAGTGGCGCCGGTCCGCAATTTATTTATGCGGTGGGTGCATGGTTGAAGCGCTGCGCGCCACTCCTGCGAAACCCAACCTCAAATAATCTGCGCGATCTGCCCCTCCTGGGGCAGCTCCTGCCACGCCTGATCCTTCAGCCGCGCCCGTATCCGCGCGGTCGCCTGTGATCGCAGCTGGCACACCCGCGCCTCGGTCACATTCATGATCGCGCCGATTTCTTTCAAATTCAGCCCCTGCTCGTAACACAGCGACAAGAGCAGCTTCTCGCGGTCGGGCAGGGCGTCGATGGCGTGAACCAATGCCTGGCGGAAATCCCCGGCCAGCAGCGAGTCCAGCGGGTTGCCGCTGGGGGCGCCGTGATTCAGGGTCGCGGACCAGTCGGCCTGGCCGGACGCCGAGTCGGGTTCGGTGGTGAAGTCTTCATAGTGAACGATCTGCACGCCCTGCGCGTCGTGCAGCAGCGTCTGGTATTCGTCCAGGGGCAGGTCGAGCTGGGCGGCGATCTCGGCCTCGGTGGGCGCGCGCATCAGCCGCTGTTCCAGGAACTGGATCGCTTGTTCGATCTTGCGGGCCTTGGTGCGCACGCTGCGCGGCAGCCAGTCCTGGCCGCGCAGCTCGTCGAGCATGGCGCCGCGGATGCGGGTGGTGGCGTAGGTCTCGAACTGCGCGTCCGCGGTTTCCTGGTAACGACGCACGGCGTCGAGCAGGCCGATCATGCCGGCCTGTATCAGGTCGTCGAGTTCGACGCTGGCGGGAAGCCGGGCGAGCAATTGCAGGGCCAGCTTCCGCACGAGCGGCGCATATTCGACCAAGCTGTCATCTGCGTGGAGCATTGCGGGAATGTCTGGCGGTGTCCATCGTGGTGCATTGTCGGACGTTGTCAATTTGCGACATTGTCGACAAGCGCGGCTACGGTAATGCGGGCGAATCTTAGTGATGCGCAAGATGCCATTGTCGGCAATGGGGGGTGTTTCATTCGGCGAAGTACGCAACGTTTTGAATGCTTGTTTGCCAAATTGACGAAAAGTTGTCACTGATTTCTATGTCAAGGTGTGTCTAAAATCGCACGTTGCGCAACATCAACAAAGATTTGTCATATAAGTCATAGAAAATGACATGACCTGTGGTAAATTTTACTTAAATTGCGAACAAATGATACATTTCGCATTAAAACAGGATGTAGCAGGCGTACGAACAACAAACGTTGTTTGCGCTTTTGGTAATCAAGCCCCTCGGGTGGGATTGGGATAGGGAGTACGGCGTGCAACAAGTCGAAAATTCTTTGTTGGCAGACATTCGCGAAGTGAATCTGTCATATTTGTTACTTGCCCAGCGCATGTTGCGCGATGACTACGCGGCCTCGATGTTCCGCCTGGGATTCAGCAACGAAGTGGCCGACATCCTCATGCGACTGTCGCCGGCGCAACTGGTCAAGCTGGCCAGCTCCAGCTCGCTGCTGTGCCGTTTCCGCTTCGATGATTACAGCCTGCTGTCCGCCCTGACCCACGACGTTCTGGGCGGCGCGCTGCAACAAGCGCATGCAACCATCCTGTTGGCCAAGCAACCCGTCGAAGAATTGGCCTGACGGCCTGTGAATTCCACTCGGACACACGTGTAATGGCCTCCAAGAGCGTATCTCAGGAAGCGGATGACATCCTGCTTGCCAGCTCCATGATCACCCTGGGCGCGCGGCTGCAGGTGCTGGAGGCTGAAACCAGCCTCAGCCACGACCGCCTTGCCCGTCTGTATCGCGAAATACGCGGCTGCTCTCCACCCAAGGGCATGCTGCCGTTCTCGGTTGACTGGTTCATGACCTGGTTGCCGAATATTCATTCGTCGCTCTTCTATAACGTGTATTCCTTCCTGAATACGCGCACGACCAGCAAAGGCATACGCGCCACGATCGACGCCTATCGTCTGTATCTGGAAAACGCCGGGCACGATGCCGCCGAATCCGCCGAGCCGGTCCTGAGCTTTACGCGGGCCTGGATGCTGGTGCGCTTCTTCGACAGCGGCATGCTGCAGCTGTCGGCCTGCCGCCAGTGCGGGGGGCATTTCATTGCCCACGCGCACGATCCCCAATCGGATTTCGTGTGCGCCATCTGCCGGCCGCCACCCCGCGCCGGGAAGACGCGTGCCGCGGCCAAAGCGCGCGCAGGCAACCGCGCGGCGCCCGTCGCGGACGCCGCCCGAGCCTGACCGGGCGTCCAAATACATCAAAAGCCCTGGAAAACTCCCCCTAACCCGCCTTTTTGGGTCGGGGGGGACAGGGGATCATTGACGCCAGTTTTTCAGACTTCGTTGGCAGGGGCCGGATGTGTTGATTGTTATCGGTTTTCTCGTGGTGATCGTGTCGGTCGTCGGCAGCTTCGTAGGGCTGGGCGGCCATCTTGGCGCGCTATACCAGCCTTTCGAGTTGACGCTGATCTTCGGCGCGGCGTTTGGCGCGTTCCTGGCTGGCAACAGCAAGAAATCGCTGATGCTGGTCAAGAAGGCGCTGCCCGACTCGCTGAAGAGCTCGCGCTACGGCAAGGACGTCTACATGGAGCTGATGGCGCTCCTGTATGTGCTGCTGAACAAGGCGCGCCGTGAAGGCCTGATGGCCATCGAATCGCATATCGAAGATCCGGGCTCCAGCCCAATCTTCAGCGAATATCCCCGTATCGCCAAAGACGCGAAGCTCATGGAGTTCATCACGGACTACCTGCGCATCATGATCAGCGGCAACATGAGTTCGTTCGAAATCGAAACGCTCATGGACGAGGAAATCGAAACCTACCGCCACGAGCGGCACGTTCCGGCCCACGCGCTGCAACAGATGGCGGACGGCCTGCCGGCTTTCGGTATCGTGGCCGCGGTGCTGGGCGTGATCAAGGCGCTGGCCGCTGTGGACCAGCCTCCCGCCATTCTGGGCGACCTGATCTCCAAGGCCATGGTCGGCACGTTCCTGGGTATTTTGCTGGCCTACGGCTTCGTGGGCCCGCTGGCCTCGCGTGTCGAACGCCGCACCGACGAAGCCGTGAAAGTGCTGGAATGCATCAAGACCACGCTGCTGGCCAGCATGAACGGCTATCCGCCCCAACTGGCGGTGGAATTCGGCCGCAAGGTGCTGTTCTCGGCTGTGCGCCCGACCTTCGGTGAGCTGGAAGAGCACGTCCGGCAGACCAAGACCGGCAAGGCCTGACGGAGCGGGCAATGAGCACGGTAAACAATCACCGTGTGGTGATCCGCCGCAAGAAGAGCAAGGGTGGCGGACATCACGGGGGCAGTTGGAAGATCGCGTACGCCGACTTCATCACGGCCATGATGGCGTTCTTCCTGGTGATGTGGCTGGTCAGCATCGTGCCGAAGGAAGAGCTCAAGGGGATCGCGGAGTACTTCCGCATGCCTCTGCGCGTGGCCATCACCGGCGGTCCCAGCAGTTCGGCGGAAACCAGCGCCGTCCCGGGCGGCGGCCAGGATCCCCTGCGCAACGACGGCGACGTGCGGCGGGCGCAGGGCAACCGGGTCGAGTCCCAGCCCATGGGCGACGCCGAGCGTCGCGAGCAGCATCGCCTGGAAAACCTCAAGAAGCGCCTGGAAAACGTCATCGAGACCAGTCCCGTCCTGAAGAGCTTCCGGCCGCAACTGCTGATCGACCTGACCACCGAAGGCCTGCGCATCCAGATCATCGACAACCAGAATCGCCCGATGTTCGCCACCGGCCGCGCGGAAGTGCAGCCGTACATGCGCGACATCCTGCGCGAATTGGGGCCGGTCCTGAACGAACTGCCCAACAAGGTCAGCATCTCGGGCCACACGGACGCGTCGCAGTACGCGCGCGGCGAGCGCGCCTACAGCAACTGGGAGTTGTCGGCTGACCGGGCGAACGCTTCGCGCCAGGAATTGGTGGCCGGCGGCATGAACGAAAGCAAGGTCATGCGCATCCAGGGTCTGTCTTCCAGCATGAGCCTGGTTAAAGATGATCCGTATGCAGCCGTTAATAGACGCATCAGCCTTGTGGTGCTCAACCAGAGCACCCAAAAGCGCATCGAAAGCGAGAACGCCGCGGCTGCGGACGTCAGCGCCAAGGATGCGCGCGAGGTGGGGACGGCAGTGCAGGCGGTGCAAGCCGCCGGGCAGGCCGTAACGGCAACCAGGCAGGGCGAGGCGGAGAGCAACCCGCCCGCTGAAGGGGTTCGATAGCAATGGCGGCAACGATACTCGTGGCGGACGACTCCGCAACGATGCGGATGATCGTACAGGCGACGCTGACTGGCGCAGGTTGGAAGGTGTTGACGGCCTGCAACGGCCAGGAAGCGCTGGAAGTGGCGAAGGCCAATCCGGTGGATCTGGTGGTCAGCGACTGGAATATGCCCGTCAAGGGCGGCCTTGAACTGATCCAGGGTTTGCGCGAAGAGGACCGGTACATGGATGTGCCGGTGCTGGTGCTGACCACCGAGGATGACGTGGACAGCAAGATGGCAGCCCGGGATCTGGGCGTGTGCGGCTGGCTTTCCAAGCCGGTGGATCCCGATGTGCTGGTGGAATTGGCGACCGAGCTGCTCGACGAGCAGGGCGTCGCATAAGCAGGTTCATTTAGGAAGGCGTACGGGCCATGAGTTCTGGTTTGGATCTCAGTCAGTTTTACGAGACCTTTTTCGACGAGGCGGACGAGCTGCTTGCGCAAATGGAGCAGCTGTTGCTCGAGCTTGATGTGGGCGCGCCCGACATCGAGCAGCTCAACGCCATTTTCCGGGCCGCCCACTCGATCAAGGGCGGCGCGGCGACGTTCGGCTGTTTCACGCAGCTGGCTGGCACGACCCACCTGCTGGAAAACCTTCTGGACGCGATCCGTCGCGGCGAAATGTCGCTGCGCACGGACATGATTGATATTTTCTTGGAAACGAAAGACGTGCTCAAAAGCCAACTGGATGCCTATCGGGCCTCCGAAGAGCCCGATGATGCCGTGTTTGAGCGTATCTGCGCCGTGTTGAGGCAGCTTGCGCTGGAGCATAAGGACCCGGCGGCGGCAGCCGCCGCGCCCGCCGCCGCCGCGCCGGCGCCGGTTCCGGCTCCGGCTCCGGCCCCCGCCCCGGTGCAGCAGGCGCCCGAGCCTGTCCCGGCGCCTGCCG
>NZ_AGUF01000063.1 GCF_000236785.1 Achromobacter arsenitoxydans SY8 | reverse complement strand
GCTTTGGCGACCGCCCAGCTTCGGCGACCGTCCCCAGCGCGAAGGCGGCTTCCGTGGCGGCGACCGCCCTGAAGGCGGCTTCCGCGGCAAGCCCTCGTTCGACAAGCGCCCCGGCGGCCCCGCCAAGCGCTTTGGCAAGTCGTCGGACCGCCGCGGCTAAAGCAACGGCCTGAAGCGAAAAACCCCGCGCCATTTGTCGCGGGGTTTTTTTTGGCCGCGCGCGCCGTCTCGGCCGGGCGCATCGGCGTCGCGGTCCGTTTTTTGGGAAAATGCCGCATTCCCCCTGCCTCATCCGTCCATGCAACGCCCCGCTCCCGCCAATCTGCCCCCCCTTGCCCCCGCCGCGCTCGAACACAGCGCGGCTGCCGCCGCGCACCTGCGCGCCGCGATCGCCGCTAACGGCGGCTGGCTGCCGTTCGATCACTGGATGGCCGAAGCGCTCTATGCGCCAGGACTGGGCTATTACGCCGCGGGCAACGTCAAGCTGGCCGATGTGGACGATGGCGCCAAGACGCCGGCCGGCGACTTCGTCACCGCGCCCCAGCTCACGCCGCTGTTCGCCCGCACACTGGCGCACCAGGCCGCCGAGGTGCTGCGCCAGACGGGGACGCAGACCGTGCTGGAATTCGGCGCCGGCACCGGCGCCCTGGCCGAAGGGGTGCTGCTCGAACTGGACGCGCTGGGACTGCAGGACACCCGCTACCTGATCCTGGAAGTGTCGGCGGACCTGCGCGCCCGCCAGGCCGACAGGCTCAAGGCTTTCGGCGACCGCGTGCAATGGCTGGACGCCCTGCCCCATGCGTTTGCCGGATGCGTGCTGGCCAACGAGGTGCTTGATGCGATGCCGGTGTCGCTCTTTGCCTGGAGCCCCGAAGGCGCCGTGCTAGAGCGCGGCGTGACCGTGGACGCCGGCGGCGCGTTCGTCTGGGAAGATCGCCCCGCCCCAGACGCCTTGGCCACCGCGGTCGCCGCGCGCATGCCGCCGCTGCCCGGCTACGTTTCCGAAATCAATCTGCAGGGCGAGGCCTGGATCGCGGCCATGGGC
Organism: Achromobacter arsenitoxydans SY8; assembly: GCF_000236785.1. Lineage (GTDB taxonomy): Bacteria > Pseudomonadota > Gammaproteobacteria > Burkholderiales > Burkholderiaceae_B > Achromobacter > Achromobacter arsenitoxydans. Next base: position 37,469 of record NZ_AGUF01000063.1, on the reverse strand, counting down.
AGTTGGCTTGAACGCGGCGCGGCCCTGCTGGTCGACTACGGTTTTCCGCGCAACGAGTACTACCACCCGCAGCGCGCGGGGGGCACGCTGATGTGCCATTTGCGCCATCACGCGCACGGCGATCCGTTCACGGCGCCCGGCTTGCAGGACATCACCGCGCACGTGGACTTCACCGCCATGGCGGAGGCCGCGCTGGCGGCAGGCATGCAGGTGCTGGGCTACACGTCGCAGGCCCGCTTCCTGATGAACGCGGGGCTGATGGACCTGCTGGCCCGGCTGGATCCGTCGGATGCGCAGGCCTACGCGCAGGCCGTCGCGCCCGTTCAGAAACTGCTGTCCGAAGCGGAAATGGGCGAATTGTTCAAGGTGTTGGCGATTGGCCGCGGCATGCAGGAACCGCTTTCGGGATTCTCGCGCGGCGACAGGCTGGGCAAGCTGTAGCGCGGGCCCGCCGCCGGCACGCGCGCCGCGCGATCTGCGCTCAACCCGCCCGCAGGCGCTCCAGTCGCGCCTGGCGCACGCTGTCCTTGATGCGGGCCGGATCGCCCGCGCAGGCTTTGGCGATCGCCCCCGCATCCACGCCGCGCACGGCGGCCACGCGCGACTGCCAAGCGGGTTTGTCCACCGGCCGCAGCACGGCGGCGGCATCCAGCAGGTCGAAGAAGCGCTCCGGCTTGCGCAGGGCGTCGGCGCGCTCCATCAGCGCGAGCTGCGCATCGGCGGCGTCGCCCTTGTCCGGCGCGCCATCCAGCGCGGCCAGCACCTCCGGCAGCAGCCGCGCATGGTCATTGCATTCGGTGGGCACGCGCAGTCGGCGGCCCATGGCCTCGCGCTCGGGGGTCAGCCGGCAGAGCAGCGCGTAGCGGCCCGCCAGCGACAACCCCAGGCCGGCGGCGCGATCAATATCCGCGCCGACCTCGTCCACGCCCTGCAGTTCCGGCATCACGCGCGCCAGCGCGCCCGAAGACTGCAGCACGGCCAGCATGCGCGAGGGCGCACCCGCCATCAGGCCGCGAGAGAGCTCCTTCCAGACGCGTTCCGGCACCAGCGCGTCGGCCTCGCCCGCCTGGACCATGCGGCGGCACAGATCCAGGGTTTCGGGCGCGACGGTGAAGTCGGGAAAGCGCGCCGCGAAGCGCCCCAGCCGCAGGATGCGCACCGGGTCTTCTTCGAAGGCATCGCCCACATGCCGGAAGATCCGGGCGCGCACGTCCGCGGCGCCGCCCAGCGGATCGACAAGTTCGCCGTCCTGCTTCTGCGCGATGGCGTTGACGGTGAGGTCGCGGCGGCGCAGGTCTTCTTCCAGCGTGACGTCCGCGCCCGTGTAGAACGTGAAGCCCTTGTAGCCGCGCCCCGACTTGCGTTCGGTGCGGGCCAGGGCGTATTCCTCTTTCGTGCGCGGATGCAGGAAGACGGGAAAGTCGCCGCCGACCGGGATGAAGCCGCGGCGCGCCATGTCTTCGGGCGTGGCCCCCACGACGACCCAGTCGTGGTCGCCCGGGCGCAGGCCGAGCAACGCATCGCGCACCGCCCCGCCGACTATGTACACACGCAGGCCCTCGGTGGCCGGATCGCGCGTCATGGGGCGGCCGCGGTTTCCACGCCCTGCGGCACGACATTGCCCAGCCGCTCTTTCAGCGATTGGGGCTGGCCGCTGAACATCGCCGCGTAGTAGACCGCGTTGGACATCACATTCTTCACGTACGTGCGCGTTTCGGTGAACGGGATCGTCTCGGCGAAGATGGCGCCCTCGACCGGGTGGGAGAAGGTCGAGCGCCAGTTGCGCGGACGGCCAGGACCGGCGTTGTAGCCCGCGCTGGCCAGCATCTGCGAGCCGTTCAGGTCGCGCAGCACGATGTTCAGGTAGTTGGTGCCGAGTTCGGTATTGGTGTCGAAGTCGTTGACGCTATCAGGCGTGAAGTTGCTCATGCCGATCTTGCCCGCGACCCACTTGGCCGTGGCCGGCATGAGCTGCATCAGGCCGGACGCGCCGACATGTGAGCGCGCATCCATGATGAAGCGCGATTCCTGGCGGATCAGTCCGTAGACCCAGGCCGGATCCAGCGCGATGGCGTTGGCCTTGGCGGTGACGCGGCCCTCGAACGGCGCGATGAAACGCTGGCTGAAGTCGAATTCCTTCTCGGTGCGGTCGGAGGTGTTGACCACGCGATCGTAGATGTTTTCGGCGCGGGCCAGCTCGGCTGCCGCCATGAGCTGGCGGTCGCTCATGCCGCGCAGGGTGAAGTTCCATTCCGGCACGGCTTCGGCGCGCCAGCCCAGGCGGAACAGCATCACGGCGCGCTGCAGGCCGGGATTGGCGCGCGCCTCGGCGATCTCGCGATCGCTGATGGGCGCGGGACGCGGCGGCACCTTGATGCGGCGGCCCAGTTCCTCGGCGGCCAGTTGGCCGTAGAAATCGAAGCGGTCGGCAATGCTGACGTAGGCGGCTTCGGCCTTTTCCTTGTGGCCCAGCGCGGCCTGGCCGCGCGCCTTCCAGTACACCCACGACGTTTCCGCCTGCTGCGAGGCGGGCATTTCGTCGATGGATTCAATGACCCATTTCCAGTCGATCTTGGGCTGGCGCAAGGCCGCGCGCACCTTCCATCCCGCGTTGTAGTCGGTCATGCGGATGTGGCCGGCTTCGCGGTACCAGTCGTTGGCCCGGCTATCCAGGCTCAGCGCGGCCGCCAGCGCGTACTGGCCGCGCACCCAGGCCAGATTCGACTTGGACATGGACTTGGCCCACTCGCGGCGCAGGTAGGAGTCGGCCACGCCAACGTCCGAACGCGCCAGCCGGGCCAGTGCGAGGACGACGAGTTCCTTTTCGTTGCGTCCCACGGGCATGCGGTCCTGGCGCGTGAGCCACCTCATGGGGTCTTTCATGAGGAGGTCGTAGGTCTTTACATCGCGCGGCTCGAACATGTACTGCACCAACTTGCGCGCGTCGGCGGTCTTGTTGGCCTCGATGGCGTCGCGCAGTTGGGGCTCGAGCTGGTCCCAGCCCAGGATGCCGTCCGCCACCAGTTGGTCGTACAGCGCCCAGCAGGCGCTGCCGGGCGCGAAGACGGCCATCGCCTGCGCGGCGGTGGCGCGCTGGCCGGTCATGTGCCGGCCGTCCAGGATGGCGCATTCGATCTGCGCATTGGAGTTCTTCACGGGCGCCAGCTTGCGCACGGTTTCGAAGTCGCCGCTGCGCGCGGCCGCCAGCAGCCAGTCGCCGCGCAGGCGGTCGGCCAGGTAGGCGTCGCCGTTGCTGCTGATGAACTGCTGCAGCGCTGCGGTGGGCCGGCCGTTGGCGGGCGGGGTCCACAGCTGATAGCGCAGCAGCCAGTATTCGGGGTACATGCCCAGGGGGTTGCCCTTGGCCTGCGGCACCAGCGCGCCAAGCACCGACCATTGCTTGCGGGTCATGGCTTCGCGGGAGGCCACCACGGCGGCTAGCGCGGGCGTGTCGGCGGTGGGGGGAAGGCCCGCCAGCACGACGGGGGGCACCGCGATGACGGGTTGCGCGGCCTGCACGGCCGGCTGGGGCGGGGGATTCAGGGCTGCGCTGCGCTGCTGGGCGTCGACCGGCGCACAGGCGGCGGTGAACAGGGCCACCAGGGGCAGCCAGCGGCGCAGGCCGGTGCGGGCGTCGGCCGCAAAGGCTTGCCGAGAGGAATTCTGATACCGTCGGGGTTGCAGGGATTGCGTCTTGCCGCGCACCCGCATGCTGAACATCCGCATGTTTGTCTTCAGCATGTTTGCCTTCATCTTCAACCCCCCGGTTACAGCCACCGCATGACTACGCAAAATACTCCAGAGGATACCGCAGTCCAGCACCGCACGCGATTACGGAAACTGCGCGCCGAATTGCCGGAAGACCAGCGCAGCCGCGGCGCCCTGCTCATGCGCGCGCGGCTGTTCACCTGGCTGAACGTGGCCCGCGACCAGGCCGTCCAGGCGGGCCATCCGGCCCCCACTACCGTAGCCGCTTTCTGGCCCATGGAAGACGAGCCCGATCTGCGCCCCCTGCTGACGCAATGGAGCGAAAACGGCATGACGGTCGCCCTGCCGGTGGTGCGCGAACGCAACGCCCCCCTGTCGTTCCTGCCCTGGACGCCCGAGGCCGCACTGCAAAAAGGTCCTTATGGCATCCAGGAGCCTGTCGCCGGGCCCGAATTGCTGCCCGACGTGGTCTTGGTTCCCACCCTGGGCTACACGGAACGGGGCGACCGCCTGGGCTACGGTGGCGGCTACTACGACCGCACCCTGGCCGCGCTGCGCGAGCGCGGCCACGCCTTCATCGCGATCGGCATCGCCTGGAGCTGCGGCGAGCTGGACGCTGGCTACCAGCCCGCCCCGCACGATGTCCAGCTGGACGCGGTGCTGACCCAGGACGGCTGGGTGCCGCAGGCGCCCCTTGAGCAAGGCGGCACGGGCGGCGCCACCCTGCACAGCTACCGGCTGAACTGACGCACCAGACTCGCCCGGCGCAACGCACCACTTTGGTGCATACTAGGCAATGACAGCCCTGCGCCGGTTGTCGCCACGATAGGACTCCCAGGGTAGTCCGCTGCGGGGATGGCGAACCAACGGCCTTCGGCGGATATTTGCTTGCAGGCGCCCCGCCGGCCAAAACCTGGCATGCGGGTTGCTTGTTGTTCAGGACCGGCCAGTCACTGGCCGGACAACGGCCGCGTGCAAGCCGGCCGCAAGCATCTGCATCGGAGGAGCCATGAAGGACAGACCACCCCGTCCATCCGCCTATGACGAAATGCGCGATGGCGCGACCGGCGTACGCTCCCATTACCAGGCCTTCGAGCGCTGGCACAACGAGCAATCCGCCGAAGCCATGGCCGTGCGCCGGCTGGAAGCGGACCTGAGTTTTCGCCGGGTGGGGATCACGTTTTCGGTGGCCGGCGACGCCGCCGGCACGGAACGCCTTATCCCCTTCGACCTGATCCCCCGGATCATTCCCGCCCAGGAATGGCGGCATCTGGAGGCGGGCCTGAAGCAGCGCGTCCGCGCGCTGAACCTGTTCATCCACGACATCTACCACGGGCACGACATCGTGCGCGCCGGCATCGTCCCGGCCGAACAGGTGTTCCTGAACGCCCAGTACCGTCCTGAAATGCAGGACGTGGACGTGGCCGAGGACATCTACTGCCACATCGCGGGCGTGGACATCGTGCGGGCGGGCGCCGGCGAATTCTATGTGCTGGAAGACAACCTGCGCGTGCCTTCGGGCGTGTCGTACATGCTGGAGAACCGCAAGATGTCGATGCGGCTCATGCCCGATGCCTTCAGCCGCATCAAGGTCGAGCCCGTCGCGCACTACCCTGACCTGCTGCTGGACAACCTGCGCGAAGTCGCGCCGCACGGCGGCGACGACCCCACGGTGGTGGTGCTGACGCCCGGCATGTACAACTCGGCCTACTTCGAGCACGCCTTCCTGGCCCAGCAGATGGGCGTGGAACTGGTAGAGGGGCAGGATCTGTTCGTGGAACAGAACACCGTCTACATGCGCACCACGCGCGGCCCGCGCAAGGTCGACGTGATCTATCGGCGGCTGGACGACGACTTCCTCGATCCGCTGTCGTTCCGCGCCGATTCCGCGCTGGGCGTGCCTGGGCTGCTTTCCGTATACCGAGCAGGCCGCGTCACGCTGGCCAATGCGATCGGCACCGGCATCGCCGACGACAAGTCCACCTACCTGTACGTGCCCGACATGATCCGGTTCTACCTCGGCGAGGAGCCCATCCTGTCGAACGTGCCGACCTGGCGTTGCGGCCGGCCGGACGAGCTGTCCCATGTGCTGGCCAACATGCAGGACCTGGTGGTCAAGGAAGTCCACGGCGCCGGCGGCTACGGCATGCTGGTCGGGCCTTCGGCGTCGCTCGCGCAGGTCGAGGCATTCAAGGAGCGCGTGCGCGCCAATCCCTCCAACTACATCGCACAGCCCACGCTGGCGCTGTCCACCACGCCCACCTACGTGGAATCCGGCGTCGCGCCGCGCCACGTGGACCTGCGTCCCTATGTGCTGTGCGGCAAGGACATCCGCACCGTGCCGGGCGGCCTGTGCCGCGTGGCGCTGACCGAAGGCTCGCTGGTGGTCAACAGCAGCCAGGGCGGCGGCACCAAGGACACCTGGGTACTGGAGGAATAGACATGCTGAGCCGAACCGCCGACAACCTCTTCTGGATGTGCCGCTACACGGAACGCGCCGAGAACACCGCGCGGATGCTAGACGTGAACCTGCAGATGTCGCTGCTGCCGCAGGACACCCGCACGCGCGAAGGCTCCTGGCTGGGCGTGCTGCGCATCTCCGAACTGCAGGGCCTGTACCAGAGCAAGTACGCGTCGATCTCGCCCCATGACGTGCTGCAATACATGGTGCGCGACCCCGAGAACCCTTCGTCGATCTACGCCTGCATGCGCGCCGCCCGCGAGAACGCGCGCGCCGTGCGCGGCAGCCTCACGACCGAAGTCTGGGAGACCTACAACACCACCTGGCTCGAACTGCTCAAGCATCTGCATACGGGCCTCCTGGAGCGCAACCCGGGCGAGTTCTTCGAATGGGTGAAATTCCGTTCGCATCTGGCCCGCGGCGTCACCATCGGCACCATGCTCGAAGACGAGGCGCTGTATTTCCTTCGGATCGGCATGCACCTGGAGCGGGCCGACAACACGGCCCGCATGCTGGACGTGAAGTTCCATGAGCGCAACGGCGCGGGCGCGCCGGACGTCCGTGCCGAACCCGCCGGGGCCGCGGCCGTGCAGAGCGAGTTCTACCGCTGGTCGGCGCTGCTCAGCTCGGTTTCCGGGCTGGAGATCTACCGCAAGGTGTACCGTGACGTCATCACGCCGGACCGGGTGGCGGAACTGCTGATCCTGCACGGCGACATGCCGCGTTCGCTGCTGGCCTCGATGCGCGCAGTGGCCGACGACCTGGCGCGGGTCTCGAACCAGCGCTCGACCGAAACGGAACGGCGCGCCGGCATGCTGTGCGCGGAACTGCAGTACGGCCGCGTCGAAGACATACTGGCCAGCGGATTGCACCAGTACCTTGAGCGCTTCCTGGACCGCATCAACGACCTGGGCAACCGCATCAGCCAGGACTTCCTGGTGCCGCTGTCGGCATAACACGGAGGCAGCAATGAAGCAGATCATCACGCACGTCACGCACTACCGCTACACCGCGCCCGTCAACTACAGCATCCAGACCCTGCGCCTGACTCCGCGCGACGACGAACACCAGCGCGTGCTGCGCTGGAACATCGAAGCGCCCGGCGACCTGGAAAAACAGGTCGACGCCTACGGCAACATCACGCACACCCTGACGCTGAACCGGCCGCACTCGGACATCGAGCTGCGCGTGACCGGGCAGGTCCTGGTGGCGCCGCTGACACGCGGCGTGCTGGGCGGCGAAGACAGCCGGCTGCCGGTGCACGCCTATTGCGTGCAGACCCCGCTGACGCAGGCGGACGACACCATTCTTGCCTTCGTGCGCGACGTGCTGCCGCAAGGAATGACCTCGTCGGACGACATCCTTGCCCTGGCCGCCGCGATCCACGAACGGGTAGCGTACGAACCAGGCACCACGGACGTGACCACCGCCGCCGACCAGGTACTGGCCATGGGCCACGGCGTGTGCCAGGACCATGCACACCTGTTCCTGGCCTGCGTGCGGGGCATGAACGTGCCCGCGCGGTATGTCAGCGGCTACCTGTACACAACCGCCGAGCACGCCGCCAGCCACGCCTGGGTCGACGTCTGGCTGTCCGGCATCGGCTGGACCAGCGTAGACATAACCAACCGCCAGTTCGCGTCGGAATGCCATTGCCGGCTGGCGGTGGGACGGGACTACGACTCGGCCTCGCCCGTGCGCGGCGTGCGCAGCGGCGGCGGCGACGAAACCATGGAAATCAGCGTGCAGGTCCAGGAGGCCGTGCAGCAGTAACCCCGGTCCGCCGCGCCGCAATACAATGCGTGGTGGTTTTCCCTTATTTCCGATCATGACCTACTGCGTCGCAGCCCGCCTAGAATCCGGCCTGGTTTTCCTGTCCGACTCCCGCACCAATGCGGGCGTCGACCAGATCAGCGTCTTTCGCAAGATGACCGTCTTCGAACGTCCCGGCGAGCGCGTCATGGTCCTGATGACCTCCGGCAACCTGGCGGTCAGCCAGGCCGTGCTCAACGTACTGACCCGCCAGCACGACGACGGCGCGCAAACCATCTGGAACGCGCCCGACATGTTCGAGGCCGCGCGCCTCGTCGGCGCGGCGGTGCGCGAGGTCTACCGCAACGAGGCGCACGCGCTGCACGAGCAAGGGGTGGACTTCAACGTCAGCATGATCTTCGGCGGGCAGATCGGCGCGGAACGCTGCCGCCTGTTCCAGATCTATTCGGCCGGCAACTTCATCGAGGCGGGCCAGGAATGCCCGTATTTCCAGATCGGCGAGGCCAAATACGGCAAGCCCATCCTGGACCGCGTGCTGCAGCCGGACACGTCGCTGGATGAGGCCGCCAAGTGCGCCCTGATCTCGATGGACTCCACGCTGCGCTCCAACATCTCCGTGGGCCTGCCGCTGGACCTGCTGGTCTATGACGCCAATTCCCTGCGCGTGACCCACTTCGCCAGCATCGACGAACATAACGAGTACTTCCGCATGATCCGCGGCACCTGGGGCGAACGCCTGCGCCAGGTATTCGCGGAAATCCCGGACCCGATGTGGACCAACCCGGACGCGCCCGACTCGCTGGTGCCGGCCGGCCGCGTGCACCAGCCGCTGCGCATGGAGCCCGTCGATACCCCGCGGCCCAGCTACACCACGCCGCAGGTGCTGGCCGAGGAACCGGGCAAGGACCAGCCTAACTAAGGCCTGCCCCACGCTTCTTTTTCGCGCAACCGCTTACAAGTTCGCGTAAACCCTCCTTTTCGTCAGCCGAAACCCGGTTTGCAAAACCGCGAATTCCCATGCGCGGATGGGCAGGCCACACTGCGGGAGCCTGCCCGCCATGCTCTGCCTTGCGGGCCGAAAAGACCACAAGGAGCGAGACATGTCCCTACCCTACGCGCGCGCCTTCAAGCGCGCCGCCTTGCCCATGCTGGCCCTGTCCTGCCTGGCCTGGAACAATGCCGGCGCGCAAGGCGCCTATCCCAACCATCCCATTTCCCTGGTGGTGCCGTTCGCCGCGGGCGGCCCGACCGACGTCGTGGCCCGCAGCCTGGGCGCCTCCATGGCCAAAACCCTGGGGCAGAGCGTCGTCATCGAAAACCGCACCGGCGCGGGCGGCACGCTGGCGTCCCAGCACGTGGCTCGCGCCGCCCCCGACGGCTACACCTTCCTGATCCACCACAACGGCATGGCGACCGCGCCCGCCCTGTACCGCAAGCTCTCATTCAATCCGCTGACGGACTTCGCCTATGTCGGGCAGGTCGCGGACGTCCCGATGACCCTGCTTGGCCGCAAAGACCTGCCAGCCGATGGCATGGCCGGTTTCATCAAGTACGCCAAGGCAAACGGCAACAAGGTCAACCTGGCCAATGCCGGCCTGGGCGCCGTGTCCCAGCTTTGCGGCATGCTGCTGCAGGAGTCGCTGGGCGTGCAGTTCACGACCGTTCCCTACGCGGGCACCGCGCCCGCCATGACGGCCCTGCTGGGCGGCCAGGTGGACGTGCTGTGCGACCAGACCACCCAGACCATTCCCCAGATCAAGGCCGAACGCGTAAAGCTGTACGGCGTCACCACGCTGGACCGCATCAAGGCGCTGCCCGATGCGCCGACGCTGCAGGAAGGCGGGCTGAAGAACTTCGAGGTCAAGGTCTGGCACGGCGTCTATGCGCCCAAGGGCACGCCGCCGGAGGCCGTGGCCAAGTTCAACGCCGCGCTGCGCGCCGCGCTGAAAGATCCCGCCTTCACGCAGAAGATGGCCGAACTGGGCGCCGAGATCGTGCCTGAATCCAAACAGACGCCGGAAGGCCTGCAGACCTGGCTGCAATCCGAGATCGACAAATGGGGCGGCGTCATCCGCAAGGCGGGGGTGTACGCGGACTGAGCGTTCCGCGCGCAATGAAAAAAATGGCCGGCGAAATTTCGCCGGCCATTTTGTCTGCCGCGCCGGATGCCCGGCGCCGCCACGTTCTTACGCCGACAGTTCCTTCCAGATCGCCAGCGGCGCTTCGGCATGGTTCAGGGTGTAGAAATGCACGCCCGGCGCGCCGTTGTCCAGCAGCGTCTGGCAGAGCTCGGTCACCACGTCGATCCCGAAGGCGCGGATGGAAGCCTTGTCGTCGCCGAACTCGGCCAGGCGCAGGCGGATCCAGCGCGGCACTTCGGCGCCGCACATTTCCGAAAACCGCAGGAGCTGCGTGTGGTTCGTGATGGGCATGATGCCCGGCACGATCGGCACGTCCACGCCCTTGGCGCGGGCCCGGTCGACGAAATCGAAGTAGGCGTCGGCATTGAAGAAGTACTGCGTGATGGCGGCGTCGGCGCCGGCCTTCACCTTGTTCACGAAATGGTCCAGGTCAGCCGAGGGGCTGGACGCCTGGGGGTGCATTTCGGGATAGGCCGCCACTTCGATGTGGAACCAGTCGCCGGTTTCTTCGCGGATGAACGACACCAGCTCGTTGGCATAGCGCAGTTCGCCGGCGTCGCCGCCCATGCCCGACGGCAGGTCGCCGCGCAGCGCCACGACGCGCCGCACGCCTTCGTTCTTGTAGGCCTGGAGGATGTCTCGCAGGTCCTGGCGGGAGGCGCCCACGCACGACAGGTGAGGCGCCGCGTCGCAGCCCAGGTTGCTCAGCGTGCGCACGGCATCCGCCGTGCCGGCGCGCGTGGAGCCGCCCGCGCCGAACGTCACACTGACGTACTTGGGCTGGATGGCCAGCATCTGCTTGGCCGCGCGCACCAGCCGTTCCTGGCCGGCCAGGTCGCGGGGAGGAAAAAATTCCAGACTGAAAGCGGGAGAGTTCGTTTCGGACATGTCAGTGTTTTAATGGCTATGCGCCGCATTCGGCCGGTGAGACACCGTGGGGTGCCGCGGAGCCGGCTTCGCCGGTCCGCAGCACGCCCCTGGCGGAAGCGCGCAGCGCTCGGGGGGCCCCTACGGGATCAGCTTGGTAAGGAGACCGGAAATGATGCTGTAAAGAATCGCGCCGCCCACGGCCCACCAGAACCCGTTGACCTGAAATCCCTTGAGCACCGAGCCCACGAACCAGAACAACAAAGCGTTGATGACGATGAGAAAGAGACCGAGGGTGACGATCGTGATGGGCAGCGTCAGCAACACCAGCACCGGCTTGACCAGCATGTTCACCAGGCCCAGCACCAGCGCGGCGATGAGCGCCGACCCGAAGCTGGCCACCACGATGCCCGGCAGCAGGTAGGCAACGGCCAGCAGGGCCACTGCGTTCAGGATCCAGACGAGTATCAGTGTCACCATGTTCGAACTCCTGTATTGACGCTCCGCGGCCCCGTCATCGCCAGGCGAGGACGGGCGTGCCCCGCGGACCGGAAAACCCGCGCCGACATGGCGCGGCGATTTCCTATTGTGCTACATCAATCAATAGCGGTAGTGGTTGGGCTTGTAGGGGCCCTCGACCGGCACGCTGATGTAGTCGGCCTGGTCCTTGCGCAGGGTCGTGAGATTCACGCCCAGCTTCTTCAGGTGCAGGCGGGCGACCTTCTCGTCCAGGTGCTTGGGCAGCACGTAGACTTCGCCGGACTTGTAGGCTTCGTTGCGCGTGAACAGTTCGATCTGGGCGATCGTCTGGTTGGCGAACGACGACGACATCACGAACGAGGGGTGGCCGGTGGCGCAGCCCAGGTTCACGAGACGGCCCTGAGCGAGCAGGATGATGCGCTTGCCGTCCGGGAAAATGACGTGGTCGACCTGCGGCTTGATCTCTTCCCACTGGCAGTCGGCCAGGCCGGCGACGTCGATTTCGTTGTCGAAGTGGCCGATGTTGCAGACGATGGCCTGGTCCTTCATGGCGTTCATGTGCTCGCGCGTGATCACATGGTAGTTGCCGGTGGCGGTGACGAAGATGTCGCCGTGCGCGGCCGCTTCTTCCATGGTCACGACCTTGAAGCCTTCCATCGCGGCCTGCAGGGCGCAGATCGGATCAATTTCGGTGACCCACACCTGGGCGCGCAGGGCGACCAGCGCCTGGGCGCAACCCTTGCCCACGTCGCCGTAGCCGGCCACGACGGCGATCTTGCCGGCGACCATCACGTCGGTAGCGCGCTTGATGCCGTCCACCAGCGATTCGCGGCAGCCGTACAGGTTGTCGAACTTGGACTTGGTGACCGAGTCGTTGACGTTGATGGCGGCAAACGCCAGCTCGCCCTTTTGCGACATCTGGTACAGGCGGTGCACGCCGGTCGTGGTTTCTTCCGTCACGCCCTTGATCAGCGCCAGGCGGGTCGAGTACCACTTGGGATCGCGCTTCAGCGTTTCCTTGATGGCGGCGAACAGGATGCGCTCTTCGTCGCTGCCCGGGTTGGCCAGGACCGAGATGTCCTTTTCAGCCTTGGTGCCCAGGTGCAGCATCAACGTCGCGTCGCCGCCGTCGTCGAGGATCATGTTGGCGTTCTGGCCGTTGGGCCATTCGAAGATCTTGTGGGTGTACTGCCAGTACTCTTCCAGCGTTTCGCCCTTGACGGCGAAGACCGGCGTGCCGGACGCGGCGATCGCGGCGGCGGCGTGGTCCTGCGTGGAGAAGATGTTGCACGACGCCCAGCGCACTTCGGCGCCCAGCGCCACCAGCGTCTCGATCAGCACGCCGGTCTGGATGGTCATGTGCAGGCTGCCGGCGATGCGCGCGCCCTTGAGCGGCTGCGATGCGGCGAATTCCTCGCGGATGGCCATCAGGCCGGGCATTTCGGTTTCGGCGATGGCGAGTTCGCGGCGGCCCCAGCCGGCCAGCGACTTGTCGGCAACGAGGTAGTCGGAGAAGGATTTATCAGTCACAGCGTTCATGGTGTGTAGGCTCCACGTAAATGACGAACGGCGCACGATATGGCCGGACAACGCGAATACACCACGACAGTCGAGTGCTCGCCTTTCCCGCCATATGCGACAAAGGTGAGCGCCGTTGCTGCAGCGACGCGCTGGGCGCGGCGCTTGAACAAGGATTCCTGAGCCTGGCGAGCCGGGGTTCACTTGAAGGGAACCGCAGGGTCGTCGCAACGCTCCTCAGGATTGCCGGGCATTGTACAAGGTTGGCGCATGCAAGGGATAGCGAATCCGGGCCGCGCGCCGGTCTCAGGGCGTGGGCGCCCAGACGTGCGCGGCGCCTTTCGGATCGCCCTGGGTCAACGGCACCAGTGCATCCAGCAGGTCCGCGGCCACAGAATCCCAGCTGCGCGTCAGCGCCCGCGCGCGCACGGCGTCACGGTCCAGCGCCAGACATGCCCGGCAGGCCCGCCCGAGGTCGTCGTCAAGACGCCCCGTCACGCCCGCTTCGACCACCGCCAGCGGCGCTTCGCTGCGAAAGGCCGCCACGGGCGTGCCGCAGGCCATGGCCTCCAGCATGACCAGGCCGAACGTGTCGGTCAGGCTGGGAAACACGAACACGTCGGCCGCGGCGTAATAGCCCGGCAGGGCGGCGTCCTGCTGCATGCCGAGGAAAACCGCATCCGGGAAGCGCTTTTTCAGGCGGGCCTCGTCGGGGCCGGCGCCCACGACCACCTTGGTGCCCGGCAGATCCAGGGACAGGAAAGCGTCCAGGTTCTTTTCCCGCGCCACCCGGCCCACGCTCAGCCAGACGGGCCGGGCCAGATCCTGGAACGCCCGGCTGGCGGAAGGCTGGAATTTTCGGGGATCGACCCCGCGAGACCAGACCTGCAGGTTGGCCAGCCCGCGCTCCACCAGGATGTCGCGCACCGTCGGAGTCGGCACCAGCACCCGCTGCGATGGCCGGTGGAACCAGCGCAGGTAGCGCCATGGCAAGGCGGCGGGGATGCCCATGCGCGCCTGCAGATAGTCCGGGAACATGGTGTGAAAGGACGTGGTGAAACGCCAGCCGCGCTTTAGCGCCATCCGCCGGGCGGCCAGCCCCAGCGGGCCTTCTGTGGCGATGTGCAGCGCGTCGGGCACGGTGTCGCCCAGGATGCGCCGCAATTGCCGCCCCGGCTGCAGGCACAGCCGCAGGTCGGGTTCGGACGGCGCCGGAATGGTCCGGCTGCCCTGGGGACTCACCACGATCAGCTCATGGCCCCATTCGCCGAGGATCTGCTGCATGGTCGTCCAGGTGCGGACGACGCCGTTGACTTGCGGATGCCAGGCATCCGTGACCAGGACGATGCGCATGATGGAGCCGGAAGTGGGCGATGGCCCTATTCAGCCTGCGCCATGTGACACGGCCAAGACGGCGGCCGCGCGCCCGGCGGAAAGCCTTGCGCGGGCGCCTCAGTTGTTGCGCCGCGGATACCCTTGCGCCTTGATGCGGATCCAGACTTCGCGCTTTTCCTCTTCCGACATGAAGACCCAGTTGGCGACTTCCATGGCCGTGCGGCCGCAGCCGCGGCAGATGTCGTCGAACAGCGTGGAGCACACGGCCACGCAGGGTGAATCCGAGGCCTTGAAGGCGCGTTGCGCGTCCTCGGCATCGGGCAATTCGGAAAGATCGGCGAAGTAGCGATTCATGGGCCGAAGGTTAACACCAGGGGTGCGTCCCCTTTTGGATAGCCCTACCGCCCGCCGAAGAAATCCGCCGCCTCGGCCAGCAAGGCGCCGGGCGTTTCCTCCGCCAGATAATGCGCCCCCGGCAGCGGACCGCCCGTCACATCGTCCGCCACGGCGCGCCACAGGGCCAGCACATCGAAGTTCCGGCCCACCGCCCCGCGTTCGCCCCACAGCACGCGCACCTGCATGCGCAGGCGCTCGCCGGCCGCGCGGCCCGCCCGGTCGTGTTCCAGGTCCAGGGTGGCGGACGCCCGGTAGTCCTCGCAGATGCCGGTGGCCCAGCCGGGCTGGCGCGCCGCGCGCTCGTACTCCGCCATGGCTTCAGGGGAGAAATGCGCCAGTCCGCCAGGCCGGCCTCCCATCACCGACCGCAGGTAGAAAACGGGGTCGTGCTCGATCATGGTTTCGGGGACGGGTGCGGGCTGAATCAGCCAGAACCAGTGAAAGTAGGCCTGGGCAAAGGCGCGGGTCGTGCCTTCGTACATGTCCAGCGTGGGCGCGATATCCAGCAGCATCATGCGCCCCACGGCATCGGGATGATCCAGCGCCAGGCGATGCGCCACGCGCGCGCCCCGGTCGTGGGCCAGCACGTCGAAGCGCGCGTGGCCCAGACCGCGCATCAGGTCCGCCATGTCCGCCGCCATGGTCCGCTTGGAATGGGCCGAGTGATCCACGCTGGCGGCAGGCTTGGCGCTGTCTCCATAACCGCGCAGGTCCGCGGCCACGCAGGTGTGGCGCCGCGTCAGCTCGGGCCAGACCCGGTGCCAGATGGCGTGGGTCTGCGGATGCCCGTGCAGCAGCAGCAGGGGCGGGCCCGAGCCGTCGATGCGGGCGGCGATCTCCACGCCGTTAGCCTGGATGCGCCGCACGGGCAGGTCGAAAAAGGCGGTCATCCGCGTCGTCTCCAATCTATGTGTTGCCGGGATTGCCCGCCTCAGGCGGCGTCCAGCCGGTCGCGCACCTGGCGCGCCACGTCCTTCATCCAGGGAAAGCGCGCCCAGTGCCGCGCCTCGAAGCGCTCCACCTCGGGCAGCTGCTGCAGCGTCGCGCCCACCATGTCCTGGCCCTGGGCGAACATGCGGCGATGCCGCTCGGGCAGGTCAAAGCCGGCGCCCCAGCCGTCGGCGGCGTGCACCTGGCCGGCCATCACGTCGATGCGCAAGGGATTGCCATGGGCGCCCGCGCTATTGGACACCCGCGCGAGCAGCGCGTCGACCTCGGCCGGCGGCAGGGTCACCAGCAGCAAGCCGTTGTTGAGCGCGTTGAAGTAGAAGATCTCGCCGAAGCTGGACGCGATCACCGCGCGAATGCCGAACTGCTGCAAGCCCCACACGGCGTGTTCGCGACTGGAGCCGCAGCCGAAGTTGGGGCCCGCCACGAGGATGGACGCGCCCGCGTAGGCTGCCTGGTTCAGCACGCAATCCGGCCGCGGCGCTCCCGCTTCGTCGAAGCGCAGGTCATACAGCAGGCCCTTGTCCAGGCCCGCCTTGTCGATGATGCGCAGGAACTGCTTGGGCATGATCTGGTCGGTGTCCAGATTGGAATACGGCAGCGGCGCCGCAACGCCTTCGATCAATGGATTCATTTGGGCTCCCATTCGCGCACATCCACAATGCGGCCAGCCAGCGCGGCGGCGGCGGCCATGGCCGGACTCATCAGGTGCGTGCGCCCTGCCCGCCCCTGGCGTCCCTCGAAGTTCCGGTTGGTCGTGGAGGCGCAGCGTTCGCCGGGGCGCAGCACGTCGTCGTTCATGGCCAGGCACATCGAACAGCCGGGCTGGCGCCATTCGAACCCCGCCTCGATCAGCTGCGCGGCAATGCCTTCGGCTTCCGCCTGCGCGCGCACGGCGCCCGAGCCCGGCACCACCATGGCCCGCACACCCGCGGCGACCTTCCTGCCGCGCGCCAGCCCCGCCACCACGCGCAGGTCTTCGATGCGGCCGTTGGTGCATGACCCGATGAATACGCGGTCGATCGGCACCCCGGCAATCGGCGCGCCGGCGGCCAGGCCGATGTAGTCCATGGCCTTTTCCAGCGCCAGCCGGGCAAGGGCGTCGGGCTCGTTGCCCGGATCCGGCACCGCGCCATCCACCGGCACCGCCTGGTCCGGGCTGGTGCCCCAGGTCACGAAGGGCGCGATCCGCCCCGCATCGAACACATGTTCGACATCGAAGCGGGCGTCCTCGTCGGTGCGCAGCGTAGCCCAGTAAGCGCGCGCCGCTTCCAGCATGCCGCCGCGCAGTTGCGGCGCGTGCGCCACCACATAGGCGTCGGTGACGGCGTCCGGCGCGATCAGCGCGGCGCGCGCACCGGCCTCGACTGTCATGTTGCACAGGGTCATGCGGGCCTCGGCGGACAGCGCGCCGATCGCCTCGCCGCAGAACTCCACCGCGTGCCCGCGCGCGCCCTGCGCGCCGATGCGATGCACGAGGTAGATCACCAGGTCCTTGGCCGACACATGGGCCGGCAGCGCGCCATCGACGCGGATGCGCATATTGCGCGCCACGCGGTACACCAGCGTCTGCGTGGCCAGGATGTGCTCGACCTCGGACGTCCCGATGCCGAATCCCAGCGCGCCCAGCGCGCCGTAGGTGGTGGTGTGGCTGTCGCCGCACAGCACCACCATGCCGGGCAGGATCATGCCGTGTTCCGGCGCAATGACGTGCTCGATGCCCTGCAGCGGATCGGTCGTGTCGAACAGCGCGATGCGCTGGGCATCGCAATTGCGCTTCAGATTCTGCGCCTGGCGCGACGAGGCCTCGTCGGCGATCACCCGCAACGCCGCGGGCACCGGGTGCGTGGGAATGATGTGGTCCACCACCGCCATCTGCTGCCCGGGACGCAATACCCCCCGGCCGCGCGCGGCCAGGCCGCTGAAGGCTTGCGGGCTGGTGTATTCGTTCATGATGTGCAGATCGACATAGAGCAGGACGTGCTCGCCGTCGATCCGGGCCACCTCGTGGCTGGCCACCAGTTTGTCGTATAGCGTCATGCCGGGCATGTCTTGCTTCCTTGATGATGAATGCGCCCGCGGCGCGCGCGGGCGTGTCTTGCTGTCGTTCAGTTGGCCTCGATGCCGGCGTCCTTCACGATGCCGGCCCAACGCGTCATTTCCGCGGCCACCATCGCATCGGTCTTGTCCGGCGCGGTAACCAGCGGATCGAAGCCTTCCTTCTGCATGCGCTGCGCCAGCGCCGGCGAACGCAGCGCTTCGCCCAGCTTCGCGTTCAGCGTGTCGATCACCGCCTGCGGGGTGCCGGCGGGCGCGCTGACGACGAACCAGGTGTTGAACTCGTAGCCCGGCAGGCCCGATTCGGCGATGGTCGGCACGTCCGGCAGCAGCGGCGAACGCTTCGTGCCGGTCACGCCCAGCGCACGCAGCTTCTTGCCGTCGACCTGCGGCTTGGCGGCGGACAGCACCGGAAAGCTCATTTGCACCTGGCCGCTGATGGTGTCCAACATGGCCGGCCCGCCGCCCTTGTACGGCACATGCAGGATCTGCGTTTTCGACACGGACTTGAACAGTTCCGCCGCCATGTGGAAGGTGCTGCCGGTGCCGGCCGAGCCAAAGCTCAGCTCGTTGGCGGGACGGGCGCGCACGTAGGCCAGCAGGTCGCTCACCGAGGTCGCCGGCAGCGCATTGGTCACGGTCAGCACATGCTGGGACGTGCCCACCGTGCCCACCGAGCGCAGGTCCTTCGCCGTGTCGAACGGCATGGATTTGAAGAGCGCCGGATTGATGGCCAGCGACATGGTGTTGATGGCCAGCGTATAGCCGTTGGGTTCGGCGCGCGCCACCGCCGCCATGCCGATGTTGCCGGACGCGCCGGCGCGGTTCTCCACGATCACGCTCTGGCCCAGCGCGCGGCCCCAGGCGTCCGAAATCAGGCGCGCGGCGATGTCCACGCTGCCGCCGGGCGCGAATGGCACGACCAGCGTCACGGCGCGTTCGGGAAAGGCGCCGGCAGCGGCGGCGGGATGGGTCAAACAGGATGCGGCGATGGCCGCGCACACGGCGCCAGCCCCTTTAGCTATCTTCATTTCCTGGTCTCCTCGTATGGCCGCGTCGGGCGGCTCTGTATGGGTGAGTCCAGTGTATAGGCCGGTTAAGTTCTTATAATTCTTCAAAAGACTAAAGCTTTGTTAAATCTGATTTATAAATAGCCCCATGGACGCGCTTTCTGATCTCGCCTTCTTTGCGCTGGTGGTCAAGCACGGCAACCTGTCTGCCACGGCGCGCGAACTGGGGCTGACGCCGCCGGCCGTCAGCACGCGCCTGGCCAAGCTGGAACAGCGCCTGGGCGTGCGCCTGCTGAACCGCACCACACGCCGGGTCAGCGTCACGCAGGAAGGCGAGCTATATCTGGCCGAAGGCGGCCGCATTCTGGCGGATCTGCAGGCGCTGGAGCGCTCGGTGTCCAGCGCACGCGCCCAGCCCCAGGGCCTGTTGCGCCTGAACGCGACGTTCGGATTCGGGCGCGCCCACATCGTGCCGGCCGTGTCGGACTTCTGCCGCCAGTTCCCCGACGTGGAAGTGCAGATGCGGCTGACCGACAGGCCGCTGAACCTGATCGAAGAAGGCTTTGACGTGGCGGTGCGGTTCGGCGACCTGCCGGACGCGCGCCTGACCGCCCGCAAGATCGCGTCCAACCGGCGGCTGCTGTGCGCCTCGCCGCGCTATCTGGACACCCACGGCGAACCCCGCACGCCGGGCGAACTGCAGCGCCACCGCTGCATCGTCGTGCGCGAAAACGACGTGGCCTACGGCACCTGGCGGCTGGAATCAGGCGCGCGCGCGGAGACCGTGAAGGTGCGCGGTCCGGTCAGCTCGAACGACGGACAAAGCGCGCTGGAATGGGCGCTGGACGGCCACGGAATCGTCATGCGATCCGAATGGGAAACCGCGGCGTACCTGCGCGCGGGCCGGCTGCGCGAAGTGCTGGCCGACTGGCGCACCCCGCCCGCGGACATCCACGCGCTGTATCCCGAGCGGCTCAACCTGCCGGCCAAAACGCTGGCCTTCGTCGACTTCCTGTCGCGCCGATTCGCCCGCCACGTGCGCGCACCGGGCACGGACGGCGCCGTCTGGTGAGGCCTCAGATTTCGTCGATGGACGTGCTGGCGGCGGCGCCCGCCGCCGGCGCGCCGTCTGCGCCAATGGCGTAGCGGTCGCGCGTGGTGACGTAGAAGCTGGCGCCAAAGCGCCCCACCGGAAAGTAATCCTGCAGGCGGACCCGCCAAGTGTCCGTATCTATCAGCCCGTCGCGCGCGTGCAGCCAGCGCACCTGCCCGATGAATATCTGCCGGCTGGCGGTTTCCATGGTTTCGAACAACGTGCATTCGAACGCCACCGGCGCCTGCACGATGCGCGGCGGCGCCACGCGATGGCTGGGCGCGGCGTCCAGGCCCGCATGCGCCAGTTCGCTGACGTCCGAGGGCAGCCGGTCGCCGCAGCGGTGCATCTTTTCCGCCATGGCCTCGTCGGTCAGGTGGACCACGAACTCCTTGCCGCGCACGATGTTGGCCGCGGTGTCCTTCAAACCGCCGTCTTCCAGCCGGTTGATGCTGACCATCACGATGGGCGGGTCTTCTCCCAGCATGTTGAACATGCTGAACGGGGCGGCGTTGACCACCCCCGTTTCGGACAGCGTGGTGATCAGCGCGATCGGACGGGGCACGATCAGGCTGGCCATCAGCTTGTAGCGCTGATATTCGGTAATGGCGTCGAAGTCGATTTCCATGTCAGGCCAGTCCCAGCATCTGGGCAAGAGTTTGAGCGGGTTGCGGGCGTTCCAGGCTGATGCGCCGCTCCAGGTCCGCAAGATGGTTGTCGTTGATCCTGACGGCTTCGGCGACGTCGCCGCGCTCCATCATGTCCACGATCAGCACGTGTTCGCCGTGTTCGCAGGCCGCGTTGCCCGGCGGCTCATACAGGGCCACGATGAGCGAACAGCGCGACACCAGTTCGGCCAGGTAGCCGTGGAGGATGGTGTTGCCGGACAGCTCGCCCAGCCGCACATGGAAGGCGCTGGCCTGCCGCGCCCACGCGGGCTGGCCGGCGCGGTGCAACAGGGCGTGCTCGTCGCGCAACTGCTTGCGCAGGGAGGCGTAGTCGGCCTTGGTGGCCCGGGCCGCGGCCAGCGGCAGCAGCGCCGCCTCCAGCGCGCGGCGCGCCTGGAAAATCTGGCGCGTGTCTTCGGGCGTGGGCTCGGCCACCACCGCGCCCCGGTTGTGGTGCAGGTCCACCACGTGCTCGTGCGCCAGCCGCTGCAAGGCCTTGCGCGCGACCGACCGGGACACCCCGAACAGCTCGCAGATCGCCGCCTCGGGCAGCTTGGTGCCGGGCGTCAGGCGCTGGCTCATGACGCTTTCGTAGACCGCTTCGCAGATCCGGCGCTCCATATCGGCGTCCGGCGCCGCATCCGGCATCCCTGCGTCGGGCGTCCCAAGATCGGGAACGGCGCCATCGGGCGCGGCGGTCTTGCGCAAGCCGGCTGCGGATTTTCCGGCGGCTTTCGTCCGGGGCTTGCGGGGTTGGGCGAGGCTTCGGGTGGACATGAGTAACTCGGTTCAGCGGGAATGACAGGAGCGTTCGTGTAGGCGCTAGGCGATCACGCCGGGCGGCAGGCCGTCCACGTGCCGGCAGATCTGGCCAGGCGTGGTGAACCAGATCTCGCCGCGGTCGCGGGCGGCGGCCAGCGGGGCCAGTGCCCGCCGCAGGTGCCGCAGGCGATAGGGCTGGCCGACGATGTAGGGGTGCAGCGCAATGCCCATGACCAGCGGCTGGCGGACCGCCTGCGCGCGCATCTCTTCGAACTGGTCGAGAATCATATCGGCAAAATCGCGCGCATCCATCTTGCGGCCCATGATCATGGGGATGTCGTTGAGTTCCTGCGGATACGGAATCGCCCAGAGGTCGCCCGCACGGGTGCGCATGCGCATGGGCTGGTCGTCGTGGCACCAGTTGAGCGTATAGCGGTAGCCCGCCTCGGCCAGCAGGTCGGGCGTGGCGCGGCTTTCGGAGATCCAGGGCGACAGCCAGCCGGCCGGCTCGCTGCCGGCGTGGCGCAGGATGCGGTCGCGGCAATGCGCAAGCAGCGCGCGCTCTTCTTCCTCGGGCAAGCCGCCCTGCCGGTGCGCGTTGCTGTAGCCGTGTCCGATGAGTTCGTCGCCGCGCGCCAGGAAGGCGTCCACCAGGTCGGGGCAATGTTCATACAGCGCGGTGTTGATCAGCACACCCGCCGGCAGGCGCAACTCGTCGAACAGCTCCAGGCAGCGCCAGGCGCCCACGCGGTTGCCGTACTCGCGCCAGGCGTAGTTCAGCACGTCCGGATGTGGCGACGCCGGCCCCAGCTCCGCGCCCAGGCCTTCCCCGAACGCGAAATGCTCAATGTTGAAGCCCAGGTACACCGCCAGGCGGGCGCCATTCGGCCAGGAATAGTCTGTTCTTCCGGAGATCGCCTGGTAGGGAAAGCGGCCGTGGCAGGCAAGGGGTTCCGGGGTCCAGGACGACGGGGACTCACGCCCCGGTTTAGTGCTTTGAAGCGAGGTTGGATTCATTTTGGTGCAAATCCTGATGCATGATTGTGAACAAAACTTCTGATGCTTTGGCGACAAAATCGGAAATCGGTGTGTACAAACCATGGCGGATCGCAGCCTTTTCCGCGGCGGCCCCGCTGTGGCGGGGCCGGTACGCCATCCGGCGGGCGGGGCGGATCAGGTGGCATGGATCTTGCATGGGGTAACGGAGCAGCACTTAACCCCATGCAAGATTCATTCCACTTTTCCAGGAGTGCCCGATGACCCCGACCCGCCGTTCCTTCATGCTCCGCGCGACCGCCGCCGCCCTCTTCGCCGCAGGCCTCGCCTCGCAACCGGCGCTGGCCGCGGACCCGATCAAAATTGGCCTGATCACCGCGCTGTCTGGAGAATCCGCGCGCGCCGGCGAGGCCCTGACGCGCGGCATGACCGTCGCCATCGACGAAATCAACGCGCGCGGCGGCCTGCTGGGCGGCCGCCAGGTGGTGCTGGTTCGCCGCGACGACGAAGGCAATCCCGCCAAGGGCATGGCCGCCGCGCGCGAGCTGATCTTCAAGGAAAAGGTGGCCGTACTGTTCGGCGGCCTGGACACCCCGGTATCCATGGCCATCGTGCCGATCGTGAACCAGGAAAAGGTGCCGTTCATGGGGCCGTGGGCGGCCGGCACCGCCATCACGCAGAACAAGGGCAACCCCAACTTCGTGTTCCGCGTGTCGGCGATGGACGAGATCGTCGACAGCGCGATGGTCCAATACGCGCAGAAGACCTTCCAGAGCGCCAAGCCGGGCATGATTCTGGTGAACAATCCCTGGGGCGAATCCAACGAAAAAGGCCTGAACGCCGCACTGACGGCGGCCAAGGTCACGCCAGCCGGCATCGAGAAATTCCAGCCGAACGACCTGGACATCGTGCCCCAACTGAGCCGCCTGAAGGCCGCGGGCGCCGACACGCTGTTCCTGGTGGGCAACGTGGGCCCGTCGGCCCAGGTCGTCAAATCGCTGGACCGCATGGGCTGGAAGGTGCCGGTGGTGTCGCACTGGGGCCCGGCGGGCGGCCGCTTCACGGAGCTGGCTGGCCCCAACGCCAAGAACGTGCACTTCGTGCAGACCTACAGCTTCTTCGGCAAGCAGGGGCCGGTGGGCGACAAGGTCATGCAGGCGCTCAAGACCAAGTATTCCGACATCAAGGGGCCGCAGGACATCACGCCGGCCGTGGGCGTGGCCAACGCCTACGACGGCATGCAGCTGGCCGCGCTGGCGATCGCCCAGGCCGGCTCGACCGACGGCGACGCGGTGCGCCAGGGCTTCTACAAGATCGGCAAATACGAAGGCCTGATCAAGACCTACGAACAGCCCTTCACGCCGACCTCGCACGACGCGCTGCGCGAGGACGACTACGTGTGGACGCACTTCATCGACAACCGGATCCTGCCCGTCAAGGGCGCCCAGTAAGCCGGCTGGATCACGCGGGAGACGCGCATGTTGTTGATGTCCGCCATCGTCAGCGGCCTGGGTCTGGGGAGCATGTACGGACTGATGGCCCTGGGCTTTTACCTGACCTATGCCGTATCGGGCACGGTGAACTTCGCCCAGGGCAGTTCCATGATGCTCGGGGCCGTGCTGACGTTTACGTTCGCCCAGACGCTGGGCTGGCCGATGTCGGCCGCCCTGCCGCTGGCGCTGGCGCTGTGCGCGCTCTACGGCCTGGTGGTGGAGCGGCTGGCCGTGCGGCCCTTCGCCAGCCGCGGCTCCAATGCCTGGCTCATGTCCACGGTGGCGCTGGGCATCGTCCTGGACAACGTGGTGATGTTCACCTTCGGCAAGGAGCCGCGCAGCCTGCCTTCTCCCCTGGCCCAGGCGCCGCTGGAGATCGGCGGGCTTGGCCTGGGCATCTATCCGCTGCAACTGCTGATCCCGGTGGTCGGCCTGGCGCTGGCCGCCGCGCTGCACACGCTGTCGCGCCGCACCCGCTGGGGCGTGGCGCTGCTGGCGGTGGTGCAGAACCCCAACGCGGCCCGCCTGATGGGCATACCCGTGCGCCGCGCCATCATGGCCGCATTCGCCGTGTCGACACTATTCGCCGGCGTGGCTGGCGCACTGGTCGCGCCGCTGTTCAACGTGCAGGCCGACATGGGTACGCTGTTCGGACTCAAGGCCTATGTGGTGGCGATCCTGGGCGGCATCACCAGCGCCTGGGGCGTGATGATCGCGGGCCTGCTGTTCGGCGTGGTCGAAGCGCTGATCACCGTGGCGCTGGGCTCCGGCTACACGCACATCATCAGCTTTACGCTGGTGATCGTCATGCTCGCCGTGCTGCCTAACGGCCTGTTCGGGCGCGCCGATGTGAGGAAGGTCTGATGCACAAGCAATCCGCATCGCGCTGGCTGCAGCCGGCGCTGTACGCCCTGCTGGCCGTGGCCGCGCTGGTCCTGGCCGCCACGGTCAACGGGTACTACGTGTTCGTGCTGGGCAATGTGGCGCTCCTGGCGCTCGCCGGCATCGGCCTGAACGTGCTGCTGGGCCTGACCGGCCAGATGTCGTTCGGCCACGCGGGCTTTTACGCAATCGGCGCCTACACGGTGGCAATCCTGACCGGGCAGGCGGGCTGGAGCTTCTGGCTGGCCTGGCCGGCCGCCGCGCTGGTCTGCGGCGTCTTCGGCCTGCTGCTGGCGCTGCCCGCCCTGCGCGTAAAGGGCCCGTACCTGGCGATGATCACCATCGCGTTCGGCTTCATCGTGGAACACGGGCTGATCGAAGGCGGCGCAGTCACCGGCGGGCAAAACGGCCTGATGGGCATCGCGCAGCCGGCGCTTCCGGGCATCGGCGGCGACCGCGGCGTCGCCATGCTGGCCATCGTCGCCGTGTTCGTCGCGCTGGCCGGCTATGCCCTGCTGTCGCGCGGCGCCTGGGGCGCCGCCATGCGCGCGGTCAAGGACAGCGAGACGGCCAGCGAATCCATCGGCATCAACCCGCTGATCGTGAAGGCCGTGGCCTTCATGGTGTCGGCCGCCGTGGTCGGGCTGGCGGGCGGCCTCTATGCGCCGCAGACGGGCATGATCACGCCGCACAACTTCAATTTCATGCAGTCCATCCTGTTCGTGCTGGCCGTGACGATAGGCGGCGCGGGCTCGCTGGCGGGCCCCTTGCTGGGCGCGGTGGTGGTGGGCCTGCTGCCGGAACTGCTGTCCAGCCTGGAGGAATACCGCCTGCTGTTCTTCGGTGCCTTCCTGCTGGTGGTGCTGTGGGCCGCGCCAGAAGGCGCGGCGGGCCTCTTGGCGCGCTGGCGGCGCGGCGCGCGCGGCCACGCGCTGGCGCCGCGCCATGGCGCCATGCCCGTCACCTGCCGGTTGCGGCGGACGCTGCGGGCGGACGCGCTGACCATGACTTTCGGCGGGGTGCGCGCCGTGCAGGCGGTGTCCTTCGTCGTCCCGCCCGGCGCCGTCACGGCCCTGATAGGCCCCAACGGCGCGGGCAAGTCCACCGTCATCAATATGCTCAGCGGCTACTACCAGCCGACCAGCGGCGCCGTGGCGCTGGGTGACCAGGCGCTGGCGGCGCTGCCCGCCCACCGCGTGGCGCGCAGCGGCATCGCCCGCACCTACCAGACCTCGCAGCTCTTCGACACCTTGAGCGTCGAGGACAACGTCGCGCTGGGCATGCTGCGCGGACGGCTGGGCGGGCTGCTGTCCTCGCGCCGCTATCTTGCGGCCGACGCGCGGGAACGTGCGCGCGCCCTGCTGGGCTTCTGCGGCTACGAAGGCGCGCTGGACATTCCCGCGGCGGACCTGCCGCACGTGGACCGGCGGCTGGTGGAGATCGCGCGCGCGCTCGCCACCGACGCCGACATCCTGCTGATGGACGAACCGGCGGCCGGCCTGTCGCGCGAAGACAAGACGCGGCTGGCCGGGCTGCTGCGGCGTATCGCCGAAGCCGGCGCGGGCGTGCTGCTGGTCGAGCACGACATGACGCTGGTGATGGGCGTGTCCGACCACATCGTCGCCATCGACGCCGGGCGCGAACTGGCGCAAGGCAGCGTCGCCGAGATCCAGCAGTCGCCCGCGGTGCGCCAGGCCTACCTGGGCGACGAGGCGGCGCGCCGCGCCCCTGCCCCGCGGATCCGGCCGGCGGGCGAAACGATCCCCCCCGAAGTATTGGGCGTGGGCAACCTCACCACCGGCTACGGCGCCAACCCCGTGCTGCACGGCATCGACCTGCAGGTGCGGCAGGGCGAAATGGTGGCGCTGCTGGGCGCCAACGGCGCGGGCAAGTCGACCCTGATGCGCACGCTGGCCGGGCTGCACCGTCCCGCCCAGGGCGGCATGCATTTACAGGGCCAGGAACTGCAGGGCCTGGCAGCCGACCGCATCGTGGCGCGCGGACTGGTGCTGGTGCCCGAGGGCCGGCAGGTGTTCCCGGGACTGAGCGTGCTGGACAACATCCGCCTGGGGGCATTCCTGCATCCGCAGGACCGCGACGCGCGGGTCGAGGAAATGCTTGCGCGCTTCCCGCGGCTGCGCGAACGCCTGCACCAGCGCGCCGGCCTGCTGTCGGGCGGCGAGCAGCAGATGCTGGCAATCGCACGCGGCCTGATGTCCAAGCCCGTGATCCTGCTGCTGGACGAGCCGTCGCTGGGCCTGGCGCCGAAGATCATTGATGAGCTGTTTGAGGCCCTGGACCGGCTGCGCGCCGAATCTATGACCATCCTGCTGGTGGACCAGATGGCCGCGCTGGCGCTGTCCCTGGCCGACCGCGCCTACGTGCTGGAATCCGGACGGGTTGCAGCGCACGGCTCCGCCGCAGACATCGCGCAGGACGGCGCCCTGGCCCGCGCCTATCTGGGCGCCTAGCCCGTTGCGGGCGCAAGCGCGCGGTGCGGCCGGGCTGGCCGCCGCCGCCCGCGGGCCCTAGGCGCCTTCCGGACCCAGCCGCGCCCCCGCGCGCACAATGCCGCAACGCTTGTGCGCGCGCATCACCACGCCGACCTCGCTATTGAGCACGCCGTCCAGTTCGCCCAGGCGGCGGGTCACCACGTCCCACAGATGCAGGCTGTCGCGGCACAGCACGTGCCAGAACAGCTGCGAGGCGCCGCTGGTGCCGAACAAACAGCGCGTGTTCGGGTCCAGCGCCAGATGCGCAGCCAGCGCATCCACCGCCTGCGGGCGCACCTGCACGGAAATCACGGCCTCAACCGGAAAGCCGACAAGGGCCGGCTCGACTTCCACGCGAAAGCTCAGCGCGCGGCGTTCCACCAGGTTCTGCAGCAGGCGATGCGCGGTGGGCTCGCTCACGCCAGCCTGCTCGGCCAGTTCAGCCAGACTGGCGCGGCCATCGCGCATCAGGTGCGCCACCATCCGCTGCTCGGGGTCGGTCAGGGCGGACGGCGGCTGGAGCAGCGGCGCATCGGCCGCCGCGTCGGGCTGCGGCTGGATGCGCCATTGGCCCGCGCGCCGGAACGGCCGCAGCACCAGCCGAGCCTCCACGTGCTCCACCCCATCCATCGACGGAAGCACACGCGTCACCACGTCAGGCATATCGGCCGCGTCCGCCAGCGTCAATTCGGCCATCAGATCGGCCGAGCCGGCAAGCGTCACCACCAGTTGCGCGATGTCCAACCGCGCCAATTGGTCAGCGACGTCGGGCACGCGGCCCGAGCGGCAGCGGACCCATGCGTGCAGCACCACGCCCCGGCCGGTGGCCAGGGGATCCGGTTCGGCGATGACGCGCAGCGCATCCGCGTCCATCAGGCGCCTGATGCGCCGCGCCACGGTTCTTTCGGCGATGCCGGTCGCCGCGCCCAGTTCGCGCCAGGACGCGCGCGGCTGCGCCTGCAGCGCGACCAGGCAAGCCAGATCGGTGTCGTCCAGCTCCCCGATTAGGGGGTTACCCTTACTTGACGTGACCATATTCATTAATCTAACGTTCGCGGATTGATAAAAACATAAATTTAACCGGTCAATTTGACCAAAAATAAATATCTCTTGAGGACGTCATGAGCAGCACATCCGCAACCTTGCGCCAGGCGCAAGGGGCAAGCGCCGCGCCCGTTTCCCGCGCCCGCACGATTCTGGCCGGTAGTGTAGGCAATGCCGTGGAATGGTTCGATTGGACCATCTATGCGTCGTTCGCCATCTTCTTTTCCAGCCAGTTCTTCCCTCCCGGCAACGAAACCACCGCGCTGCTGGCGACCTTCGGCATTTTCGCCGTGGGCTTCTTCATGCGCCCGGTCGGCGGCTGGGTGCTGGGCATTTTTTCCGACCGCTACGGCCGCAAGGCCGCGCTGGGCCTGACGATCCTGATGATGGCGGGCGGCTCCCTCATCATCGCCATCACCCCCACCTACGCCACCATCGGACTGGCCGCCCCGCTGCTGCTGACCGCGGCCCGCCTGCTGCAAGGACTGTCGCTGGGCGGAGAGTATGCCTCGGCCACGACGTTCCTGGCAGAAATGGCGCCGCCCAACAAGCGCGGCTTCTATTCCAGCTTCGTGTTCTTCAGCGCGGCAGTCGGCATCCTGGCCGCCTCGGCCGTGGGCTGGATCCTGACCTCCGTCCTGACCAAGGCCGACATGGCCGCGTGGGGCTGGCGCATTCCGTTCCTGCTGGGCGCGCTGGGCGGCCTGGCCGGCATGTGGATCCGCCGCGCCATTCCCGAAACCGAAGCCTTCTCGCACGCCAAGAAAGCCGGCGTCGAAAAGCAGCCGCTGCGCACCCTGCTGCGCGACCACCCGCGCGAAGTGCTGCGCATCGTGGGCTTTTCGGTCCTGACCACGTTCGCGTTCTACATCTTCGTGGCGTACGTGCCCACCTACGCCATCCGGCAGGTCGGCGCCGATCCCAAGACCGCGTTCGCCGCCAACACCGTCGCGCTGATCGTGTTCATGCTGGTGCAGCCGCTGTTCGGCATGCTGTCCGACCGCATCGGCCGCAAGCCGCAGCTCATCTTCTTCGCCGCGGGCTACCTGCTCTTCTTCTATCCGCTGATGACCACGCTGGGCCCGTCCTTCGGCTCGATCCTGGCGGTGGAGCTGTTCGGCCTGGTGCTGTACGCCATGTACACCGCGATCGCGCCGGCCATCATGTCCGAGCAGTTCCCCACCAGCGTGCGCGCCGTCGGCATCGGTACGCCGTACAACCTGGTCGTCGCGCTGCTGGGCGGCACCACGCCCTATCTGCTGACCTGGCTGCAAAGCAAGGGCATGGAACGCTGGTTCTTCTATTACGTGCTCGCGGGCGCCGTGATCACCCTGATCACCTTCATCCGCATGCCCGAGACGAAGGGCCAGGTCCTGAAGTAACGCAACGCACCCCAGTCCGAACGCTTTCCGGTCCCGCAACGGGCCGGAAGGCTTTTTCATTTCCACGAAAGCCCATGCCAGCCCAAGACACCGCCCTGCATTTCCAAGACGCCCGCCAGCTTGCCCGCGCCATCCGCGAGCGCAAACTCAGTTCGCTCGCGCTCACCCAGCACTTCCTGGACCGCATCGAGCGCGCGCCCGCGCTGGCCGCCTACAGCGAAGTCACGGCGGAACGCGCGCTGGCGCAGGCCGATGCCGCAGACCGCCTGCTGGCGGCTGGAATCAGCATGGGCCCCCTGCATGGGGTGCCCGTAGCGGTAAAGGACAGCATCCACTGGGAAGGCACCACCGCCAGCGGCGGGTCGCAGACCCGCCTGGGCGCGGTCAGCACCGTCACCGCCGCGGCGGCGCACCGGCTGGTCGCCCAGGGCATGGTCATCCTGGGCAAGACGCGCATGACCGAATTCGCCTTCGGCCTGTCCGGCCAGAATCCCACGCAGGGCACGGCCCGCAATCCCTGGGACGCCAGCGTGGCGCGCGCGCCGGGCGGGTCTTCCAGCGGCGCGGGCGTGGCCGTCGCGGCGGGCCTGGCGCCTTTGGCGCTGGGCGGCGACACCGGCGGCTCCGTGCGCGCGCCGGCGGCGCTGAACGGCGTGGTCGGCTACAAGCCGTCGTCCGGCTTCATCAGCCGAGCCGGATGCCTGCCCCTGTCGGACACGCTGGACGTGCTGGGCCCCATTACCCGCAACGTCGCCGACGCGCGATTGCTGACGCAGCTGCTGGCCGGTCCGGACATCGACGACGCCGCCACGCTGGCCCTGCCCGCCGTCTGCGTGGCGGCGCTGCGCTACCCGTCGCCCTGCAACGCCGGCGCCGTCGCCGTGCTGGCGCCGCAGGCCTGGCCGACACCGCTGACCGACGCCGGCCTGCAGGTATGGCACCAGGCGCAGGCGCGCCTGGACCGGGCCGGCTGCACGCCCACGACCTGGCATCCGCCCGCGTCGCTTTCGTTCGCCCGCATGGCCGAGGACAACTCGCTGGTGCTGGCCTACGAGGCCTACCGCTACTACGGCGCCCTGGCCGAAGATCCCGCGCAGCCGCTCTGGGACGTCGTGCGCGCGCGCATCGCCGCGGGCGGACGGATTTCGCAGGCCAGCTACGAAGCCGCGCTGGAGCGCCGCCAGGCAGACATGGCCGCCTTTGCGCAGGCGATGCAAGGCGTGGACGCCTTGCTCATGCCCGCCTGCGACCAGGCCGCCCAGCCGCTGGATGCCCAGGACACGCGCCACGCCGGCCTGGGCAAGCTGCTGCGCCCGGCCAACTTCCTGGGCGCGGCCGCAATCGCGCTGCCGGCCGGCTTTGACGCCGACGGCATGCCTGGCGCCGTACAGCTGCTGGCGCCGGCAGGCGGCGACGCCGCGATGCTCGATTGCGCGGCGGCGCTGGAACAAGTGCTGGCGCCGGCCGCCCGCCTGCCAGACCTGTCGGCCTGGGGCCTCTGAGCCGCCGAAAAAAAATAACGCCCCGGAAGGGGCGTTATTTCTATTGAATCAGGCCGCTTCAGGCGGACTTCTTCAGTTCCTGGACCTTGTCCGTGGCTTCCCACGAGAATTCCGGCTCCGAACGGCCAAAGTGGCCATAGGCGGCGGTCTTCGTGTAGATCGGACGCAGCAGGTCCAGCATGTTCACGATGCCCTTCGGACGCAGGTCGAAGTGTTCGCGCACCAGCTTGGCGATCTGGTCGTCGGGGATGACGCCCGTGCCTTCGGTGTAAACGGTGATGTTGATGGGCTCAGCCACGCCGATCGCGTAGCTGACCTGCACCTGGCACTGGCGCGCCAGGCCGGCGGCCACGATGTTCTTGGCCACGTAGCGCGCGGCATAGGCGGCCGAACGGTCGACCTTGGACGGGTCCTTGCCCGAGAACGCGCCGCCGCCGTGGGGGCATGCGCCGCCGTAGGTGTCGACGATGATCTTGCGGCCGGTCAGGCCGCAATCGCCTTGCGGGCCGCCGATGACGAAACGGCCGGTCGGGTTGACCAGGAATTTCGTCTTGGGCGTGATCAGGCCTTCGGGGAAGCTGGGCTTGATGATG
This sequence comes from Achromobacter arsenitoxydans SY8, assembly GCF_000236785.1. Classification (GTDB taxonomy): domain Bacteria; phylum Pseudomonadota; class Gammaproteobacteria; order Burkholderiales; family Burkholderiaceae_B; genus Achromobacter; species Achromobacter arsenitoxydans. Next base: position 5,867 of record NZ_AGUF01000063.1, on the reverse strand, counting down.
TCTTCGATGACCGCTTCGCGGATGGTTTCCTGAGAAACCTCGGGCGAGTGCTGGGTGGACAGCACCACGGTGTCGACTTCGGCGGGGCGGCCGTCGACGTAGCGGAACGTCACTTGCGACTTGGCGTCAGGACGCAGCCACGCCAGGCGGCCGTCCTTGCGCAGTTCGCTCTGGCGCTGCACCAGGCGGTGCGCGTACCAGATCGGAGCCGGCATCAGGTCGGGCGTTTCGTCGCACGCGTAGCCAAACATCAGGCCTTGGTCGCCAGCGCCCTGGTTCAGGTAGTCTTCCGAGCTGCGGTCGACGCCCTGGGCGATGTCCGGCGATTGCTTGTCGTAGGCGACCAGCACCGCGCAACCCTTGTAGTCGATGCCGTATTCGGTGTTGTCGTAGCCGATGCGGCGGATCGTGTCGCGCGCGACCTGGATGTAGTCGACGTTGGCGGTAGTGGTGATTTCACCTGCCAGCACGACCAGGCCGGTGTTGCACAGCGTTTCGGCTGCGACACGCGCGTTCGGATCCTGCGTGAAGATGGCGTCAAGGATCGAATCGGAAATCTGGTCGGCAACCTTGTCGGGGTGCCCTTCAGAGACGGATTCGGAAGTGAAGAGAAAATCGTTGTTGGCCACAGATGCGTCCTTTCTTGTCCGGTCTTGCCGGCACGTAGGTTCACGAGGCGCGTTGCACCCCGGTCTGCATGGCATATGCCAACTGGGCGCGACGCTTTAGCGGATTTGGCAGTGGCCGCGCAATGCGCCGCGCCCTTGCCGTCGCCCCGCAAGTTGTCGGTTAACTCGGCGACTCCGCGCATTTTAAGCGAAAATGCCGTTCTTACGCTCGTGCCCGGGGGGTAAGCATATTCCCCGAGCAGCGGTATGACCCTGCCCGTTCTCACCCTTTTGAAGCATGCTGCTGCCCCTGTTTCGTCTCTTTGCCGCCCTGCCGCTCCCCGTCGCGCACGCCATCGGGCGCCTTGCCGGGCGCGCCGTCTACGCCTGGCCCGGCAAGTACCGGCGGCGCCTGCAGGCCAATGCGGCGCAGGCCGGCTATCCCGGCGCGGCGTTTGCCCGCCGGGCGGCGGGCGAAACCGGCGCCATGATCCTGGAGAACCCCCGGGTCTGGTTCCGCAACAAGGAAAGCCTGGCGCAGGTGGTGTCGGACGACAATGACGTGGTCGCCGCCGCCCGCGCCGAAAACCGCGGCATCCTGTTCCTGACCCCGCACCTGGGCTGCTTCGAAATCACCGCCCGCTACCTGGCCCGCCAGATGCCCATGACGGTCATGTTCCGCCCCCCGCGCAAGGACGCCCTGGCCCCCTTGCTGGAAACGGCGCGCAACAGTTCGGACGTCAATGCCGTGCCCGCCACCATGCAGGGCGTCCGGGAATTCGTGCGCGCCCTGCGCCGGGGCGAATCCGTCGGCATGCTGCCCGACCAGGCCCCCAGCGTGGGCGACGGCGTGTGGGTTCCGTTCTTCGGACGCCTGGCCTACACGATGACCCTGCCCGGCAAGCTGGCCACGCAAACCAACGTTCCCATCATCCTCACCGCTGGCGAACGCCTGCCCAAGGGCCGCGGCTGGCGCATTCATTACGTCCGGGTCCCCGAGCCCCTGCCGGCCGAGCCGGAAGCGCAGGCCGCGCTGATCAACGCCGCGATGGAAACGCTGATCCGGCGCTGCCCCGACCAGTACCTCTGGAGCTACAACCGCTACAAGACCCCGCGCGGCGCACCGCCGGCTCCCGACGCCGAACCGGCGCCTCCGGCCTCCTGAGGCCCTTGCCGATCCTGCCGCCAGGTCTCATTCCACATCCATGAACGATAGAAAAACGCGCACGCTGATCTCCCTGTTGAAATGGTTCGGCCGCATCAAGCCATCCACGCGCCAGCGCATCGGCGCCTGCCTGGGCTGGCTCGCGCCGCGCCTGGCCAGGTCACGCGCCCGCATCGTGCGCCGCAATCTGGAACTGTGTTTTCCCGACCAGCCCGAATCCGTCCGTGAACAATGGGTGGCCGACCACTTCCGCGCGCTGGCGCAAACCATCGTCGACCGCGGCGTGCTCTGGTACGGCACGCCGGAAGCCATCAAAGAGATGGTCACGCAGACGGGCGCTGACCGCATCAATGCGCTGACGGCCGAAGGCCGCTCGGTGATCCTGCTGGCGCCGCACTTCATCGCCCTGGACGCGGCGGCCACGCGCCTGACCATGGAAGTGCCCAGCGCCGCCACCATGTACACGCCGCAAAGCGATCCGCACATTGATGCGGTCGTGGCCGCCGGGCGCGCCCGCTTCAACGAGGTCTTCCTGGTCAGCCGCAAAGATGGCGTGCGCGATCTGATCCGGCACCTGCGCGCGCCCCGTCCGGTGTATTACCTGCCCGACATGGACTTCGGCCGCCAGGGCTCGGTCTTCGTGCCCTTCTTTGGCATCCAGGCCGCGACCCTGCTGGCCACCGCCCAGCTCGCCCAGAAATGGAACGCCGCGGTGCTGCCGGTCGTGGGTTTCTGGAACCCGGATACCGGCCGCTACCACGTGGACGTACTGCCGCCGCTCCAGGACTTTCCAGGCGAAGATTCGCTCGAAGCCGCCACCGCCCGCCTGAACCGCGAATTGGAAACCTGGGTGCGGCGCTGCCCCAGCCAGTACTACTGGGTCCACCGCCGATTCAAGACCCGGCCCGAAGGCGAGGCCAAACTCTATTGACGCCCGATCCGCGCCGCAATAATGGGCGATAATCCGGTGATGAACTGGAACTTCACCAAAATGCATGGCGCGGGCAACGATTTCGTTGTGCTCGACGGCGTCCGCCAGACCATCGAAATGACGCCCGAGCGCGCCCGCGCCCTGGGCGACCGGCACTTCGGCATCGGCGCCGACCAGATTCTTTTGGTCGAACGCGCCACGCGGCCTGACGCCGACTTCCGCTATCGCATTTTCAATTCCGACGGCTCCGAGGTCGAGCATTGCGGCAACGGCGCCCGCTGCTTTGTCCGCTTCGTGCACGAACAGGGCTTGTCCGATCGCAACCCGCTGCGCGCCGAAATCGCCACGGGCATCCTGGTCCTGGATGAAGGCGACGACGAACAGGTCACCGTGGAAATGGGCAGCACCCGTTTCGACCCCGCCGCCTTGCCATTCGACACCGCCGGCCTGGCGTCGCGCACGCAGGGCCAGGACACGCTTTGGGACCTGGAACTCGACCCGCCCGCCGGCATGCCGCGCACGGTTGCCGTGTCCGCCGTCGCGATCTCCAACCCGCACGCCGTGCAGGTGGTCGACAACGTCGACACCGCGCCCGTCTCGGTGCTCGGCCCGCTGATCGAAACGCACCCGCGCTTTCCGCGCCGCGTCAACGCCGGCTTCATGCAGGTCGTCGACCGCCACAACATCCGCCTGCGCGTCTTCGAACGCGGCGCCGGCGAGACCCTGGCCTGCGGCACCGGCGCCTGCGCCGCCGTCGCGGCCGGCATCCGCCGCGGCCTGCTGGATTCTCCCGTGCGCGTGCAAACGCGCGGCGGCGTGCTAACCGTCGCCTGGAACGGCGAACAACTGCGCATGACCGGCCCCGCCGAATCCGTCTTTACGGGCCAGGTCGACATCGACAAGCTCGTCTTCTCCATGGCGCTGAACCGATAACCCTATGACCGATACCGCACTCACCGCCCAGGACATCGCAAGCTTCCTGCAAGAGAACCCCGGCTTCTTCGACGAACACGCCGACGTCTTCGCCACCCTGCAGGTGCCGCATCCGCACGGTTCGCGCGCCATTTCGCTGGGCGAGCGCCAGATCCTCACGCTGCGCGAACGCAACCGCGAACTGGAATGGCGCCTGAACGAACTCGTGCGCAACGCCACCGCCAACGAGACCATCGGCTCGCACGTGGCCAAGTGGTGCAGCCGCCTGCTGTCCGAATGCGACCCCCAACTGGTGCCGGGCGAAATCGCGCTGGGCCTGGCCGAACAATTCGACCTGAACCATGTGGCGCTGCGCCTGTGGAACCTGTCCGAACTGCCCGACCACGGCTACGGCGAACCCGTGTCGCAGGACGTGCGCACGTTCACCGACAGCCTGAAGGCGCCGTATTGCGGCACCGACACCGCCTTTGAAGCCGTCGCCTGGCTGGACGCCAAGCCCAAGTCGCTGGCGCTGGTTCCCCTGCGGCTCCAGGCCGACGGCCCCGCCGTGGGCCTGCTGGTGCTCGGCTCCGACGACGCGGAACGCTTCACCCCCGAAATGGGTACGACCTTCCTGGAATCCATCGGTCAGCTCGCTTCGGCGGCCCTGCACCGCCTGAATCCGGCCACGCCCAAGGTCTAGGCATCCGGGGCGCACAAGGAAAACGCAATGCAGGACGCCGATCCCCGCCCCGCCCCCCTGCCCGACCCGATGAACGCATGGCTGCGTCATCTGGAAACCAACCGCCGCTATTCGCCCCACACCCTGGATGGCTACCGGCGCGAACTGCACTTCCTGCGCGAACTCGCCGACAAGGCGAGCTTGCCGCTGGATAAGCTGGGCAACGGCCACATCCGCCAGTTCGTGGCGCGCCTGCACGCGCAGGGCCGCGGTCCGCGCAGCCTGGCGCGCACCCTGGCGGCCTGGCGCGGCTTCTACCAATGGTGGGCGCCCGCAGCGGAGCTGGCCGGCAACCCGGTGGCGGGGGTGCGCGCGCCCAAGGCGCCGCGCGGCCTGCCCAAGGCCCTGTCGGTCGAACAGACCCAGGCCTTGCTGGACAGCGCGCCCGCGCGCGTCGCCACCGAGCCCGCCGCACTGCGCGACCAGGCCATGTTCGAACTGCTCTATTCCAGCGGCCTGCGGCTGTCCGAGCTAGTGGGGCTGGACCTGCGCTATGAACGCACTTCCGACTACGAATCGCGCGGCTGGCTGAACCTGGATGACGCCGAAGTCGTGGTGCTGGGCAAAGGCGGCAAGCGCCGCTCGGTGCCGGTCGGCCAGCAAGCCCTGGCGGCCCTGCGCAAATGGATCGGCGCGCGCCCGCAACTGGCCGCGCCTTCGCCGCAGCCCGAAGACGCCGCCGCGCTGTTCCTGGGCGCGCGCGGACGCCGCATCTCGCCGCGCGTCGTGCAACTGCAGTTGGCGCGCATCGCGCAGGCTGCCGGCGTGCCGACGCATGTGCATCCGCATGTGCTGCGCCACAGCTTCGCCAGCCACGTCCTGCAATCCGCGCAGGACCTGCGCGCCGTACAGGAAATGCTCGGCCACGCGAATATCTCGACCACCCAGATCTACACGCGGCTGGACTTCCAGCACCTGGCCAAAGCCTACGACCAGGCCCACCCGCGCGCAGGCCGGAAATCCTGACCGGCTGCTAGCCGCCGCCGGCCACCATACCGCCAAGCAGCGTCACACCCAGCAGCAGCACGGCAAGGGCCGCCAGCGCCTCCACGGCATAACGCAGGCGCGCGGCGCCCGCACCAGACATCCGGCGGCCCAGGCGTGTGGCCGCGCCCCCGGCCGCCACGGCCAGGCATGCCAGCATGGCCACCGTCAGGCCGGTGCCCAGGCCCATCGCCAGGGCCGACGCCACGCCCGCAAGAAAGAAGCCTTGCGATAGCGCGAACACCAGCACGATCAGCGCGCCGCTGCACGGCCGCAGGCCCACTGCCAGGATGGCCGACCAGGCGCGCCGCCAGCTCAGCGGCCCGGCCACCTGCTCCGGCGCGGGCGCGTGCGCATGCCCGCAACCGCAATCATCGTCATGGACGTGTGCGTGATCGTGTGCGTGTGCGTGTTCGTGAACGGCGATCGCGCGCAGCGCTGCCGCTCCCTTCAGGGCAGGCGCAGCCGGGACGACGACGGGCTTGGCAACGGCCGCGCGCCGCACCAGGGGCCGGATCGCCTTGA